>JBDHVW010000129.1:0-18524 GCA_039809865.1 Vulcanimicrobiota bacterium
GGCGTTCGAATCGGCCCTGCTGAGCGTCAACCCGGAGCTCAGCACGGCCAACCAGATGCGCGGCTACCTCGACGCCGACCGCCGCGCCGACGAGACCGGCGACTGGAGCCAGGTCGGCGGGATGCTGACCACGCTGATCATGAACCGGACCGGCGCCGGCCCGAGAGACGCCGACGTCATTCGCGAGACCGGCACTCTGCCCACCGTCAGCCAGCCCGTCGAGCCGATCACCGGCACCGTCGAGCCCATCACCGAGCCGGTCGCGAGCATCCCCGTGGTCGAGCCCGTGGCCGACCCGACGCCTGCCCCCGAGCCCGTGGCCGACCCGGCGCCTGGCGCGGAGCCGGTCCCCGACCCGATGGCCGATCAGAACCCCGTGCCGAACCCGAATCCTCCCGTAACCGTCCGGATGATCGGCTCGGACGACGAGATGGCCCTCGTCGGCGGCCGGAACCAACCCGGCCAACTGGTCCAGCTCACCGACCAGGACCCCAATCGTCCCACCGTCATCACCATCCACGGCATCAATGCCAGTCCTCTCGACGTGCAGCCGCTCAGTGACGCCGCCGGCCAGAGGGGCAACAACGTCCTGACCCTGGCTTACGACGACAGCTACCGCCGCCAGACCGACACCGCCAACGACCTGGCCCTGCAGCTGCTGGGTCCCAACGCCCCCACCGAAATCTGGGCCCACAGCATGGGGACTCGCATCGGCCTGGCCGCCGTCTCCCGGGCCCAGGACGGCCTGACGCAGGACCTGAGCCTCAACCTGGTCGCCCCCCCGCTGGCCGGCTTCGACAGCGCCGCCATGATGGGTATGCTCCCGAGTTTCTTCGACCGCTTCATCCCCAACGGCGCTCCCTCGCGTGACATGGCCGGCGACTACCAGGACGAGCTGGCCCGGGTCAGCCTGCCGCCGAACGTGCGCACCACCATCTACGTGGGCCAGAACGATCCGCTGGTGGACTATACCGACCCCCGCTTCCAGGCCATCGCCCAGCGCCTGAACGCCGATATCATTTACGTTCGCGGCGCCGACCACGACAGCGTCATCACCACGGTGGCGCAGGGAGATCGTGAGGATACCGACCTCTTCAGCCGCGTTCCCCTGCCCTATATGGGAACCCGCCCGCTGACCCCGCAGCAGGTGGACGACACCCTGTTCTTTGGAAGCAGCCCCCGGACCGCCCCCAGCCTGACCTCCGACCAGGTGCAGGAATTCTTCGGTGGGGGCGGCGCCAACATCGGTGTCACCAATCCCTGGCAGGCCGCCCGAAACATGTTCGGCGCCACCGTGCCCGAGCAGGACCTCACCTCCGAGCTCCGCAGCCAGCCCAACGACCCTCGCCAGGACTTCTCCGAGGGCAGGTCTGACGCGCCGACCCGCACCGACATCTTCAACCTGCCCAACGGCGAGGAGATTCGGATGTTCACCGATGCCCAGGGGCGAACCACCCGTCTCGAGCGCCAGCCCGACGGGGCCTGGGCCGGCCGCTCCGAGGATGGTAGCCTGGTGTTCCCCGATGGCATTCCGGGCGTTCCCACCACGCCAACCTTCCGTGTCAGCGTGCGAAACGGTGTGGGCGCGACCCCCGTCACCGAAATCCAGGGCCCGCAGATCAACGACATCGTCCCCACCGGCGAATGGTCCGAGGTGCGCGATGGCAGAGGCCAACTGGTGGGACAGACCCGCCTCTGGAGCTCAGCCGATGATCGCGGCCAGTGGCGCGAGTGGTCGCTCCCCAACGGCCGCACCTTCCTCAACCGCCAGTATGAGCAGGACGGGACGAACTACAACGAGAGCTGGGTCCAGGGCAATCATTCGATCCATCGCCTGGGCGGCAACCTGGAGGCCTTCCGGACCGAAGCCGAGCAGGCCGCTCCCCCGGTCTTCCTGCGCACCACCGGCGTGAATGGACAATCCCTGGACATCGCCATCTATGGTCAGCCGAACAGCCAGGAGCTGGCCAACCTGCGGTATGCCATCGACCAGATGCCGCCCGAGGCCCGCCGTCACGCCCGCGAGATCGTTCTCACCAGCGAGATCGGGAGCGTCGGTACCTACGGCGGAACGATGGGGCCGATTGGCGGAATCGCCGGCAGCGCCGATGGGCTGATGGTTTTGGCTCGCGGCAACCTCCTCACGCCCGCCGGCGCAAGCTTTCTGGTGCACCACGAGGCCGGCCACAACCTGGCCAGCGCCTCGGGCAATCCCGAGCTGTTGGAGACCTGGCGCAACCTGGGTCCGAGCATCAGCCCCTACGGTAACAGCAGCGCCCACGAGGATTTTGCCGAGACCCATCGCTGGGTCATGGCCAACTGGAACAGCCTGGCCAACCTGGGCGCCCGGGAGCTCGAGCTGGTGGGCAACCGCGTGACCCCCGGCCCGGTGGGAATCACCGTCAGCCCCTCGTCCAACCGCATCATGCAGATCCTGCGCCTCTACGGCTGGCGGGGTCCGGCCTCGGGGACTTAAAACGGAAACAACTTGTTAACACTCTGGCAATATCAGGGCCCTCCAGTCGGACCTTAGAAGACCCCGGCGGCCTAAGGTAACAGTGTCAAAATCAACCGAGGAGGCCAGCAGAGATGGCAGTGGGCACCATTGGAGCAACGACTTTCGTAACCGAGACGCGCAACGACCAGGTGCCCGCTTCATCGCAAACGGTCAGCCCGGTGGTGGAAACGCAAAGTCAGGCGCCCGACCAGGTGGAGATTGCCGAGCGGGTCGTGGCCGCCGATCAACTGCAGGACGCCTGGGCCGGAGTGGTGCACAGCTTCTCCAGCACCCAGGACGAAAACGGCAACTACGTGGCCGAGGCCACGGCCGCCGAAGGAGAAAGCCGGATCAGCTTCTCGGGCAGCTCCGAAGCGGTCCAGACGGTGCAGGATCGCCTGGCCGCAGGAGAGTCGCTGGATGCGATTCTGAGCGATGTGCAGAGCGGCACGGGTCTTCACCTGGCGGTGGCCATGGCGCGCGACAACTCTACCGCCAAAGCGGTGATCGACGCAGACTCGAGCGCGGTGGCCTCGGCCTCGACCGACTCCAACTCGACCGCCCTGGGCCAGGATCATTCCGCGGCCACGGCCAGCGCCAGCAACGGCTCCTCCTCGACCGCGGTGGCCGCCGACCACTCCACTGCCGCGGCTCAGTCCAGCGACAGCTCGACCGCGCGGACAGCGGCCGAAGATCACTCCAGCAGCGTGGCGACCGCGGCCGAGGGCTCGGAGTCCTCGGCTACGGCCAGCGCCGACTCGGTGGCCAGCGCCGACAGCCTGGGCTATGGCAACTCCACCGCCAGCGCCACCGAAGACTCGGCCGCCTCGGCTCGCTCGCGCGGCTTCTCGACCGCTCAGGCGGACGCCAGCGGCGACTCGACGGCGTCGGCCGCCTCGGACAAGGCGGGTGAGGCAACCGCAGCCGCCAGCAACAACTCGAGCGCCAACTCGATGGCACAGGACCACTCCGCGGCAGCGGCCAGTGCCACCGACGCTTCCCGGGCTGAAGCCGCGGCTCTGGAAAGCTCCCAGTCGGCGGCCACCGCGAGCGGCTCGTCTTTCGCCAGCAGCCAGGCCGAAAGCACTTCGGCCGCCACGGCCACGGCCAGCGAGAGCTCGCAGGCCAGCTCGACCGCCTCTCAGGAGTCGGCCGCCAGCACCACCGCCCAGCAGGGCTCCCAGGCCAGCGCCTCGGCCGTCCAGGGATCGGCAGCTCAGGCCGAGTCCACCATGACGGCGATGGCCGTGGCCGACGCCGAGGCTGGCTCGACCGCCACCTCCCGGGCGGCCAACGATTCGAACTCCGGCGCGCTGGCCAAGAATGGCTCGCAGGCGGACAGCATGGCGCTCGACCGTTCCAGCTCGGTGGCCGAGGCCCGTATGGAGAGCCTGGCCAGCTCGGTGGCCGGAGAAGACTCGGTCTCGAACGCCTGGGCCGCCAACCGTTCTCAGGCCACCGCCACGGCTGAGGCCGCCTCTTCCGCCGAAGCCCGGGCGCGCCGCAACTCGAACTCCAGCGTCAGCGCCAGCCAGGAGTCGGTGGCCAGTGCGGTGGCGGCGGACAACTCGCAGTCAGCCGCCAATGCGGTGGAGCAGTCCAACGCCACCGCCCGAGCCATCCAGGGCTCCCACGCGGCCGCCACGGCCGCCCAGGGCTCGCAGGCTTTCGCCCGCGGTCGCGCCGGCGCCTGGTCACACGCTCTGGCCACCCACCTCTCGCGATCCCGCAGCGTGGCCAACCAGGGTTCCGTCTCGTCGGTCGAGGCCGACAACGGCCAGGACTTCTGGAGTCTGGAGCGGATGCGCAACGGCGGTCGCCAGCACCGGCAGGCGTAACAATCTGGCAACATTGATTTAACGTTTCGGCAACATCTGGTCCTCCGAGTCGGACCCGTGTAGTCCGTCCCCCCGTAAGCTCTGGGGGTCGGGCGACGGCGAGCGCCCGCGGCAGGAGGGACAGAGAGATGATGCTGGGCGGCTGGGAAGACCAGGATGTGCTGCACTTCGAGGTCGAGCAACTCCAACTGGCGGCGATGCGCAGGCAACTTCCCTCGGTGGCCCCCCGACCGGCCGCGATCTTGGGCTACGTGGACATGCGCAGCCTGCCCCAGAAGCAGGCTGTCGTTCCGGCCGCGCGCGACCTCCAGCAGGCGCTCCTGGCCACCGTGCGACCAGGCGGGAGCGCGCTGGCGCGGCCGACATCCATCGCCCTCAAGCTCCTGCTGGGCCAATAGTTCGGAAAACAAGCAACGAAAAGGAGAACCACCTTGCAGACCAACATCAATCCGACCTATCCCAAGCCCCCTGCCAACGTCCTCCAGAGGGCCGCCGCGAGCGCGGCCTCCCCGGGGGGTCCGGTGGCCTCCTCGGGCGATACGGTCACCCTCTCGAGCACGGCGCAGAACGAGCTCAATGGCCCCTCCGAGGGACCCAAGAACTCCGAGTCCGGCGAGCACCTGCGCCGGATGATGTCGGATATCAGCGACATCACGTACCAGTCTGTGAACCGTGGTAACAAGCCAGTCCTGTACTGAGAGAAAGGAGACCCTCATGATCAGAGCAACCCTGGGAGCCGCGGCCATCGCCTTCGCAGCGTCGGCCCATGCCACCAACTACCCGGAATCGCCCCCCACCCCCAGCGCGAACGCAAATGCCAACGCCAGCGCTGGCGCAGCCGCGACCGCGACAGGAGGAGACAGCACCTCGATCAACTATAACGCCAACACCAACACCCTCCGCGTTGGCGCCAGCGGCGGCAACGTGGGCAACGTCTCGGCCGGCGGCGGCAGCGTGGGGAACGTGGGCGCCAGCGGCGGCAACGTGGGAAACGTGGGCGCCAGCACCGGGCCTGTTTCCCAGCAGGGCGGCGACGTCCACGTGACGGGAGCGACGACCAACGTACGAGCCTCGGCGGTCACCTTCTCGGCCACCCAACCCCCGGCTGTCGCCGGGGGGAGCATCGCGATCTCGGTTTCGGGCTGCTTGCCCTTCAAAATGCCGGATGGCACCAGGCGTTACGAAGAGGTCAAAGTGGGCGGCGAAACCTGGTTCATCGGGCGCGAGACGGCCGACGCCGCGGGCAACTTCGGCACTTCCGACGCTCGCAACGTGGGAGCCCAGGCCTTTCTGGTGGGAGGGCAGGCGGGCACCGCCAGCGGCAACAACAAGCCCGGGTGGGCCAGCATGGACCGCGAGTGCATCGCTCTCAAACAGAGCGCGCCTCCGCCGCCCCCTCCCCCGCCGCCGCAAGCCGCCGGAGAGCTGACGCTGCACGCCCCGACCACGCAGGCGGTGCAGAGGAAGGTGCCGTGCAAGGTGGAGCGGTTCATCGACTCGAAGGGCCAGCCGGTCGACATGTGCCGGGGACCGGTGGGGAGCTGGACCAAGACCGAGGTGGTACGGGCCGCGCCGATGACGGTGCGGGTCACTCCCACCACCAGTCAGACCCAGGTCCTGGCCGGAAACCCGGAGACGGTGGTCCAACGACAGGGGAATACCTACATCCTCGGCAGCAACGCCCCGGCCGTGTTGATGTGTGACAACTGTCCGCCCGGCACGCCGTAATCGGAGAGGGGGACGAGAGCGTGGGCTCACGCTCTCGTCTCCCGTCCTTCAGGTGATTGAGGAGATCATTCGGTAGATGGGCAGCATCAACGAGACGGCGATGAAGCCGACGAACAACGAGAGGCCGGCCAGCAGGATGGGCTCGAGCAGCGCCATGAGCCGCTCCAACCGATAGTGCACCTCCAGCGTGTAGAACTCGCCGCCGCGCGCAAACATCTCCGACATCTTGGCCGATTGCTCTCCCACCGCCACCAGCTGCGCCAGCATGGCCGGACAGTGGGGGCTCTGGGCCAGCCGCCGCGAGAGCACCTCGCCGTCCTTCACGGCCGCCACCACGTCCTCACACTCGCGCACCAGGGCGGGGCTTCCGCTCACGCGGGCGGCCAGACGCACGCTCTTGATCAGCCCGACCCCGGCATTCAACAGCACCCCCATGGCCGAGGCGAAACGCCCTGCGGCCGCATAGATCAGCAGCTCGTTCACACCAGGAATGGACAGAGCCAGGGAATGCAGCTGCTCGCGGCCGGCCTCGCTGGCCAACCGCTCGCGCACGAAAGCCACCAGCATCAGCAGCAAGGTTCCCGCCAGCAACCAGCAGACGGGACTGGACGCGGCCCAGGCCAGAGCGAAGGTCAGCCGGGTCGTCCAGGGAAGAGCCACCTGGGCCTGGCTCAAGATGGGCCGAAAGCCCGGAATGACCGTCAAGAAGATGGTCAACAGCATCAGCAACGACAGGCTCAGCACCGTGGTGGGATAGACCAGCGCCGAGCGCAGTCGCTTGAGAAGGTCGGCCTCGCGTTCGAGCCAGGTGCCCATGCGATCGAGCAGGTCGTTGAGCCGTCCGCTGGACTCACCGGTCTCGATCATGGCCACGTAGACAGGCGAGAAAATACCGGGGTAGCGCGCGCAGGCTTTGGAAAAGTACTCGCCTCGACAGATGCTGGCGTGCAGCTCTTCGAGGGCCTGCCTGAGTTGCGGGTCGGCCTCGGTCTCGGCCAGAGTTTGCAGAGCGCGCGGCACGCCGATCCCGGCCGCCATCAAACAGGAGAACTGGCGCGTCATCAACATGACCTGATCGCGACTGCAGCGCAACGTCGAGCTTGCTCCCATGGGGCTGGCCTATTCGGCAACCGGCTCGGGGCGGTCCTGGAATGACCCGAATCGGAAGTGTCCTGGCTCTGGCGCTGTGGGTCTGGGGGGTTCTGAGTCTCGGCCCTGCCCCCACGGGGCCCGGGCTCCTGCTGCTCCTGCTGGGAGCGGTGGCCTGCGAGCTGCGAGCGCCCAGAATTCTGGGGCATGGCTTCCTGTCCAGCGCCTATCTCTTCTATCTGGCCGCCGCCATGCAGGCCGGCTTCGGCTGGGCCACCGCTCTCCTGACCGCCGGCCTGGCGGCGCGGGCCGTGCTCCGGTCGGCCCCGTCGGCCTCGCTCACCGCCCACGAGCTGCTGCTGGATGCCTTGCCGGCCCTGGCCTCCCTGGCGGTTTACGGGCAGGTCAGCGGAGTTCCCCTCGTGGTGGCCGTGGCGATCGCGGGCCAGCTCTACCTGGCCTTCAACATGCTGCTGAACACCGAAGGCGATCGGATCCGCCTGAGGGCCTTCCCGTTGCGTCTGGCCGCGGTCGGCCTGGGCGCTCTGCTCACGCTATCGATGCAGGCCGACCCCTGGCGCGGCCTTTGGATCGTGCTCCTGCTGCCGTGGCTCTGGCGCACGGCCCGCCTGGAAGCCGAGCAGGCCGAGCTGGCGGTGCGCGCCCGGATGGCCGGTCAGATTCGCCGGCTCGAGGGCAAGCTGGAGCAGACCCGCGAGGTCCTGGACGATACCAACCGCAGTCTCAACGAGCAGGTGGACGACTTCTCGCTGCTGGACGAGCTGACTGCCCGACTCACTTCGGCCGACACGCGCGAGCGCGTCCTCGACCTGGTTCTGGGGGCCACGCAGAAGGCGATTCCCTGTGAGAGCCTGGTGCTCTTCTGGGTGGAGGCAGGCCGGCCGGCACCCCTGCGTTTTCAGAGCCCTTCCGCCGAGAAACTGCGCTCCTGGGATCTCTTGAAGCTGCGCGAGCCGGCGGTCGAGCAGGCCCATGCGCTGGGCCGGCCCGTGCAAGGCAGCTCTGAGCTCATGGGTGAGTACTGCCTGACGGCCCCCATTGCCGATGTAGGGGTGCTCTATCTGGGCGGCCCGCATCCCTTCACGCAAAGACAGGTTCATATGGTCTCGGTGCTGGCCCGCCAGACGGGCGTGGCGCTGGAGTCGGTGGAGCGCTTTCGTGAGGCCGACCGCGGCGCGCGCACGGCCCGCAAGCTCCAGGAGTGGCTGGGTCGCATCGATCTCCTGTTGGAGGCCTCGCGCGCCCTGTCGAGCAACCTGCGCCAGCCGATCGAGCCCCTGGAGGAATGGGTGCGAGCGATGGTGCCGCATGACAGCTACGAGTTGCTGACCGAGGGACCCCTGCTCGACCTGCTGCAAGAAACGAAAGCGCCGCTCTTGCTCGAGCAACTCGAAGGCTCGCCCTACGCCCGCCCCGGGATGTCCTGTCTGCTGGCTTTCCCATTGGTGGGCGCGGATCAGGCGGTGGTGCTCTGCAGTCACCAGGAAGGCTCCTTCACGCGCGAGCACCAGCACTTGATGGGCATTCTGGCCTTCCACGCCGGCATTGCCCTGCAGAATGCCGACGCCCATCGACGGTTGCAAGAGTCGGAAGCCCAGCTGATCCAGTCGGCCAAGCTGGCGGCCGTGGGTCAACTGGCGGCCGGAGTGGCCCACGAGATGAACTCACCGCTGGGGGCCGTCAAGGTGGCCATCAGTCAGGCCACGCGCCTCCTGGAGACGCGACCGGAGCGTTCCAAGCAACACCTGGAGACGGCCATCGGCTCGCTGGAGCGCGCCCAGGAAATCGTCGCGCGCCTTCTCTACTACGCCCGCGAAGGGTCGCGAGTGCTCAGCGATGTCGACCTCAACCAGGTCGCGCAGGATAGTCTGGAGATGGTCCGCCATTCTTACAACGAGGCCGGGATCAGTCTCGAGACCCGGCTCGGCCAGCTGCCGGTGGTGCGCGCCAACGCCGGAGAGCTGCAGCAGGTCGTGCTCAACCTGCTGGTCAACGCGCGCGACGCCGCCAAAGGCAAGGTTGTATTGAGCACCGCCGCCCAAGAGAGCTGCGTGGAGCTGCGGGTCGAGGATGACGGGGCCGGTGTGGCGCCCGACGTGCGGGATAAGATCTTCGACCCGTTCTTCACCACCAAGCCCGTGGGACGCGGCACCGGCCTGGGGCTCTCCGTCAGCCTCCAGATCGTGCGCCAGCACGAGGGAGAGCTGTTGCTGGAGCCCGAAGCGCCCGGCGGGAGCTTCTTATTGAGACTACGAAGGAGCAGCCCGTGAGCCGAATTCTCTTGCTGGAGGACGATCCAGGGCTGCGCTCGGTGCTTCAGGGCGTGCTCGAGGACGAGGGGTTCAGCGTCCAGATCGCCGCGCGCGGAGAGGAAGCCGTGCTGCAGGCCAGCGACTCGGCCTTCGACCTGATCGTGGCCGACATCCGGATGGAAGGCATGGACGGCCTGGACGCCCTGGCGCACGTGCAAAAGCAAACCCCGGGCATCGGCACCATCGTGATCACGGGCTATTCCAGCGAGGCCGACTCGGTGCGCGCCGTCAAGCTGGGCGTGGGCGACTATCTGCGCAAGCCCTTTCTGGCCGAGGACTTTCTCGAGTCGGTCCATCGAGTGCTGAGCGACGTGCGCCAGAAACGTCAGCACAACGCCCGCGAGGGCGAGCTGAGCAAGGCCCTGGTGATCGCCGTGGAGTCGCTGGCCCGCACGCTCAAAACCCGCGATCCCATCGAGGCGGCCGAGCTGGCGGCGCGGATCTGCGCGCGCCTGGGCGTACCCGCCGAACTGGCCACGGCCATCCGTCTGGCCACGCTGGTGGCCACCGCCCAGCGGGCCGGTGGGGACGAGCTGATGCACGGTCTGATGGGGTCCCTGCCCGTCACCGTGCGCGACCTGGTGGAAGAGGTGGACGGCCTGCAGGAGGGCTCCCGGCTCGAGACCCAGATCGCGGCGGTGGCCATCGAGGCCACGGCCCTGGGGCCGGTGGCCGGTCTGGCCCTGTCGCGAGCCATGGAAAGCCGTCATCCGGGGCGCTTCGACCCACGTCTCCTGCAGGCGCTGGACGCGGTGGACGCCCCGGTGGAGAAAGAGTGCACCGCCGGGCGCCGCCAGGCTCTGCTCTCGCTGGCCCGGGCCCTGGAGGCCGGCGGGGATCCGCGCAACGCGGCTCTGGCCCTGGCCAGTCCGCTGCTCACGGAGCAGCCCAGCTGGGAAGGGGTTCAGGCCCTGCTCAGCCGCGCGCGTCTGCACCGTCAGATCGAGCTGGCCGACCAGGCCGCCGCCCAGGCGCAGTTGCTGGGCTCCACGCCTTATGCCGCCACCTGCGTCGAGACGGCCCTGCTCACCGGCAACGCCAACTATGCTCGCCGAGCCAGCGAGCTCTACGCCCAGCTGCGCTTTCCAGCTCAGCAGGCGCGGGCCCGGTTGGTGGCGGCGGTACTCAGCAACCAGACGGATGAAGAGGCCCTCACCGTGCTGCTGGCACCCGAGAACCAGGAGGTTTTGATGCGCTGCACGCCCTGGTGCCTGACTGCTCTGCGCACCTGGCGCCAGGCGGGTTCGGCGCCCGCCGAGCGGGCCTTGCAGCGGCTCGGACGCGAGGTGGAGGAGCAGCAACCGCCCGTCTTACGGATGTATTCCCTGGGGACTTTCGAGGTCTACCGGGGAGAAGAGATGGTGGACGAGAAATCCTGGCGCAGTCAGAAAGTGCGCTACCTCTTCGCCCTGCTGGCCTCGCAGCCGGGCCGACGCTTCGTGGTGGAGCAGCTGGTGGAGGATTTTTGGCCCGAGAACATCGAGCGCGGCCGCAAGAATCTCTCTCAGGCCACCTCCATCCTGCGCAAGTGCCTGCGGCCCTCGAGCTTCGCCGGAGAGTTCGACTACGTGGCTCGCCAGGGAGAGTTCCTCCAGTTCGACCGCCAGTGGCCCTACTGGCACGACCTCGAGGAGCTGGAGCGGATGATGGTGGAGGCATCCCGCCTCGAGTCGGCCGGTCAGTGGGAGCCTGCGCTCGAGCTGCTGGGTCGCATTCTGCCGCTCCTGCGGGGCACCTACCTGGAAGGCTGCTATCACCAGTGGGCACTGGACTACCGGATGAGCCTCGAGCAGCGGCTCATCGCCATACTCCGTCAGCTGGGCTTGCTGGCCTTGCAGCACCAGCGTTCCCAGCAATCGCAGGAGTGCGCTTCGGCTATCTTGCGCTTCGATCCGTGCTGCCAGGACGCCTACTCCCTGAGTATGAAAGCCTGTCTCCTCGAAGGACGGGCCGAGATGGCCGTGCGGCAGTATGACCAGGCCCGCAAGGTCTTGCGCAAGGAGCTGGGCATGGAGCCTTCCATCATGCTCGAGGAGCTGCGTCAGAGGGCCCTCATCAACTTGTAACATTCGGCCGCTCCAGTAGACGATCTCTCAATCCTACCGTGCTACAATGTCTTGCATGAATCGATCCGGGCTCACCCTGCCTGAGGTGGTGCTGGCGATCGGGCTTTTGTTGGCGGTGTTGCTGGCGGTGACGCAGCTTCTCTCCAGCAGCCTGATGATCGCGCGCGGCGCTGACCGCTGCTCGCGAGCCTGCCTGCTGGCCGAGAATGTGCTGGCGGACCTTCGCAGCTGGGCGCAGCAACCCGCCAACTTCGAGGGAGATTGGGGCGCGTGGGACGGGCGCACGGTCAGCGACCCCGACTTTCCGGGCCTGCAGGCGCGCGTGACCGTGGAGCAAGACGGTCGGCCGCTCTTTGCGCCCTGCTCGACGGTCGAGGCTCAGGAGGCCGAGCCCATCGTCTTGAGCCGCACCGTGATCCCGGTTCAGGTGGAGGTGCCCTGGGACCCGGTCCGTTCGGTGCGGCTGGTCACCTACATCGACGAGCCGGCCCGCAACCCGGCCACGATCGAGATCACCCGCTCGGGCGCCGCCGATCCCATGGCCCCCCGGCAGACCACCACGCTGACCGCTCGCATGCTGGACGGCTCCGGGCGACCGATCCCGGACGCGACGTTCGACTGGAGCGCCCTTCCGATCACAGGCAATGGCTCTTTTGTCTCGCGTCCCCGCGATGGCAAGTCGATCGATTACAAGCACGAGTTCATTCCGGCCCTGGGACCGCCCCAACTGGTGCCGGGGACCGTGGAGCTGGAAGTGCGCGGTCGCTATCGCTCGCAGCCGCTCGATGCCAAAGTTCGGCTGGTGTTGCAATGAGGCGGTGGCGGGGTTTTACGCTTGTCGAGGCCATGACGGTGCTGGTGCTCTTCTTGCTCCTCATCGCCATGACCGGGCAGATCTTGCAGCAGTACGGCATCAGCTTCCGACGCTTGCAGCGGCAGGGCCAGGAGTCGCTGACCTCGTTCCTCTTGATCGAAACCATGCGTGCCGAGCTCGAGCAGAGTCTGAGCGTGCTCGACCCGCCCATCGGCTCCACCCGCAACGAGGTGACCTTTCAGACCCTCGACCCCGACTATGAGCCCATACCCGAGCCGCCCTTCCCGGCCAGCGGCCCCTTCGTCCTGGCGCCCCCGGCCCGCGTGGCCACCATCCGCTATTCCCGGGTGGGTCGCCAGATCTGGCGGGAGGCAACCCTGGGAGGCATAACCAGTCGCATGCTGGCGGGCGAGCCCCTGGACGACTTCAGCTGTCAACGAGCCAGTGCCGACCACCTGGTGCTGAGGCTCGGCGTCAGCCTGGAAGGGAGGACGCGCACGTGCAAGAGCAGCGTGTATCGCCCGCTGCCCTGAGGGGCTCGGTGCTGATCTTCGTGCTGTTGCTGACGGCCCTGTTCTTTCTGCTGGGCGTGGCCATGATCAGCCAGAGTCAGGGGGCCCTGAAGGCCAGCCAGTCGAGCGCCCGGGCGGCCGAAGCCAGGGCCCTGGCCTGGGCGGGGCTCGCGGACGCGCGCGGGAAGCTTTCGCGCATTTTCTACTATCCGCCGCCAGGCGGGGACGATCAGGATCTGTACAGCTATACGGAGGACGTGCGCGCGGTGGACTCCCAGGCGGTGGTGGGGAGCTACAATGTGGTCGTGGACGTGCGCACCGCGGAGAGTCCTTACTTCCTCCTCCGCATCCGATCCGAAGGAGTTTTGGGCGAACGCACCCACCCGGCCGGGCGTAGCATCGTCACGGCCGAGCTGGATGCGCGCACCTTCCAGTTGTTGCGATTCCAGGACCTGGGGGCACCATGAGACGCGGATACAGTCTGGTTGAAATGCTGGTGTTGCTGGCTTTGCTCAGCGTCATGCTGTTGCTGGGCCTGAGTATGAGTCCCGGCACCAGCGAGCGCGGGGGCACGAGGGCGGCGGCGGAATGGCTGGCTGGCGAGCTGCGGGAGGCTCGCCAGCGGGCTCTCAGCGAGCAGATTCCGGTGGCCGTCTGCCTTCCCAGCGCCAACGGAGCGGTGCCCTACACGCAGTCGCTCTACGTGCTGGAGGGCGAGAGCCGGCCCCGGCTGGTGAGCTCTCAAAAGCGTGTGGACGAAACGGCCGGATGCTACCTGGCTGCCGGTACCTGGGCGGGGCCGACCTGGTCGCGCACGCCAGCCGCGGCCATGCGAGGGGCTTCCTTCTCCTTGACCGGCAACTGGGCTCCCCCTTTCCCTTCCGACCCGATGGTCGTTTTCACCCCCGGTGGGGCGGTGGTCTCGAATCTCCCCCACGCGGACGGAACCTACCGTTTTCTGGCCTGCGCCGGCCTCTCGTTTACCGGGGGACCGATCTTCCAACTGGACAACCTGGTTCAACCGGTCACGGTGCTGGTGGGCCAGAACGGATTGGTGCGCGTGGTGACTGGCGTCGAGGGCGGGGCAGGGGTCACGGTGCTGCAGGGCCGTGGAGCTCCGCCGGGCTCGCCCGCGCCGCCTCCCCCACTGCCGTCCGCGGCCAATGCCGATCCGGTCGTCCCCGCCCCCGCTCAGGTTTTGCCGCGTCCGTTGCCCGGCACGCTACCCGCGGGCGTGGATGCCACCGTGCAACTGGATCGTTTTCTGACCCTGCGGGTCGAGGCGACGGATACCGACGGGGATCCTCTCTTCTGCCAGTGGCGTTGTGAGGAAAGCCCGGGCGGCGCCTTCTCGACCACCGCGGTGACACGCATGGTCTGGGATCGTGCGGCGGACGCCTGGATCTCTGTCTGGGAGTGGGTGCCCCCGCCCGGAGCCGCGGCCGGACAGAAGTATCATATCTCCTGTCTGGTGACCGACCTCCGAGGAGGCGCGATCACGGCCCTGGTGGGCTCGACCGGGACGGTGGAGACGCTCGCGCGCGACCTTTTGCTCGTCAGCAGCAGCGCGCGCGGGGGCGGCGTCTACGACCTCTACACCCTCAACTCCGACGGCACCGCTCCTCGACGTTTGGCCGAATCTCCCGGTACGGAAGACCGCTTTCCCGTCTTGTCTCCCGATGGCACCAAGGTGGCTTTCAGCCGCAACGGCGAGGTGTGGATCATGAACCGGGACGGCACCGGACAGGTCCGGGTCGCCACCGCCCCTCGCTATGCCTCCGTCATTCGCTGGCATCCGCTGGGAAACAAGCTGTTCTTCGACGACGGGTTGATCAATACGGCTACCGACTGGGACCTCTACCTGGTCAACGCGGACGGAAGTCATCCGGATACCCTGGCGCCCAACAGCTACAAGAAATTGAACGCGGCTCCGTTCACCCACCCGTTCGGCGGCGGCATGGGCTTTGACATCCACCCCAACGGAGACCGGCTGCTGGTGTCCAGCAGCAATCTCCAGGAGATCGGCTATGATTCCCTGGCCCATGTTCTGACCTGGCAAACGACGTTGCGCTCGGGGTCGGTCTCGAACCCGTCCTACTCGCCGGACGGAAACTGGATCGCCTGCTCGGACAGCAATCTTCTGGTCAGCCCCTACACCTACGTAGCGGGTGGACCGGGTACGGCCGGGGCTTTCACGAGTCTTCCTTTCGACTGCGATCAGCCCCGCTGGGCCCCCGACAGCCTGCGACTGTGCTTCATCCACGACGCCACTCCGGGGCCCTTCGTGGCGGACCTGGCCACCGCTTCGGTGGACCGCACGGGAGCCAATCTGCGCATCCTGACCCCCAATGTCGGGCCGGGCCTGGAGTGGGTGGACCCGCAGTGGCTGAAGCGCTGATTAGGGCTTGTTGTTGAGATAGCGGCGAAGGGTGGCCGCGTTGAAGACGATCTGGGCTTCCTGGTTCATGGCCCGAATGAGCTCGGCGGGAGGGGCGTAGGGCCGGGCCATCAAGGCGGCTTCCAGGCCCCTCTGATTGCCGCGAAGCTGGTCGGGGGAAGCCGAGCCGGAGGCGGCGTTGTACATGTTGCGCGCCGTCTGGTCGGCCCTCTCCAGGAGCTCGTCGCCGTTGTCCGCCATGAACATTCGACCCATTCCCCTCAAGAGCTCCCAGCCGGCGTAGGCCCCCGCCTGGAACCAGTCTCCCCCGTGAGTCAGGGCAAAAGCGAGCCCAAGTCTATCGGGCACCACCTGGCCGGCATCCGTGTTCGCCCGCAGCGCATCCATCGGGATCAGCGCGTGGCCCAGGTTGACGCTGCGCCCCTGGTCATCTACCACGATCTCGGGAATGCCCTGGAAAGCTTGCTGCAGTTGGCGCTGACGGTCGCTGATTGGGGGCGCGGGCGATTCGCCAGACAGAAGATCCCGCAGTCGGGCGGGCTCCGACTCGCCCAGGCGGCCAATGAGCTCGTAGACGACCGGGAAGGAATTGCGACTGCCTCCGTCCACGAGTCCATCCGCGCGCACGTTCTGCCCGGATTCCCGGCCGGAGTAAAGCGCCTGCCGGGCGACCCGGATCATGTCCTGGTAAGGAAGATCGTCGAACTCGCGCTGAGCCCAATCCATGTAGCGGGCCAGCTGCTCGACCGTCTTGATCTCGCCAATCGGCATCGGCGGCGGGGTGCTCGTGCGCGGCGATACGGCCAGACGCTCCATCTCCTGCGGCGTCAGGGGGCCGTTGATGTGGACCTCCTGCTCCATCTGCCGAGGGGTGAGCCCGGAGCGGTTGGTGATAGGCGCCTCGGGCGCGGGGGGCACGACTTGCTCCATCTGCTGGGGGGTGAGCCCTGAGGGGTTGGTGATGGGCGCTTCCGGCTGTGACTGGCCGGAGCCGGCGTCCGGCTCACCCGAGGTCCCGAACATGTTGCGGGCGGCCAGCCACGGATTGGTGACCCCGAAGCTGGCGTTGCCGTTTCCGACCGTGGGCCGGGACGGCTCGGGAGCGGGCTCGGGCTCGGGAGTGGGCTCGGGGGCGGGCTCGGTCACCGGAGCGGGCTCGAGGCTCGGGAGAGGCTCGACCTCGGGGATGCTCACGACCGGCTCGGTGATCGGGTCGACGGTGGTGGTGATCGGCTCGATGGGCTGGCTGACGCCGGGCAGAGCGCCGGTGTCGCCGGTCACCTGAGCGTCGCGCGCTCCGATGCCGCTCTGGTTCATGATCAGCGTGGTCAGCATCCCGCCCACCTGGCTCCAGTCGCCCGTCTCGTCGGCGCGACGGACGGCGTCGAGGTAGCCGCGCATCTGGTTGGCCGTGCTGAGCTCCGGGTTGACGCTCAGCAGGGCCGATTCGAACGCCGAGGTCAGGTTCACGTTGCCCGACATCGCTTGATTGGCCAGGGTGGTGGTGAAGGTCCGCGCAAACGAGCCGATCTGGCTGGAATACTCGCCCGCGACCCCGCCCACCTGATTGGCCCAATTGGCGGCGCCGGAGGAGACGTAGGGACCCACGTTGGAGGCGAACTGGGAGGCCATGTAAGCCTGCACCGCCTGCCCGATCCCGGCATTCGGGTCGGCGTCGGCGTTGCCCGCGAGCTGCTGATGACCGGCCATCATCGAGCCGGAAACCACCGTGATACCGGCCCCGATGGCGGCCACCAGGGGGATGGAGGATGCCACCAGCGCCTGCCCCACCTGGTTGGCTACCCGGTCCACCTGGTCGAACTCGGCCGTGCGGCGCACCAGCTCGTCATAAGTGCGATTGCCGGTGCGGGCAGCGTGGGCCAATACGTCCACGGTGGCTTCGAAATGGCCCGTGACCTGGGCCGCGAAGCCGTTCTCGTCTCCCAGCGCGCGCATGACATCCCGGGCCGGGTCGAGCAGCACGCCGGTGATGTCGCGCACCGCGTCGCCCATCAGCTCGCCCACTTTGCCACCCGGCAGCAGGTTGCCCACGAAGTTGACCAGGCCGCCGAAGAACCCGCCCTTGGGACGCGTGGTGTCGATGGCGGCGTTGCCGCCGTCGAGGTAGAGCCCGTCGATGTTGTAGCCGCCGTTGCCGGTGTTGATGACTCCACCCGAGGCCAGGAAGTCGGCCGTCACGCCTTCAGCCGAGACGAAGTAGACGCCGGTCTCGTGCTCGTCGGGCAGGATCAGGCGGCCGTCCGGGAGGGCGTAGGCCTTGCCCATCATCGAGTAGCCCCCGGCCATCAGCTCGGCGCGCTGGTCCGCGCCGACGACGCTGAAGGCGCGGTCGGCCGGAATCTTCAGAACGTCCTGGTTGCCGGTCCAGGTGCCGAGGTTGACTTTGGTCAGCTTGAGACTGGCCGCATCGCCCTGCTGCTCTTCCACCAGAGCCTGCTGCAGGTGATAGAGCTCGCTGCCGGTGATGCCCGAGTCGTCCACGAAACCGGCCATATAGGCCTTGACCTCGGCCTCGGTGGGCTCGCGCTCGAAAGTATAGGAGCCGCTCTCGGTGTCGCCGGTCCCCGTCAGTTTGGGCATCGCATCGCGGAAAGCCTGATAACGCGCCTGGGCCTGGACGTAGTTGGGGTCGGCCAGCACCTGCTCGTCGCGGTCATTGAGGCCGTACTGACGGTTGTTGGCGATCTGCTCCTCGACGACCGAGCGCTCCAGGGAAAGGATCTCCTTGCCGGTGACGCCGGTGGTCGGGTCCACGAAGTTGGCCAGATAGGCGTCGCGCTCGGCCGGGGTGGTGGGGCGCTCCATGGGCTCGAGCACCATCGAGCGGGGGCCGCGCGGGGTCATCACCTCGACCGTTTGGGGCGCTTTGTCGGAGAACTCCTGGAAGCGACCCAGCACGGAGGTGAGGTTGGGGTCGTTGAGCAGCTCGCGGTCGCGAGCGCCCAATCCGAACTCCTCGCGGCGGGCGGTGGTGGCGGCCAGCTGGGCGGCCACCTCGGCCTGCTTGGGCTGGGCGGCCTGGGAGAGCTGCAGGTGTTGGAGCTCGCTGCCCGTGAAGCCGGTGGCCGGGTCGACGAAGCCGTTGAGATAGGCGGCGCGCTCGGCGTCGGTGGTGGCGCGGGAGCCCGAGACATAGCCTTCGCCCGTGTTGATCATGACCGACTCGTCGATGACGCTGAGAGGCATCGCGTCGCGATAAGCCTGATAGCCGGCCTGCGCCCCGGCCAG
>JBDHVW010000130.1:0-18428 GCA_039809865.1 Vulcanimicrobiota bacterium
TCTCAATTGAGTACATAAAATGCTGCTCGTAAACACGAAGTCCTAAGACCTCGTGGTTGTTGCAACTTGTTAAATCAACAGGTGCACTTCACAAAAACCGTTATCCAGTTGTCAAAGACCAGGTTTGGCGCGCCGCGCTAATGTCGGGCGCAGGAGGTAGACTACCATGGGTCCCCAGGGCTGTCAACCCTAAAAACTATGTTCGATTCAGCCTACGCCGGCTTACCCCAACGCAAACGGCGTCGTGGCGCCTTTGCCGGGTTTGCACAGTATTCTGGATCGGGGGCTGACATGGGGATTTTGGCCACCAGGGCATCGTGAGCTTTCTTCCGCTCACTGAGCTGTTTTGGACTCAGTCCGGGAGGAATGACATCGACAACCTCCATCATCCCCATGCACTCGTGAAGCAAGATGTGGCAGTGCAACACGTAGGGACCGTCAAAATCTTCGAACCTGTGCCGGATGGTGATGCTGCCGTTGGCCGGGATGCTGGCCGTGTCCATCCAGATGGGCTGGGCCTGGGGTACGCCGTTGATGGCCACCACCTGGAACGGGTTCACGTGGATGTGGAAAGGATGGTCCTCGGGCGTGCTGTTGGAGATGGTCCACTCCTCCACCGCGCCCAGAACGACCGTCTGGTCGATGCGGTCGGGGTCGAACGGCTTGTTGTCCACGGTGAAGAAGAGTTGTGGCGGCGGAGGGATCGTCTCGAAGGTCAGGTTGCGCGAGCCGGTCAGCTCGGCATCCGTGATGGGTGTCAGAGCGGCCGGCACGGGCAAGCTCTCGGGGAACTTCATGGGGACGTCGGTGGCCTCGCCCACGATGACGTCGGCCAGAATCAGCTCGGGAGTGGGCGCGAAGCCGCCGGCAAAGGCCAGTTTCTTCAGCTGGTAAGTGCCGGGAGCGCCTCCCTGGACCAGAATGTCGGCGCGATTCCCCGGCGCCATCAGGTGCGGAGACTGCACCAGGGGAGCGGGGAGAGTGTTGCCATCGACGGAGATCAGCTGGAACTCATGGCCGTCCAGAGCCAGGTTGATGTAGTCTGTAACGCCGGAATGCAGCAGCCGCCAGCGCTGGATTTCTCCGGAGTTAATGCGGAGCGTCGGCCTGACCAGGCCGTTGACCACGAAAGTCTGGGTCGTATCGGTTCCAAACGTACCGAAGTTAAACGTTGGGAATACGCCCTGCGCATCCACGCGCATTTCCTGGAACACCATGATGACCTCGCGCGCGGCGGCCACTTCGGGGACCTGATCGATGGGTCCCTGCACGATGATCATCCCACCCATTCCGCTCCACATCTGCACGGCCACGGCGGAGTGGTGGTGAGGATGGTAGAAGTAGGTACCGGGCGGATGGTCCCCCGGGAGTTGGAACTCGTAATTGAAAATCTCACCCGGCTTGATGACCTGGAAGATGTTGTCCGACGGGGACTTGGGCGAGACGTGAAAGCCATGGGTGTGAAGGTTGGTGATGTCCGAGTTGGTAACCATGTTCATGAACGGCGGGTCCGGAATGGGGTCGGCCGGGAGGTTGTTGATCAGCCGGATTCGCAGGGTGTCGCCCTGGTTGACGCGCAGGGTCGGCCCAGGAATGGTTCCGTTATAGGTCACCGTGCTGATGGCCTGGCCGTTCAGCGTGTTGTCGGCCAGCAGGCACTCCATGTTGACGTCCAGCACTCCCGCCGACGAACGAAATTCAGCCGGCTGAAAGAAATCGTCCACGGGGGGATTGGGCTGCGGGGGCAAGGGACCTGGACCCGCCGCGGCCGTTTCGCTGGAAGTGCCCGAACTGCAACCGGTGGTGCTCAGAGTTGCCGCCGCTACCAAACCGCCCCCTAAGGCGAGGACCTGACGCCGGGTGAATCGTTTCATGCATCCCTCCTGAGATAGGTCTTGGCTTCCCACAAGTAGGGAAAACAACGCTTGGAGCGCGTGGACTCCAGATAGCCCACGCCGGCGGAGCCTCCCGTCCCAGGGCGCATCCCGATGACCCGCTCCACCATCATCACGTGGTGGCTGCGCCAGAGAACCAGGGCTTCGTCGAAATCCATCAGACTCTCGGCTAGGAGATACAGGGGGAGATTGGCCTCGGGACGTTGATAGAGCTGAATCAGGGCATCCAGTAACACTTTGGGCTCTGAGCCCTCCGGGACGCCCAGAAGTCGGGCAAATTCTCCGGCGAGGTCAGGTCCGTCAAGTCGGGCCCGCAGCCTGCTCTGAGCCTCGGGGTGATGCTCGAAGACGGCCAGGTAGCGCTCGTTCTTGAGGCCGCCCATGAACTCGATCTCCCTGAATTGCACGGACTGGAAGCCGCTGGCCGGGTTCAACCGATCGCGAAACTGGAGAAACTCTACCGTGGCCATCGTCTCCAGGACGTGAATCTGTTTGACCAGCACGTGCATGATGCGCACGATGCGGCGCATGAAGTGATGGGCCTGCAGGATCTGTCCGGCGTGGATCGCCCCCAGCGCTGCCTCCAGTTCGTGGATGACCTGCTTGAACCAGAGCTCGTAGGTCTGGTGGATGATGATGAAAAGCATCTCATCGTGGTCGGGTGGGTCCGAGAGGGGCTCCTGGAGGTCGAGCAGGGAGTCGACTTTTAGATAGGAGCCATAAGTGAGTTCCTGGGGAGCCAGGACTTTGGGACCCCCATCTTCCGGGTGCCCAATCGAGTACTCGCGTACCATAGGAGGGCCAGCCTTTGCCGTGAGGGTCGTATGCCCCTGCAGGCGACCTTCGCGGAGCGGAGAAAGCGCAACCGGCAATGGATGTTCTCGAACTGCCACCCGGACCGCGCAAGAAGATAGGCATTCTGGGAGCCGGCATGGCCGGGCTTGCCGCAGGTGACATTCTGGCCCGGGCGGGGCACGACGTGGTCATCCTGGAGGCGCAGAACCGGGCCGGCGGGCGCATCCATACCTTGCACGGCCAGTTTGCCGAGGGACTCTACGTCGAAGCGGGGGCCAATCGCTTCTTCGATACGCACGACCTGACAATGTCCTATTGTCGCCGATTCGAGCTTCCCCTGATCGACTTCCAGGGTGGCAAACAGCCGGCAAAATACTGGATCGATCTGCACGCCTGGTATGCCGACAGTGAGACTCCGAAAGAGCTGGATCTGACCGCCGAAGAGCAAAGCCTCGAGCCGCACGAGCTCGTGGGGCGCTATGTCGCTACCTGGTTGGAGAAGATGGGGGATCCCGTGAGGGATTTCCCCCCCCCGGACCTGATGAGTCTGGATGAGGTCAGCTATGCGGAATTCTTGCGGCGCCAGGGAGCCTCCAGGGGCGCGATCCGCCTCATTGGAGCCGACTTCAACGTCGGTTCCGGGGTGGAGGGCGCCTCCGCCCTGTGGATGCTTCGGAACCTCGCTCTGGACCGCCACCGGAGAAAGGCCTTCAAGGTGATGGGGGGCAATGACAGACTGCCCCTGGCTCTCGCCCGCCTTCTCAGCGACAGGATCCGCTACGGGGCCGTGGTCGTGGGCCTGAAACAAGACCTCCAGGGCGTGGAAGTTCGCTATCGACAGTCGTACGCCGAGCAAGTGGAAAGATTCGATCGCGTCGTCTGCACCCTTCCGTTTCCCGTGCTCCGCGGCCTGACGATCAGCCCTGGCTTCTCAGCGGGTAAGGAACGAGCCATCGATCAGGTCCCGTATGCCTCGATGGTCAAGGTCTTTCTCCAGAGCCGGCACCGCTTCTGGGAAAAGCACGGCACGTCCGGATTTGCGACCACGGACATTCCGCAGACCGAGATATGGAACGTGACCGAGGGAGAAACCGGTCGACGGGGCGTTTTGTTGGCGTATGTTGGGGGGCGCATGGCGCAAAACCTCTCCTCGCTCCCCGAGCACGAACGACTCAGAATCATTCTCGAGCGCCTGGCACCCGTCTTTCCGGAGCTGCGCGAGAACTATGAGGGGGGATTCACGAAGGCCTGGGACATCGACCCCTGGGCTCTCGGAGCCGGAGCGTGGTACGGGGTGGGGCAGATTGGCTCGCTGTATCCGCACGTCGCGTCCGTGGAAGGACTCGTCCACTTTGCCGGCGACCACGCGTCGCCGTGGCCGGGTTGGGTCCAGGGCGCCCTGCACTCGGCGCATCGAGCGGCGCAAGAAGTCCACGAAGCGTGATCGTCGATCTCTATCTGCAACGCTACCCGTTCCGGGGAGCCCTGGAAGGTTTTCACGAGATGGATGGCCAGGTGGGCGATTGGACCCCGGCCAGCCTGGACGATTACTGCCGCCAGCTGAGCGAGAGTAGCCCCCAGGGCGATGAGCACGACGACCAGTTGCAGCGGATGACGGCTGCCAACGAGCGCTTCTGGTATCACGAGCTCGGGTGGCACACCATCTCGCCGATGGTGTACCTCGAGGCGGTCGACCCGGCGCTCTACCTGACCCGCCATTACGCGCCCCCCGACCAACGCGGTCGGATGGCGTCGCAGCTGGCCGCACAGGTCCCCGGGATGCTGAACCAGGCCCGCCTGAACCTGACCGGGCCGGCCAGCGCCGCGACGCTCCGTCAAGGTGCCGCTTCCGCGCGCGAATACGTGCCGGTCTACCGCAGCGACTTGATCCGGACCTTCCCCGCGGCCGAGGAGCCGGCGCTGGCCGCGGCGGCCGCCCTGGAGGGATTTGCGTCCTGGCTCGAGCAGCGCATCGAAGGGGCCCCGGACCATTATCCTCTGGGGGACAAGAATTTCGCCCGCATGCTGGAGGTCGGTCCCGGATTGCAGCTCAACCCGGTGCAGATCGAGGAGCTGGCCAACCGAGAGATCGACCGCAACCTGGAGCGAGCCCATCAGATCCACACCTCGCCCCTCCCGGACATCCCGCCGGTCAGTGGACTGCTCGCTGAGGCGCGCCAGATCCTGACGGGCCTGGCGGAATTTCTGCACACCCGGCAGATCGTAACGTTGCCCGGAGAATTTCCGGTGACCGTGCGGAATTCCCCGCCCGGAGCTCGGTGGTCGTTCGCGTCGATGGACAATCCGGGTCTGTACGAAACCGACCGAACGGCCTTCTACAATATCACCCTGCCCGACGCCGACTGGCCCCAGACGGAACAGAACGACTGGATGGGGCAGTTCGACCGTCCGATGCTTCACCTCATCTCCCTGCACGAGGCGCTGCCGGGGCACTTCGTGCACGCTCTGCACTTGGCCCGGTGTCCGAGCCGTCCTCGCAAGCTTCTCAGGAACTACGCTTTTACCGAGGGCTGGGCGCACTACTGCGAGGAGATGATGCTGGAGGTGGGTTACTCACTCCCCGAGCTGGCCCGGCTTCGTTCGGCCCAGATCCTGGCCGCTTTGGAGCGCGCCTGCCGACTGCTGGCGAGCGTGCGCCTCCACTGCGCCGGGGATTCGCTCGAGACGGTGGCCCGGATCTTCGAGCAGAAAGGGTTCATGCCGCCAGGGCGTGCCCATGCTTCGGCGCGCCGGGGGAGTTTCGACCCCGAATACGGCTACTACACCCTGGGGAAGATGGCTCTGATGAAGCTCCGCGCGGATATGCAACTGCCGATGCGGGATTTCCACGACAAAATCCTGGACATGGGCGCGCCTCCCCCCGCGCTATTGCGCCGCAGTCTGGGTTTGGACGGGGGTCCCCTCTAGGTCTCCCTGAATGCTGGCCATCTGCGCTCCGAGCCTGTCGCTAATCAGCTGGTGAGCGCGTTTGAGGTCGACCTGGGAAGGATCGGTCAGGCCCTGACAGAGATCCAGCAACAGTTGCTGCTGAATCACCCCGATGTCGAAACACGTGCGATACGGCACCCGGTGATGGGAGACGAGCGAGTAGCGGGAAATATATTCCTGGGGGAACTCGCGCTCGAGCACTTTCTCGACGGCCTTGCGCAGCAAGAATTGCGGATCGTCGGTCTTACCCTGCATCTCGGTCAGGTTCTCCAGGGCCATGTCGGCGATGGCATCGAGGTTCGTCCGCCGAAGCTGCTCGAAACGGGGGAAGAATTTGGGCCAATCCGGGCCGAGCTCGTCCAGGAGCTGCATAAAGACGTCACAGTCCTCGAAACCGGCGTTCATGCCCTGACCGAAGAACGGCACGATGGCGTGAGCGGCGTCGCCCATCAGCAAGGTGCGACCGCGATACCACGGTGACATACGCACGGTGACCAGCGGTCCGGGGGCATGGGTGGCCCATTGCTCGGCCAGGTCGGGGAAGAGCGGCTCGACGTCGGGAAAGTGCTCGCGGAAGAACGCGAGCGGCTCGAGGCCGTCCAGCATCGTCCAGGGGCAGAACAACGTCGCTGTGAACGTGCCCGCTTCGTCGGGCAAGGCGATCAACATGAAATCGGTGCGCGGCCAGATGTGCAGGCCGTTCTTCTCGATCTGGTAGGACCCGCCCGGGCCGGCCGGGAGCGATAGCTCTTTGTAAGCGTAAGCCAGGTAGTCCTGTGAGTAGTTGACGTTGTGATGGGCGATCATGGGATATCGCACGGCCGAATAGGCGCCATCGGTGCCCAGAACAACCGTGTCCAGCTTGCGGACTTCACCCGACGGGGAGCGCACGCTGTCTTCGCCGCAGGCGCTCCAACCGAAATGGATCCGCACGCCCGCGGATTCCGCCGCGTCCTTGAGACGCCCGTCGAGCCAGGCGCGCGAGATCGAGTTGAGGTGCTCATGGGGATAGATGCCGTAGGGTTGGAACTCCACCTGACCGCGACTGTCGTGGATGACCCGACCGGGCATCGAGACGGAGTGCTGCAGCGCCTCGCCATCCAGCCCGATGGCCCGCAGGGCGTGCAGTCCGCGAGCTGACAGGGCCAGATTGATGGAGCGGCTGGGGTCCACCGCGTGGGTGGCCCGGTCGTCAGGGCGGCGCTCGTAGAGGTCCACCTCGTATCCGCGGCGGGCCAGGAGCGTGGAGATCAGGGAGCCGACCAGTCCGGCCCCCACAACGCTTACGTGCTCGGACATGCCAGGCTGGTTTCACAGGCGTCCCAGGAACCCCTGCGCTGGTCGAGAACCGGGGCGGGTGCGCATCGTAGCCCTGGGCGACTCGACGACGGCCGGAACGCCGAACTTCCTGTCCCCCCTCGAGCATCCCCCCGACGGTCAGGGCGACCCCACCAGTCAATACGCCTACTGGCTGATGCAATCCCACCCGGAATGGGAGGTGCTCAACCGGGGCATCAACGGCCAGCGCAGCGACCAGATCCGCGCCCGGTTCGAGTGCGACGTGACCGACAATAACCCGCGCGCCGTGGTGATCCTGGCGGGTGTGAACGACGTTTACCAGCGCTACCCGCTGAGCCACATCCAGGAGAACCTCAGCGCGATGTATGCGCGTGCGCAGGAGCTCGGAATCGCGGTGGTGGCCGGCACGGTCATCCCTTACAATGTGGCCAGAGCGGCCGAAAACCAGGAGATCCACGAGCTGAACGATTGGATTCGCCAGCTCCCCATCCCCGTTTGCGACTTCCACAAAGCGGTCCAGGACGTGCACGACCAGGACCACCTGCGCCAGTCCCCCGACGGGCTTCACCCCACCCCCCAGGGCTATCATCGCATGGCTGTCGCGCTGCGGCCCGTGCTGGCGGAGGCCCTCCACTGGCGCTGAGAAACCGGAACTTCCTGCTCTACTTCGTGGGCCAGCTGATCAGCCAGCTCGGCACCTGGATGCAGACCGTGGGGCTCTCCTGGCTCGTGCTCAAGTGGACCAACTCCCCCACCGCCCTGGGAACCGTGCTGGCGTGTCAGTTCTTTCCCTCGCTGGCTCTGTCGCTTTACGGGGGACTTCTAGCCGACCGGTTCCGGAAACGCCATCTCTTGATGGTCACCCAGAGCGTGCTGCTGGTTCAAGCGTTGCTGCTGGCCAGGGTCGCCAGCTGGCCCCACGCCAGCGTCTACTGGCTCTACGCGCTGGCCCTCCTGGCCGGTACTGCGACCGCCGTGGATGGTCCGACGCGCCAGGCGTTCGTGCCCGAGATGGTGACCCAGGCCGAGCTGTCGAGCGCGGTTGCGATGAACTCGGCGCAGTTCAACCTGAGCCGCGTCGTCGGCCCGGCCCTGGGCGGCATCGTGGTGGCCCGCTGGGGCGAATCGGCTTGTTTCGCGCTCAATGCCGTGAGCTTTCTCTTCGTGCTGGCGGCTCTGGCGGCGATGTCCCACCTCAACCCGGCCCAACCTGCTCCCCCGAAGAACGCCCTGCGGGAGATCGTGCACGGGCTGCGCTATGCGCTCTCCGCCCCCGAGCCGGCCTTCATCCTCTTGCTGGCGCTCTTTCTGGGCACCTTCGGATTCGAGTTCTCGGCCGTGCTGCCGCTGCTCGCCAGGTACACGCTCAAAACCGGCTCCGAGGGCCTGGGCATGCTCACGTCGGTGGTGGGCGCGGGGTCGCTTGCGTGCTCGGTCGTGCTCGCGTTCGTCGGGCGAGGTGGCCACAAGACGCTCCTCGGCGGCTCCCTGCTCTTTAGCGTGGCTCTGTTCGGGCTCGGGGAAACGACCAGCCCTTACCCCGTCTACTTCTTCCTGTTCCTGTGGGGCGTGGGCGACATCCTGTTCTTTTCCACGGCGCTGACGCGGCTGCAGCTCAAGGCCCCTCCCGAGATGCGCGGAAGGTTGATCAGCGTGTTCCTCTTGCTGATCACCGGGACTTCCCCGGTGGGGAGCTATCTGGTCGGCTTCCTGGCGACCAGGCTGGGCGTAAGCCAGGCCTTGAACGCACTCGGCACGATCTGCCTGCTTGGCACGCTGCTGGGATGTGTTTTCTGCTGGGTGAAACGCAACGACTTTCCACCCGAGGACGCCGAGGTCACCGATCCAGCCAGCTTCCGGCGGGCCTAGTCGAAGAGCTCTTGCATGTACTGGCGCTGTTGCGCGGGCGTCATGGTGTCGCCCGGAAAGCGCTCCTTGAGCTCGGCGAGCTCCTCGTCGTGCTTGGGATGGCCGGGGCCGTAGTTGGGGGGGAGCCAGGGTTTCACGACAGGCACTTGCATACCGGATGAGTTAACCGCGCAGGTCTGAAAGAAGTCTGAAAAGAAGTCCGACCGATGAGCGAAACCATCGAGAAAACCACCCTTCCCAGCGAAGACGCCGTCTTCTATCCGCCCTCGCCCGAGGTGCTCGAGCGGGCCCGCGTCAAGAGCTACGAGGAGGCCTACGCGAAGTCGATCGCGGACCCCGAAGCCTACTGGGAAAACGAGGCGCGCGAGCTCGAGTGGTTCAAGCCCTGGGACAAGGTGCTGGAGTGGAATGCTCCCTTCGCCAAGTGGTTCGTGGGCGCGCAGTGCAACATCACGCACAACTGCATCGACCGGCATGTGAAGACCTGGCGCAAGAACAAGCTGGGGCTCATCTGGGAGTCGGAGAGCGGGGAAACGCGCACGTTCAGCTATTTCGCGCTGCATCGCGAAGTGTGCAAGTTCGCCAACGTGCTCAAGTCGCTGGGCGTGAAGTCCGGAGACCGCGTGACGGTCTACATGCCGCGCATCCCCGAGCAGATCTTCGCCATTCTGGCCTGTGCGCGCATTGGCGCGATCCACAGCGTGGTGTTCGGGGGATTCTCGGTCGAGGCACTGTTCGACCGCATCCAGGACGCCGAGAGCAAGGTGCTGATCACCGCCGACGGCGGCTTCATGAACGGCAAGATCGTGCCGCTCAAGGAGATGGTGGACCAGGTCTCGGGTCGCTCGCCGTGCCTCGAGAGCGTGCTGGTGGTCAGGCGCACCGGGGCGCCGGTCAACATGGAATCGGGGCGCGACTACTGGTATCACGACCTCTCCGAGCTGCCGGTGGCCCAGCGGCCCTGCCCCCCGGTGCCGGTGGACAGCGAGCATCCGCTGTTCATTCTCTACACGAGCGGCACCACGGGCCGGCCCAAAGGCATCCAGCACGTGCACGGCGGCTACATGGTGCACGTCCACACCACCCTCAAGAACGTGTTCGACCTCGACGACGAGGACCGCTACTGGTGCACGGCCGACGCCGGCTGGGTGACGGGGCACAGCTACATCGTCTACGGGCCGCTGCTGATGGGGGCGACGATGTTCATGTACGAGGGAGCCCCGACCTACCCGTATCCCGACCGCTGGTGGCGCCTGATCGCCAAGTACGGCATCTCGGTGCTCTACAGCACGCCCACGGCGGTGCGCGGGCTGATGCGCTTCGGAGAAGCCTGGCCGGAGCGGCACGATTTGAGCAGCCTGCGCCTCCTCGGCTCGGTGGGAGAGCCGATCAACCCCGAAGCCTGGCGCTGGTATTACAAGAACATCGGCAAAGACCGCTGCCCGATCATGGACACCTGGTGGCAGACCGAGACGGGGGGATTCATGATCGCCCCCATGCCCTGCGTGCCCCTCAAGCCCGGCACGGCCACGCGTCCGCTGTTCGGGGTCGAGGTCGACGTGGTGGACGAGCAGGGCCATCCGGTGGAGCCCGGTCAGGACGGCCTGCTGGTTATCAAGAAGCCCTGGCCGGGGATGCTGCGGACGCTCTACAAGAACCCGGACCTCTACAAGGAGGTCTACTGGAGCCGTTTCGACGGCAAGTATTACAGCGCCGGCGATTCCGCTCGCAAGGACAAGGATGGATACATCTGGGTCGTGGGCCGGATCGACGACGTGATCAAGGTCAGCGGCTACCGGCTGGGCACCGCCGAGGTGGAGAGCGCGCTGGTGAGCCATCCGGCCGTCGCCGAGGCGGCCTGCATCGGCAAGCCGCACGCGGTGAAGGGCAACTCCATCAAGGCCTTCGTGGTGTTCAAGCAGGGGTTCACGCCCGACGACAACACGGCCGACGAGCTGCGTGACCACGTGGGCAAGGAGCTGGGCAAGATCGCCCGTCCGGATGAGATCGACTTCGTCCCCAGCCTGCCCAAGACGCGCAGCGGCAAGATCATGCGCCGGCTGCTCAAGGCCCAGGAGCTGGGTCTGCCGATTGGCGATACCTCGACGCTGGAGGATTAGCCGCAAGCGCGTTGCGCGGAGGTTCCTGTTTGCGAGCGAGGTCGAATTCTGCTATAATCCACGCTGGCGCGGGATGCGAGCACGCTCGCAAATAGGCTCCGCGCACAAGAGGGGTAAGCGAGTTGGCAATCGGGACTCGGCAGTCGACGACGGATCAGGCGACCATCATCACCGCTCCGGGAATGCAGGACGACCCCGTCACGGGCGTCAGCATGAAGACCGACAAGTTTCAGGCCTTCTCCTTCACCTGGGTGTGGTTGAGCCTGGGCTCGTTCCTCGTGGCCCAGAACATCCTGCTGCTCTTCCCCTTCTTCTCACGCACGATGCACGGCAGCCTCTTGATCGAGGTGCTCATCAACGTGATCACCTACTTCCTGGGCGCGTTCATGGTGGGCGTGGTCAGCCCCAAGGTGCGCATCATGGAGCCGGCCGTGGCGGCTGTCATCGCGGTTCTGCTGGTGCACCTGTCCGGCCTGTGGACGCCCTACAACTACATGCCGTTCAACCTCGGCAAAGCCGTGATCCTGAGCGTCATCGTGTTCTGCATCGCCTGGGCCGGCGCGGTCTACGGCGAAAAGTTCACGCGCCAGGTTTGAGACTGGGCTACAGTCCGCGGCCGATAATCCCGACCAGCTGGGGCGAGAAGAGCAGCGTGGAGGGGTCGACCCGGCGGCTCGACCACTCGTCGAGCAGCGTCTGCCATTCCGTCTCCTCGAGCAGGTCCTGGGAGACCAGGCGCGGACCCACATCCAGCAAGAAGCGCTCGACCCAGCGATAGGTCGGCGAGCCGGGTACTTCGGCTTTCTGGCGCGGCCAGGCGCCTTCGAGCAGGAACCCCGAGGAGACCAGGGCAGCCGGAAGCCGGCCCATCAGCCAGAAGTTCTGACCCACCTGCGAGGCCACGGCGACCAGCACGCGCTCGAGCGCGGGTGCCTCGGGGAAGAGGCGCAGGCCGCTCGGGTAGAGGTCCAGCACGCCCAGGCGGCCGTCCAGGCTGATGCGGTTGCGGAGCTGGCGTAAGAACGAGGGCACGTTGTCGATCTGGGTGAGGAACCAGTTGCTGAAGATGACGTCGAATGGGCCCGGGGGGAGCGCGGCCGCCACCAGACCGCTGAGGACGCGCACGTTCTTCAAGCGCAAGGAGTCGACCAGCTTCTGGGACTCGAAGGCGAGGCGGGGGTCGGGCTCCAGCGCGTAGACCTCGCCCCCGGGTCCGACGCGGCGGGAAAGACGGGGGAGATCGAAGCCCAGTCCGGACCCCAGAGCCAGCACCCGCAAACCGGGACCGACCATGAGCCGGTCCAGGAACTCCTCGGTCTCGCCGCTCCAGACCTCGTCGCGCAGGATCAGGCCGTCGCGGTCGAGGGGACCTGCGGGGACGACCAGACCGGGGGTCTCGGGTTCGTGCGGTTGCGAAAGCTCCACGCTGACGGGAAAATTCTACTCGGGACGCTCGGTAACCTGCGCGCCTCGGGCCCGCAGCAGCTCGTGATACCAGCGGGTGGCGTCCTCCGCGAGCTCGTCGGGAGCCCAGACCACCGAAAGCGTGCGCAGCGTGCCGGCGTGAGTCTTGGTGCGCTGGGAATCCTTTACGGGCGAGCCACACGGCCCGTCGGCGTCGTGCAGACAAATCAGTCCGCCCAGATCGAGCTCCTGGCCCGACCGGTTGAAGATGTAGCTCGCTCCTTTCGGGCAGACCTCGATGTGAAACGGCGGCCGCGCGAGGTCGATGTCCACGACGGTGATGGGGAGGCCGCTGTGCAGCGAGACCACGTTGCAGACGTCGACCGCCAGGTTGATGGAGCCGAGGTTGCCTTCTCCCGAGGCGCGCACGAGATACTCCGAGGCGGGCTTGGAGCGGCCGCTGGGCTTGAAGCCCCCGGCTCGCAGCAGCGCGCGGATGGACCCGCGAATCGCGTCGTCGCTCCGCACGGGGGCCGACGAGCCGGGCTGCAGCAGCGCCACCAGCGCCGCGTCGGGCTCGTACTCGCCCAATGGGCGGGGAAACGTAGTCTCGAAAATCTTCATGGGGAATGCATCGGCGTGGGCGAGAAAGGATTGTCGTCTTCCGGGGGCTCGAGCAGCGGAGAGGGCGTCACCAGCGGGCTTTGCTCGGGCGAAGGCGAGAGGGAGGCCTCGGGAGTGGGAGCCGGCATTTCGGGGGCGTGCAGGTCGTCGAGGATCGACAGGTCGATGTCGGCCTCGAAACTGCCAGGCTTGACGGCATTCAGAGCCCCCCGAAGCGCGCCGTCCGTGGCCAGCTCGAGCAGTTGCGACTGGAGTTGCGGGCTGGTAATCGCGCCGACCTCGCTCAGCGTGTAGAACTTCAGCCCGAGGAACGACTTCTCGACTTCCTCCACCGAGATCTCGTTGTCCCGGGCGATCGCCCCCACGGCCAGACCGGGCTTGGCCTGGAGGCGGGCCATCAGGAGAAACCAGGCGTCGGCCACCTGCTGGAGGTCCTGGCGATTGACGCGGGGCAGGCGCTGGCTGAGCAGCGACTGGCGCGAGGCGACCCAGACCTGGGTAATGGGCTCTTCAGGCGTGGTGCGAATCAGGGCTTCGTCCCCGTGCGCGAGATAGTTCGAGAGATAGGGCTCGCACGTGGCCACGGCGCCGACCTGGCCGGACTCGTACCAGGCGCGGGCCGTCCTGGCATCGGGGGCGGAGATCGGCACCACGGCGTAGGGGTGGTCGGGGCGGGCGGCCAGCCGGGCCATCATCGTCTCGCCCGGGGAACCGCTGACGTAGGCCACGCGCAGCTCGCCCGGCGGGGTCTTGGCGTGGGCCACGACGGCGTCGGAGCCGATGCTCAGGGCCACGGGGAAGATGATCTGTCCGGGATTGTAGCGCGGCACCGCCAGCGCGAACTCGTCCAGCGTGCTGACCACCAGATCGATCTCGCCGGCCGCCAGCAGGCGCCAGCGCTCGCCCGGCTGCTCGATCACCTGGATGTCCAGATTGACCTTGTCCGAGAACAACGGGTGCAGCGAGTAGATGGGCAGATCGGCCGGGCGCCCCTCGAGCGCGATGCGCACGGTGTGCTGGGGCAGGTCCAGGACGGGAGGCAAAGGGGGGCCCGGAGCCCTCAGCTGGAGCGCATAGAGCACGCCGAGGGCGAGGACGACCAGGAGAAGCATTCTGATGATGAAACGTGCCATTCCGCCCAATCCGGGAGCCGCCTTGAAAAGCGGCAGTCAGGACTAATTCAGCCCCTCAGCGGGTCACTCCTCCGGAATGGCGGCGGGAAGCAGTTCTCCCCGGCGCAGGGCGCGCAGGCGATTGAAAGCGTTCTCGACGCGCAGCGCCTTCTCGCGCAGTCGCATGCCACTGCGGCGCTCGTGCGGCATGTTGCGGGTCTCCTGGGTCAGCTCGTCCAGCGCCCGCTTGGCGGAATGGATGGCGTCACTCAACAGGGCCTCCTCCAGAGCCCGCTCGAGCAGCTCGGCGTCGTGATCGAGCTTGCGGCGGGCCGACTCGGAGAGCACCGGCACGGTCGTACTGCTCTTGGGAGCGGCGTTCTTCTTGACGGGCGCCGCAGCGGCCTTGGGGGCGGCTGCTTTGGACTTGGTCTGGGCCATCGGGGTCCCCTTTCCGTGCACAGTGGCTTTCAGGCCTCCCTCGTTCGCCCTCGCCACCCGGCAACTCCTACTATCCCGTCAAGTGCGCCAGGAACACGGTGCCCAACCCCAGCAGCAGCACGAAGCCCAGCCAATCGGTGATGGTCGTGAGCCAGACCGTGGAGGCCAGCGCGGGGTCGACCTTCAGGGCGTGCATTCCGAGCGGCAGCAGCGAGCCGGCCAGCCCCGCCAGGATGATGTTGCCCATCATCGACACGCCCACGATCACCGCCAACCAGAGGTTATGCGACAGGATGAAGGCCAGAAAACCGCTCAGCATTCCGGCTATCAAGCCGTAGGAGATCCCGAAGGTCAGCTCTTTGCGCAAAATGCGTCCCAGGTCGCGACGGTGGATCTCGCCCACCGCGATGCCGCGCACGATGAGAGTGGTCGTCTGCGAGCCGGTGTTGCCCCCGTGGCCGGCGATGATCGGCATGAAAGCGGCCAGCGCGGCCACGCGGCTGATGGTGCCCTCGAAGCTGCTCACGATGAGCGCGGACAGGAAGCCGAAAGTCAGGTTGATCAGCAGCCAGGGCACGCGGCGCCGGAGCGAGGTGAGGACGGGCGTGTAGGGCGTCTCGTCGGCGTTGATACCGGCCTGGAGGTAGATGTCCTCGGTAGCCTCCTCGACCTGCACATCCAGCACGTCGTCGGCCTCGAGGACACCCACCAGGCAGCCGTCCTCGTCCACCACGGGCAGAGCCATCAGGTTGTAGTGGCGGAGCTTCTCGGCGGCGGCCTCCTGGTCGAGCGAGACCGGCACACTGATGACGTCGGTGGCCATCAGCTTCTCGAGCAGCGTGTCGGGAGCCGCCGTGATGAGCGCCCGCATCGACAGGACACCCTGCAGGTGCTGGCTCTTGTCCACCACGTAGAGGTAGAAAGGGTGCGTCGAGTCGGGACCCTCGCGGCGCAGATAGTCGATGGCCTCGGCGGCGCTCCAGCTGCGCTCGAGCAAGACGACGTCGGGCGTCATCCAGCGCCCGGCGCTCTCCTCGGGCAGCTCGAGCAGCTCCTCCACCGTCTCGCGGTCTTCCGGAGTGAGGAGCGCGAGCACCGAGTCGACCTGATCGTCGGGCAGCTCGGCCACGATGTCGGCCGCCAGGTCCTCGTCCACGTAGAACAGGATCTGCGAGAGCTTACCGGGCTCGAGTGCGTCCACGAAGATGCGGCGCGGCTCTTCGTCGATGTACTCGAGCAGCCCGGCCGTCTCCTCGGGAGTCAACGAGAGGAGCACCGCCTCGCGGTCTTCCACGTCGAGGTCCTCGAGCAAAGCAGCCTGATCGGCCGGATGCATGCCGGAGAGCAGGGCGAAGGCCTCGTGGGGATTGAGATCGACCCGCTTGTGCAGCTCTTCTAGCAGCTCTTCACGCTGTTCTTCGGTCTGGAACGCCATCAGGGATATCAGCTACTTGTAGACGGGAATCAGATCGACCGTGCCAACGCCGATAACCTTGACATAAAAAGGCTTGTTGGTGGGAAGCTTGCTGAGATACTGGCCACGCGCGGGGCGACCGTCGAAGAAGAGCCCCATGGTGCCGCTGCAGTTCGGACTGACGTGGATGATGACGCGCTTGACGTCGGCGTCGATGCCCTCTACCTTCATCGAGGCCAGCGTGCGACCTTTGGCGGGCGTAAACACGCTCACCTTGCCCTCGATGCTGCCGACGGCGCGCAGGCGCTCGCCCGGAACCTCTTCGGCCCGGGCGACGGTCAACAAGAGCAACAGCAGGAAAAGAATTCTCCGCACGCGGTCAACCTCAGGATGAGTTGCGCTCGGGCTGCTTCGCGAACCGCCCGCGCCCAACTCTATTAGCGCGCCCAGGCGCAAAACCTGCAGGAGAGCCCCCCCCTGGTAAGAAAGGCCCGGTCTTCATGGGAAAAACGCATCCCAAGCCCGTCACGGCCAGCGCCACTCCTGTTTGGAACGGGGGCGAAGGGTCCCTCTGGGCCCACTATGGTTTCGAGCACGGGCCCAGCGGGCTGCGGCGGCGCCGTTTGCTGGTCTACACGCCCCCGGGCTACACCGAGTCGCGGCGTTATCCCGTGCTTTATCTGCTGGACGGTCAGAACGTCTTCGATCAGCCAAATGCTCGTGGTGGAGGTTGGCGCATCAACCTGGCCATGGACCGCCTGCTGGCGGACAAAATCATCCTTCCAGGGATTCTGGTGGCGGTCTGTCACTCCGATCAGCGCTTGCGCGAATATTGCGGCTGGAGCGACGACGAGGCATACGAGCACCGCCTGGGCGACATTCACGCCGATTACCTCGTGGACACCGTCAAGCCGTTCATCGACCGCAACTACGCCACCCGGCCCAACCGGGCCAACACCTCCATCGCGGGGGCCAGCGCGGGCGGGGTGGCTGCGCTCTACACCACGCTGCGGCATCCGAAAGTCTTTGCCCGGGCCGGCTGCATGTCCGCCGGCCGGCATTTTTTCAAGGAGTTGCTGGAGAAGTTCCCCCGCCCCCCGAGCAACTTGCAGATCTTCCTCTCGTGCGGCACCGAGGGGATGGACACCGACTTCCTGAGGCTCAACCGGAGCTTTCGGCAGGCAATGGTGCGGCGCGGGGTCACGACCGAACTGCGCGTGGGCCGCGACGAGGCGCATGACGAGGCGGCCTGGTCGCGGATGGTGTATTACTTGTTGCGCTGGGCGTTCGCCAGGCGCACCCCTTCACGCACGTAAGGCGAGGGATGGTCCTCGAGGCCCGTCAGGTCGGCTCCAGAGCGAGCCAGGGCCAGCGCCACCCAGTCGCGTACGTCTTCGCGCCCCTCGTCCTGGAGGGCCTCGAGCAACTCGGCCGCGCCCGGCCGGGAGTGCTCCCCGAGCTCGGCGATCAGCTCGGCAGCCTGCGTCCGGCAATCGTTGCGGGGGTCTTCCAGGGCTTCGAGCAGGCCGGGAAGCGCGGGGGCGGCCCGCGGACCCAGCGCCTTGAGGCAGAAGAACAGCCCCATCCGGATCAACAGGGGCTCGCGCACGAAACGGCCTCCCAGCCGGGCCACGACGTCCGGATCGACTTCCGAGGGGAAAGTCAGCTCGCCCCGGGCTGCCAGCTCCAGCAGGCTTTCATTGGCTTCCTCGTCGCCGTCCGCCAGGCGCGCCAGCAGCTCGGAGATCAATCCGAGACCTGGTAGTAGCCCAGCACCCTCAGGGCGTCGCGCACCTCGACCGCGCTCCTGTCCAGCTCGTCGGCGGTGGCCGAGGTATTGGCGCGCGCAAAATCGAGATCGTGGGCCTCGTAGACCGGCACCACGTGCAGGTGCGTATGCGGGACCTCGAGTCCCGCGATCATGAGTCCGATTTTGACCGGCTGGTAGGCGTTCTGAAGCGCCTTCCCGACGCACTGGGACACCAGCATCAGATGCTGGGCCAGCTCCGGCGTCAGGTCCAACCAGTGGTCGACCTCCTGGCGGGGAACCACCAGCGTGTGGCCGGGATTGAGCGGGTGGATCGACATGAAGGCCACCGAATGCTCGTCCTTCCAGACGAAGCGTCCGGGGATCTCCCCGGCGATGATGCGCGTGAACAGGGTCGGCATGGGCGGGGGCTTTTGCACCTGCCGGCGGCTTCCCTGCAGGGTCGCTCTGGGGGAGAACCGAACCAGCTTCTTATGCGCATTGTGCTGGGTACACTGATGGCAGTAGCCTTCCTTGTAGCGCCGGGAGCCGCCCAGGCACCCCTCGAGCTGGAAGTTCGTGCGCTCGATCTGAGCTCCGACCAGCAGGCGGAGATCCGCCAGATCCTCGGCCCTGGCGAGCGGCAGCTCAAAGAGCAGCACGATCAGGCCTTTCGCGAGCTGAGCAAGATCTTGAGTGGCAGCCAGATGGAGCAGCTGCGCCGGATGAGCCGCTGGGGCCGCTACGGTCCGGCCTTCG
>JBDHVW010000131.1:0-18311 GCA_039809865.1 Vulcanimicrobiota bacterium
CGCGCAGGCGGTCCTCCCAGGTGTCTCCGGGGGCGCCCGCCAGCATCATGATGAGCACCTCGGTGTCCGAGGAGGACTGCAGCCCGATGCCGTTCTCGAGCAGCTCGCGGCGCAGCATGGCAGCGTTGATCAGGTTGCCGTTGTGGGCCACCGCCACCGGGCCGTGCTTCGTCTCCAGCACGAACGGCTGGGCGTTGCGCAGCTGCGGCTCGCCGGTGGTGGAGTAGCGCGTGTGCCCGATGGCCAGCGGACCTTTGAGCGGCGCCAGCGAGGCCTCGTCGAAGGCCTGCGCCACCAGCCCCAGACCTTTGTGGATGCGGATGGCGGTGCCGTCCGTGGCCGCAATGCCGGCCGCTTCCTGGCCGCGGTGCTGCAGGGCGAACAGTCCGAAGAAGCCCATGCGGGCCACGTCCTGCCCGGGGGCGCAGATGCCCAGAACGCCGCACTCCTCGCGCGGTTTGTCAGACATGCTGCACCTTGGCGTCGATCATGGTGACGTGCCCAACCTTGCGGCCCGGGCGCACCGCTTTGCCGTAGGCGTGATAGTGCCCCTCGGGAAACTTGGACGGATCGGGCAGCTCTCCGATCAAGTTGAAGCTCAGCGCGTGCCCGCGCGCTTCGGTGCGACCCAGCGGCCAGCCCAGCCCGGCCCGCAGGTGGTTCTCGAACTGGCTGGTGTAGGCTCCCTCGATCGTCCAGTGACCCGAGTTGTGCACGCGCGGCGCCATCTCGTTGGCGATCAGGCGCCCCTGCACCTCGAACATCTCGAGCGCCATGACCCCCACGTAGTCGAGCTCTTCCATGATGCGGTGAGCATAATCCGGCGCCACCTCGGCCACGGGCGCCTCGGCCTTGACCAGGATGCCGTCGCGGTGGGTCGTCTCGATCAACGGGTAGGTCCGGATCTCCCCCTGCCGGCTGCGTACGGCCAGCAGGGCCACCTCGCGCTCGAACGTCAGGATGTCCTCGACGATCTCGTCGGGACCGACCTCGTCGGCCGCATTCACCCGGCGCTGGCCCTTGCCGTCGTAGCCCATCCGGCGGGTCTTGGCGATGCCCGGGAAGCGGCCCGTGTTGAAGGGCGCGGTCTCGATCCCCAGCCCGTTCAGGAACTCTTTCTCGCGCAGCCGATCCTGCGAGACCTCGAGCGCTCGCGAGCCAGGCCAGACGGGGAGCCGCTCCTCGAGCCACTGGACCTGCTCCACGGGGACGTTCTCCCACTCGTAGGTCACCGCGTCGCAACCCTTCGCGAACGGCTCCAACTCGGTAAACACCTCTCCCAGCCCGCGCACGGCCTCGGGATTCTTCTCCAGAAAGCGGAACTCGAGCCCCATCGGGATCCCGGCCAGCGCCAGCATCCGTCCCAGTTGCCCTCCGCCCAGGATCCCCACGATCATCGGGGGTCTCCGATGGCCAGCGTGCTCTCGGTCTGCTTCTTGCGGAACGCTTCCAGCGCGTTGCGAATGGGCTCGTCTTGCAGCGCCAGGATGGAGGCGGCCAGCAGCGCGGCGTTGGCGGCCCCGGCCGGGCCGATGGCCAGGGTGCCCACCGGCACGCCTTTGGGCATCTGGACGATGCTCAAAAGCGAATCCACGCCGTTGAGCGTTTTGGACATCACGGGCACGCCCAGCACCGGCAGGCTGGTCTTGGCGGCGATCATCCCCGGCAGGTGGGCGGCCCCGCCCGCGCCCGCGATGATGACCTTGATCCCGCGTCCCCGGGCCGATTCGGCGTAGTCGAAGAGCTGATCGGGAGTGCGGTGCGCGCTGACGACGCGCACCTCGTGCTCGATTCCGAGCTGCTCGAGCATCTCCGCGGCCGCCCGCATGGTATCCCAGTCGGACTGCGAGCCCATCACGACGCCCACTCTCACAGCCAGCCCTCCAGGTTGCGCAGCAGTCGCTCCTGCGCGGGTTGCTCGCCGGGAACGAACTTCGTGCCCGTGATCTGCTCGTAGATCCTGATGTAGAGCTCGGATGCGCGTTGCCACAGCTCGGGCGGCATCTCGGGGGGCTCGCCGTCCCCCCGGTAGCCCTGCTCGGCGAACGCTTTGCGCACGAACTCTTTGTCAAGGTTGACGCCGTTCTCCCAGAACCGCGAGCTGTCGGGGGTGTGCACCTCGTCGATCAGGATGACCTCGCCCTGCAGGAGGCCAAACTCGTATTTGGAGTCGACCAGCGTGAGCCCGCGTTGCTCGAGCAGTTGCGTGCCTCTTTGGAAAAGCTGGAGGGCGGCCGTGGAGGCTCTGCTCCAGGTCGCTTCGCCCACGCGGTCGCGCGCCTCGTCGCAGGTCAGGCGCTCGTCGTGTCCGGTCGCGCCGCCCTTCGTGGTGGGCGTGATCAGCGGCACGGGCAGCGGCTGGTCTTTCTCCAGCCCGTCGGGGAGCGTGTGCCCGTAAATGGTCCGCTCGCCCAGGCTGTAGCGGTGCCAGAGCGAGGTCTCGGTGACGCCCGTGATGTAGCCGCGCACGATGATCTCGATGCTGAGCGGCTCGGCCTCGCGGGCGATCAGCGCATTCGGGTCGGGAAGGCTCAGCATGTGGTTGGGGACGATATCCCCGGTGCGCTCGAACCACCATCCGGCCAGCTGGTTGAGCACCTGGCCCTTGTGGGGCACGCAGCCCAGCACTCTGTCAAAGGCGCTGAGGCGGTCGGTGGTGACGAAAAGTCGTTTGCCGTCCGGAAGCGCATAGCTGTCGCGAACCTTGCCTTCCCGGCGGTCCGGAAGCGGCAACGCGCTTCGCTCGAAAGTGATCAAGCTCGCGTTCATCGAGCCCGCACCTTACTCTCGGGGAGCCGGTTTCCTGCCGACTCGGGGAAGCACTTCCTGAGTCAGGCGCTCGATCTGATCGAGCTCGTTGGCGAGCGGGTTGAGGAGGATCATCTCGGCGCCGGCGTCCACCACCTCTTGCAAGCCCTCGGCCACGGCCTCCGGCGGCCCGTAGACGGCCACTTCCAGCAGGTTGGGGAGGCGAAACATGCTGTAGAGGCGGTGCAGCTCCTCGTCCATGGACTTGCGGGCCCTCTCGAGGTCGTCGTCCAGAGTGACGTAGACCCTTTTGGCGATGGGGATCTTCCGCTCGTGGTCCTTCAGAATCGTAACGCACTCGCGAAATTTCTTCGTGGTGGTGGAGCCCGCCCCGATGAAGCCGTCCGCGTGGCGCGCGGCGCGCTCCACCGCGGGGCGGGCGCTGCCTCCGTACCACAGAGGCGGATGGGGTCGTTGCACCGGTTTGGGCTCCATGGCGCCGTCCCGGAGCTGGTAGAACCTGCCGTGGTGGTCGATGCGGGGCTGCGTCCAGCAGGCTTTCATCAGCTCGATGGTCTCGTTGAAGCGGGTGATCAGGCCCTCACGGGTGATCCCGAACGCCTCCAGCTGCCGGTTGGGGCCGCCCGAGGCCAGGCCGACGTCCAGTCGCCCCTGGCTCAGTACGTCCAGGGTGGCCAGGCTCTTGGCCAGGTGCAGCGGCGCGTAGTGCGGAGCCAGCAGCACCGCGCATCCCAATCTCATGGTGGTGGTGTTGGCGGCCGCGAAGCTCAGCAGCTCGAGAGGCCCCAGCATGGGACTGCGGCCCATGATCTGCTCCTGGGTCCAGGCGCCCTGGAAGCCGAGGGTCTCGGCCCGAAACAAGAAGCCCTGCAGAGCCTGAGGGTTCTGCCAGTACTGGGGGATGGCGAGGCTGAAGTTCATCTTTTGGCAAGCTTGCGGAAAGAACGGGGCAATCTCCTGGCAGCATCCCGTTAACTTCGCGGGGCGATGATGGAGCTATGCCACCGTCGTTCGGGTATATGCTTCGCGAGCTGCGCAAATCCGCTCGCCTCACCCAGGAGCAACTGGGGCGCGCGTCGGGTATCACCCAACGCCAGATCTCCTATTTCGAGCGAGAGCAGGCTCTTCCGACCCCGGAGGAATCGTTTCGCCTGGCTCGAGCACTGCGTTGCAGCGTGGACCGGTTCGGGCTTCCAGACGCTGAGCTCGATTCGCTGGAATTACCCCGAGGCTTCCTCAGTCGTTTCGGCCGGTCACCCTCAGCCCACACGCCAAAACGCGAGGTTTCCATGTACGCCCGCATCCACACGGCAGCCGTCAAATATCCCGAGTGCAGAGGGCTCGCGGACTGTCTTTTGAGGCGACCCGACTTCGAGCTCTTTGCGCGGAGAGCTGAATGCGACTCGGCTGAAGAGGCACTCTGCTGGCTGCTGGTCGGCGAGCTTGGCGGAACCTTTGGCCGCATCAGCCATGCGCGACTCGGGTGGAAGAACTATCCCATTGTGGACGCTACCGGAACGATCTGTCTGACGGGGATGCTCTGGCCCACCCTCTACGTAGAGCGGCCCGAGCCCATGGTCTTCTTTCCGCAGGTGCGGATTCAGACCAGGAGCGGTCGCTGCCGGGTCGACATGAATGTGGCCATCGGTGGTAGCGGCCGGTCGCGGTTCTTTGCCGTGGAAGTGAATGGGAGCGGCCACCGGGGCGAGGAAGATGCCGCCCGCCCCGACAAGCTTCGAATGCCCGTGGTCAACCTGGCGCCGGTCGACCTGCGCCGCTCCAATCTGATCGAGTTGATTCTGCAGCGCTACTACAGCTCAGGCGTGGTCCACCAACTCGTCGGGTGAGCGGGGCGCTCCGCCAGCGACGCGGATCCCGCTCGAACCACGGCGCCGCCGCGAGGGGGGCTTTAGAGACGCGCATCCCGCGGTGAGCTTAACCCTCCTCGGCGGGAACGTCCAGCATGTTGCCGTTCTGAAGCTTGGCCTCGAGGTGGTTCTGCACCTCGGCATAGCGTCCGTTGGTGGGGGCGCTGGCCTGATACCAGCGCCAGGCCTCGCCGGCCTCGACCAGCTCGCCGCACAGGAAGTTGAGGTCGCCCTGCACCGACTCGACCCACTGAGAGTGCCGGTTTCGCAGCGACTCGATCAGCTCTTCCTGCTCGGCGATGCGGCGCTGGGCGGCGGCGAGGGCACGCGCCAGCTCGAAGTTCTTCTTGGTCAGCTTCTTGTTCTCGTCATCCACTGACGCAGCGGCGAACTCGGCCGGCTCCGCGCTCTTGGCCGAGGGTATATCGAAGATATTCCCCATCTGCTGTTAACACCCACCCTCTCAAACTCAGGTCCAGGAGCGTGACCCGCTCCGAGTATCCTGCGCAAAGCATAAATACTCCCCTCGGAATTGAAACTCCTCGACCCCCTCGAAAAGTTCCCCTGTTTCCGGATGGGCTCAGGAAGATTTTCCGCGATTGTAGGCGGCCTCGATCTGGGCCTCGAAATGCTTGAGCACGGCGGGACGCTTGATCTTGAGTCCGCCGGTGGTGGCCATCCCGTTGGTCTCGGTAAAGCTCTCGGGGGAGATCACGACCACCTTGACCTGCTCGTAGTCGGACAGGTCCTTGCACGTCTTCTTGACCTCGGCCTTGAAGTGCTTGTTGACGCGCTCGTCGGCCACCAGGGCCGCCCGATCCTTGGTGTCGATGCCCTGGGAGGCAGCCCACTTCTCGAGGGCCTCCCACCTGGGTGCGATGACCGCGCCTTCCACCGCGCGCTTGTGACCGCACAGCACGGCCTGGTCGATGTAGTCGTTGGTCTTCAAGAGCTGCTCGATCGGCCCGGTCTGGACCTTCTTGCCCGAGAGCAGCACGTCCTGATCCTTCATGCGGCCGACGATGTACCAGTAACCGTCGGTGTCCACCTTGCCGATGTCGCCGGTCTTGTACCAGCCGTCGGGGGTGAAGTTTTCCTTGGTCTTCTCGTCCAGGCCGAGGTAGCCGTTCATGATCATCGGGCCGCGGGCCTGAATCTCACCCTCTTCCGAGAGGCGCAGCTGCACGCCCTTGAGCGGCTTGCCCACCGAGCCCGCGCGGGGCGCGTTGGGCGGATTGGCGGTCAGCACCAGCGTCTCGGAGGCGCCGTAGCCCTCCGAGACCGGCACGCCCACGGCGCCCAGGAACTTGGCGGTCTCCTCGCTCAACGGGGCTCCGCCCGAGATGAACAGCTTCATCTGGCCGCCCATCTTGTCCTGAATCTTGTTGAACACGAGCTTGTCGGCAATGGTCTGCTTGAGCCCCTGCCACCAGCCGTTGGGACGGCCCGCGATCTGGTTCTCGAACGACTTCGTGCCGACTTGCAGCGACCAGTCGAAGATCTTCTTCTTGAGCCCGGTCTGCTTGGCGCCCTCGGCCTTGATCCCATCGGCGATGGTATCGAGCACCAGCGGCACGCAGGGCACGATGCTGGGCGAGGCCAGCTTCATGTCGCCCTTCACCGACTTGGGAGAGGTGGCGTAGGCGATGCCGGCGTTGGCGGCGGTCACCGAGTAGTAGACCGCGCGCTCGAAGATGTGCGACAGGGGGAGGAAGCTCAGCTCCACGTCCGAGGGCTTCAAAGCCCCCGCTTCCGTGGCCAGCTGCGAAACGCCCTCCACGCTGGAGGTCCAGTTCACGTGCGAGAGCATCACGCCCTTGCCCACGCCGGTGCTGCCCGAGGTGTAGACCATGCTGGCGACGTCGGTGCCCTTCTGGGCCGCCACGCGAGCTTCGATCTCGGGCTGATTCTTGGCGATGTCGTTGTGGCCTTGCGTGACCAGGTCGCTCCACTGCACCAGGTTCTTGGTGGAGGTCAGCTGGGTGGGCTCCATGCAGATGATGTGCTTGAGATTGGGAAGCTCGGCCTCGGCCGCGACCACCTTCTTGAGCGTGTCGTCACTGTCCACGACCACCACGCTGGCTCCGGTATCCTTGAGCTGGAAGGCGATGACCTCGTTGGCGTCCTTGAAATACAGCGGCGCGCAGATGGCTCCGGTGTGCATCGCCCCCATGTCGGCGATAACCCACTCGGGACGGTTCTGGGACATCAACGCCATCCGGTCGCCCGGCTGCACGCCCAGGTTGATGAGGCCCGAGGCGAAGTCGTGAATCTGGGTCTGGGCCTGCCGGTAGGTCACGAACTCGTACTTGTCGTTCACCTTCTTGCCCAGATACTTGGAATCGGGGGAGCTGGCCACCGAGTTGCGGAACATCTTGGGAAGCGTGTCTTTGTTGGAGTTCTCGCTCGACCACTGCACAACGTCCGGACTGCTGGGATAGGCGGTGATCGCCGTGCCCTGGGCGCGGGTGGGGGCGCTGAAGTGGTGAATTGCCTGCGTGACCTGCATGGAGCCTCCCGGTAGATACGTTCTTTCTCTATTCGGGAGCAGTATGAATCAGGGGCCTGAAAGGAAACTAAACCTTGTCGGCCACGTCTTCCATGAGGGTGACGAAGAGGGCGCTGGGGTCGAATTGCTCCAGGGCCGCCAGGTAGCGCCCCTCCTCGCGCGCCAGCCCGGCTTTGCGCACGGTGCGGAAGGCGTTTTGATAGGCTTCCAGCGCGGCTTTCGGCTTGCTGGCGCGATACAGCTCGCCCATCTCGAAATAGGCTTCCGCCAGCCAGGCGGGGCTCGAGCCGAGTTGCTCGATGCTGCCCTTGAGGAGCTTCTCGGCCTGGCGCTCCTGGCCCGACTTGCGGGCCACCGTGGCCATCAGGAGGTTGAGATAGGCGACCTCGCGGTCCATCCCCAGCTGGGCCATCAGGCTGCGGGCGCCCAGGCAGGCCTGGCGCGCCTCCTCCAGGCGATCGGCACGGGCGTAGGCCTGGCACAGGTCCATCTGGACGCGTCCGAGGTTGAGGGCGTCGCGCACCTTCTCGAACTGCATCAGGCTCTCGAGCAGGTGCTCCACGGCGGCGTCCATCAGGCCCAGGGCCGCCTCGCAGCGTCCCAGGTTGCGCAACGCAAAGCCCAGCGCGTAGTCGTTCTTGAAGCGCGTGGCGGTCTTGAGGTCGCGGCGGAAGTAGGCCGCCGCCTTCTCGTACTCCTCGCGCACGAAGTGGACGTGGCCCAGCTTGCCGTAGATCGTGGCCAGCTCGGCCTCGGCGCCCAGCTTCTCGCACATCGTGGCGCTGCGCTTGAGGCAGAAGAGGGCCTCCTCGAGGCGGTTGAAGACGAGGTAGGTGCGCCCGATGCTCTCGTAGGTACGGGCCAGTCCGTAGCGGCAGCCCGCCTTCTGGAAGAGGTCGTGGGCCGACAGGTGCAGCTCCAGGGCGCTGCGATGGCGCCCGCGGAGGCTGGCGGTGACGCCCAGGTAGCGCCGGGCGTGAGCTTCCTCGAGGCTGGGCTTGCCGTTGAGGCTGGCGATGGCCGCCCGGAAGGCTTCTTCGGCGTGGCCGAGCTGAGAGTGGCGCAGGTGGCACAGGCCCAACTGGTTGTAGAGCGAGGCCGACAGCTCGCGCTCTTCGTGGTTGCGAGGGTTGATGGACTGCAGCACCTCGGTGATCAGATCCCGCGCGTGGCTGGCCAATCCGGTGCGGCCGGCCAGAGCCGCCAGGCGGCAGATGGCCTGGCTGCGCAGGAAGTCGCCGGGATTGCGCTCCAGGGCGCGCTGGTAGTGATTCCAGGCGGCTTCGGGGTCGCCCCGGCTGGCCATCACCTCGCCCATGTTATAGAAGGCGCGGGCCCAGAGCTCGTTGTCCAGCTCGGCCATCTCCAGCACTTGCTGAGCTTCTTGCTCGGCCAGCACCCATTTGCCCAGCACCAGCGCGGCTTCGGAGCTGGCATTGCGGGCGGCGGCCTCGGCCTTGCGGTCTTTGCGCCGGAGAGCGCTGGAGGCGGCCTTTCGGAACGACGAAAGAGCCTGAACCGTGTCCAGACTGCGAAGGCTCTTGGTTCCGCTTTTCATGAGGTCCATGGGCGCTTCCGGGCTTTACGGCAAGGGACGGCAGGATCCTGCGCAGACATTTTTCAGCTCCTCCTGCTAGCCTCGACGGGATGGATTCCGTCGGCCCGGCCCAGAAAGCCGTGCGGTCGAGAGTCGGGGAGTGAAGAAGCGCTGATGGAATCGCATGAGCACTGGATGGAGCAGGCTTTGGAGATGGGGAAGGGCAATCCCCACGCGCCGTTCGGCACGGTCATCGTGCACATCCCTTCGCAGCGCGTGCTGGCGGCGGGGTGCAACCACACGGTCGACAGCCCCATCTGGCATGGCGAGATGGACGCCCTGAGCCAGCTCGACCGCGAGTCCCCATTCAAGGACTGCGCGCTCTACACGACCGCGGAGCCCTGCCCGATGTGCGAGACCGCCATTCTGTGGGCGGGCATCCCCCTGGTGGTCTACGGCAGCTCGATCCCCTATCTCAAGTCGATCGGCTGGAACCAGATCGATGTGCGCGCTTGTGACCTCGTGCCGCGCTCGCAGGTGGCCCAGCAGGTGCTCGGGGGCGTGCTGGAGGAGGAGTGCAACAAGACGTTCCTGGAGGCCATGAAGGCGCGCCTACACAGCGTAGAGGCGTTGGGCGTTCTCGGCTAGGATCCAGCCAGCGGCTTCCTCCGCCTCGCGGGCCGTCAGATCGCCGTCGTGTACGCACGCGTCCAGGACCTGGCCCAGGATGCGTTTGCCCCAGAGGGCGCCCAGGTAATACAGGTCGGGGATCTTGCTGGCGTCGCTCGACCACGTCAGCTTGGACAGGGGCGCCAGCTCCAGCAGCTCGCTGACGGCGCGGCGCATACCCGCCACGCTCAGGAACGGCACCGCCAGTCCGAAATCGACGTGGACGTTCGGATAGACGCTGGCGAGGTAGCCCGCCTCGCGGCAGTAGGGCCAGCCGGCGTGCAGCAGGTGGAAGCGGGCCCGCGGGTGGGCCTCGATCAGGGGGCGAAGGCAGAGAGGATTGGCGGTGCGCAGGTCCAGGTCGGGGTCGCCGAAGCCCGTGTGGAACTGCACCACCTTGCCTCGTTCGAGCGCGAGCCGCACCAGGTGGTCGTTGAGGGGCTTGAGGGCCAGGCGCTCGCCCACCCAGGCCTCGTAGGCGGTCTCCCCGTCCGCCAACGGGTCCACCTCCAGACCCGTGCGGTAGGCCACGATGCTCTTGAGGCCAAAGGCACCCTCGAGCGCGTTCAGGAAGCGCTCCAGGAAGGTCGCGAACGGCTCGCCCCGGTAGAGCCCCTCGGCCACCTGCTCGATGCGCACCAGTCTTTGCACGCGTACGTGGCGCGCGTGCCAGTCCAGGGGCAGGCAGCGGTCGGGCGTCAAGCCGTCGTCCAGCCAGAGCTCGTCCACGCCGGCCACGCAGCGGGCGAAAAGCTCCTCGCGCGGCAACGCCTGGCGTTTTTCGGGCCACTCCGCTGGTGAGCACCCGAGCAACTCGCTCAGATCCCGCACGCTCCGCCGGTAGAACAGGCCATTGCGCGCATGCCCCCCGTCCTGGTGCGCCTCGGTAAAGGCGGAGCTAAGCTCGGCGGGGTCCTCGCGCCAGATCGGGTGGCAATGGCTGTCTACCAGCCGGTACCCGGTCAGCTCCATCTCGCCTCCCTTCGCCCCCGAGCGTCCCCTTCGTGGCCCGGACATGTGCAGGCCAGCGCGCGGACGCAGCGATTGTCCCACTCCTGGCCTGGACATGTGCAGGTCAGCGCGCGGACGCCTGATTTCGCCCGAGCCACCTCAGTAGCGGCTGCTCAGCAACCGCACCTCGCCCTCGGGCCCGAGCTGCTCCAGGGTGGCGATCTCCGCGCGCCGGATGGCGACGAACGCCTTCGTGACGGCGTTTCCCAGGGCTTTGGGCAGCACCGGGTCGCGCTCGAAGGCGTCCAGGGCCGCCGTGGCGCTCACCGGCAAGCGCGGGGGGCGCTGGGCCTCGGGCAGGGTGAAAGGATCTACCTCGATCGGGCGCGGCAGCTCGAGCTGCCGGTGGATCCCGTTCAGCCCGCAGGCCAGCACTCCGGCCACGGCCAGGTAAGGGTTGGCGGTGGCGTCCACGGCCTTCAGCTCGAAATGGCCCGGGCTGGCGGGCAGGCGCAGGGCGGCCTCGCGGTTCTGCACGCCCCAGCAACGGAACGCGCCGCTCCACGAGTTGGGCACGAGGCGCAGGTGCGAGTTGGGAATTCCCGCGGTGATCGCCAGCAGGGCGTCGAGATGCTCCAGCACGCCCGCCATGAACGAGCGGGCAATCGGCTTGTCCAGACGCGAATTGCCGTCCTGGTCCTCCAGACCCACGTGCAGGTGGCAGCCGCTGCCCGCCTGGTCGGCGAACGGCTTGGGCAGGAAGTTGGCGCGCAGGCCGTGCAACTCGGCCACCGCGTGCACGGTCTCGCGCACCGCCACCTGGTGATCGGCCGCGTGCAGCGCGCCGGCGTGGTGGATGGAGATCTCGAGCTGCCCGGGACCGGCCTCGGCATGGAACTGCTGCACGCCCATCCGCTGGGCCAGCAGCATGCCGATGAGCTCGTCGAGGAACGCGCGGTTGCGGTTGAGCGAGTAGGTCGAGGCGAAGTTGCTCTGCTCGATGAGCTGCCCCTCGGGCTTGAGCAGGTAGAACTCGTTCTCGAAGGCCGCGGTCATCGTCAGCCCGTGCTGCGATTGAAGCTCGCGCTGCAGGCGGCGCACCAGCTCGCGCGGGCAGAGCTCCCACGGCCGCCCGTCGAGCTGCATGTCGCACATCACGCGGGCATGACCGGGCGCGAACGGTAGCGCGCGCAGCGTGTTCCAGTCGGGGACCAGGGCCACCTCGCCCACGGGCGTGAGGCCGGTATCGGGCAGCACGGTATCCATCGTGGCGGGCGCCCCCTGGGCCCCGGCCGCGATGAAGACCTCGAAGTGGTCCCCAATCGAGTCTTTATGTACGCCCTTGCAGCGGATCTGGTTGCCCAGATCGCACCACGTGGCGCGGATCGCGTGCAGGGAGTTAGCGTCGGGCGAGCTCAGAATGTCCATGCGGGTCGTTTCGTCGGGGAATGAAAAAAGCCCGCCGAAGCGGGCTTTCCCATAACCAAGCGAGCTTAGTAGCGGTCGCGGCCTCCGCGGCCACCTCCACCACCACGGTTGCCTCCGCCCCCGCGGCCACCGCCCCCGCCACCCTGACGGGAGAAGCAGTCGCGGCAGTAAACGGGACGCGCGCCGGTGGGCACGAAGGGAACCTCGGTCTGCTTGCCGCACTCGGCGCAGGTGGCCGGGTGCATCTCGCGCGGTCCACCACCGCCGCCGAAGCCGCCGCCGCCGAATCCACCGCCGCCGCCGCGGTCATAACCGCCGCCGCCGCCACCGCCGGCACGCTTGCGGGCCGCGCGGCACTCCGGGCAACGGCCCGGCTGGTTGGTGAATCCTTTGGACTCGTGGAACTCCTGCTCACCAGCGGTGAAGACGAACGACTGCTGACAATCGTTGCAGGTTAGGGTCTTGTCTTGATAGGCCATGATAGCCTCCTTTGAGTTTCGATGAGGCTATCGACGTGAAAACTACGACGGACAACCAGGATCAGCCTATTCTTATGCACCGGGGACGAAAACCCTACCGGCCGAAAAAAAATTAGCCAAAGCAGCCCGACGAGGCGGGGGGAGCCCCGCTCGAAATCCGCTCCACGGCCTGCGCCCAGCGCGTATCCTGGGCGAACTTGAGGTCGCCGTAGGCATCGCCGCGCTCTTCCGACAGCGCGAAAGTGGGGGAGAGCTCTACCGTCAGCCCGTGGGCGTTGGGGAAGCCGCTCGAATGCTGCTCGAAGATCACGGCCTCGCGGGTCTTGCCGACCACGTTGGCGGCCGCCTCCTTGAGGGCCTGGTCGCTGATGTCGCGGCTCTTGTTGACGCGGTCGGCGAAGTCGTAGAGATCTTTATAGTCGGTGAAGCCCTGCGTGCTCTGAGCGATACCTTTGAGGGTGCCCATCGGGGTCTGCGTGGTCAGGATGGCCGCGGCCAGCCCGTCCACCGCCTGAGTCAGCGCGGGAACCTTGCTCGAATCGATCGCCGCCATCGTCGGCAGGTCGTTGGTGGCGCCCTTGGCCGTCTTCACGACGTGGCCGGCCAGCTCGCGGGGGCTCAGGTTGAGCCGCTGCGTCAGCTGCAGTTGCAGGTCGGCCAGCATCTCGGGGTTCAGAATCTTGTGGTAGGGCCAGCCGGCGCCGCCCTCGGTCTCCTCGGAGCCGACCAGGAAGTCGGTCTCCTCGCGCAGCTGGTGGGCCACCTCGACCGAAGCCATCAGACAGGCGTCGAAGCCCAGCACGTCGATCTTGCGGCCGGTGGCCTGGCGTGCTTCCTTCAAGCCCTGCTCGATGTCGGGCAGGGTCATCCAGCCGTTGTGGGACTCGTCCTGGGCCGCGCCCTTCCAGCCGGCGCCGTGGTCGGAGATGATCAGCATGTAGTTCTCGGCCGGATACTTCTCCATCCCCCATTTGATGAAGCTGGCCAGCTGCTTGGGGTCGGACATGTTCATGGAGCCCAGCGACTCGACCGGGGGGCTGTTGATCCCCTTCTCGTTGTTCTGGGTGATCAGGTAGCGCTTGGCGCCCACCGATCCGCCGTGGTCGAACTGGTCGACGATGTTGGTCTGGGCGTCCGAGCCCACGCGCTCGGCCTCGTCCATGTCGGTGGTCATAAAGCTCTTGAGGTTGTTGTCGGCGGCCGAGTAGACCAGAATGGTCCACTTTTTGGGCGCGTCGGCGGGCTGTTGGCCGAGCGTGACTTTGTCACCGCCCTCCTGGGGCGCGGGAGCGGCAGCGCTCGTACGGGTCGGCAGAGTGGACACATTGGTGTTCGAAATTGCAGTCAACATGCTCCGCAGTATAGGCATGGCTCCCGGCGGTCCGTTTGCCAATTTGTAACATGAATCTCAGGTCGCTCCTGCTACACTGTCGTCGATGTCGCCCATCGCGCTCTACCAGCGTTACGTCAGTCGCGAGTTCAATCAGAACCGCGGCCGCTGCTGCGTCTATACCCCCACCTGCAGCCAGTACGCCCGCGATGCGATCAAGACGCACGGGCTGCGCGAGGGCGGCGAGATGGCTTTCATGCGCTTCTTGCGCTGTCGTCCCGATGTGAAAGCTCACGGGGTGGACGCCGTCCCTCACGCCCATCACGAGGATGCTGGCGTGCGCGTGCGCGCCTTCTACCCCCGCAAAGACTCTTCGCGCGGCGTTTTGCTGGCGGCCCGGGCCGCCCAGGTGGCCGGCAAGCTGTGCGGCGCGCTGGGCGCGGGCCTGGCGGGCGCGGTGGGGGGAGCCTGTCTGGGAGCCTATCTGGGTTTCAGAGCGGGTCAGGGGACGCTGGACGCTTTCCACGCCCGCGTGGACGCCAAGCACGGACCGCACTCGCGCGAGGGCCTGCAGGGCATCGAGCGTTTCACCTGCGGCCTGGGTCACCTGACCCACCGCCTCGGCTGGCTCGGCATGGCCGCGGGCGCGGTCGGGGGCGCGGTCACGGGCGCGCTCGGCGGGGCTCTGGTCGTGGGCCAGCTCGGCTGGGAGATGGGCGGCTACCTGGGCCGCAACTGGACCCTGGACACCCTCGAGGGCTCCCGCTCCGGTCACTAGAGGGCGGCGGTGGCCATGCCGTAGAGGGGCATGAAGATGGCCACGACCACGAAGCCGGTCACGATGCCCATCCCCGTCAGGATGGCCGGCTCCATCAGCTGCACGATCTGCTCGGCTTTCAGGGTGACCGTCTCGTGCAGCGAGTCCGACAGCAACCGGAAGATGGGAGCCAGCTTGCCCGTCTCCTCGGCCGTTCGGACCTGCAGGGCGAAGCGGTCCGGGAACAGCCCGCTGGCGTGGGCCGCGTCGCTGAAGGGCGTACCCGTGGTCACCCGCTCGACGCAGGCATTGATCCGGTCCCCGAACTCGGGCCAATCCACCCGCAGGGTCTTCAAGCCCTTGACCAGGTCGCAGTCGGCCTCCACCAGCAGGCACAGGTCGTCCAGAGTGTCGGCGTAGATCCGGTCCACGTTCAGGCTGCCGATGACGGGGGCGTAATACATCACCCAACTTCGCAGACGGGTGGCCCAGCCGCTGGTCCCCGAGGCCAGGACCCGCCCCGAGTAGGCCGCCACGATCGTGAAGGCCAGGAGCAACGGGGACAGGTTCTCGGTGAACCACATCAGCGCCCGGGTGGGCCAGGGCAGCGGCACGCCCAGTCCGGTCAGGAACGGCAGCAGCCTGGGGAACATGAAGATGGCCATGCAGAGCGACATGGCGACCGAGACTCCCGCCAGGACGGCCGGGTAGGCGATGGCCCCCAGCACGGCCCGCCGCATCTTGTCGCGCCGGGCCGAGCGTGAGGAAATGCGGTCAAGGACAGCGATCAGCTTGCCCGATTGTTCGCCCACCAGCACCAGGTTGACCACGAAGGGGCTGAAGACACCTTCCTGCGAGCGCATCGCGCCGGAAAGAGAGTGGCCCTCGCTGAGCTTCTGGGCCAGCTGGCTGCAGACGCCTGCCATCACGACCATCTCACTGCGCGCGATGGACCGCAGAGCGATGACCAGCGGCACTCCGGCGGCCAGCATCACTTTGAGCTGAAAGGCCCACACGTGCAGCTCGTGATAGCTCAGGGGGCGCGCTCTCACTGGTTGAACAGCCGGAAGGGAAACGTCATCTCGCGGGTGGTCTTCTGGCCCCGCTGGTCCACCTTCTCGATGACGACGGCCATCTCGAGCATCGTCTTGCTCCTGCGGAGGAACTTCACCGAGCCGCTCTCACCAAAGTTGCCCAGCACGCGCCGATGCTCCCCGTTGCGCACCAGCTCGTGGCCCTCGAACGCGAGCGTGAACGGCTCTCCCAGCTCCGGCAGGCCTTCGGCCGTGACCACGGGCTCGTCGTTGGCGTCCAGCAGCAGAGGCTCCAATTCGATGCTCTCCACCGGCACGGGCGCCGTGGTATCGGCTGGCTGCAAGAGGCGCGAGGACTTCAGGGCGGCATCCACCTGCCGTACGGACGTCATGAGAGTGCGGTCGAGGTCGCTTTTGAGCGTGATCAGGCGTTCGGCCCTCAAGGTGGACTCATAGATGAGCCAGATGGCCAGCAGCAATCCCAGGAAGCATGCGCCCACGACCATCACCTCGATGAGGGTTACGCCCCGCTGCCTCCTCATTTCTCTTTCAGGAACTTTGTGGTCATGGACTTGTGATGCTCGATATTGCGCCCGTCGCTCCAGTAGAGGGTCAGGTCGACGCGCTTGAGATCTTTGCGCTCGGTGGTCTCCACCACCTCGAAGGACACCCCCTCGAGGCTGGCCAGTGGCTGGCGACCCGGGGGAAACACGTCGGGCACGAGCGGCCGCTCGAAATCCTTGCTCAGGGCCTCGCCGGCCTGGCCGAAGACCTCGTTGGCGGCCACGCTGACCTTGTCGTAGATACGCCCCTCGGATTGGTAGCGCAGGATCGAGCTCAGCACTCCCAGCAGGCCCATCAGCACCACGCTGCAGAGCATGATGGCAAACATCATCTCGATCATGGTGAAGCCCCGGCGGCGCACTAGAAGTAGGTCGCCTTTACGCGGAACGTGCCTTTGCCGCTGCCGTCCTTTTTCTGACCGGCCGACATCTGAGAGAGGGCCTGCACGAATCCCCCGCCTTCGGCGTGCACGGGCGGCAGCAGGTCCCAGGTGGTCTCGTTCTGCAGGTAGATCGCATCCGAGCCGCTGGCGGAGGGAATGCGCACGATCACCTGTCCATCCGAGCCCACGCCCAGCTCGAGGCGTTTGGGCACCCCGCCATCGTCGACCTTCGTTCCCGAGGCATCGTAGTGCGAGTTGGGGGGCGGGGGAACCGCTTCCCAGACGCCATCCTTGAATTTGTAGACCGTATCCGCCAGCCCCGCGCGATTGGGGCGGTTGACCACCAGCACCTCTCCGGGCTCCCCGCCGACCATGCCGCCCAGCGTGGGGCCGCGCGTGCCCGGATAAGGGTCGTCCACGAGCTGCCCCGCGTCGTTGTAAAACCGGGCGGGCGGGTCGGGGATGGCCGTCCACTTCCGCTCTTCGTATTTGTGCAGCTTGGAGGTTGGAGTGTTGGCGTAGATCCCGGTCAGGTTGCCGAACAGGATGTTGACCAGATAGCCCAGCCCCACGCGTTGCAGGTTGGCGGTCTGGGTATACAGCGTTCCGCTGTGGTCGGCCGCGAGGAGGGTGATATCTTGCCCCGGGGGCGTCACCGCTTCCCAGCTGTCGGCTCCGTCCTTGATCTGGAGGATCGCATCCTGGCCTTTCATGTAGACCGCTGCAGCCCCGCCGCCATCCCAGGCGACCGGGGGGCCGCCAACGCCGTTCAGCTTGAAATTTCCGGCGTCGATCTGGGCCTGACCGTTGACGATGTTGATGTTCGGAATCGGGGGGAGAGCGCTCCAGGCATTGTCGACGTGGGAGTACTTCAGCGGGACTGCTCCCTTGCTGAGGGTGACCTCGGAGGCGTAGTCGATCAGGACCTGCAGGATCGGCTGCAGGTCGCCGATTGTCATCCCCTGGTTGCCGCCGCTCACGACCGTCTTGAGGGCCAGCTCGCCCTGCTTGATGGGCAGGACGAAGATCATCGTCGGCCGGTCCTGCCAGCCGTCCATCACGGGCACGTAGAGGGCATACAGGGACCCATCGGGCGCGCCGGCCATGTACGGGATGGAGCCGGCGACCTCACCTGGCACCGACTCCAGGACCCCGGCGTCGGTATACCGCATCTTCGGGACATTCGGCAGCACGCTCCAGGCGCCCGAATCGGAGAGATCGCTGTAGAAGATGGGATCGGGCCTGGACACGTCGGTGTCGGTGGCGTTGGTGTAAACGCGAGCCAGGGTCTGCTCCTTGAAGCTCGACAGCCGTTTGACCACCTCCGGCTTGCTCCCGCCACTCTTGTAGGTCTGGGAGACGACCAGGACCTTCTTGTACTCGCCGTCCAGCGGCTCCACCCAGCTCTCGATGATGCGCCCCTCGTTGGTGACGCGCCGGGGGCTGTCCCTGGTGAAGGTGCGGGGGTCGAGCCCGGCATTGAGGTCGGACAGCAGCTCATTGGTCGCGCCCAGGCTGAGATAGCGGAATTCGGTCGATTCCACCGAGCCGAGCGACAGGCCGAAATTGTAGGAAACGCTGGCGAGAAGACAGGTGCAGAGCAGCAACACAAACATGGCCACGAACATCGCCGTGGGAATGATGACCCCGTGCAGCCCCCGACGCATCGCCACCCTCATCCCTTCCGAAACTATAGCATGGTTTCATTGGCGCAGACTAACACCCGTCGCTAACCTGAGGGATACGCGAAGGACCATGCTTGTAAACAGTTGTGGACGAAATGTAAAGGACTATCGGGGAATTGGGAGTGTCAGGGTCAAGGTGGCCCCCTGCCCGGGAGACGAGACCGCCGTCAGCCTGCCTCCGTGACGGGTCACGATCTCGCGGCTCACCGACAGGCCGAGCCCCGTCCCCCGGCCGACCTCCTTGGTGGTGAAGAACGGCTCGAAGGCTCTGGCCAGCACGGCCTCCTCCATGCCGGGACCGTCGTCGCTCACGGTGACCCGGACGTGGCTCTCGTCCGCCGCCGTGGAG
>JBDHVW010000132.1:0-17525 GCA_039809865.1 Vulcanimicrobiota bacterium
GGCTGGAAGTGGGTCGAGCTATGTGAAGCTCCCCCGAGGGATGGCACCGATGCTGACCTGGCTGCTCCTCAGCCTGGCCGCCTGCACTCTGGCCGCTCCCAGGGCAACCCTGAGCATCGGCACGCGCGTCCGCCTGATGCTGGGCGGCGCCGTCGTGGGCGCGCTGGGCGTGCCGCTCGTGCGGCTGCTGACCGGAACGGGCGCCGGCTGGCCCGCGGCGGCGGCCAACTTCCTCAGCTTTGCGGTGCTGACCCTGCCGGCCGTCTTCGTGCTGTCCCCCCGGCACCGACTGCGCTTCAGCGTATCCGACGGCTTTCTGATGGGCTTCCTGGCAGGGTTGGGTTTCGACGCTTACTGCCTGGCGCTGGCCGAGCGCAACGCCTATCACCTTTTCCCCCTGGTCAATCAGAAACCGTGGTCCGGCTACGCCTACGGCTGCGGGCTGGCGGGCCTGGCCCTGATCGCGGGGCGGCGCTTCACCCTCAACCAGTCGGGCGCCTGGGTCTGGTGGCTGCTGGCGCTCTTCGCGGCCACGGCTGACCGGCTGCAGGTCGTCCCCTCGGGCCCCTGGGCCTTCCCCGTCCTGACGCTGGTGCTGGCGCTGGCGGCCGGCGAGCGGGAGAACCAGTGGCTGCACAAGTCGCCCGTCTACACCCAGCTGCGCGACCTGGCCGACCTGAAGGTGCCGCCCCCGAGCGAAGGGCTGCTCAAGTTCATGCGCGGCTACCGACGCCGCCGGCAGGTGATGCTCGAGCGCGCCGAGCTGGTCAAGATGGGCAACATCACCTTCTTTGCCCTGCCCCGCGTGCTCGACTGGATCACCCCACCCGATCTACCGGCGCTCGTGCTGGGAGCCGTGGCCTGGTTCTTCCTGGTGGCGTTTCCGCAGTCGTATGGGGACAGTCTGCTGGCCTTCTGGATGCCCGCGGCCGCCATCGTGTGGTGCTTCCTGCGACTGCCCGAGCTCGAGCCCGAGGACACCGACCGGGTGGCCTGCACCCGGGTCGAAGAGCTGATCGTGAGCGGCTCGGTGGTGCTGCTGGTCCTCTCGCTGGTGGCCGGGGTGGGCTCGGGAGGCCCGCAGCCGCCCGCCTATCCCCCGACCGACTACGCGCTGCTGGTGGCCATGGCCGCCTGCGCGCTCACCGGCACGCAGCGCGCCGAGGCGCGCGGGATTCGCTCGGCGGCGGAGCGGCGCATGAACTGGATCCACCGCGGCCTGACGCTGGCCAAGATGGTGCTGGTCACCGTGGGCTGCGCCCTGGTCTTTGGGGGCTTCCGGGCCGCCGCCGCGCCCTTCCTCACCGTTTCGCTGCCGGGCTGGATGGTGCTGCCGTGCGAGGTGGTGCTGCTGGCGCTGCTCGCGGGCCTGGCGGCCGGCGTCCTCAACACCGTGGGCGACAAGCTCGAGGCCGTGTTGTGCACGAAGCCCTCCGCCTCCTGATTCTGGCCCGGTCCAACCCGGCCGGGGTGCGCAGCTTCCTGCAGGCCCATCCGGGGGTGTTGGAGAGCCCGGTGGACATGGGCAATACCCCGCTGCACCTCGCGGCCGGCATGGGTCATCACGAGACCGTGCGGCTGCTGCTCGATTGCGGCGCTCGCATCGAGGGCGAGAACGTGCTCGGACGCACGCCTCTGCATACCGCCTGCGAATGCGGACACGCCCGCGTGGTCGAGGTCTTGCTCGCGCGCGGAGCCCGGACCGGGGCCGCGGATCGGCAGGAGCGCCGGCCCCTGCACCTGGCGGCCGCTTCGGGCGGGCCCGAGGTCGTCACGATGTTGCTGACCCTGGGCGCCCCCGTGGACCCCACCGATCACCTGGATTTTACTCCACTCTTTCACGCCCTGGTCGTCACGCCGCCCCACATGGCCGCGCAGGCTCGGGCCTGGTCGGAGAAGCAGCGCGCGGGCACCAACCTCCCCCCGGTCGAGCCCATGGATTACGGCCGCGAGGACGAGCTGCGCACCCGGATCGTTCGTCTCTTGCTCGATGCCGGGGCCGAGATCGACCACGTGGGTGCCTGCGGGCAAACGCCGTTGCATCGGGCCGCCGAGGTCGCCCACCTGTGTCCGGGGCCCTACGCCCTGCTGCTCGAGCGCGGGGCCGACCCGGGCCGGCTCGATTCCAATGGCGAGCCGGCCGCGAATCGCCTCAATCGGGACCTCGACGTGAAGAGGTGAAGAATCTTCCACCCTCGTATTCCCCTCGTGGAGGGGTTGGCGAATGAATTTCCTGGGGAAGATGTTTGGCACCAGCCGGACCCAGGCCCTGGCCGGCCTGGACCTGGGCAGCGCCACGCTCAAAGTGGCGCAGGTGCGCGCCACGGCGAACGGCGTCGAGCTGGTGACCATCGGAGGCATCCCGACCCCACCCGAAGCGATGAAGGGCGGCGTCATCGTCGACGTCAACTCGCTGGGCGAAGCGGTGGCCGAGCTGATGGCGGCGGCCCGCCTGCCGTTGGGAACGCGCCTGGTCAGCGCCGTGACGGGCGGCCAGGTGGTCATCCGCCCCATCACGATGGTGAAGATGAGCGAGAAAGAGCTTCCCAACGCCATCCGTTTCGAAGCCGAGCGCTACCTGGCCTATCCTGTCTCGCAGGCGCAGGTCACCGGCATCAAGCTGCGCGACATCGACGCCAAGCAGATGGAGACGCTCCTGATCGCGGCTCCCAACGAGATCATCAGCAAGGCCAAAGAGGTCATTCAGGTGGCCCAGTGCCAGCCCGAGGCGATCGACCTCGAGCCGCTGGTGCTGCGGCGCGCGCTCAAGATCTGCGCGCCCGAGAAGCTCAAGCGGAACGTGGCGCTGGTCAATCTGGGAGCCTTTCAGAGCAGCGTGAACATCCTCCGCGAGGGGGTCTTGTGCCACAATCGCACCATCCCCATCGGGGGCATCTCGCTTACGCAGTCCATCGGCAACAACCTCAACCTGCCCTTCGACGAGGCGGAGAAGCTGAAGAAGTCCAAGGGCGAGGTGCTGCTGGACGGCACCCCGGCGCCCCCCGCGGTGAAGAGCATCTACACGGCCATCCAGCCGGTGCTGACGCGCCTGGTGACCGAGCTCAAGCGCTCGCTGGACTACTTTCAAGCCACCTACAAAGGGGAATCGGTGGCCCTCGTGATCCTGTGCGGGGGAACGGCGCATCTGCGCCGGCTGGACGCTTTCCTCAAGAAAGAGCTCCGGATCACGTGCGAGATCGCCGATCCGTTCACCAACGTGGCCCTGCCCAAGAACTCCACTATCACGCGCGAGACGTTGCACGACCTGGCGCCCTCCGCCATGAGCGTCATGGGCCTGGCCTTGCGTTAGCCTCTAAGGGCCGACGTTGATGGGCGGCACCGTGTGGATGTGGTCGGTCGGCACGGAGGCCGGTTGGAACTCGTCCGTGGGCGTGGGCGGCGGCGGGGGAGCCGGCGCGGGGGGCGGCGCGGCGGTCCGAGGAGGCGGCGGCGGCGGGGCCGTGGCGCTGGGGGTGGGCGAAGGAGCCGGCGGCGCCGAGCATCCGACGAGGAAGAGGGTCAGAGCGATGAGGACTCTCATGGACTTTAGAGTATCACGCACGGGGCGTGAAGAAAATCCTTCCTCGGGCAGGCGGCCGGGGCGAGCCCCCCGAATTGCGTCGGGATGCGGTTGGGCGACAGGGTAGCCCTGGTCACGGGCGGAGGCCGCGGCATTGGGGCCGCGGTCGCGCGCGCCTTGGCCTCCGAGGGAGCGCGCGTGGCGGTGGCCTCGCGGACCCTGACCGAGATCGACGAGGTGGCCCGCGAATTGACCCAGGCCGGCTCGCAGGCGGTGGCCGTGCAATGCGACGTCTCGCGGCCCGAGGAGATCGCCGCCGCCGTGGCCCAGGTGCAAGAGGAGTGGGGCCGCATCGATATCCTGATCAACAACGCCGGCGTGGCTTTCTCGGCGCCCCTCCACTCGCAGTCGCTGGATGATTGGGAGCGCATCTTCCGCATCAACGTCACGGGCACGTTCCTCTGCACCCAGGCCTGTCTTCCCGGCATGTACGAGCGCGGTTGGGGCCGCGTGGTCAACGTGGCCTCCGTGGCCGGGCTGGGCGGCGCCAAGTATATCGCGGCTTATTCGGCTTCCAAGCACGCCGTGCTCGGATTCACCAAGTGCGTGGCCCTGGAGGCCGCCGCCCGGGGCGTCACCGTCAACTCCGTCTGTCCGGGATACGTGGACACCGAGCTGACGCGCGTCTCCATCGAGCGCATCATGCAAAAGACCGGCATGAACCAGGGTCAGGCGATGCAGGTCCTGTGCAAGGCCAATCCCCAGAGCCGTTTGTTTACCCCCGAAGAGGTCGCCCATCTGGTCCTGGTGCTCTGTCTGCCGGAGTCCCAGGGCGTCAACGGCCAGGCCCTGGTGCTGGACGGGGGAGGCTTCTCCGGATGAAGGATCCTCGGCGTTTTGCTGGGAACTTTCCGGGCGTGAAGGTTGGGTCTTTGCATTGACCTCACAACCCGCGCAGACCCTGGTGGAGAAGGCCATGGCCCTGGAGCAGGAGGGCAAGCACGAGGAAGCTCGTCCCCTGATCGAGGAGGCCCTGGCGGCTGATGCCTCCTACTGGCTGGGCTGGCTTCACCATGGCTATACGAAGGCTCAGTCCTCCCAATACGAAGAGGCGGTGGCCGACTGGGAAAAGGCTCTGGAGCTGGAGCCGAAGCTCCCCCTCAAACTCCAAACGTCGGCCCAGGCCGCCGGCTACCGTAAACTGACCGAGAACACCCTGGAGCACTTCCGCTGGGAGCTGACGCTCGCTCCCGAAAACTCGCGGTTGAATTTTCTCTATGGTCGCGCTCAACGCGTGTTCGGACGGCTCTCCCAGGCGCTGGAGGCGCTGGGACAGGTCACCGCCCAGGATCCTACCAACCTCGACGCGCTGGAGTTGTCGGCCCGCATCTTGCGGCAACTGGGTCAGAACGAGCAGGCGCTCAAGACCTGGCAGAAAGTGCTGCAGTCGCGCCCCGACTCGGTCGACGTCAACTACGAGATCGGCGTGCTGGCCCAGAAGTCCAGCGCGCTCGCGCTGGCGCTGCGGCACCTGGAGAAGGTCATCTCGGTGCAGTCCGAGCATATCCCCTCGTTGCTGGCGCTGGGCGAGATCTACCTCAAGCAGGGCCGGCACGATCTGGCGGAAGCCCGCTTGCAAAAGGTTCTGCGGCAGGAGCCCGACAATCCGGCCGCTCTGGCCGGGCTGGCGGGCTGCCGCCAGGAGCAGTATTGCTTCGACGAGGCGCTGGGCTACTACCGGCGCGCCGTCGAGTCGGATCCGGCCAACGCCGATTTGCACTTCCGCATGGGTTATCTGGCACTGCAACTGGGCAACCTGGACGCCGCGGTGGCCTCGCTCGAGAAGGGCCTGGAGCTGCGTCCCAACGACGCCGAGGTGCTCTTCAGCCTGGCCAAGGCCTACCAGCAGAAGGAAGACCTGCAGCGGGCCAGCGAGTACTACATCGACACGCTGCGCATCAACTCGCGCGCCGACCACGCCGCCTATAACCTGGGGCTGGTCTACGAGGCGATGCAGCGCTATCCCGAGGCCGTCAACGCCTACCGGCGCGCCAGCGAGATCAAGCCCAACGACAGCCATTACCTGACCCGCATGGCGGGCGCCGCGATGCTGGCCCAGGACACCGAGGCGGCTCTGGACGCCACCCGGCTGGCGGTGCGCATCAATCCGCACCAGCCCGAGCCGCACCTGGCCCTGGCCCGCGTGTTGCAGGGCCTGGAGAAGTTCGACGAGGCGGTGGACTCCTACCGCCTCGCGCTGGGGCTCGACCCGCGCCTGGTGCGCGACGTGGAGCAGCAAGCCACGGCAGCGTTCGACCGCGGTGCCGACGAGGAAGCGATCGCCTTCTACCGGTTGCTCTCCGAGACCAAAGGCGGCGAGGCGCCCGGCTTCGAGGGGATGGGCCGCGTGCTGGCCCGTCTGGACAAAGCCATCCTGGCGGCCGAGCTCCTGCAGAAGGCCGTCCTGGCCGACCCGTCGCGCCTGTCGGCGCTGCGCGAGCTGGGACGCATCGCTCTGGCCAACGACGAGAGCGGGCGTTTGATGGAGACGTTCCGCGGCGTGCTGGTGCACCACCAGAGCTACGGCGAGGTCTTCGGCATGGTGGCCGTGTTGACGGAGCTGCTGGCCGAGTCGCCGCTGCTGCTGATCCTGGCCGAGACGCTGCACTCGCAGCTCGGGTCCGACCCGGCCGCGCGCCAGGAGGCTGCGCGCATCCACCTGGCCGAAGCGCATCGCCAGGAGGCCGGCGGCGACGTGGCGGCCGCGCGCGTGACGCTGCGACGCCTGCTGGGGCTCGAGCCGGGGCATCCCGAGGCGCTCGAGCTGATGGAGAAGTGGGCCGAGCCCGGTCAGGCCTGGCCCGGCGCGATCCGCCCGACCGAGGTGCTGATCGACGACGGCGAGCCGTCCGACGAGGAAGAGTCTTCCGATCGACGTCTGGAGAAGGCGCGCCAGCTCGAGGCCGAGCAGGAGGAGGAAGAGGACGCCGAGGAGGCCCGTCTGGTCGAGCTGGAGCGCCTGGCCGGCGAGGCCCGTGCCGCCGAGGAAGCTCGCGTGAGCGAGGAGTCCCGGGCCGCCGAGGATGCGCGCCTGGCCGAGGAGGAGCGCGCCGCCGCCGAGGAGCAGCGTCTGGCAGAGGAAGCGCTCACCGCCGCCGAGCTGGCCCGGGCGGCCGAGGAGGAGGCCGAGGCCGCCCGCCAGGCCGAGCAGGCCGCTGCCGAGGAGGCCCGCCGGGCCGAAGAGGAAGCCGAGGAGGCGCGCAAGGCCGAGGAAGCCGCCGCCGAGGAGGCGCGGAAAGCCGAGGAGGAAGCCGAGGAGGCTCGCAAGGCCGAGGAAGCCGCCGCCGAGGAAGCTCGTAAGGCGGCGGAAGAGGCCCGCCTGGCCGAGGAAGAGGCCCGTAAGGCCGCCGAGGAGGCCGAGGAGGCCCGCCGCGCCGAGCGGCAGGCCGCCGAAGAGGCGCGCAAGGCCGAAGAGGAGGCCGAGGAGGCCCGTCGAGCCGAGGAGCAGGCGGCCGAAGAGGCGCGCAAGGCCGAAGAGGAGGCCGAGGAGGCCCGTCGAGCCGAGGAGCAGGCGGCCGAAGAGGCTCGCCGCGCCGCGGAAGAGGCCGAGGAGGCTCGCCAGGCCGAGGAGCTGGCTGCCGAGGAGGCGCGCCAGGCCGAGGAAGTGGCACGCCTGGCCGAGGAGCGGGCCGCCGAGGAGGCGCGTCAGGAAGAGGCTCGCCTGGCCGAGGAGCGGGCCGCCGAGGAGGCGCGTCAGGAAGAGGCGCGCCTGGCCGAGGAGCGGGCCGCCGAGGAGGCGCGTCAGGAAGAGGCTCGCCTGGCCGAGGAGAGGGCCGCCGAGGAGGCGCGTCAGGAAGAGGCGCGCTTGGCCGAGGAGCGGGCCGCCGAGGAGGCGCGTCAGGAAGAGGCTCGCCTGGCCGAGGAGCGGGCCGCCGAGGTGGCGCGTCAGGAAGAGGCGCGCCTGGCCGAGGAGCGGGCCGCCGAGGAGGCGCGTCAGGAAGAGGCGCGCCTGGCCGAGGAGCGGGCCGCCGAGGAGGCGCGTCAGGAAGAGGCTCGCCTCGCCGAGGAGCGGGCCGCCGAGGAGGCGCGTCAGGAAGAGGAGCGCCTGGCCGAGGAGCGGGCCGCCGAGGAGAAGGCTGCCGAGGAGCGGGCCGCCGAGGAGGCGCGTCAGGAAGAGGCTCGCCTGGCCGAGGAGCAGGCCGCCGAGGCCGCGGGCGCCGAGAGCGCGCCGGATTCCGCCGAGCACGAGCCACCTGAGGTGGTCGCCGAGGTCAAGGTTGCGCCCGCGCCGGTTATTTCCGACTGGCTGGGTAGCCCGGAGAAGCCCGAGCAAGATGATTCCTGGATCAGCGATGGCCAGAAGGCCCCCGAGAGTCAGGAGGAGGCGGCCGCGCCGGCCGCCGAGGACAAGTCCGAGGAAGATGAGGAAGAGTCTATGATCGCATCTGAACCGCGCATCGACGAGCGCTGGGCGCCGCTGATGAACACCGTGCTCGAATCGGGGTCGGTCAACGAGCTGCTCCTCAAACTCCCCCGCCCGTCGGATACCCGGGAAAGCCTGCAGAAGCTCAGCCAGATGGCGCGTCGGCTCGAGCTTGCGGGACGTCCGCAGGAAGCCGCGCTGGTGGCTCTACGGCGAATCGAGATCGAGGACTCGCCCGAGGCGCGCCACGAGCTGCTGCGCATTCTGCAGCTCTGGAGCCAGAGCGTCCCCGACGTGAGCCTGCTCGAGGAGGTCGAGCGGCACGCCGGCGTGGCTCAGGAGCCCGAGCCCTCTCAGGAGCCGGTCGAAGAAGTCCAGGCCGTCGAGCCTCCTCGGCAGCCGAGCGTCAAGCCGCCCTCGAAGGCGCTGGACATCAAGCCGCCCGAGCCCAAAGTGGAGGTCGAGCGTCCGGCCGTGAAAGAGCCCGAGCCCATCGAACCCGCTTCGTCCGCATCGGCCCCGGTCGACTCCGAGGCCAGCCTGGACGAGCTACGCGAGCGTCTTTACGAGGATCCGAACAACGCCGAACTGCGCGATCTGGCCATCGAGAAGCTGGGCTCCGACCCCTCCGGCCTGGTCCGTTTCTATCGCGAGATCTCCGCGCGCCTGCCCGAGAGCGCTCCGCACCTGTTGAACGTGGCTCGCGCCTACGTCCACAGCCAGCAGGACCAGCTGGCCGTGCTCAACTTCCAGAAAGCTCTCAAGCTCGAGGCCACGGCCGATGGCTACCGGGAGCTGGCGGCCATCTTCCTGCGTCTGGGCAAGACGGAGATGGCCAACAAGACCGCCGAGAAAGCCAAAGAGCTCGAAGGCTAGAGCTTCGCTTCCCCCACGGCCCCCCGGCCCAGGATAAGCTGGGCCGAGACGGGCTTCACGCCGTTGGGAAGGCTGTAAAACATCCGCTCGACGCTGGCTTGCTCGCCTGGCGCCAGGCAAAGCGCGCGGGATAGCGTCCGCGGGTGACCACGTAGCGCTTGCCCTGGGCATCCACCAGGACGAAGTTGTTGTTCGAGAACGCCAGGCGACCCTGGCCGGTGTTGGTCACCGTCACGGTCAGCTCGTAGACCGTCTCGGTCTGGCTGGCGGTCGTGCCCTGGACGCACTTCACCACCTTCAGCTCCGCCTTCACGTCGCGCAATTTCTGCGCCGTGGCCACTCCGGTCAGAAGCAACAGGATGATCAGCCAGCGAACGGGCATATCGCGAGATCCTCCAACGTAATGGTAAAGCTGCGGCGCTCGCCCGTGGCCAACCAACCAAGGATGACCTCGGCGGCCACCGCTACGGTCAGGTTGACCAGGTTTCGCGCCAGCGGATAGTTGCAGTCGTCGTTTCCGGGCCGAGCCGCGGGCACTCGGTAGACCTCGTCCCAGAGCACCTCGGCGAACCCGGCGGCCAATCCCGCGTGCAAACAGGGGTTTCGCCCGCTCAAAAGAGCGCGCGAGGGCGCGTTGTCAAAGGTGTCCACGACCAGATCGGCTCCGTCGAGCAGCTTTTCGCGGTTGGCCGCGGTCAGCTCCTCGGGCAGAGCCTCCACCTTCGTTCCCAGGGCTCGGAACAGGTTGTTGGCCAGGATGCGCGCCTTGAACGAGCCCACGTCGCTCTTGAAGTAGGGCTGGGTGGAGAGGTTATGCGCCTCCACCCGGTCGCGGTCGATGACGCGCAGCGTGCCCGCTCCGGCGCGCGCCAGCGTCTCCACCAGGTTGGCCCCCAGAGCTCCCGCGCCGCACACGACGATACGGGTCCGGCTCAGTTTCTCCATCGCCGGCCTCTGTCGGGCCAGGCGCTCGTGCAGGAAATACTCGCTCATCCGTAGTCTTCCACAACCCCGACCAGCGACTGCAGGTCGAAGCGCCGGTCTTCTCCGGCCAGGCAAATCCCCGCGCTCAGCACGGTGAGGTCGCTCTTGGAGATGGCCGAGCTGTGATGAGTTCCGTGGCCGTCGGTCCAGTCGACGACCCAGTGGTCGCCCCGGTCGAGATAGCCCCGCAGGCCGCCGCCACCGACCTTCAGGGCCTGGCGCAGCCGCTCGTGCTCGTTGCGCAGGCGCAACGTCTCCTGGAAGAAGGTCTCCTGCGTGGCCGCCAACTCGTAAGCGATGCGCATCTCGGGCGTTACGCCCTTGCCGGACAGCTTTTCGGGCGGTACCGTCTCGGCCAGGGCCGCGTTGAGCCTCTCGGCTTCGAGCGGATCGGCTTTGCGGTCGAGCTCGTCGAACCAGAGCGCGCCGCCGTCCACCCGGGCCACGGCCACTTCGAGCCGGGCCCCATGACCCACCAGGTGGACCAGCACCGGGCGCGCGCCGCCCAGCCGCTGGAGCGCGTCGCCCTCGTTGACGGGGTAGGCGAGCCAGGTGCGTCCCGTGGCCGGATGCGCCAGGCGCACGCGGAAGGGCTTCATGAGCGCCAGGAACTCGCTGACCGCCAGGGGATCGGCCGGCTCGACCAGGCGCGCGCGACGCTCGTCCTGCGGCGCGAAAACGCCCCAGCCCTCGAAGTCGCGCGGGGCCTCGAACTCGCGCGTGAGGCCCTGGATGCGCGTGCGCACGCGCGAGCCCGGCAGGCAGGGCGCCAGGAAGGTGGCCTGCATCAAGGCCGCCTCCTGGGCGCCGAGCCTGGCGATGAGCTTGCGCACGTCGGTCATGGAGACTCCCTTTCTGGGGGGTGGACCTGCCTACCTCGCCGGCAAAGGCGTTTCCATGATCTCCAGCAATTGCCCCACCTTCGATGGCTGAGCCAGGAACGGGAGCAGGTTGGGCAGCGCATAGTAGTCCCCGGCGAAGTCGAAGCTTCGGAAGGGAACCCGGGCGCGCCGGCAGTCGGCCTCGAGAGCGTGCTGCGCGCCCGCGAGGTTGACGAAGCAGAAGTCGAGCCAGCGATGCTTGCGGCGCAACAGGCGCAGCGCCGGCAAGAACCGGGGCGATTGGCTCTCGCGCTGGTCGCTGACCAGGATGACCTGATCCAGCGGACCGGCCTGACGGTAGAGGTGCAGCAGGGCCGCTCCCATCGAGCTCTGACCGCGGGCCTGCACGGGCGCGAACGCCTGCGTCCAACCCGCGTAGTCGCTCGCGTGCAGCTCGCGCGCCTGGCGGTCGAAGACCACCACGCGCAGCGGACCGCGGGCCACCGAGGCGACCATCGCCGCGAGACGCCGTCCGATCTCGAGGGCCGACTCCATGGAGGCCGAAGCGTCCACCAGCAGCGCCGTGGAACGCGTGATCCAGCCGGAATCGCTCTCCAGACGTTGCTGGAGCAACCGGTTGAGAACATCCTGCCAGTCGTCCCCCACGGCGCGGGCCGCGAGCTCGACCTTCAGAGCGCTCACGCGCCGGTCGCAGGTCAGCATCTCGGGGGAGACCAGCCCCTTGCGATCGAGGCTGCCGAGGTGGTTGAGCAGCTCGGGCGCGGACATCTGCTCGGCCAGGGCACGGCCCGTCTCCGGGTGCGCCGAGGCCAGCCCGGCCACCACCCGGTAGGGGAGCCGATAGCGCCGGATGAGCGCCGCCTGCTCGAGCGGGTCGCGGGTGTTGGCCAGCGTCTTCACCGCCGCCAGGCGACTGCCCGCGGGCGGATTTTGCTCGAACAACACCTGCTGGGCCCGGCGCCCCGGACGGATGTGCAGGCTCGAGTAGAGCAGCTTGAGCGCCTTGCGCGCGCTCAGAACCGCGCCATCGAACACCTCCGCGTCAGCCTCGCGGCGGCGGAGGTAGCGTTCCACCTCGGTGCGCAGGGACCGGGGCACGTTGCGACCGCTCTGCTTGAGCCGCGTCACCACCCGGGCCAGCTGGTAGGGCGGAAGGTCGCGCAGCAGCGCCAGCCCTACCTCGCGGTGCGCCGAGTCGGTCACCAGGTGCTGCACGAACAGCTCCTGGTGGTCGCGCACGGAGCCGCGGCGGAAGTACCAGGCGGCCAGGTGGGCGTAGAACAGCCCGTCCTCGCGCGCCAGGCGCTGGTGACGGGCGTCCAGCAGAGCCGTGTCGCGACGCGGGGTCGTGAGCAGCGACTCCAGCACTTCCAGGCGATGGTCCCGCTCGCGCTCGGCGGCCGTGCGGCCCGTGAGCACGCGATCGACCACGCCGAATACCCAGGCGGCCAGCAGGCTGGCGTAAGGCGCGAGCCGGGTTGCGAGCTTGCGGGCGAGCGCGGCCAATGGGCGAGCACCCCGCGCCAGCAGTAGCACCAGCCGGAATACCAGGTACGCCAGCAGGCCAAAGAAGGCGTCCAGCACCTTGAGGAGCGCGTAGCCCAGGCGGTTGGACACGGCCGTGAGCAGGGCCACCGGCACGGCCAGGGGCGCGTGGAGCGCGCTCACGAGCAGGTCGCCGAGCTCGCTCAGCAACCGCGCCCAGGGCGCGAAGAGAGCGCGCAGGCGGGCTTCGAGAGCCCCGACGAGCTTCTGACAGAATTGCTCGGTGGCCCGGAGCATCGCCAGGGGAACTGCCAGGACCCGGCCGACCCGAGCCAGGAAGCGCTCCAGGCGCAGCATCAGCGGTACGCGCAGGTAATAGCGGCGCGCGCTGACGCGCAGCACCACGTAGTCGGACAGATCGGGGCAACGAGCGCCCAGCACGCGGGCGATCGCCAGCTTGACCTCGGCCTGCGACGATAGATCGCCGATGTCGGCGACCTCGAAGGGGATTCGCTCGCGGCCACGGCTCCAGGCCACGTCGACGTAGGCTTCACGCATGACGTACCTCCATGAATGGGGCCCGGCCGCCAAAGCAGCAGCCAGGCCCGGTCTTGCGAGGAATGCACCGAGACGGAGCACACAGGGACCAGACCGAAGACGGCCAGTCTAGGCCGCGAGGCTGGGCCCGACCACGGGACGTGTCTATGGCTCCGGGATTACCGTCCGGCCCGGTGAAGGCCGGACGGCAACTCGGTGTTCTAGGCCTTGACCCTGGTGGGCAGCGCCGTCTCCAGGATCTCGAGCAGCAGCTCGAGGCGGGACGCGCGCGCCAGCATCGGGATCAGGTTGGGCAGCGAGTAGTAGTCGCCCGTGAACGTGAACGTGTCCACCTGCACGCGCCGCTCGCGCAGAACGCGCTCGGTGGAGTCCACCGCCGCGCCGACCTTCACGAAGAGCACCGAAGGCTGCACCTTCAGGGACTCGGCGTAGGCCTTGTAGGCGTCTCCGAAGTAGGGAGCGGTGTTCTCCTGCTCATCGGTGACGACCACGATCTGCTCCACCACCTGCGAGCGCAGGCGCATGGCCTCGAGCGGGGCGCCGAGACTGGTGCAGCCACCCGCCTGGATGGGGGCAAAAGCCTTCTCCCAGGCGCTCAGCTCGCCACCCTCGGCCTTCACGGGGTAAGGCACGGTGTCGAAAGCGTAGACGAACAACTCGGCGTCGGTCACACCGCCGATCAGAGCGGCCAGGTGCTTGCCGACGTCGAGCGCCGACTCCATCGAGCTGGACTTGTCCACCAGCAGGCCGGTGGGACGCGTGATCTTGCCACGCTTCTTGACCTGCTCGTCGGTGATGCGCTCGAGCCGCTCGCGCGTCTCCGCGTCGAGATCGACCGACTCGGCCGCCACGCGCGCCTTGAAGACGGACACGCGGCTGTCGCTCTCGGCCAGCTTGAGCTTGGCGTCGACCAGCGCCTTGACCTCGGCGTGGTCGAGGGCACCCTTCTTGCGCAGAGACTGCACATTGTTGATGACCTCGGCCGGAGTCATGGCGTCGATCAGCGCCACCAGCACCGTGGGGCTCAGCTGCTTGAGGCAGCCCACCGCGATGGTGTAGGGAATCTTGTGCTCCACGATCAGAGCCGCCTGCTCGGCCGGGGTACTGGCCTTGCTCAACTGCTTGAGCATGAAAGCCAGGCTGTCGGCGGGCGGGGTGTCCTTGAACAGGACCAGGTCCGCCCGAGCGCTGGGCTTGACGTGGCACGAAGCGTAGAGGTGCTTCATCGCCTTGCGTGCCCGGATGGCGGCTCGATCGAAGAAGTTGTCGTCCTTCTCGCGCTGACGCAGGTAGTGCGTCACCGCGGTCCGGGCCTGGCGAGGAAACTTGCCGCGCAGCTTCTTCATGAAGTCCACCACGCGAGCGACCTGGTAGGGCGGCAGCTCTTGCAGCAGCACGAAGCCGGCTTCGCGGTGCGCCTCGACGTCGCTGGTCAGCAGCGTGCCCACGAACACTTCTTTGTGGTCGCGGACCTCGCCGTGACGGTGGTACCAGACGGCCAGGTGGCCGTAGAACAGGGCGTCGCGACCGATGAGGTCGCGGTGCAGCTCGTTCACCTTGTCGAGCTCGCGGTGCGGGGTGGTCAAGAGGCTGTTGAGCAGCTCCAGACGCAGATCTCGCTCCATCGTGGTGGTCATGGGGATGTTTCCTCCTTTCCTGTCACTGTTTGGCCGTCTGTTGCAAAAACAGCCGCCGGGCTCCTGCCGGGTATCCCCGCGCGCAAGTTAGCAAAGCTTGCCGCGCCTCGCGGTTACGCCCCCAGGGTTCGGCCCGGCCGAAGGCCGGGCCACAATCTGGTGGAGGCGGTTGGGATTTGAACCCATCAGATTTAAAGTCTGATTCGTATGTACGCTTCGGAAGTCGGGGCGCACGGGTCGCCCGACAGGAGCCCAAAGCTGTTGGTTGCAGTCGACAACCGGAACCTGGCACCTCTTGCGAGGCAGTCAAGCGTAAACGCGCCGGTTCCAGAGTAAGTTTGGTGGCCCGTCGCCGCCAGGGAGCCCGGTCTTTGGCAGACCGGACTCCCTGGCACTCCGGACCGAGGGGGCGGCTCCGGCGAGCCCGGGGCAAGTCGGGCCCTAGCCGTACACCGCCTCGGGGCGGATGACGATGTCGCCGGAGGGACGCCGGTCGACGACGTAGTCGCTGAGTCGCGCGGTCCCTACGTCGAGATGCTGGGCGATACGCTCCAGCACGCGGGCGTCGCTCATCCCGGCCGTCATACCCAGCTGCAGCTCGGTCAGATCGTAAGACTTTCCTTCAAAACGAACGTGCACCATCAGTTTTCCCTCCTATCGTCCAAGAGTCGAATTTTGGCACCGGAAGTTCCGCACAAGTCAGAATGGCGACCATTGTCAGGGGGTGTGGGTCACGTCCCGCCCGGTCAGGAGCGAAACGTGCGAAGTGTGTATGCCTCTCTTGTCAGGGTGCGGTCACTGCCGGCAAAATCTGGACAAAACAAAGCCCACCTGGGTTTCCCGTCAGGTGGGCGAGCGTTCCGAGCTTATCAACTGGCGCTGATCGGCTAGTGCTCGCCCTCCGAGGGGTAAAGGCAACCCAGACGCTGGTCGGAGCGCCCGGTGACCGCTATGTTCTGCATTTTTGCTGACATTTCGATTGCTTCTGCGCCTTTGGACATCATCGACGCTCGGTGATGATAACCGACACCCCCACCCTCCGTCAAGCCCCCTAGCGCTGGCAGTTGGGACACCACGTGGTGGTGCGTTGACCCACGGTCGCCCGCTTGAGCTCCCCGCCGCAGCGGTAGCAGGCCTCGCCGTAGCGACCGTAGGCCTGCAGCGAGGTCTGGTTCGAGCCCGACTCTCCCTGCGCGTCGCGATAGTTGGAGAAGGTGGTGCCGCGGTTCTTGATGCCCAGCTCCAACACGTGCTTGACTGTGTCGAACAGGCGGGCGGTCTCCTTGCGGGTCAGCGTAACGCCCCGTCGCGAGGGACGGATCCCCGCCAGGAAGAGCGCCTCGTCGGCGTAGATGTTGCCCACGCCCGCCACCAGGCCCTGATCGAGCAGGGCAGCTTTCACGGCGCGCCGCGTCTTCTTGAGCGCTTCCTGGAACGAAGTTAGCTGATAGCCTGGCGTGAAGGGGTCCGGGCCCAGCCGCGCCAGCTCCGGCGCCCTGGCCAGCTCGGCCGGCTGGTACAGGCGCCATTTGCCAAACTTGCGGATGTCGCGGTACATCAGCTGGCGCCCGTCCTCGAAGTCGAGCACGATGTGCGTGTGCGCGTCGACCGGGTGCTGCGTGGTGCGCTGCAACCCGGTCACGGGCTGGCGCTCGAAGGGCTCGTCGGCAGACCCGGGGTCGCGCACGGTGATCTGCCCGGTCATTCCCAGGTGCACCAGCAACGTGTGGCGATCCAGCGGCAAAATCAGGAACTTTCCGTGGCGCTCGGGCGGCGCGAAGACCTGACCCGTGAGCTCGCGCGCGAAGGTGGCCGCGTCCGGCTTGAGCAAAACCTTATCGCAGCGCACGTCCACGCGCGTGATGCGCTGACCGGGCACGGCGGCCGCGAGGCCTCGCCGGATGGTCTCGACCTCGGGCAGCTCAGGCATCGGGCACGACCGGCCGTTCGGCCAGCAGCTCCACCACGTAGCTGCCCAACAGGCGCACCTGGGCGCCGCTGGGAGAGAGGAAGCGCAGTCCCAGGTTGAACCGGTCCCCCGGCTCGGGCGAGTCGACCCGCACCACCTCGCCGTCCAGGCGCATCGTGTCCAGGTTCTTGAGGGGACCGACCACCAGCGCGTAGCGCGCGCCCAGGGGGATTTCCTGGGCGACCTGCACCAGCGCGCCCCCGACCCCCAGGTCCAGCAGCCGCCCGGCCAGCATCGCGTCGCCCTCGCCGCGCAGCGCCACGGTCAGGTCGGCGGCGGCACGGATCGCGGTGCGACGCTGATAGACGGCCTCCTCATTGAATCCCACCGCGGTCAAGAGCTGCGACACCCACGAATTGACCAGCTCGCTCGGGCGCAGCTCGAAGCTCAGACCGGCCACGAACTCCTGAGCTTCCTTGCGGCACCAGCGGATGAGGCAGGGCACCGGATTGCCGCCGTTTACGGGCACGACCTCGAGCGTCTGTCCCCGCTTGACACGATTGCCGGTCGTGAGCTGCAGCCCGGTCAGCCCGACGTCCTGCACCACGGCTTCGAAGCGCCGCAGCCCGGCGCTGCAGAAAACCTGATAGTGACACTGGATGCGAACGCTCTTCCGGCGCTCGGAGCCGTCATAGCGCTCGCGGGCGACGCTGAAAAAGCGCAGACCCTGCAGGAGCGTTCCCAGGGTCGACCGAGGGGTGGGCTCGATCCACTTGAAACCGTTGAGCATCAGGTGACGAACCTGCGCCAGCTCGTCCTCGGGAACTTCCACTACCAGTCCTCGCTCTGCTCCAATCGCTCCAGCTGGCGCAGAAACTCCAGCTGCTGGGGGGTGAAGACCGCGCGCAGGCGGGACTCCATTCCCTGCGGTCCCCCCTCGAGGGCGCGCTGGAAGTTCTGGCCCTGCTGGGGCGTGGGCCACAGACGGCTCAACTCGGTGGCTGCCTTGCGGGTGGTGGAGGCCCGGTCGAGCTGGCTCAGCACGTTCAGCATCGCCTCGCCCTCGGAGGCATCGAAGGCCGGACCGTAGCGGCCCCAGCGGCTCATCCGGCGCAGCTGCTCCATCTGGCTGCCACTCAAGATCTTGCTCAGCTCGCGAAAGGCCTGATCGTGCTGCTCTTTGAGCTGCCGCTTGCCAGGGCCGAGGATCTGGCGGATCTCCGCCTGCTGGTCGGAGCTCAGATCGAGCGCACGAACTTCCAGCTCGAGGGGTGCCTGGGCGGCTCCCGGC
>JBDHVW010000133.1:0-17341 GCA_039809865.1 Vulcanimicrobiota bacterium
CACTTGGTGGCCTCCTGAAAGGGCTTTGCCCTTGGTTTAAGCACAGGAGGCTTCTAACTTTCTTCAATAAACCTTGCTCAGGACTGGACCAATCGCGCATCTTTTCGGGCATGCGCCCTCCCTTGCTCGTGGGCCAGTGGAATTTTCGCAAGGCTTTGATGGACTCCGATGAGATGTCCCCGTCCACGCGGCAATCGCATTCCGGTTCGGTGCCACTCTGGACGAGTATCATGAGCGAGAGAGAATGGAATTCAGACGGTGGTAGTTTAAGGCTTCGGATCAGTTCGTCAATCGCTCCGACCAGCTCTTTCTGGCTTTCCTCCGGCCAAGGGACCGAACCTGCGCCCCGGATACCCGTCAGACCTGGGTGGACCGAGAATCCGGCGGACTCGAAGCTGGGCTCGCTTTGGGCCTGTAAGCCCAGGGCTCCCAACCAGGCCAGACCAGCCAGAGCTCCCCATTCGGATATTGCGGTAGTAAGGGCGTCTTTGCGGTCGGTGCCGATTCCTACAGAGCCTGCTGTAAGCGGTTTCGACCCATTGGCCGCGACGTCTACGGCCAAGCCGATGGCATACTGGGGATGCAGCTCGGTTTCGCTCTCGATTCGCGCGACGATGACCAACTCGTCTTGGCCAATTCTTACACGATTTCCATGAATTTCGGGCGCGGCGCCTGATGCTTTCGCCACCGACGCCAGTGCTTCAGCGCAGCGACACGAAAGTTCAGAGCTCGGCACGTCCACCTCCTTATTCACACAGGCGCAGCAGATGATCGTGCCGAAAAGGATTATCACCACGAGCCAGCGTGCCTTCATACGCTCACCGTTCAGCATACTCGCTCGCGCACCTACTTTTTGCGGTTGATCGGGCGGGGCGTCACCAAAATGAAATTTCAGAGCTTGATCACCTGTTGATCACCGGCCTCAAAATCACACCCGATCACCACGACATCCCAGAAACACCCAACCCCACCAAAACCCGCACCACTGCTAATCTCCAGCACACGCAACCTCATGCCAGATCACCCAAGATCACGCCCCTGCTTATCTACCCGGAGAACCTACATGGCCCCTAAGACGTCCCGACTGGGGTTGCGGGGCCGCTGGTGGGCGAAATCGCCACCATCAGGTCTCCGTTTCCGAGCTCACTTGCTGGAGCCCCCGGGTCTGCCTGTCACAGAGGAACCTTTTCACGTGCGCAATCGTAGCATTCCCTGTGCGCACGCAATTCCTGGAAGCGGAGCGCCGACTTCGTGCCCGCACGCACTACGATCTCGATATCAACGTGCTTGGTTTTGGATTCTGAGAACACCATTCATTGTCCGGGGTCCAGGATGGCAAGGTCCGGGAAGTAGGTTTTGTAATATCCCCGATCTCGCGTCAGAAGCCGATCACTGTGCGCTGTGGCGTGTCCCCCTACCAGGAAATCAGCAATCAAGTGCTGCCTCCAATTGATCGTGCGCTGACATGCCGAGCATGTGAGCTTCTGGCGTTGCCCACACTGAGGGCAAGCCGAATGAGCAGAGCGCCGCTGACGGTACTCTCGCCAAGCAAGTCCTGCCCGGCTGAGCCCCTGGCGGGAATCGGCACCAGTTGAATGCTGGTGTCCCCAAGAAAATTGGTGTCCACTGCGGAAATCACAGTTCCGGTTCGCCCCGCAATTCGTCGAGAAGGTCGTCCGGGTCTTGTCCGGCGAGCGCTTGCAGGTAGCCCCTGTAACGAGCAAACGGCGAGTTCTCAACTCGCTTGCAGACACGGATGATATTGTCCTCTTGTAGGAACTCGACCTGATCACCGGGATGAAGATTAAGCTGCTCCCGAATTTCCTTCGGGATCGTCACCTGACCCTTAATCGTCATTCGACTCGCCGGCATCAGACCGCCTCCCTGGTATTACGCTCCTGCAACATTGTGATACCGGGCTGTCCGGGTTGTCAACAGGGCCGTTCTCCAACTGGCGCGTCAGCAAGACTAGTGGCGGAGCGGCTTTAGCGACGGAGAGCATCGCCCCGAGGTGTGAATCGCTGGACAGGTGGCAACCAGGATGCCACTATGGTTCCTACTCAAGAAGCGGAGGATCAGACTACGCCCCGCGCAGCCCCCGCATCAGCTCGATCAGCCGCCTCGCCCCCAACCCCAGCGAGCGGTCGCGCAGCCAGACCAGGTCCACCCACAGGCGGATCTGGTTGGTCATGTTGCCATACTCCAGCGCCACCAGCGTGCCGGCGGCCAGGTACGGCTCCACCAACCGGCGGGGCAGGTTGGCCCAGCCCACCCCGGCCTGCACCAAGCTCAGCGCGGCCACGTGGTTGTCCGTGCGCCAGAGCCGACGGGACACGACCAGGCGCGGATCCATGCCGCGCGTCTCGCGTGAGGCCACGGCGATCTGACGGGTGTCCAGCAAATCCTCGGGCCAGGCCATCCGGCCCGCCAACGGATGGCCCGCCGCCACCACTCCCAACAACAGCTCACTGGCGATCTCCGTGAACGCCTCACGCTCGTTCAACCCGCGCTCGAACAACACCGCCAGATCCACCTCCTGGGCGTGCAGAGCGGCGATCAGCGAGGGTTGAGGCGCGGACACCAGCTCCACTTCCAGCCCGGGAAACTCCTCCGCCAGCTGGGCCAGAGGGCCGTTCCACGAGCCCGCCTGAAGCTCCGGCGCCACGGCCAGGGTGAGACGCTCCTCCAGGCCCGCATGCAGGTCCGAAGACTGGCGCCGCAAGCGACGCAACTGCAGCGACAACTGCCGCGCATCCGGCTCCAGCGCACGGGCGGCAGCCGTCGGACGCACCTCGCGGGGCGAACGCTCGAACAACTCCAGGTCCAGCTCCGCCTCCAACTCGGCGATGCGCATGCTCACGGCCGAGGGCACCCGTCCCAAAGAGCGCGCCGCCGCAGAGAACGAGCCGTGATCCAGCACGGCCAGAAAGAGCTCCACGTTATCGCTGGTAAAAGCCATGCTGTCAGAATATCTGAAAGCTACCGACTTTTCCTTTCACAAAAGAATCATTAAACTCAGAAGCGTGAAACGAAAAATCGTCTACGTATCGCTCTACGAGGGACTGGCCATCCTGCTCTCGACCCTCGTCTTCCGCGCCGCCAGCGACCTGAACGCAGGTCACGCCGGGCTGGTCGCTCTCACCGCCTCCGCGCTCGCAATCAGCTGGAACTATCTCTACAACACGCTCTTCGAGGCGCTGGAAAGCCGCTACTCGAAGGGCGGCCGCGGCTTCTGGCTCCGGACCGCCCACACGCTGGGTTTCCAACTCGGGATGATCCTGCTGGCCATCCCTCTCTTCGCCCTCGGGCTGGGGCTGCCCAAAGCGCAATCGCTGGCTCTCCAGCTTACGATGAGCGGGTTCTTCGTGATCTACAACTTCGTATTCACGCTGGGCTTCGACCGCATCTTCGGACTGCCACCCTCGGCCCAAAAGGCCTAGCTGCGCGTCTGGGTGGGGGTCTGGCCGGGTTAACCGAAGCGGCCCAGCGTTTTCAAGAGTCGACTTGCCAGACGCGCAGGAGTTCCAAAGGCCCGGTCGCAAGTTCGGGGGCATGACTGGGAAGTCTCTCAGGGCTATTGCCCTCGTGCTCTTAACTCTCATTCTGGCAGGGCCTGCCTCCGCCGGAAAGGTCGGAACGATCACGTTCTCCAGGCTGGTCGAAGACCCCGGCACCCACAAAAAGAAATGGGTCGCGGACAAACCCTTCGATGTCAAAGACTGTGTGGTGTTGCGACAGCGCGACCGGCTGACGGTCTACTTTTTTGGTCGGGTGCTCAAGCCGTCCGAACGGAACGAGTCGGTGAAAATGCTGAGCGGCAGGATCTTGCAGATCATGTTCAAGACAGGGACCAATTTCAACAGCATCGAGAATGCCTTCGACATCACTTTCAGCGATGGCCCGGTCCATCTCCAATTCGAGAATTCCGAGATCAGCGGCTACCGGCTTGCTGGCGACGACCTGAGCTTCAAGCTCCAAGCCCGGAAAGAAAGACACGGCGACGAGCGCTGGGATTTCGACCTGCGCGTCGCGGAGAGCGTTATCCAGGCACCCTGATCCAAGAGCCCGGTGCTCAGTCCAGCTTGACGGGGCCGATGTGGCTGATTCCCTTGTCGTTGCGGAACACGAAGCGCTCCATCGGCTTGCCTTCGAGAGCTCGCTGCAGATTGTCGGCCGCATGCTCGGCCTCCTGGCGGGCGGCTCGCTTGTTGGGCGGAACGACCTGGCCCGCGCACCGCGCCAGAGCCGCGTCTCCAATGATGAACACCTCGGGGTGCTCGGGCAGCGTGAGGTTCTCGGTGACCTCGACGCGCCCCGAGCGTCCGGTCGGTCCGAGGTCGGCCAGGAAACCGGGGGAGCGCGTGCCGGTCGCCCACAACACGCAGGAGGCCGGCAGGGTCTGGCCCGATTGCAGCAGCACCTGGCCCTCGCCCACCGAGGCCACCCGCGCGCCCAACTGAACCTCGACCCCCATCTCGACCAGCCTCTCGTGAGCCTCGGCCGCCACGTCGTCCGGCATCTCGCCCACCAGGCGCTCTCCCGAGTGCAGCAGGCGCAACTCCAGCCGGTCCAGAGCCGCCCGTCCCACCTGCTTCACCACCTCGTGAACCACGCCGGCCAGTTCCACGCCGGTCGCCCCGCCGCCGACGACGACGATCGGCAGCGGCCCGTCCCCGGTCGCGGCTAGCGAACGCACGGTCTGGCGAATCCTCCGCGCGTCCTCGGGCTGGTCCAGGGTCAGGACCGCCTGGCTGTTCTCGGGTTTTCCGGGCTCGGAGCCCACGGCCACCACGAGAAAGTCGTAGGGGATGGCCTCGCCCTGCTCGAGCTCGACCTGCCTCGACTCGACGTCGATGCCGGCGACTTCTCCCAGACGCAGCCTGCCGCCCGCCTTTTCGACCTTGCGAGCCAGATTCTCGGTGGGGTCGCCCTCACCGCGCACGGCCATCTTCCAGAGCTTGGTCTTCTCGGTATGGTAGGGTTTGCGATCGACGAGCGTCAGGTCGACCGGCTCCTTTTTCATCGCTTCGACGAACTCCAGGCCGGCGTATCCGCCACCCAGGACGACCACGCGGGGAGGGGTTTGGGCTCGAATCATCATGGCTTCAGACCTGATCCCCGGGCTTGGCGGTGCGGGCCTCGATGGCTGCTTCGCGAGCCTGAGCGGTGTCGGCCCGGAGGGCCTGCCGACGCTCGTACTCGGCATCGAACCTGCCCTTGACGATCTTGTGGAAGATCTGGCGATTGATCCCCTGGTCCTTGAAGAACTGCTCCTCACTGATCTGGCCCAGCGCAAAGGCCTTGACGCCCGGGTCCTGCCAGCAGTGGGGCTCGCGACCGGTGACCTGGTAGATCAGCTTCTCCCACTTGCGAAAGAAGTGCGTTCTGGTCATCAGCGGGTTCCACATTCCGTTCACGATGCAATAGTTGTCGGCCCAGGGCATCCGGTGGTGGATGGCGTGATCCTCCTTGGTCTGCGTGACGTGCAGCTTCTGCAAGAGCCGGGCCAGGGCCGGCGGTTTCTGCTGGTGGCTCCAGCGGTGCGAGCCCTGGGCGATGAAGGCGCCACCCGTGAATCCGAGCGTGAAGGCCTGGGCGGCCCAGTGCGGGGCGGTGGCGGCCACCGCGGCCATCGGCACCCACATGTAGCGCCCGGCCTCGGCCATGTTGTCCCACACGGTGACCTCCTGGAGGTCCTGCACCCTGTGATGGTGGACCTGGAACTCGTAGGCCAGGTCTCCCACGATGGGAGTCTTGTAGGTGGGATAGTTGTCGATCCAGTGGTGGAAGACGCCGCTCGTGAGGTCGGCCGCCACGTGCCCGGCCGCCATGGCCGCCAGCGAGCCGGCCACCACGCCGACGGCGCCAGGAATGCTTCCCGTGGCGGTGGCCTGCAGGGCGATGTTGGCGCCCAGCCAGAGCCCCGAGCCGATGACCGCCCCGCAGGCCAGCTTGTTGGCAAGGGTCGTGCGAGGAGGGGCGGGTTCGGGCGGTGGAGCGGTCCCCGCGAAGCCGTCGAGGGGCTTGTCCATCGGGGTGGTGGCTCCGGCCGAGGGGAGAGGGTTGCTCGTCGGGCGAGCGGGCGAGAGAGTGGTGAGAATCATTTTCGGGTTCCTCCAGTGCGATAGGGGTGCGCGCTCAGGTTACCCGACCCGGCTGGAATCGGCCTCGGAGAAACCTTGACGATTCCTTGAACGACTTGATCGTCCCCTGGCAGTCTGATACTGTGTTTGCATGACGCTCAACCCCCTGGCCGTGTCATGCCCGCCCGGTCGTCTGCGGGTGGACGGCAGCGGCCATCCTCTTCCCGGGGAGAGCGTGCTGGGGGTCACGCCCGATACGATCTGCCAGGCCCTGCGCCAGGGAGACTCCGAGAAGGCTTTCGAGCTGACCCGAACCCTGCAGAAGGCGGCCCAATCGGGGGCCTGGAGCGTGCAGGAGCCCGATGGCAGCACCTACGGGCTCCAGGTCGCCTCCACCCAGGCGAGCGGCTCGGATCTCATGCATCTCTTGCGCAACGGCGTGGTGATGCGGCTGGCTCGCGACGCGCGCCAGGACCCCGAGCTCAAGTCGCGCCTCGCCGGCTACGAGCGACTTCTCAGCTCGATGGCGCGGGCGCCGGTTGTCGTGAGCCAGGCACCGCTGCCGGCTCCCACCACTCCCCTGCTGGCCGAGGAGTGCGAGCGCGTGCTGCTGGGCATGGCCGACGCGGAGACCTCCGAGCGGGTGCGCGGCGCCCTGCTGCACCGTTTCGAGGTCCACGACCGCAACCGGCAGGAGGCCACCTGCCAGGACCTCCGCCAGCGGCTCGCGGGCGACCCGAGCAGCCTGGTGGAAGTGCTGGGCGAGCTTCAGGTGGACCACCCCGAGTTCGTCGGCCAGCACATGATTTTCCGCAGCGCCGCTTCCCTGGGGCGGTGGCTGGGCATCCCCATGGAGCCGACCCTCGAGCCCGCTCGCCAGGTCGTCGTGGTGGGCGGCGTTCATGGCAACGAGCTCTCCGGCACCGAGGCGGCCGAGCGTATCCAGGCCGAGGGGGATCCGCGCGTGCGGGTCTTTCCCAAGGCCAATCCCTGGGCGCAGGGCACGCGCACCAGCGAGGGCGTGGATATGAACCGCATCTTCCCGGGCCGCTCCGACGGCAGCCCCGAGGAGCGTCAGGCCCACCAGATCTTCCAGGCCGCTTCCGGGGCGGACGTGGTGATCGACCTGCACGAGGCCATGACCGAATGGCGCGACGGCCGCGCCGGGCGGCTCTGCCTCTTCCAGCCGACCCCGCGCAGCCTGGCCTTCTTGCACCGGATGCAGCCCTATCTCGATCGTCACGATTTCCGGCTGGTGCCCTACCGCTATCCCGGCTCGCTGGTCCAGGAGGTGTCTCGCTCGGGGCCCACCGTTGGACTGCTCTTCGAGGTTCCGCTGACGCTGGACTTCGAAGCCCGAACCCGGCTGGCGGGCGACCTGACGCGGGCCGCCATGCAGGTGGCTTTCCAGCCTGAACGTGAGCCCTGAGCGGCTGCTGCTGACCGCGACCTTCCTGGCCCTTGCGTCGGCCCTGGTGAGCCTGGTCTTCTTGCTGCGCTGGCGCGCCCGCAGCCAGCGCTGGGAAGCCATGCTGCGCATCCTGGACGGCGCCGAGTCCCCCGCCGACAGTGCCCGCCGGGGCCTCGCCCTCCTGGGAGCCACCCTCGGCGTCGAAGCGCTCTACGTGTTCCAACCGTCACGCGACCGCGTGCTGGCCAGTTGGGACAGCCTGGGTCAGGACCGCGAGGCCGACGCCCGCGCGCGCCTGGGCGACGGAGAGGCGCTGGCTGCCGACCTGACGGCCGTCTGGCTGGGTCGCTCTCCCCGGGCGCTCGCGGCCTTCCGGGATCAGGCGCGCCTGCTGGTGCCCCTGCTCTCGGCACTGGCGGCGCCGGCCTCGGAAGAGCCGCGCGAGGGATTCGTCGAGCTGGCGCGCGTGGCCGCCGGTGTGGCGCACGAGCTGAACTCTCCGCTGGCAGCCATCCTCACCGACGCCTCCCGGCTCAAGAAGTCGGCCTCGGACGAAGGCTCGGCCCGGCGTGCCGAGACCATCGTGCAGGCCGTCGAGCGCTGCCGCAGCGTGGTCGACAAACTGTTGCTCTACGCCCGTCGGCCCTATGACCTGGCCCGGGCCACCAGCTTCTCGCAACTGGTGCGCCTGCCGGTCGACCTCAATGCCCTGGTCGAGGATACGGCCCGCAGCCTGGAAGCCGATGGGCAGACCGTGGCCACCGAGCTGGGGCCCTTACGGCGGCGCTTCGCCGGAGACTCCCGGCTCCTGGGCGACCGGCTGCGCCATCTGCTCAAGGGCCAGGGAGCGATTTGCCTGGCCACGCGCGAGGAGACTGACCGGCTCATCCTGGAGGTGCGCGAAACCGGCGAGCTGGCCCGCGTGGAGCTCGCCGGGCTGGATGAAGCGGCCCGTGAGCACGGCGGAGCCCTGGACCGCGAGGAGGGCCGGTTGGTGCTGAGCCTGCCCGCCAGCCAGGCGTGACTCTGGGCGAGCGCTACCGGGTCGTGTCCACCCTGGCCCGGGGCGGAACGAGCATCGTCTATCTCTGCGACGACCTGCGCCTGCCCGGGGCACGCTGGGCAGTGAAGGTGGCGGACCCGACGGGCCTCGGCCCGGGCGCCTCCTGCGCCGAGCTGTTCGATCGGGAAGCCGAGCTGCTGGCCGGGTTGGCGCACCCGGCCCTGCCCCGGTTGGTCGACCGCTTTCAGCACGAAGGATTGCCGGCTCTGGTGCTCGAGGTGCTGCCCGGCGAGACCCTGGCCGAGCGCCTCTCGCGCGGTCCTCTCCCCCGGATCGAGGGGTTGCGCCTGGCCCGGACCCTCATCGAGCTCCTGGAGCGGTTGCACGCGCAGTCGGTCCTGCTGGGAGACCTGAGCCCGGCCAACCTCATCCTGAGCCCGGACGGCCGGATTCGCCTGGTCGATCTCGGCCTGGCGCGCCGGGGCCCGGGCCCGGTGGCGGGCGGCACGCCTGGCTTCACGGCGCCGGAAGCCGCCGTGCGGGCCGAACCGGCCTCGGACGTCTACTCCCTGGCGGCGCTCCTGCGCTCCTGTGGCCTGCAGGCCGATCTGCAGCCCTTCCTCGCCGCCAGACCGAACGACCGGCCTTCGCTGGAGACCCTGCGGCGGAACCTGCGGGGGCGTGCCCGGGCGGACGCCAGCATCCCCGGCACGGCTGTGGCGGCCGCCCTGGTGCTGCTGGCGCTCTCCATCCTGTCCCTGACGGCCGCGCTGCAAGCCCCCTCCCCGGCGGCGGAGCCGCCCTCCGGAGCGGCCTGGCGAGCGCTTCAGGCAGGGGATCGAGCCCGGGCCGCCGGACTGGCCCGGGCCCTGCTCGAGCGCGACCCGACCGATCCGGAGGCCCGCATCCTGCTGCAGAACGCCTCCCTGACCGGACCGGCGCGGCACCTGGCCCTGGTCGTCCCAGTCACCGGCCCCGAGGCGCCCGAAGGCAAGGCTTTTCTGCAAGGCGCCGCCCTGGCGCAGGAGCAGAGCCCCCAACCGCTCTACCTGCAGGTCTGCGACGACGGCGGGCAGGTCCAGAGGGCCATGAGCTGGGTCGAAGAGCTGGGCCGGGACGAGCGCGTGCCCTGCGTGCTGGGTCCCACCAACTCCGAGCGGAGCCTGGCGGTGGAGTGGGTGGCGGCGCGGGCCGGAATCCCCGTGCTGTCGCTGGCCGCCAGTCATCCCGGTGCCTGGCAGAGTAACGGTTGGCTCTTCACGGTGGGCGTGCCCTTCGAGCCGCGGGTGGCGCCCCTGGCGCGCGACTTTCGCGCCCGCGGTTTCCAGCGCGGCTTTCTGCTCTATGACCCCCAGCAGGTCATGGCGCGCGATCTCGCCTTCAGTCTCAAGAGCGAGCTCGGCCCGGTGCGAGAGCTGACCTGTCCCACGCAGACCCGAGATTTTGGCGCGCTCGTCAGCACACTGGTGAAAGAGCGAGCCGATGGCGTCTTCTTCGTGGCCGCCCCGGGCAGCTATCTGGGCGAGTTCGCCGTGGAGCTTCGGCGGGCCGGCAGTCAGGCCGCCCTTTACTCCAACGTGGCCGGCTATGACGAGGGCCTGCACCGGGCCGGGGGGCAGGCTCTGGAGGGCCTGCGCCTGAGCGAGAGTTTCACTCCCCGGGCCGAGCGGCCCGAAGTGCGGAGCTTCGTGACCCGCTTCGAGGAGCTCTTTCCGGGCTGCGAGCCGGGGCGCTCGGCGGCCCAGGCCTTCGACGCCGTCCGACTGGCCAGCGAGCCCCGGGACCGGGCCGGGCTGCGAGAGCGGTGGCAACATCTGGGGCGCGATCTCCCGGCCTATCCCGGGGTCTCGGGGGCGGTCTCGACCGGAAGGATGCCCGAGAACGTGCGCGTCTACCTGATGGAGGTGCGGTCGGGCCGAGAGGAGCTGCTGCGGGAGGACCCCGAACCCGCCAGGGCCGATGTCCATCAAGACCGATAAACCGGCGCGCCGCATCCTGCTGGTAGAGGACGACGACCTGCTGCGGGGGAGCCTCAGCCTCTTGCTCGAGGAGGAAGGCTATCTCGTGTCCTCGGCCGCCTCGGCCGGCGAGGCTCTGGCGGCCGCGCGCGTCACGGCCTTCGACCTGGTCGTCACCGATGTCCGCATGCCGGGTATGAGCGGCATCTCGATGCTGCGCGAAATGCGCCAGAGCGCGCCCGACACCCGGGCTGTCGTGATCACGGGGTTTGCCGACTTCGAAACCCCGGTGGAGGCCTTCCGCCTGCAGGTGGACGACTTTCTGACCAAGCCGTTCGACGAGGCGACCTTCCTGCAGGCCGTGCAGCGCGCCATGGAGTGGCTCGACCGCCAGGCCTGGTGGCGGGCCAGCCTCGAGCGCAGCTACCGCGACAGTCTGGGTCTCTGGGAAGGGACCTTGCTGGACCTCGCGCCGGACCGCGAAGCCACCCTGCGCAGGCGCGCCCTGTCCCGGCGCCTGGGCCTCCGCCAGGGCCTCCGGGGCGAGGAGCTCGAAGCCCTGGAGTGGGCTGCGCTGCTCGCGCCCCTGAACGGCTCGGAGCTCCTGGGACGTTGCCGCGAGCTCCTGGCCGCGGATCCGGCCGAGCGCAAGGGATGGGAGCGCCGGTCCGTGCTTCACCTGGTGGAGCGGGCCCTGACCCAGCCAGGCTCTGAGGAGCTGCTCTCCCTGGTCTCCCGCTTCGATGCCCTGGCCCATCCCGCCGACGCCGCGCTGGGATTGTCCAGAGCCGAGTGCCTGGAGGTGCTGCGTCGGGACTCTCCAGGCCCGTTGCTGGAGCACTTCGAGGAAGTGCTGGCCGGCCGCGAAGCGGAAGCCGAAGAGGCCCGGCCCACGGGGCCGGCCGTGCTGGCGCTGGCCGCCAGCGCCCTGGCCGCGGGGCAACCCGAGCTGGCGCGCGAGGCCCTGGAGCCCCTGGAGCACCCTCCTGTTCCGGCGCGCCTGTGCCTGGCCGCGGCCCTGCTCGCCTGCGGACAGCCCGAGAGCGCCCGAGAGCAGGCCCAACTGGCCTTGAAGCAGGCCGGCGGCTCGCTGGACCGGGCCGATTCCCTGGCCCTGCTCGGGGCGGCCCGCCTGGCCGCGGGCGAGCCGGAAGGGGAAGGCGAGCTCACCCGGGCGGCCGAGTTGTTCGCCGGTCAGGGAGCCGCGCGCGGCACGGTGCGAACCGGCCTGTTGCGAGCCTGGGGCCAGGCTCTGGGGGGCTCTCGGCCTGATCTGGAAGGGCTGCTCGACCACGTGGAGGCCCAGGGCCTGGAGTGGGTGCTGGGGCGGGAGCGCTGGCTGGCGGTGGAGGTGCTGCGCCGCGGCGCGGGGGCTCGCGCGCGCGACTGGCTGGCGCGTCTTTTGCCCGGCCAGGAGGTCGCTGCGCCGGCTCTGGAAGTGGAGGGCCTGGGGCCCCTGAGGCTCCGGGCGCACGGCCGCGATCTCAAGGCGGCGGACTTCAAGACCTCCAAGAGCCAGGCGCTCCTCCTGGTGCTCTTGCTGCACGGCGGCACCGAGGTGCCCGACGAGCGGCTCACCGACCTCTTCTGGGGCGAGCTGGAGGGAGACCGGGCCCAGGCCAATCTGTACTCGGCCCTGACTTACATTCGCAAGGCGGTGGGAGAGAACGACGTGGTGCAGCACCAGCGGGGCCGCTGTCGTTTCAACCCCGACGTGCCCCATCGCGTGGATTTCCTCGAGTTCGAGCGCCAGGTCTCCATCGGACTGGCGCGGCGCGCCCCGACCTCCCTGCAGGCCGCCGTGGAGCTCTACCGCGGCGATCTGCTCGAGAACCTGCCCGACGACTGGGTGCGGCCCTATCGCCGTCGCCTGCGCGAGCTCGCGGTGCGGGCTCTGGAGGTCATGCTGGAGCTGGCCGCTGGCCAGGACGCCCGCTGCCTCTCGCTGGCCGAGCAGTTGCTCTCGATCGATCGATGCCATCAAGGCGCCTACCAGGAGCTGATGCGCCTGTGGTCGCGAGCGGGGCAGCCGGAGCGGGTCACCCGGCTCTACTGGGCCTGCCAGGAGGCCCTCGAGCAAGAGCTGCACATGGCTCCCAGCGCCGAGACGACCCGGCTTTTCCAGGAGCTGACCGCCGATTCAAGGCTTTCTCAAGGTTCTCTCCAGTAGGCTCCCAGCCGGGTCCGCTACACTCGCAGGACCAAGCGCAAGGAGTCAGCCATCGTGGACGGATTGAGACGGGTCAAGGGAGGGCTGGTAATGCCTATCCACGACCGGAAATACCTGGCCCAGCGAACCGACGAAGTGAGCCAGAGTCGGCGCGTCCTCGAAGGCAGGCGCACCCGCCTCGAGCGCCAGCTCGAGAGGACCGACCGCTGGCTCGAGCGCACGCGCCTGTTCGCGCTCGTGGCCCTGACCCTGGCCGTGCTCGGCCTGTGGCTCGTCACGCTGTGGGTGGTGCTCTTGTGCTGGTTTGCCGCCGGCCTCATGCGAGCCTGGCGGCGCCGTTGCGCCGAACGCCTCGAGCGGGTGCGACGCCAGGCCGACCTGTGCCGGGTCGAGCTTTCGCACCTGCGTTGCCGGGAGCTTTTCGCTCCGACGTGACCGCACGCCGGTAGGCGCATACTTGAATTCACCTCGCGCCAAGCGCACAATCCCTCGCTCTCCGCCAGGTACCAAGCCTCTGGAGCGATCCGGGGGCTTCTACGCCTTCCGCGTGCTTCGTGGTCTTCCCGAGACTTTTTTGATACGCTGTAGAGCATGCGGCGGCAAAGGGGAATCGTCCTCATCATCGCGATCATACTGAGCATCATCGCGGTCATGTTCGTGGCTGCCGCGACCAGGCTGGGGATGGGCGGCCTGTCCGCGGGGCAGAACGGCACTTTTGTGGCCGAGGCCGAGCGGGCTGCCGAATCGGGCGTGCAGTATGCTCTCTCCCAGTTGCGCGCCAACCCTTCCTGGCGCGGCGATCGCAACCGGATTACGGTGAACTCCCAGGACCTTTTCGTGATCGAGGATACCGGCAACGTGGTCGGCCTGGTGCGCACGCCCGACCAGCGCTGGTCGCAGTTCAGGCTCCGCTTCAACTATCAGGACGGCGCCACCGGCGAGGATGGCCTGCCGGACCCGACGATGACCCTGGATTCTCCCTACGTGTGTCTGAACAACCTCGAGAGCGGGTCCACGGCGCTCGTTCCTCGGGCGGACGGATTGAACTGGTCCGTTACCCCCCAGAGCGCCCGTCCGGTCGAGGCTCCTGCCAGAACCGTGTGCCTGGTGGTGGAAGGCCGCTCCGGGCCGGGGCTCGTTTCGGTCACGCCGGCCAACCCGAATCCAGGCGGTGTGGCCACACATCGGGTGGTGGAGGGTATCTTTGCTCTGGATGCTGCCCTGGGCGAGGATGTCGAGCCTTCCGCCATGATGGCTGCCCAGGGGGTTTCGGTCGAGTTGCCCGCCGATGGTGGCACCCTGAGTCTCTCGGCGACGGGCACCGACAAAGCCAAGCTCCGCAGTAAAGGCCCCGTGAGCGTGGTAGGCGGCGCGGGCCAGGAGAACCTGGTGGGCGCCAATGCGGAGGTAGCCACTCCCACCTCGGCCGTGCAAGCACGACACGACAGCAGCCTCTCGTTGGCCGAGGAGAAGCCGAGCGACCCGTTCCTGCGTCTTTTGTGGGATGATGTCCGCAAAGCCCAGACCAGCGACCCGACCCTCAAGGCGGGCACCTATGTCTGGTGGGAGGATGGCTCGCTTCACTACTACGACATGAACCGGGCCGATTATGAGGTCTTCATCCAGGCCCACCCGGACGATGCCGGCCAGGCGCCCGTTCTCGGGTCGGCGGTCACCACCGAGAAAGTGAACGGCAAGCTCAAGCTGGTCGTCCACCAGAGCCTGAACGTCGAGCCTTCCGCCACCGACGAGCTGAACATCATGGTGCGCTCGGGGGCGGCCGAGGAGCCTCCGGCCAGCAGCAAGGGGGGCGACGACGCCGACGCCCTGGTCAGCATGGCGAGCTCCGACCCCAAAGTTCTCCTGAAGGTGCTTCAGAATACGCAGCCCCTGCCGCCCCCGGACCAGTACGTCGGACAGGGCCAGGCCGTGCTGAGCGATGCCAATAATGTCGTCCAGGGTTATCTCAGGTGGGACCTGGACTCGAACACCGTCGAGTCGGGCGGCGACCTCGCGCGGTTGTTGTGGGTTCTTGCGGCTCACCCCAATCAGACCGCCGGCGACCATCTCGATGGCACCTTCAACATGTTCAATGCTTATGTCGAGGCCACCAATCTCAACATCGACCCGGGCAAGGGGCCGGGAGAGATCACCTTGCCCGTAAAAGACGATCTCACCGCCTCCGACGTGGAGCTCGAGTTTCGGGGCGACCAGCAAGAGGTCGTTCTCACGACCTCGGGCTCGATTTACGTAACCGGCGGCCTCCGGGGCCAGGATGCCTCCCTCGTGTCGGCAAAGGACATCAAGATCGTGGGGATGGCGGTCGACTTCTCGGCCAGCAGTCAGCAGGCCGTCAGCCTCTACGCCCAGGGAGACATCGTGATGTCCACCCTGGACAAGCTGGCCAATGGAAGCTACGGCTTCCAGAATGTCAAGATGAACGGGGTCGTCTATACCTGGGGAGATTTCAAGGCGAAGCTGGGTGTCGAAGGCCAGACCGCAAAATGGGGCGACCTCAGCCTCGACGGGGCGCTGGTTGCTTACGGGGGCGACCCGGCCGGCGCACCGGGAGCCAACGGCAAGGGCAATGTCCTGATCGCCGCCAACCAGGCAAATCTCAAGTTCAACTCGACCTACCTGGTGGGTCTATCCTCCAAACTTCCCGAGCGTATCGTCTTGCGGAGAATCTCCTGGTCCAACAACCTCCCATGACGACTGACGCCGGGTGCTTACAGGCTTTCCAGCGACAGCAAGAGCGCGTCCGAGCCCACGGTTTCCCCGACCCCGAAGTGGATCTCCAGCACGCGCCCGGCGCGGGGCGCCAGCACGGTGTGCTCCATCTTCATGGCCTCGAGCTTCATCAGGGCAGCGCCCGCCTCGACGGAGTCGCCCACGGCGACCAGCACGGCCAGGACCTTTCCCGGCATCGGGGAGCGCAACGAGCCGGCCGGGGCCAGCGCCTCCTCGGGCTCGGGCAAGAGGGGGACGCTGCGCAACCGCACCGCGCCGCTCGTCGCCGTGTGGACCCACCAGGCCTCGCCCTCGGGCAGGGCCAGCACGGTCTGATAGAGGCCATCCAGCGCGAGTCGTAGCTCCGGCAGCGACTGCTCGAGCAACTCCAGCTTGTGCTCCGCGCCGTCGACCACCAGGCGGTAGACCGAGCCGCCCCGCAAAGGCGGGAACAGTTGGACCTGGCGAACCTGGCCCGATTCGGGGGCGAACCCGCGCACCGGTGCCCCGGACGGCTGAATGCGCCAGAAGTCGTGGGGGCTCGCGAGCCATTCGGCCAGAGCCGCCGCCGCCAGGACGATCGGATCGCAGGCAGCCGGCGCGAGCAGCGGGTTGTCCCCCAGCCAGGCCGTCGTCAGGGGACCGCCATGGAGTGAGCCCACCAGGTAGCGAAGCTGGGCCAGGTTGCTGACCACCCCGAGCAGCACCGTCCCCTCCAGGGCGCGGCCCAGACGGCGCAGGGCGGTGGCCCGGTCGGGCCCCGAGGCGACCAGCTTGCACAACAGCGAGTCGTAGCCCAGGCCCACCGTATCGCCGGTCTCGAGGCACGTCTCCACCCGCACGCCCCCACCAGGCTTGAACATCAGCACCGGACCCGCGCAGGGTAGGCCCGTGACCGGGTCCTCGGCGCACAGGCGCGCCTCCACGCTGTGCCCGCGCACCTCCGGCACGGGTGGCAAAGGCTCCCCCATCGCCACCCGCAACTGCCACTCGACCAGGTCCAGGCCAGTGACCTCCTCGGTGACGGGATGCTCGACCTGGAGGCGCGTGTTCATCTCCAGAAAGTAGAACGCGCCCTCTTGCACCAGGAACTCGACCGTGCCGGCGTTCACATAGCCGACAGCCCGCCCGCACTCGAGGGCGGCGGCGTGCAGGCCGGCCCGCAGGTCCACCGAGAGGTCCGGGGCCGGCGCCTCCTCCAGCACCTTCTGGTGGCGGCGCTGCAGCGAGCAATCACGGTCGCCCAGCACCACCAGGCCCCCGGCCGTGTCCCCGAAGATCTGCACCTCGACGTGTCGCGCGCGGTCGAGATAGCGCTCGGCCAGCAGCTCCCCCGAGCCGAAGGCGCTCTGCGCCTCGCGCCGCGCCGACTCGATGGCGCCCGCCAGCTCGTCGGCGGAGCGAACCAGGCGCATCCCGCGCCCGCCGCCCCCGGCGGAGGCCTTGACCAGCAGCGGGAATCCCAGGGAGGCGGCCTCCTCGACCGGGCACCAGGGCAACGAAGGCACGCCCCGCGCCCCCACCAGCTTGCGGGCGGCCAGCTTGTCTCCCATCGCGGCAATGCAGGCCGAGGGCGGCCCCACCCAGGTCAACCCCGAGGCGGCCACCGCGCCGGCAAACGCAGCGTTCTCCGACAAGAACCCGTAGCCCGGGTGCAGGCCCGCGCAACCCGACCTCTGGGCAGCCGCGATGAGGGCGGGTCCATCGAGGTAGCCCGGCACCTCGACGGCCTCGTCGAAGCAGCGCAGGTGTCCCGAGCCGGCGTCATCCGGGGCGAAGACGCCCACGGGACGGATTCCCAGCTTCACGCACGTGCGGGCGATGCGACCGGCGATCTCGCCCCGGTTCGCGATCAGGAGAGCGTTCAACGCGGAGCGAGGCCCTCGAGCTTGGCGATGATGCCCAGCATTACCTCATCCGCCCCGGCCCCGATGCTGAGCAGGCGCGCATCGCGATAGTAGCGCGCCATGGGATACTCCTCGGCAT
>JBDHVW010000134.1:0-17053 GCA_039809865.1 Vulcanimicrobiota bacterium
GCCGACACCTTCACGCCCGCCGACGTCCCCGTGCTGGACGCCGCGGGCTCGCTCGTCCTGTGTCGGCGGCTCGTGCGCGAGGGGTTGTTGGAAGTCGTGCGATGACCCGCTGCTCGGCGGACAGCCTCTCGTAGGCCTGCACGGCGGCGGCCGGGATGGCCGGGGCCGCGGGCAGGTAGGCGCTGGCCCCGAGCAGGGCCAGACCCGCCACGGCCGCGCTCCAGACGGGTAGCTTGCGGGCCGGCTGCGACTCGGGGGCGGCGGCGGCGCGCGGGCGGTGGAAAGAAACGGGAGACGACGCGAGGTTCGTGATGGTCATCATAACGGTTTCAGCTCACCTTCAGGTATTCGGCCGGGGCCAGCAGGCGATCGTAAGCCTCGCCCAGCGCGGCCGGGCGAAAGCCCAGCTCGGCCTGGAAGTGGGCCACCGCTTCACGGTAGCTGCGGTGGGCATCGGACTCGCGTCCCTGGTTGACCTGAGAGCGCAGGAGGTCGGACCAGGCCTGCTCGCTGAGGTCATCGTGCTCCAGGGCGCGGCGCGCGGTCTGCTCGGCGCGCTGGGCCTGGCCCTGGCGCAGCTGGGAGTCGGCCAGAAAGTGCAGCAGGCGTCCGCGCGCATCGGCCAGGCGGGCGCGCAGGGGACCGACCCAGGGGTCGTCGAGCCCGTCGAGCAGGGGCCCCACGTAGAGCGCCTCGGCCGGGCCGGCCACGGCGGGGTTGTGGGGGGCCTCGTCCAGGGCGCGCTCGAGCTCCTCGAAGTCGGTGCTGAAGCGGCGCTCGAGGGTCAGGGTGTCCTGGCGGCGGCAGCGCAGGACTCCCTCCCCGGGAATGCCGAGCAGGTCGCGCAGGGCGAAGCGCACCTGGTAGAGACAGTTGCGCAGCGAGGAGCGGCCCCGGCCGGGGCAGAGCTCGGGCCAGAGCATGTCGATGGCGGCCGCGCTGGAGAGCGGATTGCCGCGCCGGGCCAGCAGGCAGGCGAAGAGACGCAGGGCCTTGGAGCTGGGCCAATCTTCGGGCAGCAGCTCGCGGCTCTGGTAGGACACGCGCAGGCGGCCGAACAACTGGGCGCGCGGTTGCTCGCTCCAGAGAGGACGGGCGGCCGGCGTCGGAGAGGCCAGCCCGCGCAGGGAGCGGAGCGCGGAGGCGCGCGCCAGGCGCATCCAGCCGTCGCCTGCGGAGATCAGACCGAGCACCTGCTCGAGCTTGCCGAAGCGACCCGCCTCGTCCAGGGCCGCCTGGGCTTCCTCGGCCGACTCCTCGGCCAGTTGCAGGACGATCTCGGAGGCCGACTCGAGCTGGTCGCGCTCGAGCAGCTGCCGGAGATAGAGCCTGAGGGCGTCAGACGACTCGGGGGACGTATACAAGAAGTTGCCGTTCACGGAATTTCCTCCATCTCTCTGTCTGCGCTTATCAAACACCCCGGCCGTGGGGGTCTGCGTTGATGGAGCGTTGAACCCGGCCCGTCCGGATGAACAGGAGATGAACCGTCGGAATCGGGTTGCCTGGTGACGCCAGCCTGACGACGGCAAGATGAGCGGGTGTTTCCATCGCCTCCAGGAGGTAGAGGAAAATGCTCGTGAAAAACCCGGTAGTCAATGAGAAAGCCCTGCTCGCCTTTCGGGCGGCCCAGATCCACGGCGTGCTGGGGGGCCTCAGCAGCGTCACCCTGCGCAACCTGCGCCACGGCCCGATGTGCCTGTATCGCCGCGGCTGGCGACTGCTGGCCCCGGACAACCTGTCGCCCTCGGAGGCCCGGCGCTACTGCGTGGGAGCTCCGCCCGAGCTGGGCCAGATCCTGACCATCGACCTGGCCACGAGCCGCGTGCAACTGGACACCTACGCAGGCTCGCGGGTGCAGCGCCTGCGCGCCTCGCTGGCGGCGGCCTGGCGGGCGCCCTCTCAGGATCGCTTCTTCTCGTAGCTCCGGACGGCCAAAAAAAGATCGAACCCTCGGAGTGCGAACTCCGTCTTCCTAGCATGGAAGCGCAAGTGGTCCGGCAGGCGCAGAGGGGTGAGCTCCTGGCTCAGGAGCAGCTCCTCGAGGCCTGCCGGCAACGAATTTTTGCCCTGGCCTTTCACATGATCGGCTCGGCCACGGAGGCCGAGGAGATCGCCCAGGAAGCTCTGCTCAAGATCTTCCTTCACCTGCAGGACCTGCGCGACCCGAGCCGGTTCTGGCCCTGGGCCACCCGGGTGGCCTGCAACCTCTTCCGCGACGAGCTGCGCCGGCGCAAGCAGCTGCCGACGCTGCCCCTGCTCGACCTGGACCTGATCAGCGTCGGCGACGAGGCCATCCGGGGCGCGCTCTCCACCGACGCGCGCGCGCGCCTGGAGCGCCTCGTGCAACGCCTCAGCCCCCCTCTGCGCCTGGTACTGGCGCTGCGCGACATGGAGGGCTTCTCGACCGAGGAGGTCTGCGAGGCCCTGGACCTGCCCGAAGGCACCGTCAAATCGCGTCTCTTCGAAGCGCGACGCAAACTGCGCGAATCTCTCGCACGGCAAGGAGTGACCGCCTCCCATGACATGTGCTGAAGCCCTGGAGCTGCTCCCCGAGAGGATCGAGGGGCCCCATTTCGCCCTCGACCAGCACCTGAAGCAATGCGCGAGCTGCACCGCCAGCTTCCGCGAGCTGCGCGACCTCATCGAGACCCTGCCCCAGCTGGGCGCTCCCCCGGCCCCGGAGATGCCCGACTTCTTCGCGCGCCTGAACCAGCTGCGCAAGACCGACCGCGGGCTGCTCTGGGACCGCTGGCTCCGGCGCACCCAGCGCGCGGTGGGAGCGGCGGCGGCCGTGGCCGTGCTCTGGTCCGGGCTGATGCTCGGCATCCGCGCCTGGAGCGCCGCCACGCTGTCCACCGACCAGTTGCTCCAGCGCTCCCCGAGCTATGTCATCGCACCGGAGGTCAAACCATGATCAAACGCGTCGGAACCTTCCTCCTGCTGGGCGCCGGCACCGGCGCGGTCCTGGGCTGGCTCCAGGGCTTGAAGGCGTGGCTCATCCATCCCGAGGTCCTGGGAGAGGCCAGCTTTCGCTACGCCTACCCGTGGCTCGAGCAGCCCACCGACGAGCTGGTGCTCAAAATCGGCCAGACGGCCGTGCTGACCTGGTTCACGCTGTGGCTGGCGAGCCAGCTCCAGGTGACGCGCTGGCAGGAAGGCCGAGCTTCCCTGGGGGAGCACTTCCTGCGCCTCTGCTCGCTGGCCTGGCTGTCCGTGGCGGCGACGGTGGCCGTCTCCTCGTGGGACTGCCTGGCGGAGCTCCTCAAGCTCCAGGAAGCTTTCCAGGCCGGGGTGGCCGGAGCCGCGCTGGTCGGCGTCTGCTTCTTTCTGGAGGCCGTCTTCAACCACCGCGCCCGGAGCTACTGGACCTGGATCATGGCGCTCCTGTGCCCCTACGCGATCCTGCTCCTGTCGGGACGGGTCAATACCGAGGTGCTGTACTCCCTGCAAGGCTTTGGCCGCGACGCGATGACCTCGCTGATGCTGGTGGGCACGGTGATCCTGGTGAGGGCGCAGTTGCAAAAGCGCGGGGTCGACTGGGGCGCCTGGCTGGTGCTGGCGGGCTGGTGGGCCTTTGCGCTGCACTACAGCGAGGGGACGCTGCGCGACCAGCTGGAGAACCTGAACCTGGCCGGCACGCTCATGTTCGTCGACCGGGAGCCGAGCTTCTTCTGGCTGATCCTGATGGCTTTCACCACCCTGGGCCTGGCGGCCGGGCTGCTGACCTTCATCCTCGCCACGCCCTTTCGAGGCCAGCTGGTCGTCATCGTGGTCGGCCTCGTGGCCTCGATCAACACCCTGCCCGCCCTGGATGAATCGGATGTCTTTAGCAGCTGGTGGACGCACGTTCCCAGGACCTACGGCGAGGAGATCGCGACCTTACCACCGACCCCGGAGCCGGCCCGCACCATCGTCTTCCTGCAGGACCTCCCGGCCCTCCACCTCGAGTCGTTCGCCACCACGCTCCCGCGCGAGGCCTGCACGCCCGACGCTCCGCTGGCCTGGCTCCAGGCCCGCTCCGCCTGGGACTGGGACCCGGCCCTGGTGACCGAGGCCATCAAGCGGCACCTGCAGACCGACCGGACGCTCGCCCTCAGCGAGTATCTTTCGGCCTCCGCGCGCGAGGGCAGCTGGCAGGCGCGCGAGAGCATGACCGGGTTGCTCGTCCGCCCGGCGGCGGTGAACGTGCACTGGTCCGAGGTCCGGGGCCGACTCACCCTGAACGGCAAGCCCCTGGCTGGAGCCCGGGTGCGCCTGCTCAGCGCCGACCATCCCGAAAACATGCTGACCAGCGAGAAGATCGAGTTCGGCGCGCTGGTCTTCAATGCGGAGCGGACGCCCCCGGTGGTGACCGTGACCGACGCGCAGGGAAAGTTCGTTTTCTTGACCTGGCCCCGCGGAAAGTCAGTCCTGGCCGTGCTCTTTCCCGGCCACGTCGACGTCCGGCCGGAAATCCACCTCGACCCGCTCGACTTCCAGCAGTCGCTCGACGTCGGGACGGTCAACCTGATCAGCCGTTAATCCTCGGGGGTCTTGACCCGGGCGCGGAAGACCCAGTAGACGGTGCCCGTGTAGGCCAGCGCCAGCGGCATGCCTGCCAGGGCGACCCAGCGCATCGTGCTGAGGGTGCCCAGGGTGGAAGACGCGTTATAGATGGTCAGGTTCAGCGACGGATCGCTGTGCGACGCGATCAGGTTGGGGAACAGCAGGCAGGCGTAGAGAAACGCCAGGCACGCGATGTTGGCGGCCGAGAGCAGGAAGGCCACGGCCGGGCGCTTGTGCGCCAGGGCCAGGCCGCAGCCCAGCATCAGGGCCACCTTGAGGCCCATGGCCAGGCGGGCCAGCGTGAGGTGCGCCAGGCTGGTGTAAGCCCAGAAGACGTTGTTCCAGACATAGAGCTGCACGGCCGTGAAGCTGAGCAAGTAGACGATCCAGAGAATCCACCCGGCCCGCTCGATGCGGGCGCGCAGCGGGCCGGGAGCCACCCGCAGGCGCAGGTACAGCGTGCCATGCAGCGCGAACAGCATGACCGTCTTGAAGCCCATCAGGCCGGCCAGCGGGGTGGCCAGACCGGCCAGAGTGCCCGTGAACTCGTGGTGCACGCCCAGAGGCACGCCCTGAAGGGCGTTGGCCAGGATGCCGCCGGCCACGGCCGAGGTCAGCAGGCAGGCCAGGCCCAGGGCGACGTCCCAGAGCCGGCGCCACCAGGGCCAGCTCTCGACGTTGCGCAGCTCCATGGCGACCGCGCGCAAGAGGAGGGCCGCCAGCAGCGCCATGAACGGCAGGTAGAAGCCCGAGAACGCGGCCGCATAGGCATCGGGAAAAGCGCCGAAGAACGCGCCCCCGAAGCAGACCAGCCAGACCTCGTTGCCGTCCCAGAGGGGCGCGATCGAATCGAGGAACGTGCGCTTCTCGTCCTCGCTCTTGGCCAGCAGGTTGAGCACCAGGCCCACGCCCAGGTCGAAGCCATCCAGGATGGCATAGGCCATCAGCATCAGCGCCAGCAGGACGAACCAGAAGACGTGCAGCTCCATCAGGGCTCGAGACTCGCTTCGGAGCGGTCGACCACGCTGGCGAGCCAGCCCGCGGCCAGGCCCGGGTCAGCGGGGGGCGGAGCCACCGGCTCGGGACCGTCCAGCACGCGGCGGCGCAGGGTGTAGAGCCAGAGGAGCCCCATCAGGAAGTAAATCCCCAGGAACATGATGATCGAGCTCAGCACGTGCGAGGCGTTCACCGCCTCGCTGACCGCGTCGCTGGTGCGCAGCAGGCCGTACACGATCCAGGGCTGGCGGCCCACCTCGGCCGCCACCCAGCCCGCCTCGTTGGCCACGAAGGCCGCCGGCCCGCCCAGCATGATGAGGACCAGCAGCCAGCGCTGGCGCTGCAGGGTTCCGCGCCAGCGGAAGAACAGTCCCAGGTAGGCCACCGTGGCCATGTAGACGCCCAGAAACGCCATGACGTGGAAGGTGTAGAAGGCCATCGGCAGCGGCGGCCAATCCTGCTGGGGCGTCTGGTCCAGGCCGGCCACCGGCTTGTCCTCCAGCGAGTGGTAAGTCAGCACGCTGAGCAGCCACGGAATCTCGACCGCGTAGCGCAGCTTCTTCTCGCGCGCGTCCGGGTAGCCGAACAGCGCGAAGGGCGAGCGTCCCGTGCCGGTGTCGAAATGGCCCTCGAAAGCGGCCAGCTTGGTGGGCTGGTGGACGGCCACCAGCCGGGCGCTGGAGTCGCCCGAGATCATCACCAGCGTGCAGGCGAGCGCGGCGTAGACCAGGCCCAGCTTGAGCATGATGGGCGTGGTCTCGGGGTGCTTCCCGCGCAGGGCGTACCAGGCCGAGATGGCCAGCGAGAAAAAGGCGCCCAGCACGAAGGCGGCCAGCCAGACGTGCACCAGCCGGTCGACGCTGGACGGGTTGAGCACCATGGCCCAGAAGTCGGTCACGTGGGCCCGCGCGTCCAGGCCGGTGCCCACGATGGTGTAGCCGGCCGGGGTCTGCATCCAGCTGTTGGCGATCACGATCCAGATCGAGGAGAAAAGCCCCCCGACCATCACCATGAACGTGCAGAAGAAGTGGAATCGGGGCGAGACGCGGTTCCAGCCGAACACGACCACGCCGAAGAATCCGGTCTCGAGGAAGAACGCGAAGATCCCCTCCGAGGCCAGGGCCGTGCCGAAGATGTCGCCCACGTAGCGCGCGTAGGCCGCCCAGTTGGTGCCGAACTGGAACTGGTTCACGATGCCCGTGGCCACGCCCATGGCGAAGGTCACCCCGAAGAGCCGGGTCCAGAAGCGCGCCACCGAGCGGTAGCAGCGGTTGCCGGTCTTGAGGTACATCCCCTCGGCCGCCACCATCAGCACGCTCAGCCCGATGGTGAGCGGGGGGAACAGATAGTGGAACATGATGGTCATCGCAAACTGCAGGCGAGACAAGAAGACGACGTCCATGGCGGGGGGGTCCTTCTGGGGCAGGGAGGCGCACCCTGCCGCCCGATTTAGAAGCTGTCGAAGATGTTCAGAGCGTAAAGAAACCCGTAGACCGGCACGTTCTGGTGGTCGGGGGGAATCCAGTAGGGCGTCGACACCACCTGGCTGAAGGGCGACAGCACGTTGAGGTTGTGCTGGTCGATCTTGATGGCATTCTTCAACTTGGTCGGATACGCCGCCAGGAGGGCGTCGAAGTTGTTGGGGCTGACCACGGAGTCCTGGGCGAGCGAGACGATGCTGACGCTCTGGTCGGGCAGAGTCGACAGGTCCACGTCGGCCGCGCTCAGCACCTGCTGCAGCTGCGCCTGGGAAGGGGCGCTGAAGAACGCGGTGCTCAGCAATGCCTTACAGCTGTTCTCGGTCGAGATCGGCGCCAGCAAGAGACCGGTGTAGGTCTGGTCGTTGCTGACCTTGTTCAGAGCCGCGATGACGAGCTGCTGCTCGAGGTCGGTGCCCGGCAGGCGAAAAGCCTGGGCCATGGTCAGGTTCTGCCCGTTCACGTTGGCCAGCGGCTGCAGGCTGCTGGGATCGGCCGTCATGGAGAAGAACCCGGGATTGAACACCGCCGCGAAGTCCGAGCCGGCCGAGTAGGTGGCGTAGGACAGGAAGGCGTCCGCGGCCAGGATCGGCTTGGCCAGGTTCACCAGGGTCTGGCTCTGGACGTTGTAGGGATTCGAGCCCAACAGCGCCACCGGCTCCAGGATGAAGCCCTGGGTGACCTGCGACGTGCTGTAGGCGCCCTCGAGCCCGACCGAGTGGGTCAACGCGTAGAAGCTGCCCAGCAGCGAGGGGTTCTGCGACACGAACACGTGGAACCACAGGGCGTAGGCTCCCCCCTCGGAGTAGCCGGTGGAAAAGAGCTTGAGAGCCGGGTCGCCGGGGTTGATGCCGTACTGCTGGGCCAGGAGGGGCTGGACGGCCGTCAGCATGTCCACCGCCGTCTTGGCGCTCACCTGGGGATAGAGCACGTAGGGATGGACGGTGGCGTAGTTCACCCCCTGTCCCACGTAGTCGGGGATCAACACCGCGTAGCCCTGCGAGGCGAAGACCTGGGCGCAGAGTTGCGTCTCGCCGTTGCTGGTGAAGTTCGAGCCGACCTCGGAATTATCGGTGGTGGTGCCGTGAAAAAAGACCACCACGCCCTTGAGCTGGTTCCCCGTGATGCCCTGGGGCATCAGCAGGCCGCCCGACACGGTGAACGTCTGGTCGCCCGCCGGCAGCGGGACGGTGGTGCTGTACTCCACCGGCTGGAACGAGACCCCGGTCACGCCCAGCGGGTTGTTGAGGATGGGTTGGGCGGCCAGGTCGAAGTGCCCGGTCTCGCTCTGACTCTTGATGAAAGCGATATCCGCCTGGACCTGGGGCGTCTGCAGGGTGACTCCCAGCTTCTGGTTGAGGCTTCCAAACAGGATCTCGTAGCCGGTCTCGAGGTCGGCCACCGAGATCAGCAGCGTGGCGTCTTTGGGCGTCAGCGAGAGAGGCAGCGGATCGAGGTGCTCGAGCGGAACGCTGTCGAGCGCGGTCGCCGGATCGGCGAGCTGCGCCTGGGCGATGCGCTCCTCCAGCGTGAGGGGAGCCGGAGGGGCCGCCGAAAAGGTCTCGTCGGAGCCGCTGCCGCCGCACCCGGCCAGGGCGAGGGTCGCGGAAATCATGAGAGGAAGAAGCTTTTTCACGGCGTTCCGGGTTCGCAAGAGACGTTTGGGATCCCTACGTTGCGCAGCATTTCGGCGTCCTCCTCGGGCCAGGAGGTGTTGATGTACATGCCCGTCCCGAGCTCGAACCCGGACATGTGGCTCAGCCGGGGCACGACGGCGATGTACCAGTGGCAGTATTCCGCCCGCATGTGGCCGCGGCTCCCGACCCGGAACACGAGGTTGTAGGGCGGGTCTCCCAGCGCGGCGTCCAGGCGGTAGAGCACCTCCTGGAGGAGCGAGCCCAGGGCCGGCAGCCCTTCGGGGGAGGCCAGCGAGAAGCAGCCCATGTGCTGGTGAGGAACCAGCCAGACGGTACTGGGCCGATAGGCGGCGTAGGGGACGAAGGCGCTGAAGCCGGGGCGTTCGGCCACCAGGCGCCGGCCATCCTCGCGCTCGCCGCGCAGCAGGTCGCACACCACGCAGCCGCCCGTGTCGTCGTAGTAGTGGGCCGCCTCCCCGAGCCGGTGGCGGACCTGCCACGGCACCAGGGGCAGAGTGACGATCTGCGAGTGCGGGTGCTCGAGCGACATGCCGGCGCCCGACCCGTGATTCTTGAACAGGCTGACGAAGTCGTTGCCGGGCTCGGCGCGCAGGGCTTGCAGGCGCGAGTGCCAGGCCCGCACCACCAGCTCGACCTCGCCGGCCGTCATGCGTCCCAGGGTCGCGTTGTGGCGTCGAGACTCGCAGAAGAGCTCGTGCTGCCCGGTGGCCGGCATCTTGCGCGAGAGCGGTCCTCCGCTGCGCTGGGGCAGCTCTCCGGGCACCACGGCCGGGAACTTGTTGGGGAAGCTGCGCACGCTCCACCGCCCGGTGGCGTCGAGGTAGCGCAGCGTCTCGCCGGGAGTGCACTCTTGCTCGCGTCCCGGGCACAGGGGACAGCTCTCGTCATGCTCGGGCGGCGGCTGGCTCTTGCCGCCTTTGTGCTTGCCGGGCCGCTTGGCGCGTTCGGGAGCGAAGAGAATCCATTCGCGGGTGGCGGGGTTTTGCCGGAACTCGGGCATGTCGGGCGTTTCTCGGAGAGCCGGAGGGATTCCCACCGCCCGGTGTTAAGATGGCCCCCCCCACATGCGTTCCCAAAGACAGATGACCGAGAGCTGCCTCGTCCCCCGCCCGCGGGAGGACACGATCGACCAGGCCTTCAACGAGTTGTTCCGCCAGCAGCGCGGCCGGGTGTTCAATTACTGTCTGCGCATGGTGGCCCGGCGCGACACGGCCGAGGACCTCACGCAGGAGGTCTTCATCAAGGCGCTGACCGCTTTGAGTCACAACCCGGCCCTGGCGGACAGCCCTGTGGTCTGGCTGCTGACGGTGGCGCGCAACCAGTGCCTCGACCACCTGCGGCGCCAGAAGAGCTGGCGTCAGGCGGTGGTGCGGATCGGTCGCATGCTGGCGGGCCAGCCCTCGGAGTCGCCGGTGGACCAGGACCTGCTCGACCGTTACGAAGGCCTCTGGCTGCTGCAGCAGCTCAATCCCCGCCAGCGGTCGCTGCTGGTGTTGAAAGACTGTATGGCGCTGAGCTACGAGCAAATCGCCGAGATGCTGGGCACCACCCCGGGCAGCGTCGGGGTGATGCTGCACCGGGCGCGGGCCCGAGCCACCCGTTTGTTGCAAAGGAGAGAAGGCGCATGACGGTCGAGACGATTCTGGCCTCGATTCCCGAGTTTGAAACCAGCGTGGGTCCGCGGGCGGTGCCCCTGGGAATGACTTCAACGCGCGTGCCCCCCCGTCGGCCCCGGGCGGCCTGGGCGGCCGGTTTGCTGGCTCTGATGGCCGGCGGGCTGCTGTGGGGCGCCTCGCGGCCCGCCGAGGAGAGCTGGCAGGTCGCCGTGGATGGTACGACCTACACGGTCAGCGTGCAGGGCGAGATGGTGGGTCTGGAGTTCCGTGACGGAGCCCGGACGTTCGTGGTGCAAGGAGGCTCGCAGTGAAGATGCTCTGTTTCATGTTGGTCTGTCTGTGCGCGTTGGCTCCGGCGCGCGCGCAGGAACCGGTGGCTTACGGTCCTGGCAGCGTGCTGATGAAGTTCAAGATCGAGGCCGTGCTGGGCGGGCACGAGGTCTCCATGGCGCCCGCGGTGGCCACCGCGAGCGGCAAGGAGGCGGTGATCACGGTCGCGTCGGACGACAAGAGCCGGCCCTTGCGGTTGACGGTGGCCTGCACCCCGGTCGTGGAGGGGACCCTGATCCACCTCAAGCTGGACATCCGCATCCAGGCCGGAGAGAAGAGCATGCAGCGCTCCCTGGAGCTCACCACGGTGGACGGTCAGACGACCCGGCTCGAGGACAAGAACGACGAGGCCCAGGAGCGATTTGCGCTCTCGGTGCTGACGCAGATCACGCGCTGAGTCCGGTGGGATGGTGGCGTGGCAGTCGGGGCGGGCGTGCGGACGGGGAGGGCGCTCGGGTTTGACTGGGCCGGAGGTTGGGCCCGGCGCGAGGTGCGAGGCGCCCAGGGCCGTTGCACGATTCCGTGGGAATACCGAGTTGGAACTGCGGGTCGACCGGCGCGCCGGATGAGGCCACGCGGGCGGCCCGACCTGCCGAGTTTCCAGGCTGAAATAGAGCGCCCTCGGAGCTCCCAGACCCGACGGAATCGACCAGACGTTCGTTTCCCTGGGAAACGTGCAGGTGTTCGGGAATTTCCGCGCGGAAACGAGCAGATGTTCGCGGCGTCGGAACAATGCCCCGCAGGCAGGGCGCCCGCGGCGGGTCCGCCCGAGTTTCCAGTCTCGAGCGCCTGAAAGCACAGCCCCCTGGTGGACGGAATCGACCAGACGCTCGTTTCCCCGGGAAACGTGAAGGTGTTCGGGAATTTCCGCGCGGAAACGAGCAGATGTTCGCGGCGTCGGAACAATGCCCCGCAGGCAGGGCGCCCGCGCGGGTCCGCCCGAGTTTCCAGTCTCGAGCGCCTGAAAGCACAGCCCCCTGGTGGACGGAATCGACCAGACGTTCGTTTCCCCGGGAAACGTGCAAGTGTTCGGAAATTTCCGGGCCGGAAACGAGCAGGCGTTCGCCGCTGCGGAACAGGCGGCGCGGCCTCGGGACTGAGCCCGAGTTTCCGGGCTGGAAATAGAAGCCCCTGGGGCCGACGAAGACGTTCGCGGCGCGGCCTCGCGGATGATCCCGCGTTTCCAGACTGGAAACTGCCGAGTACCGGGGAGCGCTGGAGACTAGAATCGCTTCTCGACGGCCAACCGCGCGATTCCGCCAGTCTGCTACTCCTTATGCGGAAATTGCTCGTCCTCTCGGTCCCGTGGGTCCTGCAAATCCGAACGCTAGGGGTTGCCGCCGAAACTGTCCCCGACCGGCAATCCGCTCGGGCTCGTGATGCTGAACTGACCTCCCGGGTTGGCCCGATCCAGATCCACCCGCGCCAACGGGTCGGTCAAGGCCCCCATGAACGCCATCAAGTCCGCAATCTCGGTCTCGGTCAACGGAATCCCCGCCGCCACGATCGGATCCAGATTGGTCGTCAGGATCGGGTCGGAGTTCACGCCGCCACCCAGGTTGGCATCCAACAACGCCTGCGGGAACACCTGGCTCGAATTGTAATTCTGATACGAGCCCACCACGTTCAGGTGATGGCGCACCGCGGCCTCCAACGTGTAGTAAGCCCCATCGTGCATGTACGGGAACGTCAAATCCACACAGTGCAGCGTGGGCGTGCGGAACTTGAACTTGTCGCTTTCGATCAACGTGCGCCCGAAACGCCCGTAATCACTCTTGGTCTCGATCTCCCCCCCGGGAGCCGTAGAGTCCAGACCCGCAATGTTGCCCGGACCAAACTGCGGCACACCGATGTTGTGGAAATCCTGATCGGTCAGCAAAGGACCATTGTGGCACGCCACACACTTGCCGTTGGTGAAGAAAACCAGCATCCCACGCTTCTGCTGCTGGGTCAGCGCCGTGTCGTCCCCGCGCAGATAAAGCTCGAACGGACTGTTGGTGAACTGGAACGCCACCCGCAAATAGTTGGAGATCGCATTGCCCACATCCACGAAACCAGCCGCCGTCGGCTGGGGCGGATGGCCGTAGGCATCCTGGAACAACTGCAGGTAGGGATTGGGCTGGCCCACCAGGTTGTTGGGCGCGGCAAGGCGCACCATCAAAGCCTCGATCTGATCCGCAAACTCGGGATCACTCCCCTCCTGCGTGCCCTCGAACACCGAGCTGCCCGCCGCAGCCACCTCGTTGAGCGGACCCGTGTAGACCGACGTGTCCCCCGGCGCCCGCCGATGGTCCCCGATGTTGCCCAGCATCTCGCGATCGGTCGTGGTGGGGAAACAATCGAGCACCGCCGTGACATCATCCATGCCCAACGGCAACAGATCGCCCGCGGGAGAGATGAACTGGCCGTTGCTCTCCAGATTGCCGAGGGTCTGGGTGCCCTCCTGGACACGACCATCCCACAGGCGCACCCGCCAGAAACGCGAGCCGATATTGAACAGCGGCATCGCATTGCGATGGAAGAACGGAACTCGCAGACCACTCGAGTTCAAGAAGCCCGTCTCGAAGCCGTTGCGGCGATAGGGCGCCGTGCCCTGGCCGTCCTGGCCGACCCCGATCGACATGCCATCGCCTGTCTGCGCCCCGGTCGTATGACAGCTGTTACAGGAGATGCTGCAACTGCCGCTCAAAAGCTTGTCGCGGAACAACTGCTGGCCCAGGAAGATCTGCGCCTGGGCATTGCCTCCGGGGGGATCGGGCACGATCGGCTGGTCCAGGGGCTCGACTCCATTGTCGGCCGCCAGTTGGCGAAGCTGCGCGTCGAGCGGAGTGGCCGGCTCGGGAGTGCCGGTGACCGACGGCTCGGTCCTCCCCGAGCATCCGACGAAAGAAAAGACTGTCGCCCCGATCAGGATCACGCGCTTGAGCATCAATACCCCCTGGGTTATTTTTGATCGCTCGACGTTCGAAAAGAGCGCCCCGTTGCCCTGCTAGTCGGGTCGGGTCAGCTTGAGGAGCAGATAGCCATCCTCACCGTCTCGGAGCTTGCGATAGCTCTCCGAGCCCGGAGCGGCAAACCAGAAGCCGATGAACTCGCGCAGGTCACCCTCCCCCAGGTCGGACTGGAGTTTCTCGCTGGCGCACAACTGCATGAAGGTCTGCAACCGCCGCGGACCGTTCTTGTCCAGCGAAGCCAGCACGTTGGGCGTGGCGTCGACCACGCGGTCGACCTGGAAACCCAGCTCGCGGAAATAAGCCAGGCGGCCGTCGAGGAGCGCCACGGGGACGATGTCGCCGTACTGGAGCTGTCCCCCCGGACGCAACACCCGGAACACCTCGCGGAAGAACGCCGCAATATCGGGATAGTGGACGGCCGACTCGAGATTGGTGACCACGTCGGCGCTCTGGTCGGGCAGGGGCAGCGCCTGGGCATCTCCCACCACGAACGGCGTGCCGTAACGCTGGCGGCAAAAAGCGACCGCCTCGGGGGAGACATCCACCCCCAGCGTCGAGCCGGGAGCGTAAAGCTGGCGGACGGTCTCCAGCGTGCCCCCACGGCCACAACCCACGTCGACGACGTCGCGACCCGCCAGGGGCGTGTCCCCGATAAGCTCCACGATCAGACGCATCGAGTCGGAGGTGACCTCGGGGCCACGAAAGGCGCCAAAGCTCGGCACGCCGTCCAGCGGGCAGTAGCCGAAATTGAGGTAAACCGCGACGTCGCGATAGGTGGTCTGGTTGATGGCACGGTTGAGCTGGTCGTAGATGGCCGCAATCTGCTGCGTCTTGGTCGCGCTCATGGGAAAGCGGCTTTTGCCAGGATCGCTCCGGAACCCTCCCGAAAGGCCGGGCGTGGATTTCAGCAACCTGGTCGCGGTGGTCACCGGAGGCTCTCACGGGATCGGACGGGCCACCGTGGAGAAACTGATCGCGGCCGGAGCCACGGTGGTGGTGCTCGACCTCGAGCCCGCCGAGCACGGCCAGTTCGTGCCGACCGACGTGGCCGAGCCCGAATCGGTGCGGGAAGCCATCGCCGGCGTGCTGGAGCGCCACGGCCGGTTGGACCTGGCCGTGAACTGCGCCGGGATCACCGGCCCCCCGGGCCGGCTGTGGGAGCTGGATCTGGCCGACTACGAGCGCGTGATGGGCGTCAACACGCGCGGCGTCTTCCTCTGCCTCAAGCACCAGCTGCCGCCCATGCTGGCGCAGGGACGGGGCAGCATCGTCAACGTGGCCTCCATGGCCTCGATGGCCGCCGCCCACGGGCTGGCGGCCTACTGCGCGAGCAAACACGCCGTGCTGGGACTCACCCGCACCGCCGCGCTGGAGTGCGCCCGCCAGGGGGTGCGCGTCAACGCGGTGTGCCCCGCCGTGGTGGATACGCGCATGACCCAATCCTTCGCCGAGCACCGCGACATGGAGAAGCTCTCCAAGCTGCACCCCCTGGGACGCCTGGCGCGGCCCGAGGAAGTGGCGGACGCCATCCTGTGGCTGCTGTCGGATCAGTCTTCCTTCGTGACGGGCACGGGCCTGATGGTGGACGGGGGATTCTTGCTGGCCTGATCCTGCGCGAGCAGGTCGCGCACGTAGCCGAGAATGTGGCGGCGGGCATCGGGGGCCAGAAAATCGCGGTAAAGCATGAGGCTGGATGTCATGGTCGGTTCCTCCTGTGTTCCCCTGCATGACACCAGAGGCGTATCGGGCCAGCGTTGATGGAACGTCGCATGGAGAACGTTCAGATGAACGGGGGATGAACAGCCCCGCGGAGAAATAGGGGTGTTCGTGAGGATCGATCCGTTCAGTCTGAATCCGCTGACCACGACGCGGTGGAGCCGTCCGCTGTCGTCGGCGGCGTCCGATCCGGTCGATCGGGTGCAGGTCGGCCCCGCGGCCAAGGCGCCCCCCCATCGCGGGCTGGCCCGCGTGCAGTCGGCTCTGCGCGCCGCGGCGTCGCTACTGGGACTGCCGGGAATAGGGCTGGGGGGGACCAGTGAGAAGCCACCCACGGAAGAGGCGCTGTTCACCCTCTTCCACCAGGGGAAAGCCGACGAGGGCGAGCTGGCCCATCCGGCCCTGGGGCGAATCCTGAAAGCCGAGGACCTCTCCGCTGAAGAGGCCCTGGAGCGCTACCGCGAGCTGACCACGGACCCCAAAGCCACGCTGGGGTTCAGCATCAGGGTAGCGGCCGGCGAGCGCGAGGGACGGATGACCTTCGGCCGCTATCCGCTGGCCGAAGTGGAAGACCCGGGCTTTGCCGAGCGCCTGGCCACCACGCGCGCGGCGGTGGAAGAGCTCTACCGCCACACGGGCGCCTACGGCCTGGACGCGGCCTGGGAGCTGGCGCAGTCGCAACGGGACCACCACGGCAAGACGCTGGCCGAGCGAATCCCGTTCGTGACGGCGGCCACCCGGAGCGACCGGGGGGGAACCGTGCCGGAGGTCTACGACGCGCTGCTGGCCCTGGCCGAGAAACAGCCCGCGGAGCGGGTGCTGGACTACGGTCCCCGCGTGCTGGAGCTTTCCAACGAGAAGGCGCTGCAGGCGCTCGAGCACCTGGAGACCGCCCATCCGGGCTACTACCTGGGAGCGCTGGGAACCGTCGGCGAGCCCGCGACCGCGCGGAAGATCGCCGCGCTGCGGCAGACGCCCGAGGGGGATGAAGCCTACCTGCACCTGGCCCCGATCAGTATGTCCAGGGACGTGAAGGCGCGCCTCTTGACGGCCTGGGCCGATTCGGGGGGGGCCATCGACGTGCGTCCGGTGACGGATCGCTCGCACGCGGAGTACTTCGCCAACCTCTGGTCCCGGGTGCCGCGCGAGGAGCACGCACGCTTTTGCCTGCTGCCCCGCACGCCCGAGTTCGAGCACCTCGAGGCGGCCCACGCGGCCTGCAGCAGCGATTCCCGGCGCGAGGCATGGCTGGAGTGGTTCCGGGCCTGCAAGTCCGCGCCCGTGGCCACCGAGCTGGTGTCGAGCTGGCCCGCGGGTGACATCTCGCCCGCCGACGCGCACGACTTCGGGCAGGTGCTGACGCACCACCAGGGCAAGCCGGGAGCCGCCCTGGAGGCCTGGGCCGTGGTGAGCGCCGCGCCCGGGCGCGACCTGGCCATGGCCGCCTTCCACAGCGGGGTCGCCGAGATCGCCGGCTGCGAGCGGCCCGACCAGGCCGCCGCGCTGCGCCGCCTGGTGGAGGGCAAAGTGGGCCTGGACACGGCCCTGGACGCCGTGGCCCTGCTGGAGCCCCACGCCGGAGAGCAGCGCGCCCTGCCGGAGCTGGCGGGCGATTACCTGGCCGTGGCCGGGGAGCTAAAGGGCGACCACCGACGCACGCGGGCGGCTCTGCGCCAGGCGTTCGAGTCGGGTCCGCTGGCGGGAGAGTCGCTGGCGGTGGCGCTGACGGCCACGGGAGAGCTCTCCAGCGCGCGCGGGCT
>JBDHVW010000135.1:0-17006 GCA_039809865.1 Vulcanimicrobiota bacterium
GCCGGGAACGCGGGCAATGCCGGGAACGCGGGGAATGCCGGGAACGCGGGGAATGCCGGGAACGCGGGCAACGCTGGGAACGCGGGGAATGCCGGGAACGCGGGGAATGCTGGGAACGCGGGGAACGCGGGGAATGCTGGCGGGGCCGGACGCGCTGGCGGCGGATGCCACGGCGGCGGTGGCGGGGAGCACGGTGGAGCCGGCGGTGCCGGTGGCGCTGGCGGAGCTGGCGGAGCTGGTGGAGCTGGTGGAGCTGGCGGAGCCGGTGGAGCTTACAGTGGCCATGGCGGAACTGCTGGCGGCGGCGTAGGTGCGGCCGGTGGAGCTGGCGGAGCCGGTGGGGCTGGCGGAGCCGGTGGAGCTTACAGTGGCCATGGTGGAACTGCTGGCGGCGGCGTAGGCGCGGCTGGCGGAGCCGGTGGAGCTGGCGGAGCCGGTGGAGCTGGCGGAGCCGGTGGAGCTGGCGGAGCCGGTGGGGCCGGAGGAGCTTATGGTGGTGCGACCGGCGGCGGCGTGGGCGCGGCCGGAGGGGCTGGCGGCGGTGCGATCGGCGGCGTAGGCGCGGCCGGTGGGGCCGGTGGAGCTTATGGCGGTGCCGCCGGCGGCGGCGTAGGAGCCAATGGCAACGGGGGCGGCGCGCTGACCCTGGGCCAGTACCTCCTCTTCGGACCGGGCGGCCCGAACGGGCCGGGCAATGGCAATCTTAACGGGACGGGCGTCAATCCGACGCAGGGGACCGGCACGGGCGGCTTCTCAGCTCCCGCGATGCCCGCACCCACCGACGCCAACGAATTCGCCAGCTACCTGGCCGCCCAACGAGCAGGCGGCGCCCTGCAAGGGCAGACGACCATCTCGCAGGCCGACGCTCTGAGCGGCACACGCTTCGCACAGGTGGCCGATCCCACCCAGTGGCACGCCTCGGTGGCACGGGACTACGCGGCCCAGTTCGCGGCCTACGCCATCGGCGCGGACCCGCTCTCCGCCCAGGGACTGGCCGCGGGACAACAAGCTTTCGGACAGATGAAACCCGAAGCCCAACTCTTCATGCAGGTCGCGTCCGTGTTCAAAGGCAACCTCTTCAACGGCCCGGGCCTCTATGACAACCCCGGACTGGGTCAGCTGCTGCAAAGCACCGGGAACAGCGACCTGATCAACAATCCCCAGGTTGGACAGACCGACGTCCAGACAATCGGCGCCATCACCCAGGCGCTGAACCGGGGCACCCTCACCCTCAACCAGGTGATCGGAAGCGGCACGATCGACAACCTCGATCGCTATTCCACCATCATCAACTACGTCCAGTCAGGCGGCTTCGCGGCCGATGTCGGACGCTACGAAACGGCTCCGATCTAAGTCGCGGACGAGAGGCCTGGATTCCCTCCCGATAGGTGGTGACGGGAAGTCGGGAAAGCGCGCTGGAACCTGTCCGAGACGAAGATTGTTGTGGAATCTAGGGCGCGCAGTCGTCGTTTCCCGGGCCCGGGAACCAGGCTGGAAAAGTCGATCGGCCTGCCCGCTCTCGCTCTTCTGGACGGAAACGAGCGGGCGTTGGCCTCTGGAAAATGGCTGCGGCAGGCGCTACCCCCCGGGCGAACGGGCACCACGCGAGCGGGTGTTCGTTTCCCGGGGAAACGTGCACTTGTTCGGAAATTTCCGGGCCGGAAACGAGCGCGAGCTCCATTCTGGGAACCCGGGTAACGGCAGGCGCTACGCCGGGCGGTCCCAGGAGTCGATGGGCGCCACGATTCCGGAAGCGAGCGGGTGTTCGTTTCCCGGGGAAACGTGCACTTGTTCGGAAATTTCCCGGCCGGAAACGAGCGCGAGCTCCATTCTGGAAACCCGGGTGCGGCTAGCGCTAGGCCGGGCGGTCCCTGGAGTGGATGGGCGCCGCGATTCCGGAAGGGAGCAAGCGTTCGTTTCCCGGGGAAACGTGCACTTGTTCGGAAATTTCCGGGCCGGAAGCGAGCGCGAGCTCCATTCTGGAAACCCGGGTGCGGCAGGCGCTACGCCGGGAGTTCCAGGCTGGAAACAGTCGATCGACTAAGAATTCCTGGCAATGGAGAGAAGCTCGACAAGGGCTGAACCACTTGGATGCGCTCTGTGCGCGCGCGATGGACCCGAGCCTGCCGGTCGAGGATACCGTCAAGACGCAACCCGAGGCGGTAGGGATGCGATCCGGGTGATGCTCTGGTTGCGGGAGTCTTGTTCGGGCGTTGCGAATCGCTTCGGATGAGAATTCCACCCCGGTCCAAGGTGACGGCCCTGGCACTTCTGGTTGGACTGAGCTGCGGTTGCAATCAGCCTTCGCCGGTGGCCAGCCCATCCTCGCCGGCCACCCCCGCGATGAGCGCCAGTAGCGTCGCTCCAAGCGCGATTACGCCCGTCTGGCATCTCTATCTGTCTCGGCGGGGCGAGATCGTGATGGCCGACGTTGGCGCCGATGGAACCGTGGGAGCTCACTCGACCCTGAAACTCGAGCAAAAAGGACCGTCTACGATCCAGTTGGTCGATCTGGGAAACAATACCCTGACCGTCCAGGATAGGGGTCCTGAAGGCATCGCGCTTACTCTGACGCCTGCCCCCTTTGCCAACGTCCTCGTGGCCACCGAGCAGATGGAATCGCAGATGTACGCCATCGCTCTCGGTCCCAAAGGAGTACCGTCGGCTCCCAAATCGACGGGCCTCCGGGCCGTCGTCATGGATTTCGCGGTCGTCCCAGAACTACGCTCCATATACATCAGCGAGGGCAGCAGCAACACGATCGCCAGACTCAAGATCGACCAGAGTGGGGGGGTGAAACAAGTTGCGAGCTACTTTGCCTCGGGATCGCTTCCGGGCCTGGCCTATGATCCGAAGAATAAACGACTCTGGGTCGGCGAGGGAGCCTTGACGAGCTTCGACCTGTCGGCTGACCCGGACCTCAAAAAGCCCAGGCGATTGGAATCGAAGGAGATCTATGAAGGCGTCGACATTGGCGACGGCGTGCTGCTCGCCGAGCGGAAGGTCGAAACCGATTCGTTGCCCGAGAAAGCGTTTGACATTTTCCAGCTCTCCGGCCCGGAGGCAAAGAAACTGGGCGGCTTCAAGCCCGAAGTTGACCCCTGCGTCTACGACCTGAGCGCGGATGGCAAGTGGCTCTACACCGGCGGCTTTGCCACCGACAAGAAGGTCAGAAGCTACCGGATCGAAGGCGGAAAAGCCACTCTGGTCGATACCCTGGACATTGGGGACATTTGCGATGGCCTGGACGTCTACGGCAACCTGCTCGTGGTCAAGCTCCGCGACAATGTGGCTCTGGTCGCGACCGACGAGGGCAAGCTTACCGTCAGGTTCAACCAGCCCGGTGCCGCGGCCACGCTCATCCCGCTGGCAATTCGCAAGCCAGGGCGGTAGGAGTTTGAGGGCCGACCGCGAGAGGCTACCGGCCCGGCTCCAGGGGCTCCGGCTGCCTGGGCGGCAGCGTTCGCCGCACCTGGGCAGGCACGGGTGCGGCAGGCGACCATGGCGGAAAAGTTGGCGGTAATCGATTCAAAGTTGAGACGCCGGGCCTTTCAGGCCGGCCTTTATGGCGACGGTCAGGGCTGCGAGCACGCTCGTCTCGATTCGGAGCGACCGACCAGCGTAACCCACGACGCACCCGCGCCATCGCTCCGGCCCACAACCGGTCGCCAGCCTCCAGACCCGCATGCGGAGGCCGCCTCCCGGCGAGCGGGGCGGCCGCCTCCTCAGGTGCGCATCTCGCCCAGACGCTTCTTCAGCACGAGCAACAGGTCGCTCTTGTAGACCGTGCCCAGATAACGGCGCTCCTCGGGGCTCGCGAGCACGGGCAACAGCTCGCTGCGAATGGTCGAAGCCGCCTCCAGCGCCTCCTCCAACGGCATGGTGGCGCACAGAGCGCGGCTGTCGGTCTCGAGCAGCTCCTCGGCGGGAGTGCCCGGGGCCGCCGCCAGCACCCGGGAACGGCCCACGATGCCGCGCCAGATCCCCCGCTCGTCCACCACCTGGAGACCGTTGAACGGAGTCTGCTGGAACCTCGCCTTCAACCCCTCGGACAGGGCGTCCGGCAGCACCGTGGGCTCTGGATTGGCCACCAGGTCGGTCCAGTGCGAGCGCACCGGCTGCGGCAGGGGCAGCTCCACCGGCCGATGACCGTGGAGAGACTCGTAATAGATCGAGCGCCCCTTGCGATAATGCTTGGCCAGATAATGGGCCGTGACGCTGGAGAGCATCAGGGGAAGCATGACCTGGTAATCCTGAGTCATCTCGAAGACCATCACGATGGACATCAGCGGAGCGTGCGTGGTGCCCGCCAGGAACGCCCCCATGCCGATGACGGCATAATTGGACGGGCTGCCCACCAGCTCGGGAGCCAGACCGTGGGCGAACGTGCCCACCAGCGCGCCCAGCGAGGCCCCGCAAAACAGCGTGGGCGTGAACACCCCGCCGACCGCGCCCGAGCCGATGGTGGCTGACGTGGCCACGATCTTGCAGGTCAACACCAGCAAGATGGCCGTCCAGGTCCAGGGGCTGCTGAGCAGGGAGTTGACCACCGTGTAGCCATTGCCCCAGACATCGGTCGTGATCAGCGACAGCAGCCCCACGACCAGGCCGCCCAGCGCGAAGCGGAGCCAGAGGGGGCCGGGGATCGCGTTGAAGAGGCGCTGGCTGCGATCCAGGCACCACAGGAAGAGCGGCGCCAGCTCGCCCGCCAGCACGCCCAGCAACAGGTAGACCAGCAGCTCCCAGGGACTGCCAAGCTGAAAGCTGGGCATCGAGTAGAGCGGGGCGTAACCCATCCACTGATGGACCGAGGCGTTGGCCACCACGGCCGAGACGATGACCGGGGCCAGGTTCTCGAGCTCGATGGATGCGAACACGATCTCGGCCACGAACAGGCTGGCCGCCAGCGGAGCATTGTAGACCGAGGCCAGGCCGGCCGCGGCGCCACAGGCGACCAGCAGGCGGCGCCAGCGCGTGGGGAAGTCGAGCACGCGTCCCAGCACCGAGCCGAGCATGGCCGAGAGCTGCACCATGGCGCCCTCGCGCCCGATAGAGCCGCCCGAGCCGATGCTGAAGAGCGAGGAAGCGCTCTTGACCAGGCTGGCGCGCACGCTGATGAAGCCGTCGCCGACCGTGACCGCCTCCATGTAGTCGGTGGTCCGGCGACCGCGCGCCAGGACCATCAGGTACTGCAAGATCAGTCCCGCCACCACGGCGCCCAGGACCGGCGTCAGCAGCTTGTGCGGCCAGCTCAGCGTGCGCGAGATCTCGACCAGAGAGCCGGTCTGGCCCGTGAACAGGAGCTCGACCAGCTTGATCCCCTCGCGGAAGGCGGAGGTGACCAGGGCGCCGCCAAAGCCGACCAGGCCGGCCCAGAGCAGGGTGCCCTGGAACTCGACCGGACGCAGGCGGCGCCGGAGCCATTGCTGGGCCGCGGGTGGAAGAGGCATGCGCGCAGATTCGCAGGCGCCCCTCGCAAACCTGGGCCGAGGGGTGCGCACAACGCATGACTCGTTGCGCAACGCCTTTGACACGGCGAGCGACCGGGGAGCATAGTTCTGGCATGGGGATCCCTTGCACCCGATAAACCCTCAGGAAACACGGCTGATCCTGGGATTGGGACTCGGCACCGTCCTGCTCCAGGTGGGCCTGGGGCTGGCTGCGCTGCGGGAGCGCACGGCCGAGATCTCCTCGGTCCCGAAACCTCGCCTCAAACGCAGGCGGTCGCCGGTCCGGTAAGCGTGACCGAGAAACGACAGCAGCTGGCCTTTTCGGACGCGCTCGGCCTGGCCGCGCTCCTCTTGGCCTTCTGGCTGACCAACGACTGCCTGTTACGGCTGGACGCTCTGCTGCGCTGGTTGAGCCCGCTGGAGCTGGCGCTCAATCTCGCCTTCATGGTGGCGCTGCTGCTGCCCGCGGCGCTGCTGGTGGCCGCGGTCGGATGGCTGCTCGGCCGCGTCAGGCGCAGCCTCGGACTGCTCTGGTTCTGGAGCCTGCTCGGCTACCTGGGCGCGATCTACTTCCGCATGCACTGCGTGCTCGACCGGCACGCCCTGGACGTGGACGTGACCCGCATCGACCTGGGCACCTTCGCTCTGCTGGTGGTGGGGCTGTCCTTCTTTCCGCTGGCGCGGCGCTTCTCCAGCCACGACCACCGGCGCCTGGGATGGGCGGGACGCTGCTTCTTGCGCGCGCTGGTGCCGCTGACACTGGCGGGACTGCTGACGGCGGCCGTGCTGGGAAGACCCGCCCCCGCGCCGCCGCCGGCCGCCAAGAGCGCGCCCGACATCCTGCTGGTGTCGTTCGACTCGCTGGGAACCTCCCACATGTCGCTCTACGGCTACCCGCGCCCGACCACGCCGTTTCTGGAGAAGTGGAGCCGCCAGTGCTTCGTCTTCGATCGCATGGTCAGCGCCACCAACTACACCCACATCACGCTGGTGTCGTTCCTGGGACGCCTGCCCCACGGGCGCGGCTTCGAGTCGGACGGAAAGGAGCCGCTGCCGCTACTCTTCCAGCGCGCGGGCTACGAGACCCACTACTTCACGCACGCCTATCCACCCGCTTCGTTTCGCCGGGGCTGGGACAAAGTGCACATGATGCAGACCTTCCAGTTCGAGCCCGCCTACCAGGTGCTGGCGCGGACCTTTCGCCCCGCCCACCTCGAGTGGCTGGCCGACTTCCTCTCGGAGGACGAGCGGTTCTACACCCTGTGGGCGACCCGCAATCCGCGCGACCTGGGCGGGTTCCGCGGGCAGCCCTTCCCCACCCCCACCTACTTCGCGCAGGCAGTCCAGCGGATGCGCGAGAGCGACCGACCCTGCCTGATCTGGATCCACGCCTGGGAGCCGCACAACTCCTACTCGGTCCCGCGCCCCTGGCTGGGACACTGGGGCACGAGCGAGCCCGACCGCTACGACGGGGCCGTAGCCTACGCCGACTTCCTGATGCAGAACCTGGTGCGCTCTTTGCGGACCCACGGGCTGGAGAAAAGCACCGTGGTGGCCATGACCTCCGACCACGGGGAGGGGCACGGAGAGCCCGTGGTGGGTGATTTCCGCGGGGTGTTCCACTACTCCAACTGGGTCAACCCGGCGGTCAACTCGGTGCCGTTCGTGCTGCACCTGCCCGGGCAGACCACGGGGGCGCGGGTGCGGCTGCGGGCGCAGACGGTGGACATCGCGCCCACGCTGGCGCGACTGGTCGGGCTCGAGATTCCGCCGGACTGGGAGGGGATCTCGCTCGTGCCCTACCTGCAGGAGCCCGACCGGACCAGCTCGCGCGTCGTGGTCGTGGCCCCGGCCTCGTTCTTCCTGCGCCGGTTCATGCCGATGGACAAGGTGCCGCCCCACTGGCTGCCGTCCGGCGCCGAGGAGATCTTCAACGCCTACCTGGGCGAGTACCGGTTTGTCTGGAAGACCCATTACGCGGGCGACGGGCCCTTCTACCGCAGGCCCGAGCGGATGGAGTTCTACGGCCTATTTCAGGGCAAGGGCCCCAATCTGATTCACCGGCCCGACGCCCGGGCCCGCGTGCAAGCTCTGTTCGACCGACCGGAAATGAAACGCTACCGTGGACCGCTCCAAACCTGGGAGATGCACGGTTGAGGAAGAAGGCAAAAGTGAACATCCTGCTGGCGCTCCTGCTGTTGGCGGCCCAACCGGCCCGCGCCTACGTCGACCCGGGCACCACGGGCCTGATCTCGCAGCTGGCCTACCTGCTCTTCTATGCCGTGCTGGCCGGGCTCGGATTCTTCTTCCGGCCGCTCAAGAGCCTGGGGAGGGCCATCTTCAGCCGGAGGAGAGCCGCACGTGGCCCTGATTCCGCCGCCCACGATTGAGTTCGACCCGGCCTCCTACATCGATCCCCACGGCCGCCTGTTTCGCTCGGAAGGCCAGCTTTACCGCGGCATCCGCCCGGCCAGCGCGCCCTTCTTTCGCGAGCTCCTGGACGACCCGCGCTTCCTGAAGCTGCAGGAGGAGGGGCGGATCGTGAGCACCCGGGCCAGCCCGGCCGAGCTCGAGGAGTTCTCGCTGGTGCTGAGCCACGAGAACATCGAGCCGCGCACCTACTGCGGCGAGTGGCCCCCGGAAATGCTGCAGGCGGCCGGACTCTTGACCCTGGACCTGGCCCTGGAGCTGGCCAGGGACGACCGGACGCTGCAGGACGGCTCGCCCTACAACGTGCTGTTTCGCGCCACCCGGCCGCTCTTCGTGGACGTGGGCTCGATCTGCCCCGTGGAGGACCGCTGGCTGTGGCGCCCCTACCAGCAGTTCTGCAACCTCTTCCTGTTGCCGTGCTACCTGTACGAGGCCGGGCTGCACGCGGTCACGCGCCCGCTGCTCTACGACTTTCTGCGCGGAGTGCCCTACGAGCTCTGTCAGCGGCTGCTGACCGGCCGGGCGCGCTGGCGACCGCAAACGCTGACGCGCCTGACGCTGCCGCTGGCCGTGAGCGGGCTGGTGCGCACGCTGGGACTGGAAGAGCGGCTCAAAAGCGCCGTGCGACCCGTGCGCCCTTCCGAGCGCCTGAGCTTCCTGCGCGGGCTCCGGCGCGACCTCGCCGCCTTGCGGCTGGCCCCCGGACGCACCGAGTGGTCGGATTACCAGCGCTGGCCGGCCTTCGACCAGCCCGAGAGCTGGACCAGCAAGGAGCGGCAGATCCAGGGCGTGCTCGAGCGCGTGCGCCCCGCCAGCGTGGTGGACGTGGCCTGCAACCTGGGCTGGCACTCGGTGCTGGCGGCCCGCTCGGGGGCCCGGGTGGTGGCGCTGGACCAGGACGAGGGTTGCGTGTCACGCCTGTACCGCCGCGCCGCGCGCGAGAACCTGGACATCCTGCCGCTGCGAGTGGACGTGCTGCAACCTCCGCCCGCGTTCGGATGGAAGCTGGTGCAGTTCCCGTCCTTCTTCCAGCGCGTGCGGGGCGACCTGGTGCTGGCCCTGGCGCTGCTGCACCACCTGGCGCTGGCCCAGTGGCAGAGCTTCGAGCGCGTGGTGGAGCTGCTCGACGAGTTCCAGCCCCGCACGCTGGTCCTGGAGTTCGTGCCGCTCGAGGACGAGCGGGCCCGGCCGATGTGGCAGGACCGGCCCGACGACGTCGGCTGGTACACGCTGGAGAACATGCTGGCGGCCGTGGGGCGGCGCTACGCCCGCGCCGAGGTGCTGGACTCGTTCCCGGCCGGACGGCGCCTGATCGTCGCCGAGCGCTGAGCCTACTCGTCCTGCTCGCGAAAGCGGCGGCGGTAGACGCTGGGGGGCACGCCCTGCTCGCGGTGGAACACCCGGCTGAGGACCTGGGCCGAGCTCAGGCCGCAGCGCCGCGCCACCAGCTCGAGCGGCCAGTCGGTCTCGACCAGGATCTGACGCGCCCGGTGCATCTGGTACTGCAAGATGACCTCGCGCGGGGAGCGGCCGAGATGCTCGCGGAACTTGCCCTCCACCCAGCGGCGCGACGCGTTGACTCCGGCGGCCAGCTGCGAGACCTTCAGGCCCTCGCCCAGGTGCGCGCGCAGGTAGGCCAGCACCCCGGCGAGCTGCTCGTCGGCCACCGCCGACGTATCCGAGGAGCGGCGGTGAATGATGCCGATGGGGGCGATGCGCTCCGGCTCGGCGCGCGGCTCGGAGCCGTCGATCATGCGCTGCAAGAGGTCCACCGCCCGCCGCCCGATTTCGTTGCCGGGCAACACCACGGTGGTCAGCGGAATGGGCGCCAGCTCGTTCTGAAGCTCGAAGTCGCCCACGCCGACGACGGCGCAGTCCTCGGGCACGCGCAGTCCCAGGCTCTGGGCCATCTGCAGCACCCGGCGCGCCAGGATGTCGTTGACCACGAACAACCCGAAGGGACGGGGCATCTGGGCCAGCCATTCCTCCACCCGCAGGCGCTCGCGGTTATACTGGCCGGACCAGTCCAGCGGCGTGGCCAGGCAGTGGGCCCGGGAAGCCAGCTCGCCCAGGCGGGCCAGGAATCCGCGCTGGCGCTCGCGGGCGCTGCGGCGATCGCCCGAGCTCAGCAGGCCGAACTGCCAGAAGTTCCGCTCCAGCAGATGCTCGGCCGCCATGCGCCCGATGGCCACGTCGTCGCACGAGATGCGGGGAAAGAGCTGGGGGCCGAGATCGCGGCCGACGTTGACCACGGGAAGGCCGACCTCGGCCAGGCTCTGCTTGAGCTCGGGACGGTCGATGCGGGCGATGGCTCCCGAGAACTCCCCCGACTGCATTCCCGTGGCGCTGATGTCGCTCCAGGCGTCGCTTAGGAGCTCCCACCCCAGCTCGCGGGCCCGCCGGGCCACGCCGTGCATGATGCGGCGCTCGAACGAGGTGCGCGGACCGATCAGCATCGCGACGCGAGGACGAGCGCGCTTGGAAACAGACAGACGATCTCGCACAGGCACGCTTGCGCTACTCTCGACGCAATCCCTGGGAGCGGCGCTGACAGATTCCGCACAGGCCTTGTCTCACTGCGCAAAAGCTTTGACAACCGGGGCCGCGAGCGTCAAGCTGACGCCGTGCATCCCATCGCTTTCACGCTCTTTGGACTGCCCGTGCACTGGTACGGCGTCCTCATCGCCCTGGCCATGCTCGTTGGCCTGACGCTGTTCCAGCGCCTGGGACGGCAGCGCGGGCTGCCAGACGCCTTCCTCTCCGAGGCCGGACTCTGGATGCTGCTGGGCGGCATGCTGGGGGCCCGCATCGACCAGGGATTTCACGACCTGCCCCGCTTTCACGACCACCCGTTCTGGATCCTCAACCCCCGCGAAGGCGGATTCGCGATCCACGGGGCCCTCTTCGGGGGGATGCTGGGCATCTTTCTGCGCTTTCGCAAGAGCGGCTACCCGGTGCTGGAAGGACTGGACCTGGCGGCCGCCAGCGTGCTGCCCTCGATGGCGATCGGGCGGCTGGGCTGCCTGCTGCAGGGCTGCTGCATCGGGCTGCCGGCCGCGGTTCCCTGGGCGGTGTCCTACCCGGACGTGCTCGGGGCCCGCCATCCGGTGCAGCTCTACGAAGCGGGCCTGGATCTGCTCCTCTGGCCGCTCGTCCTGCTGACGTTCTGGCGAGCCCCGAGACAGGGGCAGACGACGTGCGCCCTGCTGGGCGCCTACGCCGTCATCCGGTTTACGGCGGAGTTCTTTCGAGCCTCCGTCGTGTGGGGGCCCCTGACCGAGGAGCAGTGGGGCTCCCTGGCGATCCTGGGCCTGGCCGTGGCCGGCTGGCAGCTTACGCGCAGCAGCTGGGGCCGCAGCAGGACCGGCTCTCGGGCTTGCGAGCGCGAATGAAGCCGGCGAAGACGGCGCCGTCGAACTCGCGGGAGATCTGCTCGGGCTGGATGCCCTGACTCTCCAGGAAGCCGCGGGCGTCCTCGACCTGGTAAACGCGCGTGGGCTCGACCGAGACATCCTCGAAGCCGGCCTGGCGGAGCTGGGAGAGATAGGCGTCCTCGGTCAACGCGCCGGCCACGCAGCCCACCCAGAGAGCCAGGCTGCGGCGGAGCTCGAGCGGCAGCTCGGCCCGGGTGACCACGTCGGAGACCGCGAAGCGGCCACCGGGCTTGAGCACCCGGAACGCCTCGCGGAACACCTGGTCTTTGTTGGCCGAGAGGTTGATCACGCAGTTGGAGAGGATGACGTCGACCGAGGCGTCGGGCAGGGGGATGTGCTCGATCTCGCCGCGCAGGAACTCCACGTTCGTGAGCCCCGATTTCGCCTGGTTCTCGCGGGCCAGGGCCAGCATCTCGTCGGTCATGTCCAGGCCGTAAGCCTTGCCGGTGGGACCCACCCGGCGCGCCGAGAGCAGCACGTCGATGCCGCCGCCGGAGCCGAGGTCGAGCACGACCTGGCCGGGCTCGAGCTCGATGAGAGCCGTGGGATTGCCGCAGCCCAGCGAGGCCAGTAGAGCCTCCTCGGGGAGCTGGCCGATCTCCTCGGCCCGATAGAGGTTGGCGCAGATCGGATCGACCTCCATGGCGGCTGCCGCCGAGCTCCCGCAACAAGAGGCTCGGCCCTCCTGGACCTGCCGGGCGGCCTGCCCGTATTTCTCCTTGACGATGTCGCGCACGTCCATCTTACTCGTCCTCCCTGGAAGAGCGACTGCAGCATTGGGCCGTCAGGAAGCCCAGGAGACCCTGAAGCGCCTCCCAGTTCACGCGGTAACGCAGGAAAGTGCTCTGCCGCGTGGACCCGACGAGCTGCTCGCTCTTCAATTTGTCCAGATGATGGGAAAGCGTCGAGGGCGGAATCTGCAGCTCGTCCTGGATCTCCTGGACCACCAGGCCGCCCGGGGAAGCCTCCACCAGCAGCTTCAGAATGGCCAGACGGACCGGGTTGCCCAGGGCAGCCAGCTGATCGGCGTAAGTCTCGATCGCTTTATCCATAATTCTAGAATAGTCGAAATAACCGGCCTGTCAAGGGGTCAGTCGAGGAAGGTGAGGCCCAGGGGGGTCGTCTGGTAGAAGCTCCAGCGGCCGCTGCGGCGGCGGCCGACCAGCTCGGCCGCGAGCAGGACCCGCAGGTGATGCGAGAGGGTGGCCTGGGCCAGACCCAGGTCCACCAGCAGGTCGCAGACGCAGACCTCGCCGTCGCGCAGCCGATGCAGCAGCCACAGGCGGCTGGGATCGGCCAGAGCTTTGAACAACTGGGAGCGCGCTTCGAGCTCGGACCGGGACGGGAGGTGAGGGGGGGCCGGGGTCGACCTGCAGCAGGGCTCCATCCCGCAGGGTTACCCGCCCGGGGAAGGGTTCCTGTCGGGCCGGGCAGGAACTCATCGATAGTTATCGATATATCATGACCCATGGCTCGTTTCCGCCTGCTGGTACTGTGCACCCACAACTCCGCGCGCAGCCAGATGGCCGAGGGCTGGATGCGCCATCTGGCCGCCGAGCTCGGGCTGGAGGCCGACGTGTGGTCGGCCGGCACCGAGAAGACGCGCGTCAAGCCGGAGGCCGTCCAGGTGATGGGTGAGGTCGGGATCGACCTGAGCCGCCACAGCTCGAAGACGCTCGACGAGGTGCCCGACCGGGAGCGCTTCGACGTGGTGCTGACGGTGTGCGACAGCGCCGACCGGGCCTGTCCGGTGTTCCCCGCGGCGACGCGCCGTCTGCACGTGCCGGTGCCCGACCCCAGCGGCCAGGGACTCGAGCGGTGGCGGGAGGTGCGCGATCAGCTCCGGGGTGTGAGCCGGAAGGTTCTGGAGGACCTGGCGTGACTCCCAAGCGATTGTCTTTTCTCGACCGCTACCTGACCCTGTGGATCTTCCTGGCCATGGCGCTGGGTGTCGGGTTGGGCTATGGCTTTCCGCAGATCGAGAGCTTCATCGACCGGTTCCAGGTGGGCACCACGAACGTGCCGATCGCCCTGGGACTCATCCTGATGCTCTATCCGCCGCTGGCCAAGGTGCGTTACGAGGAGCTGGGGGACGTGTTTCGCGACGGCAAGATCCTGGCGCTGTCGCTGCTGCAGAACTGGGTGATCGGGCCTGTCCTGATGTTCTTCCTGGCGCTCGTTTTCTTGCGCGACAAGCCGGAGTACGCGGTAGGGCTCATCCTGATCGGCCTGGCCCGCTGCATCGCGATGGTGATCGTGTGGAACGACCTGGCCGAAGGCGATTGCGAATATGCCGCCGGGCTGGTGGCGTTCAACAGCGTTTTCCAGGTGCTGGGCTACAGCGTGTACGCGTGGCTCTTCCTCACGGTGCTGCCGCCGTTGTTCGGAATGACGGGGGCGCTGGTGAGCATCTCGATGGGGCAGATCGCCACCAGCGTGCTCATCTACCTGGGCATTCCCTGCGCGGCCGGCGCGCTGACGCGCTTCGCGCTGGTGCGGTGGCGCGGCAAGGAGTGGTATCACGGGACCTTCATCCCGGCCATCAGCCCGATCACCCTGGTGGCCCTGCTGTTCACCATCGTGGTGATGTTCAGCCTGAAGGGCACGCTGATCGTGCAGATTCCCATGGACGTGGTGCGCATCGCGATCCCGCTGCTGGTCTACTTCGTGGTGATGTTTCTGGTCAGCTTCTTCATGAGCTACCAGGCGAATGCCGGCTATCCCCGCAGCGCGACGCTGTCGTTCACGGCGGCCAGCAACAACTTCGAGCTGGCCATCGCAGTGGCGGTGGCGGTGTTCGGAATCCACTCGGGCGTGGCGTTCGCGGCGGTGATTGGACCGCTGGTGGAGGTGCCCGTGATGATCGGGATGGTCAACCTGGCGCTGTATTTCCGCCGGCGCTACTTCGTGCCACCGGCTGCCTGACGGGCCTCTTGAACGAGACTTTACGGGCCGCAGGGCGGGATGAGCTGGCGGAGCTCGGCGAGGTCGGCGTTCTGGCACAGGGCGTCGAGGATTCGAGTGAGCTGCTCGGTGTCGTGGACCTGGTTGACAGCCGAGAAGAGGTCGGACTCGGGAGGCTGGAAGCGACTGCGGGCAAGACGTAAGATGGCCAACTGGAGGCCCTCGTTGCGGCCCTGCTCGAGGCCCTCCTCCCGGCCCTCCTCCCGGCCCTCGTGGCGGCCTCGTTCGATTCCCTTTTGCTCCCAACTGTTGGTGAGGTCCATCATGGCCCGGCGCTCCTTTGGCTGGATATCGGAATGTTCCAGCTCGCGCTGAAAGATCCCCGCCTCTTCAGGCGTGAGGGCTAGATACTGCTCGACGAAGCCGATGAGGAAGCGGAGTCGAGAGCGCTCCAACTTCAGGCCGGCCAGGATGCGCAAGCACTCGAGCTTGACGCGGGGGCGGTCCTGGGCGGCGAACTCCATCCTGGTCATCAGGGTCGCCGCGGCGGGATTCGGGCGGCCAATGAAGTCTCGCCAGTTCAGCCGGTTGAGCTGGATGACCCGGTAACGAAACTCGACCGGGCAGAGATCGACGAACTCGATCCTGTAGCGGTCGGCTTGCTGCGACCGGGGACGCGAGTAAGACAGCAGAGCCAGCGGATAGACGGGTCGAGCATAGCGGCTGTAGAGGCGCGCGTAGTAGCGGAACATCCGCTCGCCAAACCCGGGGCGGTGCTGGGCCTCGTGCTCGACGTGCAACAAGAAGTAGCGGTCCTCACCCTGGAACCGCAGCCGGGCACAGAGATCGGCCTCTGCCCGCTGCTCCTCGGGGAAGTCGGCGAAGACCTCTTTGTCGAGGAATTCAAGCGAGGCCGGATCGCAGTAGCCGAGCACCTCGGGCGCAAAGAGCTCGAGGAACTCGACAAAATAGCATGAGAGAAGGTCCTTGAAGAGTTGATCGTGGTTCACGGAAGGCTCCGTCGAGAGGGGTCGGCCTGGAGAGGCTCATGGGGCCCTCCGCCGGAGGGCGATTGAAGGAAGTTCCAGGCGGGCGGTGCCGCTCCTGCCAGGCTCCCCGACTGCGAGCCATCTGGCGAAGTCGGGTGCGGAGCTCACACTCCCTTCACGATCGACTGACGACGGCAAGGCCACCCCCGCCTCCATCGCAAAGTGAGGGTCGAGGTAACATCCCGGCGACGTCCCGGTCTCAGACGACATGCTGAGACTTCTCCTGCTCCTGCTACTGACTCGCTCCGTCCTGGCGCAAGAGTCGCTCACCGGACCCGCCGCCGCCCTCTTCGGCCAGGCGCGCGAGCAGGGACGATTCTACGCGGGGGCCGAGCGGCTGAGGCCGGAGCTGCGACCCACGTCGGACGGCCGGAGCTTCGTCGCCATCTGGCGCGCCAAGCCGAAGCCCAAAAGATGGATCGTCTCACTGCACGGCGCGGGCCACCCGGCTCGTGGCTTTGCCACGGACGATCTGGCCCTCTGGGCGCCCTGCCTGAAAGACCGCGACGTCGGGCTCATCTGTCTGCAGTGGTGGCTGGGGACGGGGAGCGCGCGAAGCGATTTCTACACCCCGGAGCAAATCGAGCGCGAGCTCGAAATCGTGCTCGAGGAGCTGGGGGTGCGCCCGGGCGAGGCGATGCTGCACGGCTTCAGCCGGGGCGCGGCGAACCTGTACGCCGTGAAAGGCCTGGACCAACGGAGATACTTCCGCCTGGTGGTGGCCAGCTCCGGAGCCATGGAGCCAGACTACCCGCCCAACCGGGCGATACCCGCCGGGGCCCTGCGAGGAACCCGCTGGATCACGGTCGCCGGGGCCCGCGACCCCAATCCGGACCGGAGCGGAGTGAGCGGCATGCGCCGAACGGCCAGGTGGCTGCGCGAGCAGCACGCGTGCGTGGTGCTCGAGATCGAAGACCCGCAGGCCGGGCACGGCGCGCTCTTCCTCAATCCGGACAACGTGCGCAAAGTGCTCGACCTCTTCCTCGAGGATTCTTAGCTCTTCTTGTAACGGTCGAAGACGCTCTGCACCTTGGCCTGCCACTCGTCCGACGAAACCTGCACCGTGGAAGGAACGACCACGTTGAAGTGCGAGCCGTCCGACGTGGCCGAGGGACTCTTGACCTTCGGGTCCACCGTCAGGGTGATGTGGGCCACTCCGCTCTTGGGCTGCCAGCCGCCGTACCGCCCGAGCAGCGACTCGAGCATACCCTCGTAGAAGAGCCCCGTGTCCCAGGCGGTCTGGTCGTCGGGCCCGAGGTAGACATAGGTGAAGGAGAATTTGGGCCCCAGCTCGTCGAGAGCAGCGGTGACGGCGCCCATCTGGTTGTTGTAGCCCAGATCGGACAGGCCCTTGTAGCCCAACGCATCGAAGTATTCGAGAATGGCCCCGGTCAGGTAGGCCATACGGCGCCCACCGCTGTACTGCGAGTTGGTATCCAGCATGCGAGGCCACAGCGCGGCCGGGATCTTGAGGTGCACCATCCGCTCGAGAACGAGGCACTCGGTATGGCAATAGTTCTCGCCCGCATAGGACTTCAGCTGGGTCTCCAACTCCTGGACGCGGCCTTGATCCTCCGCCGGCTGAGCCGACGCAGTCAGGCAGAGAGACACGCAAAGCGGGACCGCCAGTAACACTTTCATGACCTCGGGCGGTTCGGTCTCGGGCCGGCGCTCCCCTGGCTGCCGGGACTGGCTCGCGGGCAACGTCAGCGGGTCTTCCGGGGATTGCTCGACTCCTC
>JBDHVW010000136.1:0-16965 GCA_039809865.1 Vulcanimicrobiota bacterium
AACTTCTGACGCTCGCGCTCGGCCTCGCGACGCTCCCGCGCCGCCCGCTCGCGCTCGGCCTGGGCCGCCGCCCGCTCGGCCTCGCGGGCCCGCTGCTCTTCGCGCGCGTGCTCGCGCGCCAGACGAGCCTGCTCGGCGCGCTCCTGCTCGAGCTCGCGCTGAGCTCTGGCCGCCTCGAGCTTCTCGCGATGACGCTCGCGCAGCTCTTCGCGGTCGATGGGCTCGACCGCGTCCATGTCGAGCTCGGTCCGCTCGGTACGGCGGGAGCGACGCTTGGGAGCAGGCGGTTCGATGGGCGCCGCCGACCGGCGCCGCGGGCGCTCGCTGACGATCGGCAGATCCTCGCGCGTCTCGCCGAACAGGTGACGCAGATAGTCGCTCTCGCGCCGCGTGGAGTCGGGCCGATCGTAATCGTACTCCTCCATCGAGTCATACCGCGAGCGAGCCCGGGCGCGGCGCTCGCGCCCCAGGGCCTCGGAAACCCCCGAGCGGGTGGCGTTGATCAGCCGGGCCAGGCGGGCGCGCTCGGCCTCGGCGGCCGAAATCAGGGAATCGAGCAGGTTGGCGGGACGACCGTCGGCTTCGCGCTCGGCCTTGTCGGTCTTGAGGTCGCGCAGGATGGTGTCCACATCCTCGAGATGGGCCTGAAGCTTATGCAGACGCAGAGCCATGAGCCGGCTCTCGGTCTGGCCGACCAGCTCGTGGAGGTTCTCCGACTCCTCCTCGACGCGGGTTTGTCCAAACCCGCTATGTCCTTCGACAGCAAGGGCTTCCAGGCGCTCCGCCCTGCGGCGGAGCCAGTCAGCCAGCTCGCTGGTCTCCTCTGCGTCCGACCTCATGCGCTTCTTCATGGCCGGGGCAACCACCCGGCCGTCGCTTCACCCCATCGTCCGAATAAAACCACCCACTTGCGCGACGGCTCGCGTATGACGCGAGCCACCTCTTACCGAACTATGATTCGCTTCAAGTGTTCGTTGAACCTTTTTCAGGGCCGCTCAATCCTGAAAAAAACTCAACAGGCCCTCGGAAAGAGGCGACGAATGCTCGCGCCCCACCCCATAAAGGACCCGTGTCGGCCCGTGAGTTCTCGCTATAGATTTTTGCTCCTCTTCTGCCTCCTCACCGCTCTGGTTGGAGCCCGAGAGATGCCCAGGGAAGTCGCCTGGGGCCTGGAGTTGCCGGGACAGCCCAGCTCCAACCTCCTACCTTTGAAGGACGGGCAGGTCGTCCTGGCCGCCGGAGGCTTGCTGCTCTCGGTCTCCAGCGCCGACGGAGGCATCGCCTGGCGAACTCCGCTGGAAACCTCCGAGGAGGGCCGGATCGAGCTTCTGGCGGGCGGCCCCATCCTCTTCCGCTCCCGGTATGCCCAGACGGTGGGCGCCTACGACCCCCACACGGGCAAGCGTCTCTGGAGCCAGAGCGGGAACGGGCAATTCCTGCGGCCGGAGGGCTTGTGGCTGCTCTCGGACGGCACCGTCTCGCTGCTCGAGCCCGCCACCGGCGCGGTGATCACGACGCTTCCCGTGCCCAGAGTCACCAGCTTCGCTCCCGAGCAGGGCCGGATCTGGTTCGCCACGGCCACGGGGGTCGGAGCCTACTCCACCCGGGTCCTCTTCGAGATGCCGCTCAAGGACGCGGTGGTGAAAGGCCCGGGGGTGGTCGTGCAGAACCAGACGGCCCTCTTCCTCGACCCGGCCGGCAACGTCCTGGCCAGACGCGAGATTCGCACGCTCTACGCCCAGGAAGACTTCGTCATGGACGTGCGCGACCAGAAGATCTGGGTCTACAACCGCCAGGGCAATCTGGTCTGGAAGCGCGAGGTCGGTTGGAACGAGCCCCTGAACGCCGGTCCGGACCGGATCGAGCTCAGCGGCACTCTGCTGCGGTTGCACGACGGCAAGGTGCTGGCCAGGAACGGGGGCATGCTGGCCCTGGGCAACCGACTCTACGAGGCCCTGCAGCCCGACCTCCTCGTTCATCAGGGGGGGCGCACGACCCGCATCAAGGGCGTCTTCACCGGCTACGACAACAGCCTGCGCGGGACGACGAGCGGCAACCGCGTCCTGCTGCTGGCCGGCTCCACTCTGGTGGCCCTGGGCGAGGGGCCCGGAACCATCCGGTTTGGCGGTCCGAGCGAGGTCAGCGTCAGCGCCGATACCCCTCAGGTCCCTCCGCGGCTTTCGTTCACGGTGTCCGGGCGCTACCTGCGCGGCGCGAACGTCGAGGTTCTGCGCAACGGACAGGTGGTGGCGCGCAAGCGCGTGCCCCTGCGAGCGGGCTATCAGGGCGACTCGATGGGGGTCGCCATCAAAGTGCCCGACAAGGGCGATTACCGCGTCATCGCGCGTGCGGCCGGGAAGGAGGGCTCCACCGAGGTGACGCTGACGGACCTCGCCATGCTGGGCCTGGTCTCCCCGGCGCGTCTCTATGTCCAGTTGCAGAGCCTGGCGACCGGCAAGCCCATCCAGGGCGGCGCCATCCAGGTGGAGGGCGTGGGCGAGGCCACCACCGACGCCCGGGGCGAGGCCAGCCTCGGCCTGGGGAATACGCCCCGCAAGGAGCTGACCGTGCAGGCCCGCTATCAGGGCCAGACGCTGACCACCACGGCTCCCGTCCAGGCGGCCTCGGTGCAACGGGTCTACCTGCAGACTGACCGTCCGCTCTACCGGCCCGGCCAGAAGCTCTTCTTCCGCGGCGTGGTCATGCAGCTCGACGAGGACGGCCAGAGGGTCGTGCCGGGCACCGAGATCGCCACCGAGATCCGCGACGCGGCCGACAACAAGCTGCTGGATACCCGACTGACCACCGATGAGTTCGGCGTCATCGCCGGCGAGCTCACCCTGCCCGCCGGCGCCCCCCTGGGACGCGCCAGCCTGCGGGCCGGCGCGGACACGCTTCCGTTCGACATTCAGGAGTTCCGCAAGCCCCCCTATCTGGTCGAGGTGCGCTCCACGCAGCCGCTCTGGATCGGCGGTCAGAACATGGCCTGGGAGATCAAGGCCAGCTACTTCTTCGGTGGCCCCGTGGGCGGCGCCGAGGTGCGCTGGCGCCTGGAGGCGGCCGACCTCTATGACAGCGACGACGACGATCCGCTGGCGCGCGACTACCGCTCTTACCGCGACTTCGTCACCGAGGGCACGACCACGCTGGATGCCCAGGGCCTGGCCACCATCCGTCTGCCGGCCCCCAAACGCGAGCGCGACGCGCGCTACACCCTGACCGCGACCGTGCTCGGCGGAGAGGGACGCGAGGTGGAGGGCAGCGCCAGCACGCTGGTGGCCGTGGGCGATTACGGCATCACGGCCCGCGCGGGCAACTGGGTGCAGCCGGTCGGCCAGCCCATGACGATCAAAATTCGCACCTTCGACCTCTTGAGGCGGCCCCACGCGGCCACGGGCACGGTGGTGGGCTACGACGGCTACAGCAAGAAGCGACGCCAGTTCGAGGTGCCGTTCCGGACCGGCGCCGACGGCACCACCACCGTCACCGTGACCCCGCGCCGCGCGGGCTATCTCAATCTCGAGCTCACCAGCAAGGACCCATCGGGCCACCGCATCGAGGGCTGGACGTGGGTCTGGATCACGGGCGCCGACGCGAGCGATTACAGCTATCCCAGCTTGCAGATCGTCCCCTCCAAGACCACCGCCCGGCCGGGCGAGACGATCCGCGTGTTGCTGCTGGCCGACAAGCCCGGCACGGTGTGGCTCACGGTCGAGGGCAACCGCGTCTTCCGCCACCAGGTCGTGACCATGAAGGGCAAGACGGCCACGGTGGAGCTGCCGGTCACGGCCGAGTTCGCCCCGGACGTGCTGCTGCGCGCCGTGATGCCGCGCGTGGACACCTCGGTCAACGACTCGATCACGCTGCGGGTCCCGCTCGAGCAGCACCGCCTGAAGGTGGAGCTGACGAAAACCCAGACCGACTACCGCCCCGGCAAGACGGCCGAGCTGACGATCACCACCGGCCAGCGCTCCAGCGTGGCGCTGGCGCTGGTGGACGAGGCCCTCTACGCCCTGCGTCCCGAGTACGCGGGCGACATCCACAAGTTCTTTCACGAGGAGCGTCCGCTGCTCGTGAGCACCTTCGAGGCCATTCCCCGCCGGCCGTGGGTGGCGGGTTTCCAGACGATCGACACCTCGGCGCCCGTGCGCGAGAACTTCCAGGATACCGCCTACTGGAACGCCCGGCTGCTGACCGACGAGAACGGCGTCGCCCGGGTGCAGATCCCGCTGCCCGACAACCTGACGACCTGGCGCGCCACGGCGCGGGCCGTCGCGCCGCCCTCCGAGGTTGGGCAGGCCACCACGCAGCTGCTCGTCCGGCTGCCCGTGATGGTGCAGTCCTACGCGCCCCGCTTCCTGGTGCACAAAGACCAGAGCGACGTAAAGACGCTGGCCTACAACCGCACCCCCGAGCCGCAGACCATTCGGCTGCAGGTCGAGCCCGAGGGAGCCCGCGCGCTGGAGGGCGTGCAGGCTGAAGCCAGCGTGGCGCCGGATGCCTCGACCGAGCTGCGCACCCGCATCGAGGTGGAGTCGCAGACCGAGGTCAAGCTGCTGGCGCGCGCCCAGGCCGGGGCCGAAGGCGACGCCGAGCGCATCAAGGTGCCCGTGAAGCCTTTCGGACTGCCGCGCGAGGAGTACTTTGCGGGCGTGCTGGGCGCCCCGACGGAGTTGGACTACCGGCTGCCGGAGGACGCCGTCGGGGGCAAGCTGGAGCTGCGGATGGACGGCTCCATCGCCAGCGTCATCGGGGGCACGCTGGTCTACCTCGCCGACTATCCCTATGGCTGCGTCGAGCAGACGATGAGCCGCTTCGGGCCGACCCTGGTGGCGGGCAAGGCGATGGAAACCCTGAAGCTGCCGAGCCCCGTGCCGCCGACCGAGTTGCAGGCGATGGTCAACGCCAGCCTGCAGGCGCTCTACGGCTACCAGCACGGCGACGGCGGCTGGGGCTGGTGGAAGGACGACGAGACGAACGCCTTCCTCACCGGCTACGTGATCAGCGGCCTGGTTCGCTGTCAGGAAGCCGGCTGGACCGTCGACCAGGAGGTCCTGACGCGAGGGATCGCTTCCGCCCGGGAGCAGCTCGAGGCGGCCAGCTCGCCGGAGACGCGCGCCTACCTGGCCTGGGCGCTGGCCCTGGCCGGCCAGGCCCCGGTGGACGTGCTGACGCAGCTCACCGCGGAGCCAAAACTCAGCACCTATAGCCGGGCGCTGGTGGCCCTCGGGCTTCAGAAAGCGGGCCAGAAGCCTGACCTGTCCGGCCTGCGGGCGCTGGTCAAGGGCGACCACTGGGAAGCCCAGGCCCCCACGGCCTACGGCTGGACGGACGACAACCTGGAGGCGACCTGCCTCGTGCTGCAGGCCCTGCTGGGCGACAATCCGCAGGACCCGCTGCTGCCGGGCGGCGTGAGCTGGGTGCTGGGCCAGCGCCGGGGTGACCAGTGGAAGTCCACCAAGGACTCGGCCGTGGCCGTGTTCTTCCTGGCGGACTACCTGCGGGCCCGTGGTCAGACCAGCGGCACGCCCAGCCTGACGGCGACCCTGGACGGCCAGCCGGTGACGCTGGCGGAAAGCCGCGCCAGCCTGGACCTGGGACCGGGCCGCCACCACCTGACCATGACCCCCGGCGACAGCCCGATCGTTTCGGCCCGCCTGCGCTACGTGCAGGCGCCCGGCCTCGACGTTCTGGCGGCCGAGTCGCGGGGAATCGGCGTGCAGCGCACCTACCTCCGTCCGGGCCAGCGGGGGCCGATCATGACCCCTCTGCATCCGCAGGAAGACCTGATCGTGGAGCTGCTGGTCGACACCCCAACCGCCATGGAGTACGTGATGGTCGAGGATCCGCGCGCGGCCGGCATGGAAGTGCCCGAGCAGCCCGTGCAGGGCACCAACCGCTTCGAGATCCGCGACGATCGCGTGGTGTTCTTCATCAGCTACCTGCCGGCCGGCCTGCACAAGTTCGTCTATCGCCAGCGGGCCGAGACGCCGGGCCGCTTCCAGTCGCTGCCGGCGCGCGCTTCGCTGATGTATCGTCCCGAGGTGTACGGCACGTCCCAGAGCCGCCCGGTGGAGATCCTGCGCAAGTGAGGCTGCTGCTCGCGCTGCTGCTGGCAGCCGCGTGCGCCGCCGCCCCCGTGCCGGGCGATCCGGCGCCCGACTTCGTGCTGGCCGATCGGGACGGCAACCGCGTCAGCCTGTCCCAGTTCCGGGGGCGGATGGTGCTGGTCAACTTCTGGGCCTGCTGGTGTGACACTTGGAAAGAGGAGGTGCGCCGCCTCAAGCGCCTCAACGCCGAGCGGCCCGACCTCGATCCGGTGATCCTGTTCGTCAGCGTGGATACCCGGGGGCGGTCCGACGTCGAGCCGCTGCTCGCCAAAGAGGGCGTCTTCTTCCCCGTGCTGATGGACTCCAGCGCCAGCATCAGCAAGAAGTGGGGCGTGACGACCGTCCCCACCCTGTTCGTGATCGACCGGACCGGAATCGTGCGGCACGTGCACCAGGGCTATCCCGGCAACCCGATGCTGGCGGACGAGCTGAGTGGCGGAGAGCCCCGCCTCAACCACGCCGCCCTCAAGGACTACCTGCTGCCGGCCGAGTCCGAGCTGCTCCGGCGGCTCAACCAGGAGCGCCAGAAGCGTGGCCTGATTCCGCTCGAGCTCGAGCCGGCCATGACCGAGGTGGGGCGGGAGTATGTCCAGAGGATGCTGGAGACCCATGGCCGCGGCCACTACGCCCCCGAGCCACCGGACGTGCGGCTGCGGGCGCGCGGCCTGAAGTTCGCCAAGGTGGGCGAGAACCTGAGCCAGGCGGCCTCACCCCAGGAAGCGCTCGAGGCGATGCTGGAGAGCCCCTCGCACAAGACCAACCTGCTGCACCCGGGCTACCGCCACGTGGGCGTGGCCGCTATGCGGGCGGGGGGCGGCTATCTCTTCTGTCTGCTTTTTGGGACCTGAGATAAAGCTGCTCCACCTTCTCGCGGGCCCAGGGGGTCTTGCGCAGAAAGGTCAGCGACGACTTGACGCTGGGGTCGTGGGTAAAGCAGCGCACGGGGATGCGTCGTCCCAGCTCCGCCCATCCGTAGCGCTCGACGAGCCATTCCACGAGGGTCTGCAGCGTAAGGCCGTGCAGCGGGTTGTTGGGCTGCTCCTGGCTCACGGCGCCACCGGAACCCTTTCGGAAAGATTGCGGTAGGCCCGCCCCTGGAGCAACTGCACGGGCTCCTCCTCGCCGTCGACCGCGAAGCGCGTGGGGAACGAGCGCCGGTGGAAGCCGTCCACGGCGGCGAAGACCATGAAGTGCAGGTGGGGACCGTCGGCATAACCGGTGTGCCCGGACCAACCGATCTGCTCCCCTGCCCGCACCGCTTGCCCGGGGCGCACCAGCACTCCGCCGGGTCGCAGGTGGAAGTACTCGGCGATGGTGCCGTCGTCGTGCTTGACCAGAATGTAGTTGCCGCCCAGATTCTCGTCGTTGCCGCCCTGCGTGTAGCGGTCCTCGGTATCGGCCACGACACCGTCGCGGGCGCAGTAGACGGCCGTGCCGTCGGGCATGGAGAAGTCCAGGCCATAAGCGTTGTCGCCGAAGTGGCTGAACGTGCCGTTGTACCCCTGAATGATCGGAAAGGCCTCACCGGCCTCGTAGGGCAGCCGGTACACCACGCTGTCGTCGGCCCGGGCGCCCTGGATGCCCCAGCACCAGTGGCTGTTGTAGTTGTAGCGCCAGGACTCGCCGTTGTCCATCTGGCGCAGGGTCACCAGCAGCACGCGGGAGTTGCCGGGCACGACCTGGGTCCAGGGCAGGGGATGGCTGGACTCCATGTTCTGCAGCTCGCCGGTCACGGTGATGGTGACCTCGACCCCGTAGTTGTTGATGCCGTAAATGTCGCAACCGTCCGGGCGCTTGACGCCCTCCACCGAGCATTTGTGCACCACTGGCTGCGCCACGGCCCCCTGTGCCAACACGAGGCAAACAATCAACAGCCAGAGCCTACGCCTCAGCACCCCTCTCCCGTCTCCCGTCTCCCATCTCCCATCTTCACATCACCCGGCTGGCCAGGTCGGCCAGCGGCATGAGCACGGACAGGACCAGCCCGCCCACCATGATGCCCATGACCAGAATCAGGCCCGGCTCGAGGTAGCGCACCATCAGCTGCCGGCGACGCTCCAGCTCGCGCTCGTAAAAGGAGGCGGCCGATTTGAGCATCGGCTCGAGATCGCCCGTCTTCACGCCCGTCTTGAGGAACTGCTGGAGCAACGGGGGGATCAGGTAGGCGCGCGCAAGGGCATCGGCCACGCTCTCGCCGCGCTCCACGGCCGTCTCGGCCAGGCGCAGCTCGTTCTCGACCGCCATGTTGCCCACCACCTCGCGCGACATTCCCAGGGCCCGCAGCAGGGGCACGCCCGCCCCGTGCAGCATGGCCAGGGTGCGCGACCAGCGCGCCATCAGGCCGCAACGCTCGAGCGGCCCGAGCAGGGGCAGACGCAGGCGGATCGTGTCCTGGGTCAGGCGCGGCGTGACGCGCAACGTCAGGTAGACCAGCGCCCCCAGTCCGAAGATGACGAACAGACCGTAGGAGCGCAGCACCGTGCCGACCGAGACCACGATGCGTGTGATGGCCGGCAGCGGCGCGTTGATCGAGCCATACATCTCGTTGAGCACGGGCGTCAGGAACGCCAGCAGCCCGAAAAACAGAAGGGTCGAGAGGGTGACCAGCATGATGGGATAGGTCAGCGCGCTGGCGAGTGCGCGCTGGTGCTCGAGGTCCTTGGCCAGGAACTCGGCGTAGCGGTCGAGGATCTCGGCCGGCTTGCCCGCCTCCTCGCCGGCCTGCACCATGCGGATGAGCATGGGCGGGAAGATCCCCTCCTCGGCCATCGCCCCCGCCAGCGTGTCGCCCTCGCGCAACCGCACCCGCACGCGCGCCATGGCCCGTCCCAGCTTGGCGTTCTCGGCGTTTTGAGCCAGCGACTCCAGCGCCTCGTCCATCGGGATGCCCGAGCGCAACAACGCCGCCAGTTGCAGAACGCCGTAGGCCAGCGCGTCATCGGCCTTCCCGGTCCCCCGCTGCCGAACCGCCCCCACATCTTCGGTAACCTGCGTGGGAAACAACCCGCGCCCACGCAACTTTTCATAGGCGTTCGCCCGCGACCCCGCATCCACGAGCCCCCGCACGCCCTTCCCAATGGTATCCGTCGCCTGATAATGGTAGAGCGGCACTACATCCTCGAGACGCGCAACGCTTCTTCGCTGGAAGTCAGCCCGCGCGAAACCTTGAGCCCGGCGTCCTCGACCAGCGAGCGCATGCCGCGCTCCTGAGCGGCCCGGCGCAGCGCGCGCGCATCTTCGGAGCGTGCGATGCGGCTGGCCAGGTCGCCGTCCACCACCATCAGCTCGAACACGCCCACGCGGCCTTTGTAGCCCGTGTTGAGACAGGCGGCGCAGCCCCCCGGGCGGTGGAACTGCGGGTTGTCCGGCATGCTCGTGAAGCCAAGCTGGCGCAGCTCGGCGCTATCCGGCTTGTACAGCTTCTTGCAGTGCGGACACAGGCGCCGCACCAGGCGCTGGGCCATCACCCCCAACAACGAGGAGGACAAGAGATAGGGCGGCACGCCCAGATCGAGCAGGCGAGAGGCGGCCGTGGGGGCGTCGTTGGTGTGCAGGGTGGACAGCACCATGTGGCCGGTCAGAGCAGCGTGGACGGCGATCTCGGCCGTCTCGGGGTCGCGGATCTCACCCACCATCAGGATGTCCGGGTCCTGCCGCAGCACGCTGCGCAGGCCCGCGGCGAAGGTCACGCCGATCTTCTCGTTGACCTGGATCTGCCCCACGCCCTGCACCTGGTACTCGACCGGATCCTCGATCGTGATGATGTTGCAGTGCGGCGAGCGCAGCGTCTGGAGGAAGGCGTAGAGCGTGGTCGTCTTACCCGAGCCGGTCGGTCCGGTCACCAGCACCAGCCCGTAGGGATGGCTCAACAGCTGACCGACGGCCTTCTGCTCCTCGGGCGCGAAGCCCAGCTGGTCCATGCTGAACAGCCGGATGTCCTTCTCGAGCAGTCGCATCACGACGCGCTCGCCGTGCAGCGTGGGCACGCAGCTGACGCGGACGTCGATGTGGCGCTCGCCCGAGTGCACGTGCAGGCGACCGTCCTGGGGACGCCGGGTCTCGGCCAGGTCCAGGCGCGACATCACTTTGACGCGCGCCGCCATCTGGGGATGCCGCGAGCGGGGCAGACGGTGGATCTCGTGCAGCACGCCGTCCACGCGCATGCGCACCAGCGACTCGTCCTCGAAGGGCTCGATGTGGATGTCGGAGGCGCCGTTCTGCATCGCCTCCAGGAAGATGGCGTTCAGGAGGCGCACCACGGGGGCACCGGCGGCCTCGGTCAGCAGGTCTTGCGAGACGGGGACCTCGATGTTGGGCGTGCCGTCCTCGCCGGTCTGCTGGCGCGTGCGCGTGTCCTCGACCAGCATGCGGCGCAGGCCGTCCTCGATCTCGTCCAGGCCCATCATGACGGCGCGCACGTCTTTGCGCAGCGCCAGGCGGATATCCTCGAGGAGGTCGCGGGGGGTGCCCTTGTGGATGCCGACGGTGACCCGGTCGAGGCTGTCCTCGATGGGAAGAATGCGATGGCGCTGCCAGAAGTCGAGCGGGATCTCGCTCTTGATCAAGGTGCGGTGCGCTCCAGCCGCAGCTGGCGCGGAACCGGCAGACGAGCCACCATCTCGTCGCCGATATAGGCCCGGACGTCGAACTCGTAGGTGCCGGGCTGCTCGGGGAAGCGCAGCGCCGGCAGGGAGATGTCGGCCGTCTCACCGGCGGGCAGCGGGACGCTGGCCTCCTCGAGCTTGACGGAGCGACCGTCCGGAGTGGTCAGGTAGGGCACCAGCCGGACGTTGGTGTCGGTGCCGCGGGCGTTCTGAATGGACACCACCGGCAGGCCCACGCCGCCCAGTTGGACGGCCGAGTCGAAGCGCATGTCCGAGAGCGAGATCCCGGCGCCGCGCTGGGCGCCCGGCTGCGTCTCGGGGGTGACGTAGGGGTCGTAGGGATCGGGTTTGAGCGTCGGTTGGGGCTCGGTCTGCTGCTCGCCGGGCTCCTGGTTGCCGCGCATATACTTCTTGTAGGGCTGGTCCACGTCGGACAGGTCTTGCTGGTTCTCGACGATGTGCGGCGTGATCGAGATGAAGAGCGTGGTCTTGTCCTCTTCCTTGCGGCTGTCCTGGAAGAGGCGGCCGATGACGGGGATGTCGCCCAGCAGCGGCACCTTCTTCATCGTCTCGACGGTCTTCTTGCTGATCAGGCCGCCGATCATCAGCGTCTGCCCGTCGGCCAGCGTGGTGGTGGTGTTGACGTTACGGTTCGAGATGATCGGAACCACGTAGCCGAAACCACCCAGGTTCTGCTGCAAGAAGTCGGTCACTTCTTGAATTTTTTGCTTGATCTCCAGGCGCACCTGGGAGCCCTGCGAGATATTCGGCGTCACCTTGAGCTGGATGCCGACCTCGCGGTAGTCGTAGGTCACCAGCGGCTGACCGAACGTGTCGAAGCGGGCGCCGGTCGCGAACGGCACCACCTGGCCCACGTTGATCTCGGCCTCTTTGTGGTCCTGGGTCAGCACGCGCGGAGCGGAGATCAGGTTGAAATCGGAGTTCTCACGCAGCGCCGAGAAGAGGCCGAAGGCCTCGGGAATCTCGACGTCGCGGCCACCCACGTTGATGGTGCGGGTGCCGGAGGCGACCGCGCCCAACAGGAAGTTGCCCGAGGCCAGGAAGCTGAGCAACCCCTCTTCGGTCACGCCGCCCTGGAAGGCGGTCACGACGCCGCCCGGCGTGAGCACCTGGAAGTTGGATTTCTGGGTCAGGATGCGCCCCAGCGACACCTCGGCCACCACGCAGGTGACCAGCACCTGTTTACGGGCCAGGTCGAGGCGACTGATGACGGGCACCAGGTCGTCGTACTCCGACGGCGAGATGTAGAGCACCAGCGAGTTCGTCTCGGCATCGGCGGCCACTTTGGCGCTGACGAACGTGCGCGAAGCCACGGCGTCGGGACGGCCGGTGGCGTTGGCGGCATACTGCGGGAAGGGCTGGTTGACGTCGGGCTGACCCGGGGCGCCCGGCGAGGGCACAGAGCTGGGCGTGGCGGTGCTGCCCGGCGTGTTGTTCTGCTGGGCCGCCTGCTCGGCCTGGGTCTTGCGCTCCTGGAGCATCTCCGAGAGGATCTTGGCCACGTCCTCGGCCTTGGCGTTCTGCAGGGCGTAGACGAAGAAGCGCGGCTTCTCGATGACATCCGGGGCGGCCGTGGGAATGTCCAGGCGCACCATCAGCTTCTTGATCTGCTGGATCTGCTCGGCCGGACCCTGAATCAGCACCGCGTTGGCGGGCGGGAAGGCCTGGATGACGATGTCGGTGCCCGACTTCTGGTAGAGCTGCTGCAGCACCGGCACGATCTTCTCGGCCTCGGCGTACTGCGGAAACAGGATGGACTGGTGGGCTTTGGGGCTGACGCTGTCCATGTGCCGCGCCAGGCTGGCGATGCGGGCCACCACGTCGGCCCGGTCGGCGATGACCAGGGCCTTGCCCGGCACGTAGGCAGACATGAAGCCCGTCTCGGTGAGGAGCGGGCGGATGACGTTCTGGAGCGTGTCCGGGTTGGCTTGCTTGAGGATCAGGAGGGCCAGCACCGGGGCCTCGCCGCCCGGGACCCGCTGGGGATTGTTGAGCAGCGGGGCGATCTTGCGCGAGTCGGCCATCGGCAGGACCTGCACGTACGAGCCGCGGTCTTGCACGTCGAAGCCGTAGCGGCGCAGGGCCGTCTTGAAAATGTCCCAGGCTTCGGGCGGGGTGACCTCGCGACTGGAGATGACGGTAACCTTGCCCTGCACACGATCGTCCACCACGATGTTGCGACCGGTCAGGACGGACATGATCTTGGCCAGGTCCTTGATGTCCAGGCCGTCGTAGTTCATCAGGATGCGCCCGCTGCGCAGCTGCTCGGCCATGTCGGGGGTGATCAGCGGAGCTTTCGGACTGGGCGGGCCTCCCGGCTGCTGACCAAAGGCGGCGCCCGTCAAGCCGAGCGTTGCGCCCAGCAAGAGCGAAAGAAACGTTATCTTGTAGCGGGGTTGAGAGTCCATACAGGTTTCGCCCAGGTGCCTCCCAGGCGCACCGATCCTTTAATATTTCCGGCCTCCATGTCAAGGGTTCCGGAGATTTTCGCTGAGGGCTGTCCGGAAACGCTGTTGACTTCGACGTTCCCAGCCCCGGTCAAGTTTTCGCCCTGAAGCCTGACTTCCGCGCTCAGCCCGAAACCCGGCCCTGGTTTGGCGGGCTTGATCTGCACCGGAGCGCCCAGCTGCACGCTGCCAAGCGGGATTGGCAGGGGGACGTTGGGCTTGGGCAGCACCATTCCGACATCCCCCTTGCCTTCCCTGCTCACGAGCGAATAACTGAAGTTCTTCACGGTCACCAGGGCCTGTCCAAGCGAGGCGTTCCCGGTATCCACCTTCAGGGTCTTGGCCTCGATGCCGAGCACCCGGTCGGAGTCGAGCGTCACGCTGGCAATGCCGCCGTCAGTCTGCTTGAGCGAGGCCACCACGCCGCCGAAGGTGGGATAAAGGCGCGCCTCCAGGAACTCGGCGCGCGCGCCCCCCGGCGAGCTCACGCGCACGTTGCGCAGCTCCACCCCCAGCGGGCCGGCCTGCTCTCCGTCCCAGGTGACCTGGGCCCCGGTGGCCTGGCAGATCTGGAAGATCGAGCGTTTGACGGCCGCCTCGTAGGGAAAGCGCAGCACCAGGAACACGAAGAACAGAACCGTTCCGACCAGGATGCGGGAAACCCAGCTCACGGCCCGGTCACCTCGAGCCCGACTTCCATGGTCCAGTTACCGTCGCCGTCGGCATCCGACAGGATCAAGTGGGGGATGCGCAGCCCGACCTGGGTGAACTGCGAGAAGAGAGCGGAGACCTCCAGCGGGGTCAGGCGCCGCAGGCGCAGCTGCACGCCCCCCTTGCTGTTGGGCTGGTTGCTCTCCACGTTCTCCTGGAATTTCTTGAGCGGGTTGGCCGCCAGCCAGCCAGGCAGATCGGGCTGGGGCGCGGGACGGGTCTTGAGAAGCGTGGGGTCGATGCCCGAGACCAGCGTCTGGGCACGCTGTTGGGCCAGCTCCAGGGCGCCGATCTGCACCTCGAGATTGCGATTCTCCTGACCGCGCAAGACCGCATAGATCAGCGCGATCGTCAGGATGCCCACCAGCAAGAAGAGCGGGATGCGCTGTCTCACTCGCGCACCTTCCCCTCGATGACGAAGCGGACCTTACCGCTGGGCAGATTCTCGGTGCGCGGCATCTCCACGCCGTTGAACATCTTGGCCAGGTTCTGGCGCACCTGGTCGGCCGATTGAATGGAGTCGGCCTGCCCTTCGATCTGCAGCACGCCGTTGTCGAGCTGGATGCGGCGCAGCAGGGCCTCGGCGCCCAGCGGCTCCTTGAGCGACGCCACGACGTCGGCCAGGAACTCCGGCGACAGCTGGCGGTCCTTGCGGGCCTGCGTGAGGCGCGCCTGCAGCCGGGTGATCTGTTGCTCGGGCGTCTCGCCCGGATTGGTACCCAGACCCTGCACGGTGGCGGTGAACGCCTTCTGGGCCTGGGCCCGTTGCTGCAGCAGCACTTTGTGGCGCAGCTCGCCGTCCGCGACCAGCAGCAACAGCAGCGCCAGGGCCCCCAACCACGCGTTATGGAAGGGCAGGGTCGGGGTGGCGCCCTTGCGGGCCGCTTCGCGCCGCTCTTGCAGGCGCACCCGCGGCTGGTTGGGCCGGGCCGCCAGGGCGGCCCCGTAGGCCGGGACGTGCTCGTAGGGCGAGAGCGAGGCGGGCAGCGGGAAGAGCTGCGGCTCCACGCCCAGCTTGGCTTTGATCAGGTTGGCCAGGCCCGGCATGGCCGCGCCTCCGCCGCACAGCAGCACCTCGCGGTAGGGCAGCGGCGAGGGGAGAAAGGCCTCCTCGAGCAACTCCTCGAGCAGCTGCCGGCACTCGGTCAACTCCAGGCCGCGCTCGCGCTTCTGGTTCTCGGCGTCGGCGTGGGTGAGGTTGCGCGTCTTGGAGAGCGTGGCGGTGAGGCTGATGCCGCCGCGCATCATGACGCGCACCCACTCGAGCTGGCCGTCCTGAATGCCGCAGAACGTGGTGCGCGAGGCGCCCAGGTCGATCACCAGCGCGCTGGTGACTCCGGCCGCCAGCGCGGCTCGCAGATAGGTAAGCGGCTCGGCATCGAGACTGGCCTGGTCGCCCACGTCACGGCGCAGGCGCTCCAGGCGGTCGAGCGGGGCCACCACGACCCAGGCCTGGCCGCCCTGCTCGGTCCAATCCCACGCGGCGTCCTCCAGCGGGAAGGGCAGCGAGAAGGACAGCTCCTCGCGCAGCACGCGGCGCCGGACCTCACGACCGGCGGGAGGGATCGGCATGCGCCGGAACGTGCACAGGTCGGACGGCACCGATGCGTTGGCGCGAGCCGGAGGATCGCCCTCCACCCCGCGCGCGGCGCCCCAAAGCAAACCCACCGAGACCTGGCGGGTCCCGGTGGTGCCGACATCCAATCCCGTATTGCGCAACATCAGAGACGGCAGACGACAGACGGTGGACGGCAGAGGACGAACTCAGCCTCGGTCCTAACTCGCGTCATTCCCATCTCCAGAGACGGCGGACGACAGACGGTGGACGGCAGAGGACGAACTCGGCCTCGGTCCAAACTCCCATCTCCCATCTCCCGTCTCCCATCTTTCTACCGTCTACGGTCTCTCACTGGCGCGTCCATTCGACTACCCGCAGCGAACCTCCCTCACGGCGAACCACGACGTCGAGCTGCATGCGGCCCGGCATCTCCTCGATCGCGACCTTGATCCGGAAGAAGCTGCTCTTGTAGCTGACCAGGCCGCCCACGCGGAACGCGAGGTCCGCGTTCATGCCCGCGATATTGCGCAGGTCCTGGTCAGATTTGAGGGGGCTTTGCTCTCTCTTGGTCAGGATCTCCTGCACGATCTGGTCGTTCATGCCGTCGTCCAGCGAGCGAAGCACGTCTCCGGGCGCGGTGTTCACGTTGATGCGTCCGGCCGACCAGACGGTCATCCAGTCGGACCACTCGCTGTTGTTGATCTGCGCCGTCAGGGAAGGCGAAGCCGAGGGCGACGGGGACGAGAAGGGGTCGGGAATGTCCAGCTTGTCCTTGAGGTTCTCGAACTCGGCCTTCCCGGCTCCGCCCATCAGGTCCATCGGATTGCGCTCGAAGCCCTTCGGCGGGGGCAAGTTGGGCGGATTCTCCCAGCCGCGGATCAGCCTGAGCTCCTTGATCGAGTCCAGCGGGGCGTTCTTCACCAGGTCGGGCCCGTAGTCGCCCTGCTCGGCTCCCTGGGCCGAGCGCAGCGTGTCGGGGTCGATCCAGTCGGTCAAGGAGTCGATCGCTTGCTCGCCGGGGGCTCCAGCTCGCACCATGAAGCGCACCAGCGCGTCGTGCAGGCGCTTACCCTCCTCCGGCTTGCCTTTGGCCAGCTGGTTGAGGGGGAAGCGGCGGTCCTCGTCGCTGATCTCGAGGGTGAACTCGTGCCCGTCGAAGGGCACCGTCTGCTTGCCCAGGGCCCAGAAGTCGCCGAATCCGTCGTAGTCGTTGGTGTCCGAGCGCAAGAGCTCCATGGCCATCTCGACCACCGAGCGAGCGTTGAGGTAATTGCGCTCGCGCAGCTCGGAGTGGCGGAACAAGGTCTGGGTGGTGACCCAGGCGTCGCCCAGCACCGTCGACATGATGATCGCCACCATCAGGATGAACAGCACCATCAGGATTACCATCGCGCCGCCCCCACTCCCGGGATGACCGAGAACGTGACCGTGGTGCCGTCGCGGTCGGTCAGCAGCACGCGCACGGCTTTGGGTGGCTCATTGGAGTCCCACTCGCGCTGGAAGATCTTGCCGTC
>JBDHVW010000137.1:0-16910 GCA_039809865.1 Vulcanimicrobiota bacterium
CTCTGGTTCTGACAAGCTTTGGCGTAGCTCGCGCCGGGGCCCAGGACTTCGCGCTGGTCAACCAGACGGGGGTCGAGATCCACGCGGTCTACGTGGCGCCCAGCGCGACCGACAACTGGGAGGAGGACCTCCTGGCCGGCCGCGTGCTCAAGTCCGGCCAGACCCTCAACGTCACCTTCAACGGCGACAGCGACGCGGCGCTCTACGACATCCGGGTGGAGGACGCGGACGGCGGCTCGCTCGAGTTCTCCAAGATCGACCTGATGCGCGCCAGCGTCGTCACGCTGGGCGCCGACAACAAAGCTTATCTGAAGTAGGGGCGCCGGAGTAGGGAGTAGGGAGTAGGGAGTCGTCTCCCGTCTACCGTCTACCGTCTACCGACTCCCATCTCCCATCTCCCATCTCCCGACTCCCGAGGGTTTCTCCCGAGGGTTGATATAGATGCCTCGCGAAAGCGGACTCCGTGAACGAGTCCGCTTTCCTTTTGGAGGGGTCCAACCGCCACTTTCTGGGGACTGAAGTCGTGGTGGGGCGAGAGTCCCCGGCCGATCTGCTCTTCAGCTATCCCCAGATATCTCGCCGCCACGCCCGCCTGGTGCGGGGCGACAACGGGTACGCCGTGTGCGACCTGGCCAGCCGCTTCGGGACGTTTCTGAACGGAAAGCCGGTGGGGGAGACGCCCGTCGCCCTCAAGGACGGCGACGAGCTCGTGCTGGGAGGAGCGCTCTCGCTCAAGTTCCACGACCCTTCCGAAACGCGGGGTGGACAACGCGTGGGGCGGCTCAAGGGCGTGTGGATCGACCCCGAGACCGACGAGATCTGGGTGGACGGCAACCATCTCACGCCCGCTCTGTCGGCAGCGCAACTGGTGCTGCTCAAGCTCCTGGATGCCCGCCCGGGCGTGTTCGTCACGCGCGAGGAGATCGTGCTGGCGGTGTGGCCCGACGCGCAACTCGAGGGGGTCAGCGAAGAGGCCATCGACGGCCTCATCAAGCGCCTGCGCGGCCGGCTGCGCGAGGCGGGCGAAGATCCTATCGAGGTTCGGCGGGGGAGGGGCTTGCGGCTGAACCGCCCGTGAAGTAGGCCGACAACTTTCCGCCAGCCAGCACATACAGCCAGTCGCCGGCCGGAACCGGCACGCTCTGGCAGGTGCCGGCCAATTTCAGCCGCCACTCGACCAGACCGCCCTGCAGGCTGAGGATCTCGCCCTTACGCGTGGTCACCAGCACTTGAGCGCCATCCGTCAGAGGGGGCCCGGCCGCCTCCTCGTCCAGGACGATCTTCCAATAGGGGTCGCCGCTGCTGGGCATGGCGAGCAGCCCGACCTCCCCCTCCTGGCTGAGCACGGCGGCATAGTTCTGCACCGCGGCGACGCCCGCGATGGCCGACTCGAAGCCTCCCTCGAAGGAAGGGTCGCCCGAGAGCAATGGCAGATTGGCCATCTCTCCTTCGGAGCACCCCACGACGACCGTGTCGTCAGGCGTAATCGTCAGGCAGGTCGGCGTGTGCGGGGTCTTCCAGCGCCACACCACCTTCTCGCTGAACGAATCGACCGCCACCACCTGCGACTTGAGCGCCAGGAAGGCTCCCGCGTTGCGGGCCACGGGAGGGAGCTGGACCGTCTCTCCCAGCTCCACCGTGAAGGCCACCGAGCCGTCCTTGGGATAGAAGCTGACCAGGGTGCTGCCCGCGGCCGCGTACACGTAACCGTCATCGGCCAGCACACCGCCGGGGCCGGCGGCCGGCAGCTCCAGCTTCCAGATTTCCTTGCCCTCGGTGAGGGTCAGAGCCCGCCAGAGCTTGCCATTGTTGAGAAGTATCAGCGAGGGATCGTCCCAGGTATAGACCAGCGGCACACCGCCCTGGTCCAGCCGCCACAATTGCTTGCCGGTCAGCGCGTCCAGCACCGCCAGCGAGCTCGGCCCGGCCACCACCAGCTTGCCCTCGGCCACCAGCACCGTCTGGGAGCCCTGCGCCGGTACGTTCCAACGAGGCTCGGGCTGGTGGACCGTAGCGGAAAGCTGGTAGCTGCGGTCCGGGCCTCCGCCCACCTGGGTCCAGTCGTCGGGGCCCTCGGTGGCAGGCGTGGCGATGGGAGTCGGATTGTGGATGGGGCTGCGCGGGGGCGTCAGAGGGCGCGGGGCGAACAACCACAACCCGATTGCCGCCAGCGAGAGCACGCTGGCCACGACCGGCCACAGGACCGGCCGGGGAGGCGGGGGGGCGGCGCCCACCGCCTGCCTGAGCGCCAACAAGAAGGAAGCGCCATCCGGATAGCGATCGTTGCGATCGCGCGCCATCGCCTTCTGCAAAACGGGATCGAGCCCCGCCGGCAGATCCGGCTTGCTCTCGCTGAGCACCGGCCGGGAGGCGTGCAGGTGCTGGGAGATGAGCTCGGCGGGAGGCGCCGGGGGAAAGGGCGGGCTGCCGGCCAGCATCTCGAAGAGCACCAGGGAGGCGCTGTAGAGGTCGGCGCGACCGTCCACGTCGTCGTCGCCGGCCATTTCGGGCGCGAGGTAGAGCGGGGTGCCAAACAGGACGCCGGTCGAGGTGAGGCCGGGCTCGGAGAGCAGGAACGCCAGCCCGAAATCGACCAGGGTCACGTGATCCTGGCCGGAGATCATCAGGTTGGCCGGCTTGACGTCGCGGTGGACGACCCCCTGGCCGTGGGCGTAGTCCAGCGTCAGAAGGACCTGCTCGATAATCTTCATCGCGCGCTCGACCGGCAGGGGGCCCTTCTGGAGGATCTCCTCCAGGCTGTCGCCCTCCACCCACTCGATGGCCAGAAACGGCTTGTTGTCGTGCTCGCCCATCTCGTACAGGGCAGCGATGTTGGGATGCTTGAGGCGGGCGGCGGCGATGGCTTCGCGGCGGAAGCGCGCTTCGGCTTTGGGATCGTTCAGCCGGTCCGGACCCAGGAGCTTGACGGCTGCCTTGCGGCCGAGCAACTCATCCTCGCCCAGGAAGATGATGCCCATGCCTCCGGAGCCCTGTTGCGACAGGATCCGAAACCGGCCAATCCGTTGCACTGCCTACTTCTGGACGCGCTGCAGAGCGACCTGAGCGGCCTGGACCAGGCGCGGATCGCTGGGCTTGAGGTCGAGGCAGCGCTGGTATTCTTTGGCGGCCTTCGCGTTGTCCCCGGTATCCTCGTAGAGCTTGCCCATGATGAGACGGGTGGCGGCCTCGTCGTCGGGCGCCAGCTTGATGGCCATCTCGAGCGCGGGGATGCCCTTGCCGACGTTCTTCAGCTTGGTGTAAGACATGCCCAGCTCGGACCAGTAGAACGGGTCGTTGGGGCTGATCTTGATGGCCGCCTCGTAAGCTTTGGCCGCGGCGTCGAAGTCGCCCAGCTCGTAATAGGCGTAACCCAGACTGCCGTAGGCATAGTCATACTTGGGGTCGAGCTTGATGGCGGCCTCGTATTCGGCGATGGCCCCTTTGTAGTTGCCCTGCTCGGCCAGAGCACGGCCTTTGCTGTAGTGGTCGAAAGCTCCGGCCGGGTGCTTTTCGGCGCTGTCACCCGCTTCGGCCAGAACGGCCTGGGCGACCAGCAAGAGACTCAAGAGCGTGAGCGCGAGGAAACGGCGCATCGAAGGACCTCCCCTGAATTTGTGTGCGCGCCCCTTCGCCCTGGGCTCGATTAACCCCGCTTCTTGTTGATCCGAATTCCGCCCACGACCACGGTCTGGCTCGTCTCTTGCACACCGCTGGGCGCGGTTTCATCGGCGAACATCAGCTGCCGCGACTTCTCGGCGTCGCCCGTCACCAGGAACGACTTGAGGAACTTGTCGGTGAGCTCGCGGGTCGTGCCTTTCTGGCCCCCCGCCTGGGCCTGACGGATCCAGGCGAAGGTCGGCGCGGCCTCCTCGGGCTTGCCCAGCGAATTGACGCCGCTCAAAAGCGCGCCGTATTCGGTCGCGACCTCCTCGAGCGTCTGCTCGGCCCGGCGTCCGGTGAGGAGCGTCAGGTAGTCGAGCAAGACGTCGGGCGAGCCCTGACCGCCGCGTTGGGCCACCAGTCCCTCCAGGACGGCGAGGTTGCGCTGCGCCAGCTCGGGTGCCACGTGCTCGGTCACCGCCTGACCCCGACGGGCCATCGGCAGGTCCCGAGTGGCCTGGAGCAGCCGGATGAAGTTGCCCTGCTGGTCGGTCTTCATGCCTTCGAGAGCCTTCATGGCGTCGCCGGCATCCCGCCAGGTGAGGATCTTGTCCATTTCCTCGCGCGTGAACGTGACCGGGTCGCCCGCCACGGCGGGCTTCGGCTCGAAAGGCTTCGCCACGAAAGCGGCCACCCTGACGTCCAGCTCCTGCGGGGTGGCGCTGCCGGCGCGCAGCTCGGCGAAGATTGGCCCGGCCTGATCGGTTTTGTCGCCCACAGCTTTGACGACGCTCGTGAAAGCCTGCGCCTGGTGGGCCATCTCCTCGGGACTGTTCGAGTAGGCCGCCAGCATCGCGAAATCGACCAGCAGGCTCTGCGCTTTGGACCCGGAGGCCAGCTGCTCCACCACGCCCACGTAAGCGTCGTAGACCGGCGCCTGCAGACCGCCCATGATGCCGTTCAGGCGCGCGGCGCTGCCGACGTCACCGACTCCGGTGGCCAGGCGCACGAAGCGCTCCTTGGCCTGAGCGTCGTGGGGACGCGACTCGAGGTGGTTCATGGCCTTGAGGGTATCGGCCAGGGTGAACTTCTGGGTCAGACGATCGATGCTTTTGACGTCGGTCGTGCGTGACAGCAGGCTGGCCAGCGCCGGCGAGTTGTCCCAAGAGGAGCCGCCGTTCTTCTTACTGGCCTCGGCCCAGCGTCCCATGGCCTGACCGGCCTCTTGAATGCTGGGATAGGCGCCCGCGTCGGCCAGCCGCAGCATGCCGTTGAACAGCCCCTCGGCCTGGCTCTTGGAGAGCGTATCCGCCTTATAGGCTGGTCCCAGCGCCTCGTCGTAGAGGCGGGACAGGTCCTTGGCCTCTTTCAAGAACTGCTCGACCGTGATGCCCCGGGCCGGGTCCATCTTGAACGCCAGCCCGTCGTGCCAGAGGTTGATGGGGTTGCCCGCGCGCAGCTCGTCGTAAGCCTTCAGGCTCTCGAGCTTCCAGAAGTCGTCCTTGGCGTCGGGAGCCGAGCTGCCGCGGATTCCGCCCAGCCCGGCGTCGCTGACGAACTGCTCGCTGTTGACCACCCAGGCCAGCTTGGGATCCTCGAGCTGGTCGAGCTTCTCGCCCATGACCCAGTTGCGCAGGCGCTCCACTTTGTCCACCGGGATGTCGCTGGCCAGGCTGGAGCCCTTCCCGCGCACCGACACGATTCCGCCCTTGGAAGGATTCTCGAGATAGCCCAGAACGCCGTCGGTCTTGTCGATCTGCCAGCCCTTCTTCTCCAGGTCGCGCAGCGACTGCAACACCGGTTTGGCGGTCTGCTCGTTGTATTTGGCCGGATCCGCCTTGACCGACTTGTAGAGGTCGCGGACCGGGGAAGTCTTGTCCCTGGCCAGAACCTGCAGGCCCTTGTGGGCCGCCAACCCGATCTGCACGCCGGCCGGCACCAGCAGGAGCGCCGGATGCACGCCCAGGTTGGCGCCGGTCATGTAGCCCCCCACGCCACCGGCGATGCCACCCAGGATCGTGCCGGCGCTGGTGATATTGCCCATCTTGTGCTTGCTGCCGCGGCAAATCTTGAAGATCAGGTCCACCAGTCCACCCGCCAGGAAGCCGCCGATGAGGCCGACGGGAACGCCGATCGCGGCCCCCAAGACCCCGGTCGCCACGTGTCCGAGCTGGTCGAGCAGCAGGCCGGCGCCCAGACCGAGCGCGCCGCCCACGACCGGGGAGACGCCGCTGTACTTGCGCATCAGCATGTCATTGCGCGTGGGGAGCTCGTAGTTGTCCAGCGGCTCGCTGCTGGTTGCTTTCGCGCTGGCCACGGAAGGAGCGCTGCTCCGCATCGTCGGCGCGGTGGCTTGATGGACGACCATGGTAGAACCTCCCAGAAGAACCCTTTTGTTTTTCAGGTTACTTTGGGGGACTCAAAAATTTCTTACGCGCTCTCTGGGCGCCCCACCACCAGAAGATGGCCAGCAGCAGGCAGGGTCCCAATCCGAGCGCCCAGGCCAACCACGAGGGGCCGGGCGGGGTGACCTGCACCGGGAACGTGATCGAGTGGCCCTCGGTCTCGAGCCGCACCGTCCAATCACCCGCGCGGTCGAACGGGATGAACGTGGCCTGGCTGGGCTTGCGGGCCCACTCCTGGGGCGCGGTGGTGTAGGGGCCTTCCTCGGGGCGGTGGCCGTCCTTCGGGGTGACCCAGAGCTGGGCGCCGGGGGGCGTCCCCTGGTTGACCACCAGATAGAAGCTGCCTTTGCCCACGTCCGGGTCGGACCAGACGCTGAGCTTCTGCGTGCCCACGGGCTCGTCGAGCAGCACGAGGTAAGGTGCTCCGACGTGGGCCCGGGCGGGCAGGACCAGCAGCAGCAACAGCAACCAGATCAAGACAGAAACGTTCCTCGCATCTCCATGGGCTGAGACAGCATCCAGATCGCCGCGGCGCTCAGGATGGCGCACAGAGCATACCACGGCCAGGCTACCGTGCGCTCGCGCAGGGCGATATGGTGGGCCACCAGGCAGCTGCCCGCCAGGCCCAGCGCCAGGATGCCCAGCTCGAGGGGCATCAACTGATCGCCCGGGAGGAGGGGAGGCACGACCCAGTTGACGTCCGGCGTGAAGAACTGCTGCACGAGGGGGATGAGTGTGAGAAAACCGGTCAGGAAGTGGAAAAAATAGTGCGCCAGCCAGATCGCGAAGGCCAGCGGCACGAGGCAGGGGGTGAAGCGGACTGCGGTCAGAGCCAGCGGCTGCTTCTGTTTGCTCAGGAAGGCGGCGGTGCCCAGCAGCAGCAACGGTTCCAGCACCAGCATCACGGCGAAGAGCGCGGCGAGAAAGGCGCCATCCGATTTGAACTGCAGCCAGTTGGCCAGGGCGTAGGCCGGGCTGATCATCCCGAACATGTTGAGCAGCGCGCCGAACGTGAAGGCCAGCATCAGCAGCGAGAGGTCGGGCCTCTGCGAGAGATGCCCGAGGCTGGAGCGGTAGGCGTCGTTCCAGAGCTCCTGGGCCGGCAGGCGCGGCCGCAACGTCACGTTGTCGTAGGGGCAAGCCTGCACGCAGTCGAGGCAGAACGTGCAGTCGAGGTTCCCGATCTTCTTCTCCTGGAACAATCCCAGCTCGCAACCGCGCGCCCCTTTGATGCAGTCCTTGGTCTGGCACTGGTGGCACTGGTCGAGCGCTTTGACGCCCACCTCGAGCGGCGAGACGGTCGAGGCGACGAAATTGAACTGCCCCAGCGGGCAGACATACTTGCAGAAGGGCGCGCCCTGGAACAGGCTGTCCAGCAATAAGGCCAGGCCGAAGTAGAGCAAGATGACGACCGCGGTGGCCCGGGGGCTCTCCCACAGGTTGAGCCACTCGTAGCAGAAGAGGTACAGCACCAGCAGGGCCACGGCCAGGTACTTGTTGCGCAGGGCTCTGGGCCACGAGCGTCCCGGCCGGACGAAGCGCCGCGCCAAATTGCGCGTGAGCATGAACGGGCAAGCCATGCAGAACAGGTTGCCGGCCACCAGCAGCCCGGCCATCAGCAGGCCGCGGTAGTGGAGCCAGCCCAGCACGGTAGCCAGGTTCTTGGGAGCGAGCTGCGGGCCGGTCAGGCCGTCCCCGATCATCGCCAGGGCCACCAGAAAGAGCGGGATCTGCAGCGAGGTGCGGGCGTGGCGCCAGCGGAGGAAGCGCTGGATCAGGGGGAAGCCACCACGCCCGGCAGCGGAATCTGGCGCTCGAGCTTGTGGCCGTCCTTGAGGTCGCCCTTGACGATCAAGAACCAGTCGCCCGCCATGGTCAGCTTGAGCGGCGCCCGCCAGTGCGTTCCGTCGGTGCTGGTCAGGGTGGCCGTCACCGGGGCCATGCCCGGATGGGACATATTGGCTTCCACGCTCAGACTCTGGGCCGGGGAGCCGGGCAGCTCGACGTCGAGCTGGTTCTCGCCCACGACCGCCGGGGAGGGTGTCGTCTTGACGGTGAGCTGCACGTTGGCCGCGTCGTCCGCGGCCGGCCGAGAGCACCCGACGGTAATCACCAGGAGCAGTGTCAGAAGAATCCGAGGCATCGTCTGGAGGCTACTCCAACGCCTCACCAGGATCCTCGTATGTTGAGGAGAATTCCCCCCGATGACTCGCTCGAAGCTTTTGATTTTACTGGCAGTTATCGCTCTCGTGGCGCTTCCGGCCTTGGCCGGAAAGACCATCGAAAATACCGACGGCACGCTGGATGGTGTCTGGAAGGTCTCCCAGGCCAAAAACAAGACCAAGGACCAGGTCTACAAGGACCTCGAGGTCGACATCGACGGCAAGTATGCTACCCTGCGCATCAACGCCGAGAACCGGCGCGTCGCGCTGAAGTGCGACGAGTGGTACGACTGGGGCTACATGATCGAGTTGACGGCCCGCGAGAAAGAGACCGGCGACCTCTGGATCATCAAGTACAAGGGCTCGAACCGCCAGCCGGGCCAGTAAGAGCCATGGCCGCCCCCACGGCAGGGGCGGCCCGGAAGGTGGAGCCGACCACCTCGACCGGGCAAATCACCGAGAACAGCCGCTCGTAAGGCGCCTCCAGCAGGCGCCCGAAGCGTTGCCCCAGCACGATGCGCTCGAGGCGGATGCCCAGAGTTTTGAAATCCGTGCAGCGTTGGCCCAGGAACTCGCTCAGGTTGCGGGCGCCCGTCCGTAGCACCACGGCCGCCAGCCCGCCCTGGCTCAGGGCCTCGTCCTCCAGCGTGGGCTCCGGGGAACGTCCGGCTTTGCCCGCGAACAGGGCGTTCCAGCCGCCGGGGGAGAGCTGCGGCTCGAGTCCCAGCTCCCAGGCGCGCTTGACCACCGTCTCGATCGGCACGCTGCGGCCGTCCACCAGCAGGCCCTCCGAAAGTCCCGTGCCCCCGCCCAGGTAGTAGGCCGACCGCAATCCCACCAGCTTCCCCGGGGGGACGGTCTCTCCCAGCACCGCCAACTCGCCGTCGCTGCCCAGCGGTCCCAGCTCGGCCGGGATCTTCAGCCGCGCTTGCAGGCGATCCAGGAAATCGGGCACGGGCTCGGCGTGGTTGAGCTTCACGATGCCGCGTCCGTCGGGCGTTTTTACACCGGGCATCGCAAACCCCACCCGCACCGGTCCGTCCGCCAGCGATTCGAGGCAGTCGGCGCACACCTCGACCCAGTCTCGGCCCGCGTAGAGCTCCTCGCGCGTGGCGAGCACCGCGAAAGTAGCCGGGTCGAGCCGATAGGCTCGAATGCCGCTGGCGCCTCCGTCCACGCCGATCAGCTGCTCAGGCAGGAGAATCGTCCTCAAGGCGAGGATGTATGTCGGCCGTGCGCCACCTCTGGACCATTTTCGTACTCGGACTCCTCGGCATCGCTTCGCTGGGCTGGATGGACCATTCCCCCCCGCCTCCGCCGCCGGTCGAGGCCGACAGCTCGGGGTTGAGCCGCCTTCTCTCCGGCGGGTTCGTCCCCTACCGTGCGCTGCCCGAAGGCAAGGTCAAAGTCGAGCCGACCGATCCCCGGGGAGGCGAGCGCGAGGCCGCCGTGGTCTTCATTTTTACGCCACCCGACGGAGGCGCCCCTCGCTACTACTACGGCTATGGCGACGAGGAGCCCACCGACCTGACCTCCATCATCGAGCGCGAGGCCCGTCGCAACGGGCTGGACCCGCGCCTGGTGGAGGTGGTGATCCGCCACGAGTCCAACTTCGATCCTTACGCCCACTCGCCCGCGGGCGCCCTGGGCCTGATGCAGCTGATGCCGGATACGGCCGCCATGCTGGGCGTGAGCGATCCCTTCGACCCGGCCCAGAACGTGGCCGGCGGCACGGCCTACCTGGCCGAGCAGGTCCAACGGTTCGGTGACGTGCGCCTGGCCCTGGCGGCTTACAACGCCGGCCCGGGCGCGGTCCAGCAGTACGGCGGCGTTCCGCCGTTCTCGGAGACTCAGAACTACGTTTCGTCCATTTACCAAGAATACAGGGGGAATGAATGACCCATGCGTAATGCAAGCGGAACGCGCAGGAAGCCGTCAGGCGCACGAGGCGCTCTGAGATTCGCCATCTTTCTACTGGCCGCGGCCTGTCTGTCTTTCGGCGCTTCGCGCTGCGCCGGCGGCCCGCCGGCCCGTTTCACGGCCGTGGCCCTGGGCACCGAGGGCGGCCTGGCCGAAGGCAACCTGACGGCCTTTCTGCTGGCCGAGAAGGGCACCACCGATTTCCTCTGCCTGGACGCCGGCACGCTGCTCTCCGGGCTGCGCACCGCCAAACAAAAGGGCAGCTTCAAGGACGTCAAGGTGGAGGCCGACTCCAAGCTCAGCGTCGAGGGCTACGTGATGCAGAAGTGCATCCGTGCCTATTGCATCTCGCACGCGCACCTCGACCACATCGCCGGCTTGGTGATCAACTCCACCGACGACGGCTCCCGGCCCATCTTCGCGCTCGATCCCACGGTCGACTACATGCGAGACCACGTCTTCAACTGGAAGCTCTGGCCGAACTTCGGCAGCGAGGGCCCGGTGCCGCTCAAGAAGTACACCTATGTGCGTGTCAAAGAAGGCGTGGCCTATCCGGTCGCGGGGACGAACTTCAAAGTGACCCCGTTCCAGCTCTGCCACGGCAACTGTTACCCCTCGACCGCCTTCCTGGTCGAGTGCCAGGGTGACTACGCGCTGTATTTTGGCGACACCGGGCCGGACGCCGTCGAGAAGAGCGCCCGGCTGGCCGCTGTCTGGACCCGCATCGCCCCGCTGGTGCGCGAGAAGAAGCTGCGAGGCATCTTCCTCGAGATCAGCTATCCCAATGGCCGCAAGGACGAAGAGCTCTTTGGCCACCTTACTCCCGCCTGGATGCTCACCGAGCTGGGCTCGCTGGCCAGCGCGGTCGATCCGCAGAACCCCAAGAAGGCTCTGCGCGGCCTGAAGGTCGTCGTCACCCACGTGAAGCCGTCGCTGGAGGAGGGCGCCAATCCGCGCGCCGTCATCGCCAGCGAGCTGAAGGCCGGGAATGACCTGGGCGTGCAGTTCGTGCTGCCCGAGCCCGGGCAGCGCATCGACTTCTGACGGGAGACGGGAGACGGGAGACGGTAGAAGTAGACCGTGGACGGTAGAAGTAGACCGTGGACGGTAGAAAGTAGTCCGTAGAAGTTTGGCTAGCCGGTCAGGCCTTCGAAGGGGCGGTGCACCCGCGACGTGGCCGGCTCCGGCAGGCTCAGGCGCAGCTGGCGCAGGCGCATGCCGTCGCCGAAGTCGCAGTCGACCGCGCCGCCCACGCGGGGTGAGGCGCGGAGCTGGCTCCAGTTGCGCAGGCGCTGGCGGGGCTTGACGGCCGGCTCTTGCTCGGTCGAAAGCAGGGCCAGCAGCTTGCGCGCCGGCTCGCTGGAAGGGTCGCGCTGCAGAACGTAGTCCAGGCATTCCAGGGCGGTCTCGAACTGGCCGTCGGCCTGGTAGGCGCGGGCCGCGGCCAGCCAGTGGGGGAGGGCTTCGTCGAACTGGCCGAGCTGGGTGTAGGCGTGGGCCAGGCGATGCGAGGCCAGCAGCTCGCCCGGGCGCAGCTCCAACCAGCGGCGGTAGGCCAGCACGGCCTGATCCAGCCAGCCCGCCTCGTAGCACACGCCGGCCAGGCCGGCCAGGGCCTCGGGGTGATCCAGGTCGACCTGCAGCACGCGCCGGAACTCGGCGGCGGCCTGCCCGTAATCCTTCTGCAACGCGTGCAGCTCGCCCAGGCGCAGCCGCGCCGAAAGGGAGTCGGGCGCGACCAGCAGCTTGCGTCCGTAGACCTCGATGGCCCGCGCATACTGGCCCAGCTCCACCAGGCGGGCGGCGCCGCGACTCAGGCAGGCGCGCGCGACCGGCACGTGACCCTCGACCAGATGCACCTCGGCCAGCGCCAGCACCAGCTCGGGCTCGTCCGGCAAGACGTCCATGGCTTTGCGCAGCAGGTCCTGGGCCCGGTCGGAGGCGCCTGACTCGATGGCCCGACCGGCCAGCTCGCGCGCGAAGGCGACCGCGCGGTCCACCTGGCCCTGGTCTAAAGCCAGCGCAAGTCCGATCTCGCGCAGCTCGATCGAGGCGGGCTCGAGCCGCAGGCAGGCATCCAGGGCGGCCATGGCGGCCGGCTGCCGGCGCCGGACCAGGATCTCCAGCCAGAGCTTGCCGACCATCAAGCGCTCGCGCCACCGTCCCCGGGCAGCCAGGGCGCGGGCCATGTGGTTCAGAGCCACCCGGTGCTCGCCATCCTGAGCCAGAATCTCGCGCGCCACGCGCAAGACCTCGCCCCAGCGACCCTGGCGCACCTGACCCTCCAGCTCGGTCTGGAGCAGAGACACGCTGCACGCACCGGGGCTTGTCAGCCCGGCCCGCACTCCCATGCGGCGGGCACGGTCGGAGCACTGTTGAAGGAATTTCACGTCTGGAGAGTTGCACAGGGGGGCGGGAAAACCCTCCTATCGGCAGGAACATGCCAGAATGCGCCGGGCCATTCTGGGTTGTTTGTTGCTCCTGACCGCGATTCTGCCCGTACAGGCCGATGTCACCTACTATCTGCGCAATCGCCCCGTCAACGGGAGAAGCGTGGGGGGCGAGCTCTGGGTGAACGCGGGCGAGCTGCGCCGCTACTTCAACGACAGCGAGATGAAGCGCATCGACGTGGAGGGCTCCCAGGTCACGGTGGATCACCGCCCGGTCGCTACGATCCAGGGCGACCAGGTGGCCTTCCTGAAGGTAGCGCGGGCCATGGGATATACCGAGAAGCCCAGTCCCGGCCTCGGCTTCATCGATCTCATCCCGCCCGGAACGGGCCCAACCTACTCCTCGCTGCGCCGGGCCGACTACCGGGTGGCCTCCGAGCGCCTCGAGATGATCCTCGGCGTCCTGCCCGAGTATCGCGACCCGGAGATGATGCGACGCGTCGAGCTGGTCGGCCAGCGGGTGGCCAAGGCCTCGCCTCTGGGCGATCTGAACTGGAAGTTCGTGGTCGTGGACAGCGAGGTCCCCAACGCCGCCTGCACGGGCGAAGGCAACGTGTTCATCACGCGCGGCCTGCTGGACCTGAACCTGACCGACGACGAGCTGGCCGGCGTGCTGGGCCACGAGATCGCCCACGGAGTGCGGCGCCACTGCTTTCGCATGATCGAGCTTTTCCGCGAATACATCGCCATCATGCGAGACGTGGACAAATTCAAGGCCAAGGTTGCGGCCGCTCAACGCGGTGAGTCCACACTGGTCAGCGAGGAGAGCCTGCAGAACGAGCAGCGGACCCTCGAGAACCGCGTCAATTCGCTCGTCTCCAAGATTCAGAACGAGCGCGTCTACGGACGGCAGGACGAAGAGGAGGCCGACGTGCTCGGCCTGCGCTACGCGGTGCAGGCCGGTTACTCGCGCTCGGGCCTCTCCAGCGCGCTGCAAAAGCTGCAGAGCTACCAGTACGAGAATTTTGGCGAGGCGGTGCTGGAGGACGACATGACCCACCCGCCCATTCCCCGGCGACTGGAAATTCTACGGCGAGTTCTGGCCGGTTGGCAATGATGTAGGGAAAGGGACTCTCACCTGCGAAGGGGCCCCTGGATTTTATGGACCACACCGAAGAATACGCCGTCATCGCCGCCGCGCTGCGCAAACGATTCCGCAACCGCTCCGCCAAGCCGTCGCTCCTGCTGGACACCCAGCCCAGTCGCAACCTGCCCGCGGACCCGCTGAACGAGTTTCGCGACCTGCAACGGCGAGGTTTCTTCCGCCGCATGAGCGATAAGACTTTCCACGACTACGTCGAGAAGAACCGGCAGCCCACGCGGCTCGAGCGCGACGAGATCGCCAAACTGTCGCTCCTGCCCCTCTGCGAAGATGGCCAGGCCTCCGACAACGGCTCGGTGCGTGTGGCTCGGGTCGGCTTTAGCGACGATCAGGCTTTCGTGACGTTGGAGTATCATTTTGGGGCCAGTACCGAGCAAGAGCACGAGATCGGCTGGTTCCTCTTCCGCCGCCCGGCGCGCGGCACGCTGCGTTACAAGCCCGGCCTGGCCGCCTGGGTGCCGGTGGAGACCCTGTTCGTCCTGTCAGGTCATCCCGACGGCGCCTCCCGCGAGCCTCATCTTGAGCACTGACACGGCTCTGATCGGCTTGCGCCAGCGCTTTCCGATCTTGGAGCGGGGAACCTACCTCGCCAGCCATTCCCTGGGGGCGGTCCCCCGTGCCACGGCCGACGCTCTGCACGAGTATTACACCCTGTGGGCGGAGCTCGGCATTCTGGCCTGGGACGGTCCCTGGTGGGCGGCGGTCGAAGACTTCAGCCGCCGGGTCGAGCGCATTCTCAAAGCCCAGACCGGCACCGTGGTTCCCTTCCCCAACGCCACCCGCGGAATGGCGGCCGTGGCCAGCTGCCTCGACTTCAGCGGCAAGCGCAAGAAGGTCGTGATGACCGATCTCGAGTTCACCACCGTCTATCCATTCTGGCGCAACCAGGAGCATCACGGCGCTCGTCTCGTCATCGTGCCCTCGGAGGACGGCGTCAGCGTGCCGGTGGAGCGCCTCATCGAGGCGATCGATGACGAAACGATGCTGGTTTTGAGCAGCCACGTCTACTTTCGGTCGGGCGCGGTGCAAGATCTGGCCGCGCTGGCCGCGGCGGCGGCCCGCGTGGGGGCCTATTGCCTTGGGGACGGCTACCAGGCGGCCGGGACGGTCGACTTCGACCTCGCGGCCCTGGGTGTCGACTTCTACGTGGGTGGCTGCCACAAGTGGCTCTGCGGCGGTCCCGGGGCCGGCTACCTCTACTGCCGCCCCGATCGCATCAACACGCTGGTGCCCCGGTTGACGGGCTGGTTCGGCCTGGCCGAGCCGTTCGAGTACGAGCCCGGCCACGGGGTGGGTCGTCCGCACGAAGGCGTGTATCGTTTCCTGGATGGCACGCCCAACGTTCCGGGCCTCTACGCCGCCCGTGAGGGTCTGAAGGTCGTGGAGGAGGTGGGCACAGCGGCCATCCGGGCTCACTCGTTGAGCCTGACGGACTTCCTCATGGAAGAGGCCCGGCGCAGGGGCTTTACAGTGAAAACGCCGCGAGCGCCCTCTGCTCGCGGCGGGATGGTCTGTCTGGACTTCGAGGGCTCCAAGGCAGCCTGCGACCGCCTCGTTTCCCAGGGGATCACGGTGGACTGGCGGCCTGATTGCGGCCTGCGTGTCAGCCCTCACTTCTACAACGACCAGGCGGACCTCGAACGGTTCTTCTCGGCGGTGTCGCAGTAAGGACCAGGGAGTAGAGAGTAGGAGTAAGGGCTACTTACCCGCTACTCGTTATTTCAATCGCGATTTGCCGGTGTTGACGCGGTTATCGCGCTGCTGACGAGTTTCGCTGCCCCAACTTCCGATGATGGCGCCCAGGAGCAGGGTGCCGATAGCGATCATTTCCATACCCGAAGTCTAGTCGAACAGTCTTAAGGTCGAGCCTGGCTTTTCTGACACTTTTCTAAAGAACTTCAAGTTCGACCGTTTGACCAGATGTTCATCCGTTGGAGGACGAACCGGGCGGTTGGAAGACCCTAAAATCACGGCGCAATGGACGTCCGCTTCGAGATTTTGCCCACCCAGCTGCCGCGGGTCGACCTTTCCCGGCAGACGTCCGTGGTGCCGGCCGATCCGGACGCGGACGAGATCGACCTGTTTCTGGACGAGGACCTGGACGACACCTGGATCGAGATCTCGCACCAGCACTCGCCCGTGGGCCTCTCGTTGGGCCGGGGCGTCTTTCTGGATGAGAACGGCAACGTGGCCCTGGTGCCCTACCGGATGTTCCATCCGCCCCTGGTGCCCGACTCGCCCGAGGTCCAGATCGATCCGCCGGGACTGTGCAACACGCGCAAGGTCACTCCCAAGAAGGTCGGGCTGCGGCAGAACGGCGAGGAGACCCGGCTGGGACACCTGCGCGTGCGCCCGAGCAAAGACGGGCTCACCATCGACTCGCGCCAGACCGGTCGCATCAAGATCCACGAGACGGCCGACGGTCTCATCGTGGATGGGCGTCAGGGCCGCGTCAAAGTCAAGTTCACGCCGGAGGGCGCCACCGTGCAGCCGAGTGGCTGGGGCTCCTCGTCCACCACGGTCAGCCGCCAGGGAGACACAATCACGGTCAATCCGCCGGGCCTCTTCAACCGCATCAAGACGACGGTGCGCGACGAAGGCATCACCGTGCGCTCGCCCTACGACCCGTTCAGCACCACCAGCCTGACGTCCGAGCAGGGGTCTCTGACAATCGACCCCCCGGGCTGGTTCAACAGCACGACCATCCGCTTCTAGCGGCGATGTTGTATTAAAATATTATTCAATACATACCGCAGAAGGAATGTAGGGGGGGGGGTAACCCGAATCTTCCGGCTCGACAATCTTCGACCTGGGGGGCCGGCGTGCAGATTTTGCGGTGGGTGTGGACGGCGTGGGGATGGTCCATCAGCCTGGTTTTTCTTGTCTTTCTGGCCGCCTGCGGCGGTAGCTCGCAGAGCGAGCTTCCCCCTTCCCCGGGCGATATTGCTCCGCCTTTGAGCCGAGCGGCGCTCGAAGACCTCCAGGAGAAATCCGGCAGCGGTTCGCACGGCGGGAGAAATGGCTCTCATGGTGGCAATTCTCATAACGGCGGCTCAGGCAATGGCCACAATGGGAATTCTCAGGGCAACCACGAGGGCAATTCCCAGGGGGGCAACGGCCACAACGGCAATTCCTCGGGAGGAGGCTCGCACGGCGGCTCCGCTCATGGTGGGGGCACCGGCTGCCCGGGAGGTCAGGGGTCGACCACGGGCAACACGACGGGGGCAACAACGGGCGCCACAACCGGCACCACTACAGGGACGACGACCGG
>JBDHVW010000138.1:0-16847 GCA_039809865.1 Vulcanimicrobiota bacterium
GCAGCCCGAAACGGTGGTCGCCCCGGTCCCCCCGCCCAAACCCGCTCCCCCGGACGAAGAGCCCACCCTGCTGCTGCGCAAGACTCTGCGCTCGGGCCAGAAGGTCATTTTCGCCGGCAACGTGGTGGTGATGGGCGACGTCAATCCGGGCGCCGAGATCGAGGCCGAGGGCGACGTGGCCGTGTGGGGCACCCTGCGAGGCCTGGCCCACGCCGGTTGCTCCGGTAAGGATGCTCAGGTGATGGCCCTGTCGATGCAGCCCACGCAGCTGCGCGTGGGCGAGCAACTCTGGGTGCCCGACGCCAAGCACGCCAAGACGGCGACCAAAGGCCCCATGAAGGCCTGGATCCGTCAGGGAAAACTGTTCACGGAAGCCATGTAGGAAGAAGGTGGGATCAAAGTGGGTAAAGTCATCGTAATCACCTCCGGCAAGGGAGGCGTGGGGAAAACCACCTGCACGGCCAACCTGGGAGCCGGGCTGGCGCTGGCCGGCAAGTCGGTCATCCTGGTGGACGCCGACATCGGCTTGCGCAACCTCGACCTGGTGATGGGCCTCGAGAACCGGATCGTTTTCGACCTCGTCGACGTGGTCGAGGGGAAATGCCGGTCCTTCCGGCAGGCGCTCATCAAGGACAAGCGCTTCGACAACCTGTTCTTGATGCCGTCCGCCCAGAGCAAGGACAAGGACTCGGTCAAGCCCGAGCAGATGAAGGCGCTGTGCGACGAGATGAAGGAGACGTTCGACTTCATCCTGGTCGACTGCCCGGCCGGCATCGAGATGGGCTTCAAGAACGCCATCGCGGGGGCCGACGAGGCCATCGTGGTCACCAACCCCGAGGTTTCGGCCGTGCGCGACGCCGACCGCATCGTGGGGCTGCTGGAGGCGAGCGAGAAAGCGCGCATCCAGCTCATCCTCAACCGCGTGAAGTCCGATATGGTGAAGCGCGGCCAGATGCTGAGCGTGCAGGACGTGCAGGAGATCCTCAACCTGGACCTGCTCGGCATGGTGCCCGAGGACGAGCGCATCATCCACGCCTCCAACCGGGGCGAGCCGGCTGTGCTCGACCGCGCCTCCAAGGCCGGCGAGGCTTATCGTCAGGTCGTCAATCGCTTGATCGATCCTTCCGCTCCGGGTCCGGTGATGGTGGAGGATGCGGGCTTCATGGGCAAGCTCCGCCGCCTGTTCACCGTCGGCCTGGGCAGCCAGGTTGGCGCTTAGATGGATATTTTGATGAAGTTCAACTTCTTGCAGCGCTTGTTCGGCAGTAAACCGGCCGAGAAAGACAACTCCGGCTCGGCGGCCCGCGATCGCCTGAAGATCGCCCTGGTGGGCGACCGCTCGGCCGTGGCCCCGCGCCTGATGGATTCGGTTCGCCGCGATCTGATCGAGGTTCTGAACCGCTACATGGAGATCGACGTCCAGCTGATGACGATGGAGATCAAGAAGGAGGACCAGGCGGTCTCGCTGGCCGCCGTGGTCCCCGTCCGCCGCATCAAGCGTCAGGCGTCGCTGCCCGAGGAGTGCCTGGAGTCGGTCGAGGAGGTCTCGGTCGAGACCAGCGACGAGCTGCGCCGGGGCAGCCATCCCCGCAAGCTCAAGCGCGACAAGAAACGCAAACGCCGCTCGGCGGAGAACAACTAACCGAAAGCCCGGCCCCCGCGCCGGGCTTTTTCATCGGGAGTCCTGTCCGGTCAAGAGTTAAGAGCTGAGAGTTGAGAGTCTCTGTGAGAAACTCGCCCTGACTCCTATCTACTTGGAGAACACAAAGACGTTCCCCTCAGCCTTGACGCCGCTGTTGCGGGCGATCACCTCGGCGAGGGTGGGCGGCTGCCAATCCTTCAACTCCGGGTCGTTCTGATACCAGAAGCGATCGCCGTCGCGCAGCCGCACGAACTGGTCGGTGATGATGGCTTTGAGGGTCGGACCGAGCGAGAGGCCCGGCAGATGGGCCTCGGCCATCATTCCCACGAACGGGTCCACGCGGTCCACGGTGCCGTAGAGCATCCCCAGGTAGTCCTGGGTCTGCCGGTCAGGCGTGATCTCGGAGAAGCTCTCCAGGCGGGGTAGCCCGAAGGAAGCGCGCACCTCGTTGTAGCCGGGCAGGTCGTGGTCGCGGCCGCGCTCGATGTCCACCGCGGCCAGGTCCAGCCCGCCCTGGCCGGGCGCCCCGAAGAGGCGATTGCGCACGGAGTCGATCATCGACAGGCCCGTGATCGGCTGGCGGCGGTCGAGCATGCCGCGCAGCAGGTAGTCCATCTCATCGGGCTGGGCGAGGCGCTCGGGGTTGAAACTGATGTCGTCCATCATCACCGGCTTGAGCGGCTTGCCGTCCTGGTCGATGCGCGGCATGGCCGGCCAGAGCTGGCAATGGCCCACGCGGTAGGCGGCGGTGGTGAACACGCTGGAGATGCTCGGATCGACGTCCTCGCGGTAGCCGCGATACTCGGGCAGCGGACCCACCATGGCGGGGAGGAACTCGTTGTAGGAAATCGCCTGGACCTGGGCCCCGACGAGCTTGCGGGCCTGCTGGTAGAGCTCCTCATCGCTCAGGCTCGGATCGGCCTGGGAAAGCTCGTCGCACAGCCGGTTGTGCTCGCGCAAGAAGATGACGTGCAGGCTGGTCAGGGCGCCGTTCTCGTTGGCCCGGATATCCCCGGCCGCGAAGAGGCGATCCTCGGGGCGGTGCATCGGGTTCTCGTTGGGCAGCCCCATGACGTTCCAGGGCAGCATGTCCCCTTCGCTCGTCCGCAGCTTGCCGCCCTGCATCGTGCGCAGAGCCGCGGCGCGGTCGGCGTCGGAGCCGTAGACCATGGAGGCGTCGATCCAGGTGCTGGTGATGCTCAGCTGCTCTTTCGTGCGCGTGAAGGGGATGATGGCCGTCCCCTTGCTCTCCGGGTCGAAGACGGTGTCGCCTTTGGGCACCGGGATCGGCTTGAACTCGCCGCCGTCGGGCACCTTCACGATGTCGTGGTCGAGGAACTGCCCCCAGGTCCAGACGTAGTCGGTCAGACCGTTCGGGTCGATCCCGGCGTCGAAGCCGAAGAGCTGGTTGCTGACCGTGCGGGGGTTGGGCAGATCGGCGGGGGGCTCGGTCACAGGGGTGTCCCGGCGCAGCGGGCGCCCCGCCGAGCCCCACTCCGGGTGCAGAGTGTTGTTCCCCCGGCCGTCAAAGGTGCGAACTTGCATGCTGCAGGTTGTACTCCAGATGGGGCGGCGAAAGTTTGCCGGGGTGTAAAACAGTACCGCCGGGGCCACAGGCGCCGCGTCTCTTACCATGGCGGTGCCTGCCCGCAACCCTGGGCCGACCCTGTCGCGCCCCCTTGGCGACCAGCCCCTGGGGTTCCAGACCGCTAGGCTGAGAGTATGCAACCAGCACCCGGTTGGGACGCCCTCGATGAGGCGCTGCGCGGGCTCTACGGCGACCAGCAGCCCGTGCAATTCCACACCACGGTCCGCTACATCGAAGGCGGGCCCGACCCTCTGGACGGCGTCTCGGTCTACCGCGCCGACGGCCACTGGCACTACGTCTCCTACGGACTGAGCGAGCTCTACGACGTGCCCCACGAGGTGCCCGAGTGGAGCGGCTTTGGGCTCGAGCTCAGCTTCCGGCTGGTGGACGGGGGCAAAGACGGGCCGCCGCGATGGCCGGCCGACCTGATGCAGCACCTGGCCCGCTCCGTTTTCGAGAGCGGCAAGTCGCCAGGCGAGAACGACTGCCTCGACCTGAACGGCCCCCTGCGGGCCGGGTTCCCCACCCGCCTGACCGCCGTCGCTTTCCGCCTGGATCTGCGGCTGCGCACGTTGCGCACCCCGAACGGGAAAGTCTCGTTCGTGGAGCTGGTCGGGCTCACCCCGGCCGAGCTGGCGGCCTGCAAATGCTGGCGCACAGACCGCGTGCTGGAGCTGCTGCCGCACGTGACCGACCCGGAGCGCGCCTGTCGCGGCGACGACGACGACTTCGTGCAGGCCGTGCGCGCGGGCAGCGAGCGCGAGGGGGCCCAGACGAAGTGGCTGTACCTCGACGAAATGGCCATCGAGGCCGAGGGAGGTTCCCTGGTTTTATGCGTCGGGACCTCGGCGGTATCCGAGCTCCAGGCGCTGCTGCCGGGAAGGCTGTGCCACAATCGCCCGTTGGGGGTCCAGAGCCCCCAGATGAGCTGGACGTTCCTCCCGGACGAGGAAGTCGGCTTTCACGCCGACGACGAGACGCTCTTCGTGGCCCTCACGCCCGAGGCGGCCCGCTCGTTAGCGGGGGCGCTGCGGGACGAGGCCGGCGATTATCGCGTGGCGGAGGCGCCCAATCTCGTGTTTCGCGTGGGCTAGATGATGTCGACCTTACCGTCGGGCACGAACATGATGGCGTGGAAGTCGTACTTCACGATCACGTCGTTTTCGCCGCCGTCCAGGGGCCCCTCGTTGACGGTCCAGTTGGCCGCGGCGGGGTCGCTGATGGGGTGGCCGGCGTAGTCAAAATTGGTGATCTGGTCGGTGCCGTCCTTTTGCGACCACGACATGTCGCTGTCGCAGCGGACCCAGTGGTAGTCGCCGGGCCAACCGAGATCGGGCTTGGGCTGCGAGATGAGCAGCGCGGCGAAATGGCCGGGGCCCAGCTCTTTGGCGCGGGCCTGCAACTGCTCGGCGGTCAGCGGCTCGTGCGAGACCGAGACCAGCCCGTCGGCGTTGGCACCCGCCTCCACGTCCTCGCCGGTGAAATCGCCTCCCAACAGGATGCCGTGCTTGCGGCCCGGCTGGGCGAACGAGTTGGTGGCGATGTCGCAGGCGTAGTTGTAGCAATTGTTGTTGGGCTGGAACTTGGAGCTCATGAAGGCCCCGTCGCAGTCCCCGGCCGGGTCGTAGCGGTTCTCCGTGCCCACCACGGTGGGGGCATACTGGGGCACGTACTTGCCACCCGGGATCGGCACCTTGATGGGCGCGATGACGTCCTCGGGGTCGGACTGCGCCGCGAAGCGCTTGTCTCCCTGGGGCAGCATGCCGCTGAGGCGGTAAGTTCTCGGTTGGGCGACGGCGGAGATCATGGCGCTATCATAGAGCGCCGGCCCGCGCGTGAGATTACCGGAAAGTTTCCGGTTTGCCGATCAGGCCCGGAGGTGAGCGGCCGGGACCACGGAGCGCAGCACCGCTTGCACCGGGATGGCCTCCGAGCCGATGGGGGCGTGCGAGGAGCGCAGCGGACGGTTCTCCAGACCCAGGTTCACGAGGAAGGCGATCCCGGCCAGAATAGCCCGATCCAGAAGACCGAGTCGAGCGAGCTGACCAGAGCCAGTCGGACGCCGGCCAGGTCGGTGGGCGACATCGACTGCATCGACTCCTCCTCGGGCGAGAGGCGCTCGAGCAGCGGCTCCACGCCGGCCACGAACGTGCCCTCGAGCTTGCCAAGGAGGCCCTGTCCCTTGCGCGAGAGCGTCAGGTGCCGGCAGCGACGGTCGGACGGCGACTCTTTGCGCTCGACGAGACCCATCTCGACCAGGCGGTCGACGGCTCTCGAGGCCGCGGAGTGACTCAAGGCGAGATGCTCGGCCGCCTCGGCCACTGTCAGAGGACCGCGCTGCAGGGCGCGCCGCACGATGTTCTCGGCCAGGCTCAGCCCGAGCTCCTGCATCACTTTGTGGGCGGGCCGAATGGCGTTCCACCAGAACTGCCGGCTCTACATCCGCAGCACCCGGGCGTGACTCATTGTTTGCATAGCCACATTCCATGCAACCAAGCAATGCCCAGGGACACAGGTACCAGCCGGAGCTAGTCCGTGATGGTCACCTTGATGGGGGCGGACTTGACGACTTTGCCCATGCTGTAGGTGACCTCGGCCTCCAGGACGTGCAGACCGGGCTGCAGGTCGTCGTTGCCCTTCCACTCGATCTTGCCGGGGTTGCCGCGCTGGGCGACCAGCAAGCGGCCGTCCCAGTAGAGGCGGATGTAGGCGTCGTCGTCGGGGGGGCTCAGGAAGACCGAGAACGTCATGTGGTCGGTCGGCTCGAAGCTGGCGTTGTTGACGGGCGACTGGATCTCCACGCTGCGGGCCATTGCGAAGGTGGCCTGGTCCACCTTGGCGGGGGCCGGATTGGGGATGTCCGTGTCCTTGGACACGTAGCCCGTGAAGACGGTGCCGGCGGGAATGTCCACCTGGCTTCCGCTCATGAAGACGAAGAAGACGGACAGCAGCACCGCGCCCGCCACCACGCCGCCCAGGTTGTCATCGCCTTCAACCGAGCGCTGGGCGCGGATGGGCACGCTGGTGCCGTCGGCGGCGGTCACGTTGCGCAGCGCGAAGTCGAGCACGCCCGACTTGCCGAAGAAACCGCTGCCCTCCGACTTCACCACCTCGCCGGTGGCGTCCGCTCCGGCCGGGATGAGGATCCGGCCCTCCTGGTCGAGCACGTCGCGCTCCACTTTGAGCCGCACGATGGTGCCCGTGGGGGTGTCGCCGGAGACCATCTTCTCCTGCGTGGTCAGGATGACGGGCGTGCTCTCGGGCAGCTTCGCCGCACCGCTTTTGAGAATCACCTCGACGGGCGCGGCCGCCAGCTTGTTGCCGCTGTTGAGAAACGCGCTCGCCTCGAGCAGATAGCGCCCGGGCTTCATCCCCGCCGTGTCCCAGGTGGCCATGTAGGGGCCGCTGTTCAGGAGCGCGATCCCCTTGCCCTCGCAGGTCACCTGGACGGCCTGCGTCTTGGCCTGCACGTCCTTGCGCAAGATGAGCTGCACGGTCACTTTCTCACCGACCGTGGCGGTCACGCCCGAGGTCGGGGCGATGATGGTCAGCGGCGGGGCTTGCTCGCCCCGCACGGGGAGGATGAGCATCAGGAAAGCAAAGAGAACGATGCGGGCTGTCATCTTGCGCAGTTCAAGACGCGGGCGATCGGCCCTTCCGGGGGTAGGGGAATCGGACTCGACTCGGAACAGGATTACACGATGTCAGGGCTTCTTCCGGGCCGACCTTGATCACCGAGCAAATCACGGCAGACATCGTGCGCATCCGGGTGGGAGGCTGGCCCGGGGTCAACGTCTATCTCATCGAGGAGCCGGACGGGCTCACTGTGGTGGACACGGGCTTCTTCCTGCACGGTAAGACCCTGGCCCGGGCCGCCGGCGGACGACCGGTGCGCAGGATCGTGCTGACGCACTTCCATCCCGATCACAGCGGAGGATGCGCCGAGCTGCAGCGCCTGACGGGCGCTCCCGTGCTGGTGCACGAGTTGGACCGCCCGTTCGTGCAGGGCACCCGTCGGATCGAGGACGAGCCCGGCTGGTGGGTGACGCGCTTCATGCTGCGGATGGTGCGACTGGTGGGCATGGGGTCCACTGCTTCCCCGGCACGACTGGACCTGCTGCGCGAGGGCGATCGCCTCGGCCGGCTCCAGGTGCTGCATACGCCCGGTCACACGCCCGGCCACTGCTCGTTCTGGGATGGGAAGGAGACGCTCTTCTGCGGGGACAACCTCGTGAACATGAGTCGCTTTGGCACGGGCATCCCGATCTGGACCCTGGATCACGCGGCGCAGAAACAATCGATTGCCCGCTACCGCGGCCTGGGAGTGCGGCTCGTTCTGAGCGGGCACGGCCGGCCCTGGCGCGGAGACTTGGACGGATTCCTGGCATGAAGCGTTACCTGCTGCCGCTGCTCGCGGCCTGCGCCCTGTACAGTTGTGGTGGAGGAGGCACGACCGGCGCGGCCACGACTCCCGTGGCCTCTGACACGGCGACGCTCACGCTCGACTGGCGCGTGGGCCGCAGCGTGCCGAGCACCGTGAACGAGTTCGAGTTCGTCGGCACCGATGCCGGCGGCGCCGAGGTCTTTCGCCAGCGGCTCCCCAAGGCCGCGCGGATCGTGCTGACCGTGCCGGTCACGCTCACGACCCTGACGACCACGTTCCTGATCGACGGGGTGCCGTCCGGACAGGCGATCGTCCAGGTCCAGCTGACGCCCGGTCAGAACCTGGTCATCGACAATCCCGACCCGGGAAGCCAGCCTTACCAGACGTTTCTCCAGCGGGACCTGCTCATCAACGCCGATATGTGGGACACTCAGCCGCGTATGATCGCCGCCGGGCTGGGCTTCACCAACATCATCGGGGTGCCCGGCCTGGCCGACGGCACCGAGGAGCTGGCCCGCGCCGCCGGGGGCGCCTGGAACGTGGTCACCGGTTCGATGCCCAACCTGCGCGCCTTCACCGCCTGCACCTCGCCGGACCAGGTGGCCAACACCTACGGCTGGCCGGTCGAATTCTGCGACGGGCTGCCGGTCGAGTTCTCCTGGCCGGTGCGGCCCAGCACGCTGGACGCCACCGACTTCCTGGTCACGCTCAACGACGGCTCGATCATGGTGCCCCAGGTGGCCTCGATCACGCCCAACATGGATTTCAACGAGCGGGCCGTGGCCGTGCTGTTCGGAAAGTTCGGCAACCGCCTCGGCCCCGACGACCCGGGCGCGCTTTATCCGGTGCGGGTCGACGTGGTGCAGGACGACACGCCGCTCGAGTTGATCGGCCCGAACGGCCCGGTCAGCGCGGTCGGCTTCGGCGTGAACTGTCCCGGCACGCCCTACACCGACCCGGACGTGCCTCCGGACCAGCGCGGAGGGCCGCGACTGGTGGGCGCCAAGCTCTCGCGCATGAATGCGCTCGGCGACGCCTCGCCCCCGCTCTTCGCGGCCACCACGCCCAACGACGGGGTGGCGCTCTACGGCCCGCTGGCCCAGTACCGCCTGCGCGTCTATACCTCGGGCGGCTTCTCGCCCGACGGGGTGCGGGCGCTGCTTCCCACCGAGTATGCGAGCTTCTTCCGCGTGCAGGCCGTCGATTCGCTGGGGAACACGATTCTGCTCGAGAAGGTCGGTCAGGTCTACGACATCGACGGCTTCAAGGTGCGCGTCATCGGCCTGGCCGAGCTGGGGGTGCGCCAGGACACCTACGACGACACCTACCAGGAGGACCACGACAACCAGATCGATATCGTGCTGGCCGGCGACGAGGAGGCCATGCGCCGCATCACGGCGGTGGAGGTGCCCTCGGTGGCGCCCTACCAGCCCTTCTACAACCCGGGCGGGCCCGGCAACAACCCCACGCCGGGCGTGCGTTACAGCGCTCCCTCGCGGCCCCACACGCAGGCCGTCCTGCAGGCCATCGACGATCCTCTCGTGGTGAATTTCGGATCGCCCTAGGCATCGACGGCTGCCGGGGCGGCTGGGTCGTGGCGGCCTGGAGCGGCAAACGGCTGGAGTTCTCGGTGCACGCGGGCCTGCAGGGCCTGCTGGTGGGACCGGTGGCGCTGGACATGCCCATCGGACTGCCCGACCGTCCGGGCCGCCTCTGCGACACGCTGGCACGGCGACTGCTGGGGCCCCGGCGCGCGAGCGTCTTCTCGCCGCCCGTGCGGTCCGTGCTCGAGGCGGGCCTCTTTCAGGGCGTGAGCCTGCAGTGCTACAACCTGTTCCCGAAGTTGCGCGAGGTCGACGCTCTGATGACGCCCGCCCTGCAGGATTCGGTGCGGGAAACGCACCCCGAGCTGGCCTTCGCCCGGCTGAACGGCGGAGTTCCGCTGGCCTTTCCGAAGCGCGTCGCCGAGGGGCGCGCCGAGCGCCTGCAATTGCTGCGCCGCGTGCTGGGCCGCCGCTGGGAGCCCCCGCGCTTGCGGGGCGCGGCGAGCGACGATCTGCTGGACGCGGCCGTCCTGGCCCTGGTCGCCCGGGACTTCTCCCGGCGCCTGCCGGCGGAGGAGCCTGAATGCGATGCGCGCGGTTTACGGATGGAAATCTGGTTCTGATCGGGCGACGTCGGCCCGTCACGAAGGCTTCCTTGCGGCTCCCGCGAACTTGACCAGGATTCATGCAGACCGCGGCCGCCGGTTATCAGCCGATTCCGCTCACGTTCGACGAGATGCACGCCCAGCCGGGGGGAGTGCGCCCGCACTGGTCCAGCTTCTTGCATTCCTTCGAGGACATGGGGCCCGAGACGCTGGCCCGGAGGTGGGCCGAGGTCCGCCGTCTCATGCGCGAGAACGGCGTCACTTTTAACGTTCACGGGGACCCCGGAGGGCTCGACCGTCCCTGGGAGCTCGATCCGCTGCCCCTGCTGGTGGACGAGCAAGAGTGGTCCAGGCTCAGCGCGGGGCTCACGCAGCGCGCGCGCCTGCTCGACCTGGTCCTCGAGGATGTCTACGGCGCCCAGGAGCTGCTGCGCGTCGGGCTGATTCCCCCCGAGCTCGTCTACGCTCATCCGGGCTTCCTGCGCGGCTGCCACGGCCTGCCGGTGGCCCCTCAGAGCCGTCTGCTGCTCTACGGCACCGACCTGGTTCGCACCCCGCAGGGCGAGTGGATGATCCTCCGCGACCGCACCCAGGCCCCCGCCGGGGCCGGCTACGCGCTCGAGAATCGCCTGGTCCTCACGAGGCTCCTGCCCGAGCTCTTCCGCGAGGCGCGCGCCGCCCGCCTCGGCCCGTTCTTCGAAGGGCTGCGCAGCTCGCTGGAAGGCCTGGCGGCCCTGCACCCCAACAACCCGCGCATCGTGCTGCTCACCAGCGGACCCCTGAGCCCGATCTACTTCGAGCACGCCTATCTGGCCCAGTACCTGGGCTGCACGCTGGTCGAGGGGGATGACCTGACCGTGCGCGACAACGCGGTGTTCCTCAAGCAACTCGAGGGGCTCCAGCCGGTGGACGTCATCTGGCGCGTCCTGGACGACGCCTTCTGCGACCCGCTGGAGCTGCGCGGTGATTCCTTTTTCGGGGTCCCCGGCCTGGTGCAGGCGGTGCGCTCCGGCAACGTGGTGGTGGCCAACTCGCTGGGCAGCGGCTGGCTGGAGACGCCCGCGCTGGGGCCGTTCCTGCCCGAGCTGTGCCAGTACTTCCTGGGTCAGGAGCTGAAGGTGCCGGGCGTTCCGAGCTGGTGGTGCGGCGAGCCGCGCGCCTGTCAGCACGTGCTCATGCACCTCGACAAGCTGGTGCTGCGCGCCGCCTTTCCCACCCAGACGTTCTTCGGCGGACGCCGGGCCGTTTATGGCCACGAGCTGAGCCGCAAGGAGCGCGACGAGCTGGTGGCGCGCATCCAGGCGCGCCCCTACGCCTGGGTGGCCCAGGACGAAGTTTCGATGTCCACCTCTCCGGTCTGGACCGGCAAGCAGCTCGAGCCGCGCCACATGGTGCTGCGCGCCTTTCTGAGCGCGCGCGAGGAGGGCGATTTCGAGGTGCTGCCCGGGGGCCTGACGCGCGTGGCCCGCACCGCCGACTCGCTGGTGGTCACCCTGCAGGCTTCCGGTGGCAGCAAGGACACCTGGGTCGTGGCCGCCGGAGAGGCGCTCAACGCGCCGGTGGTCAACCGGCCGGGGGCCGAGGTGGTGCTGTCGCGTGGAGGCAACGATCTGCCCAGCCGCATCGCCGACAACCTCTTCTGGCTGGGGCGCTACGTGGAACGCGCCGAGGGCGTGGTGCGGCTCATCCGCGGCAGCCTGGAGCTGAGCAACGATCCCGACGACGCCGGGATCGTGCCGATGCTGCTCGACGTGCTGCACCCCGACGAGGGCGAGAGCTGGCCGCGGATCCGGGAGCTGGCGCTCGAGACGAAGGAGTACGGGCTGGCCTTCCTCTTGCGCGAGGTGCACCGCCTCAGCACCAGCATCCGCGACCGCATCTCGGTGGACAGCTGGCGCATCCTGACCGGGCTCACCATCGGTCCGGCCGAGCAGGAGCGCGTGCTCATGACCCAGCTCGAGGAGCTGATCATCGAGCTCTGGGCCTTCTGCGGAATGGCCAACGAGAGCATGTCGCGGGGCTACGGGTGGCGTTTTCTCGACCTGGGTCGCCGTCTGGAGCGCTCCGTGCGCACCATCGAGCTGCTCCAGGGCACCCTGCTCGACCACGAGCACAACCAGGACACCGTGCTGGAAGCCGTGCTCAAGATCTGCGACTCGGGACGGATCTACCGGAGGCGCTACCCGGCGGGCCTCCAGCTCGCCCCCGTGCTGGACCTGATCCTGTGCGACGAGTCCAATCCCCGCTCGGTGGCGTTCCAGTTGGCGCGGGTGGACGAGCACCTGGCCGCGCTACCCGACCAGAAGCCGATGCGCAGCGCCGAGCAGCGCCTGACCCTGGCCCTCCTGACCGAGCTCCGTCTGCTCGACGTGCGCAACCTCGAGCTGGCCGATTTCCTGGAGAGCTGTGAGGAGCGCCTTCCGCAGCTCTCCGACGCCTTGTTCCGCCATTATCTGGCCCACGTCTCCCCCGCCCGGGTGCGCCCGGCCCTGCCGCGCGAATGAAGTACCGTGTCCGCCATACCACCCACTACAAATACACCGACCCGGTGTCGCTGTGCCACAACCAGGTCGTCAGCCTGCCGCATCCGCACCCCTGCCAGGAGGTGAGCGAGGCGATGCTGGAGATCGAGCCCATCCCGGCGGTCAAAACCCGCCGGCGCGACTACTTCGGCAATCACCTCACCGTGTTCGAGGTGCACGAGCCCCACGAGGAGCTATCGGTCACAATCCGCTTCCTGGTCGAGGTGCAGGTCGCGCAGGACCTGGTGGCCTCGCCTTCCTGGGAGCAGGTGGCGGGGCACCTGGCGGCCGACCGCGCCTATTTGAGCGAGCGGCAGTTCTGTTTCGACTCGCCCTACGTCGTGGCGGACGAGAAGCTGGCTGCCTACGCGCGCAAGTCGCTCACGCCCGGGCGCCCGTTGCTCGAAGGCGTGAAAGACATGATGGCCCGCATTCACAAGGAGTTCCGCTACGATCCGGAGGCCACCGACCTGTCGACCGGCCTGGGCGAGGTGCTGGAAAATCGCCGTGGCGTCTGTCAGGACTTCGCCCACTTGATGATCGGCATGCTGCGTTCGCTGGGGCTCGCGGCCCGCTACGTCAGCGGCTACCTCCTCACCACCCCGCCCCCGGGCCAGCCCCGCCTGGTGGGGGCGGACGCGTCCCACGCCTGGCTGTCGGTTTTCTGTCCGCCCTACGGGTGGGTCGACTTCGATCCGACCAACGACCAGATCCCCAGCGACCGGCACATCACCATGGCCTGGGGACGCGACTACGAGGATGTCTCCCCGGTCAAAGGCGTGGTTCTGGGCGGCGGTGCGCAGACGGTGTCAGTGGCGGTCGACGTCCATCCCGAGGATCCGTAGCTTGTCCGGGTTGCGCACCAGGTAGAGCGCCTCCAGGCCGTCCGGGCCGAGTTGGAAGATGGCCGCGGTGTCCAGCCGGTCGCCGTGGTAGACCAGCAGCGCCGGCTCGCCGTTCAGGCTGGTCGTCTCGAAGCGGGCTCCAGCCATTCCTTTGCGAATCAAGCCGGCCATCATCCGGCTCACCTTGTCGGGGCCGTGCACCGGATTGAGGGCTGCGTTAACCTTTCCACCGCCGTCCGACCAGACGGTCACGTCCTTGTGCAGGCGCGCCAATAGCGGCTCCAGGTCGCCGTCGGCCGCCTGCTGGAAGCTCTGCAGCAGCTCCTCGAGCTGGCCCGGAGCCGGCTGGTAACGACCCCTGTGCTCGGCCAGCCTCTTGCGAGCGCGGGAATTGAGCTGGCGACAGTTGTCCTCGGACTCCTCCAGGAAGGTGGAGAGCTCGGCATACTCGTGCCCGAAGACCTCGCGCAACAGATACGCGGCTCGCTCGCGCGGATTCAGGTCTTGCAGCATGCGGAGAAACGCGAAGCGCAGCGACTCTTTCTCCAGCGCCGTGGCTTCCGGATCGTCCTGGGCCAGGGGCTCCGGGAGCCAGGTGCCCACGTATTCCTCCCGCCGCACCCGGGCCGACTTGATCTGGTCCAGGCACAGGTTGGTCACCACGCGCGTGAGAAAGGCGCGCGGCTCGCGCACGTCGTGGGCCGCTTCCCAGCGCAAGAAGGCATCTTGCAGCACGTCCTCGGCCTCGCTGGCGCTGCCCAGCATGCGGTAGCTCAAACCGAAAAGCCGCGGGCGTTCGGCCATGAAAGACTCGATGTCTGTCACAGAATCGTCTCCTCGTTCGTCATCCCTTCAGAACGGAGGAAAACCATGATCGAAACCATCATTCGTCGTTACGAGAAACTGACCCAGAGCAAGTTGGACTACCTGCGCAAGCTGCGACGCCTCTCCCCGAGCACCCTGCTCAAGTTCTTCCTCATCCCGGTGGTGGCCTCGCCGGCCACGCGCCACTACCAGGCCATGGCGGTAGCTGGACTGTGCGGCACGCTGCACGACGACTGCGGCGAATGCCTGAAGATCGGCGTGGCCATGGCGCAAAAGCAAAGAGTACCCCGCGCGGTCATCGAGGCCGTGGTGGAAGGCAAGCCCGAGCGCCTGTCACCGGATTTGCGCCTGGTCTACGATTTGAGCCAGGCCGCGCTCGCCCGCCGCTTCGAGTCGCAGGAGCTGGCCCGCGAGGTGGAGCGCAGGCTGGGCGGCAAGGTGCTGGCCGACGTGGCCATGCAGCTCGCGATCTCGCGCTTCTACCCGACCTTCAAGCGGGCTTTGGGAGAGGCTACGACCGAATGCCTGTTGCGCGAGGAGCTGTTCGCGAGCGGGTAGAACCGCCCCGCATGGATACAGTCACGCAGCAACGCCTCAACCCCGACGACCTGGTGACCCACGGGGTCATCCTGGGAATGACCGGCTCGGGCAAGACCGGCCTGGGCATCGGCCTGCTGGAGGAGCTGGCGCTCTCCGGAGTGCCCCTGATTGTGGTCGATCTCAAGGGCGATCTCACCAACCTCGCCCTGGTGACCAACGAGCAGAGGGCGTTGTTGGGCGGCCCGCCCGGCACCAATCCGAGCTGGGTCGGGGTGAAAATCTATACGCCGGGCTCCGAGGTGGGACGTCCGATCAGCGTGCTGGGCTCGCTGGCGCCTCCCGCCTCGGGCGACCGGGCCGACCTCATCACGGGCACGGTGCTGGGTCTGCTCAACCTGGTCGGCAAGAAGGCCGATGCGCTGCAAGACCCCGAGCCGATCCTGATGAGCCAGATCCTGGACGTGGCCTGGAGCAAAGGCGAGACCTTGAGCCTCGAAGGCCTGATCACGCAGGTCGTCGACCCGCCCTTCGCACGCGTGGGCGTCTTTCCAGTGGATACGTTCATGCCCTCCGAGAAACGGTTGGCGCTGGCACGGCAACTCAACGGCATCCTCGCGGCGCCGTCCTTCGGCCCCTGGACGAAGGGCGAGGGGCTGGACGTGGCCGAGTTCGTCAAGACGCCCATCTCCATCTTCTACCTGGCCCACCTCAGCGACCAGGAGCGGATGTTCTTCCTGACCCTGCTGCTCGAGCGCGTGCTGGCCTGGTCGCGCACGCTCAGCGGCAGCTCGAAGCTCAAAGCCCTGCTCTATTTCGACGAGGTGGCCGGCTATCTGCCTCCGCATCCTTACGACCCGCCCACCAAGAAGCCTGTGATGACGCTGCTCAAGCAGGCTCGCGGCGTCGGCCTGGGAGTCGTTCTGTCCACCCAGAACCCCGTGGACGTCGACTACAAAGCGATGTCGAACGCCGGCTCGTGGTGGATCGGTAAGCTGCAGACCTCGCAGGATCGTGATCGGGTGGCCGAGGGCTTGAAATGCCCCCGCGAGCAATTCGACCAGCTCGAGAAGCGCATCTTCCTGTACAAGCCTCCCGGCTCTGACCAGTTGCAGCTCATCCGGACGCGCGACACGCTGGCCTGGTTGCGCGGCCCTCTGACCCTGAGCGAGGTGGGCAAGGTGGACCACGCGGCCCCGGTCGCCCGGGTCGAGAAACCCGTCCTCGAGGACGCCCCCGGCTCGAGCGCTCCGCCTCCTCTCAAAGGGCTGGAGAGCAGCGTGCTGGACCCGCGCGCGGTGTTCTCCTCCCGTCTGGAGGGCCACTTCGAGAAGTATGCCGAGCCGGCGCGCCAGGACGGCAAGCTGCGCCTTTCGCCGGCCCTCTACGCTCGCGTGGCGGTGCGCTTCGATGAAGAGAAGACGGGCTTTCTGAAGGACCATGTGGAGAGCCGGGTCTACTTTCCGCTCTCGCGCGGCATCCGCGGCGACTTCGTCTCGCTGGAGCTCGAGCAGGACGATCTGCTCGCCGCCCCCGACGATCCGGCCGTCTACGACTCCCTCCCCACCGAGTTCGACGAGCTGAAAGAGTGGGAAGCGGCCAAGAAGACCATTCTGGACGATATCTACCGGAACATGACGCGCGGTCAGTGGATCAACGCTCGCTTGAAGCTCTACGGGCAGGCTGACGAGTCGCGCGAGGCCTTCGAGGAGCGTTGCCGCAAGGTCGTCGAGGAGAAGATCGCGGCGCGCGCGGACAAGCTGCGGCAGGCCAACGAGAAGAAAGCGGAGGCTCTGGCCGAGAAGGTGCGGGCGCAGAAAGCCAAAGTCGCCCAGAAGCAGAGCGAGGCTTCCAGTCGCAAGACCGAGAGCTTCCTCGGCGTGGGCGAGACGCTCCTCGGTTTTTTTACAGGTCGCAAGCGCTCGCTGAAGAGTGTCGTTTCCGGCGGCCGGATGGCCGCCAACGCCGATCAGCGCGCCCAGGCGGCCGCTGACGACCTCGACGCCCTCCAGGAGAAGGTCGAGCAGTTGGCCGCCGAGCTACAAGACGAGCTCGACAGGATCCGCACCGAGGAGGAGAGGGCTCTCGACGGCATCGAGGAGCGTCCGGTCCGCCTGGACAAGGAAGACGTCCGCCTGGCCGACTTTCGGCTGCTGTGGGTGCCAGTGACGCGCCGAGTTTAGGCGTCGGTCTCTCGTGTCGCTCGAGCTTCTCTTCGGAGCCTCCTGCGGGCCCGCGGGTGCTTGCGTTTCGGCGGGGGAGGCGGTGGCAGCACCAGGTCCTTGTACCAGGGATTCCGCTCCAGGTAGAGCTGCCGTCGATACGTCATCGGTTGCGGTCGGTCGCGGCGGGGCC
>JBDHVW010000139.1:0-16583 GCA_039809865.1 Vulcanimicrobiota bacterium
TCCCCGCATCCAGGGCGGCTTCTACCTCGTGCGCGACGTCAACTACGACACGCCCTTCGCCCTGGGCAACGAGCTGAAGTATTTTGGCGAAGAGGGCTTCATCGACGGCCAGATCAACGACTGGATCGGCATCGGCGGCAACTTCCTGAACGCCGACTACATCGACGGCTCCAACCAGTTCATCTACAACATCGGACCTTACTTCACCGTCCTGCGCGACGAGAACAACTACGACCTTCAGGTCAGTTACAGCCACGGCGCCAACCTGAACGACCCGCCCCAGAACTTCCTGACCCGCTTCGGGCCGGGCAACTTCCAGGGCGACACCATCGGCACGCGCTGGACCCAGACCCCCACCGAGCGCTGGCGCTACTACCTGGGCTATTATCACAGCTTCTTCAATGACAGCACCCAGGGCGACACCTACCAGATCGGCACGGACTACCGGTTCACCGAGAACTCGTTCTTCCGCATCGACTACGAGTACGGCGCCGCCCCCTACGGCCGCCTCCCCCTCACGGGCGGCTTCACGAACAACAATAACCAGTCGCTGCGCACGCAGCTGCACATCCAGTTCTAAGCTGACCAGTCCAGAGTCGAGAGTTAAGAGTTGAGAGGAGAGGAACGGTTGCAATGAAGAGATCTCGCAGTCAACTCGCAACCGCGCACCGCTCATGATTGACGCCCCGCTCGTGAAGGCGCAGGAGAGCCGTGAGGATGGCGTGGCCGTCCTGACGTTGCAGGGTCGTTGGGGCAAAGGCAACAACGACGGATTCCGCGCCGCGGTGTCGAACATGGTTCGACAGGGAGCGACCCGGATGGTCCTCGACCTCACCGAGGTGCAGAGCATGGATAGTTTTGCCCTGGCGAGCTTGTTCGCCGCCTACGCCCGCATCAAGGGGCTCACCCCGCCGGGGGCGTTCTGCCTGGTGGGGGCCAACCCCGACCTGCGCGAAGAGATGGAAAAGCGCCTGGTGGGCCGCCTCGTGCCCGATTACTTCGACCTGGCGACCGGGGTGGCCTCGGTCAAGCGAGACGCGCCATGATCGCCGATACCGTCCGCGTCGAGCCCACCGTCGACACCACCGTCCCCGGCTACCTGGAGCGCCCCGAGCGGCCCCACGAGCCGCTGCCCAACATCCTTTCCTGGATCTGCTGGATCCTGGGCTTCGTGGCCAGCCTGTTCGGTACCTGGATGGTGCTCAAGTCCGAGAAAGACTTCCCCTGGCTCGGTTTCTTCTTCTACGTGGTGGGTGGCCTGGCCATCAGCCTCGGCACCTGGGCCGCCAAGAGCCCCGTCAGCCCGGCCGCGCTCGGCTGGGCCATCGTCACGTTCGTGTTCTGCTTCTTCGGCGGCGTCTACGGCAGCCTGATCAGCATGATCGTCTACCTCCTGAGCCGCGGCCAGCCCAAGGACACCCCGCTGGTCGACGTGGTGCGCGCCGAGATGTGGATTCAGTCCAACGCCCCGCCCGAGCGCGACTTCACGGCCCCGCTCGAGGTGCAGTTCCGCGAGGAGATCCGCACCGAGCCGATCGTGGACATGATCCCCTACGCCGACGTGGCCACCGCGCTGGCCATCATCGACCGCCTGGCCGAGTCCACCGACCCGCGCCAGCGCCGGCTGCTCAACCGCATGTCCGAGGACCAGCGGCCCGAGGTCTTCCAGTATGCCATGAGCAAAATCAACGAGCTGCAGCGCAACTACGTCGTGCGCATCTACCAGATGACCGAGCAGCTCAAGTACCGCACCGAGACGGCCGGTCTCCAGGCCAACCTGGCGGCGCTCTACAACGAATACATGAAGTCCGGCCTGATGGAGGACGGACTGGCTCCCTACTACTGGGAGCTGGCGGTGGCCCACACGCTGGAAGCGATGGCGGCCGACCCCAAGAACCTCAAGCTGCCGGTGCTGCTGGCCTCGCTGTTTAGAGACCGCGGCCTGCACAAAGAATCGCTCACCGTGCTCGAGTCGTGCATGAGCCGCCATCCCGGCGACCTCGGCTCGCTGCTGCTCTATCTTGAAGACCTGTTCGAGGAAGGCCAGAAGAACGACCGGATCAACTTCGTGAAGGCGGTGCGCAAACGCGCGCTGGAGAGCGGCTGGGCCGTCAAGCTCCCGCGCAAGCGCGAGGGCCACGCCATCAGCGAGCTGGCCCACTTCTGGCTCGGGGTGCGCGACAATGCTTGACGTCTGTTACTTCTGCGAGGGCACCTACCCCTACGTCCCGGGCGGAGTCTCGACCTGGATCCACCAGCTCATCGAGGGCATGCCCGACCTGAAGTTCGGCCTCGTCTACCTGGCGCCCAGCGCCGCCTCCGAGCGCCGCTTGCGCTACAAGCTGCCGCCCAACCTCATCGACATGGTCGAGTTCAACCTCTACGACGTGGTGGCCAAGTTCCCGCAGACCACCTTTGGCGACAAGGGCAAGGCCTGGCGCGAGGCGGGACCGTTCCTGTCCGGCCTCATCAACGGCCACGGCCGCAACTTCCAGCGCGCGTTCCCGCACCTGGTCGGCAGCGAGACGGTCCCCCCGGCGCTCAGCTTCCAGGACCTGGCGTTCTCCTACGAGGCCTGGCAGATCCTGACCCAGATGTATCACGACTTCGGGCCGCGCGTGAGCTTCACCGACTTCTTCTGGACCTGGCGCTACGCCTACTTCCCGCTGTTCAAGCTGTTTTTGGCCGAGATTCCCCGCGCCCGCGTCTACCACGCGGTCACCACCGGCTGGAGCGGCTTCATGGGCGTCATCGCCGCGCTGCGCTATAAGCGGCCGCTCATCCTGACCGAGCACGGCCTCTACGTCAACGAGCGCCGCATCGAGATCACCCAGGCCGACTGGATCTACGTGGACAAGGCTTCCACGGTCAACCTCGAGACCGGTCTGGGCACGTTCAAGCAGATCTGGATCAACCTCTTCGTGGGGCTGGGCAAAGCCTGTTACGAGAACGCCAACTTTATCTATACCCTGCACCGCGAGAACAAGGAGATGCAGATCCAGTTCGGCGCCGACGGCAGCAAGATCAAGATCATCCCCAACGGGGTCGACCTGAAAGCCCTGGGCGAGGTGAAAGAGACCGCCATGCCGCGCGACGACTCGAAATTCCGGGTGGGCTTCGTGGGCCGCATGGTGCCGATCAAGGACCTCAAGACGCTGATCAAGGCCATCAAGCTGGTGGAGGACAAGATCCCCGGCCTGGAGGTCTACCTCTGCGGCCCCACCGACGAGGATCCGAGCTACTACGCCGAGTGCAAGACCATGGTGGAGGCCCTCGATCTGGGCCACATCATGCGCTTCATGGGGCGCGTGGACGTGCGCAAGTACTACCCGATCTTCGACGTGCAGGTGCTGACCAGCATCTCGGAAGGCCAGCCGCTGGTCATCCTGGAGGGCTTCGCGGCGCGCCTGCCCTGCATCGCCCCCGACGTGGGCGCCTGCGGCGAGCTGCTGCTGGGCGGCGACGCCGAGGACGTGGCCATCGGGCCCGCGGGCGTGCTCACCTGGGTGGGCAACCCCGCCCAGACCGCCGAGGCGCTGGTGATGCTCTACGAGAATCCGGAGCTGCGCAAGCAGATGGGCGAGTCCGGGCGCAAGCGGGTGGAGACCTACTATCGCCAGGAGCAGCTCTTCGAGCGCTATCGGGAAGTCTATGACGAGTGCCGCAAGGCGCACGATCGCACCGCGGTAGGGATACTCTAATGGCAGGAATCGGCTTCAAACTCCGCGCCTACACCCAGGAGGGCACCCTCCTGGGGTTCACCAAGGCATACATCCACGCCACCCTGGTCGCCTCCGGGCCCTGGGTGCTCACGGTTCTGAGCCTGGTGGTGTGTCAGCTCCTGATCGCCGGGGACAGCCTGCCGGTGCAAGGCCAGCTGGGCGAGAAACGCGCCCTCCCCCACATCTACAGCCAGTTCTTGATGGAGACGGTGGTCTACGTCTTTGCCTTCACGCTGATCACCACGGCACCGCTCCAACTGGCCGTGATCCGCTACCTGGCCGACCAGCTGGACGCGTTGCGCCTCGACACGCACTTCCCCGCCCTGGTCTCGGTGACGATGGTGAACGTGACGTTCCACTCCATCGTCGGATTCTTGTTCATGTATAACATCGAGACCACCTGGGCCTACCGATTGGCCGCGGTGTGTCTCTTCGTGCTGGTGGCCGAGGTCTGGGTCATCATGGCCTTCATCGGCGCCGTGCGCGCTCACCACCTGGTGGGCACCGCGTTCGTCTCGGGCTTTGCGGTCACCATCGTGATGGCCTACCTGCTGCGCTACACCTGGCTGCACGACACCGGCCCGGGCAAGGAGCCGGTGCTCTCCTACCTGGTCGCGCTCATCTTGGGACAGGTCACCATCCTGGCCATCACGCTCACGGCCCTGAGCCGCGAGTTCGAGTTCCACACCCGCTGGAACTTCGACTGGTGGCCCTACGTGAAGCGTTATCCCGCCATGGCCGCCTCGGGTTTCTTCTACTACCTGGCCCTCTGGATCGGCAACTTCACCTACTGGTTCTACCCCGGCCCGGGCCGGGAGCTGATGCGGGGCGAGTACATGTGGGCCTTCCCGCCCATCGACCTGGCCTCGTTCTTCGCCCAGATGAGCATCATCCCGGCCGTCATCGTGTTCTTCGTGCACACCGAGACCGACTTCTACGAGGACTACCGCGGCTTCTACAACGCCGTTCTGGCCCGCAAAGGTCTGGACGTGGTGGTGCACCGCCGCCAGAAGCTGACCCAGAACCTCAAGGACGCGCTCTACAGCATCCTGGTGGTGCAGCTCGTCTGCACTCTGGGCGCGATGGTCTTCGCCCCGTTCCTGGACGGGCTCTACGACTTCGACGCCTACAAGATCCATCTGTTCCGCGTCTGCGCCCTGGGCGCGGCGCCGCAGGCGATGCTGCTGTTCGTGCTGGTGATCACCTACTACTTCCAGTTCTACAAGCAGGCCCTGATCGTGTCGTTCACCACCTTCGTGGTGGCCTTCCTGACGGCGCTCTGGACGCTCGGGGCCGGCCTCGAGTGGTACGGCATCGGGCTCTTCACGGGCTGCACCACGGGCCTCGTCATCGGCACCATCTGGTTGTTCCGGCGCCTGCAGCTGCTGGAGTTCCAGACGTTCATGAGCCAGCCCGTGGCCGAGCAGGTCCCGTTCGAGAAAGAAATGTTGTCCGACGGTCGTTTCGGCGTCTACACCCGCCGCAACGGTCAGAATGTTGAAAGCAAGCCCCAGCGAGGAGGTGCGAGCGCCTGATGCTCCAGCGATACGGATTCGTCCTCGAGACCCTGCTGCTTTACGCAGTCTTGTGGTTCTTCGTGCCGATCTTCACCGAAGCTCACGACTTCGCATATCTCGGCTTGATGCTCCACCCCTACCTCCTGGTCATCGCCCTGGAAGCCATCCATTACGGTCGCAGCGAGGCGCTCTTCGCCTCCTTCGTCGGCGTGGCGGCCTACGTCGTGGGCATGCAGACCGTGGGGCGCACCCTGGATTACCCCAAATCGACCGACACGGTCGTCATCTTCACCCTGGTGGCCACCGGCTTCGTGCTCGGCACCACCCAGCAGGCCCGCAACCGGCAGCTGACCCAGGCCCGCAACGAGCTCGAGGAGCTGCGCAGCGAGTCCGAGCGCCAGCGCCAGCGCATCAACGTGCTGACGGCCGCCAACCGCGAGCTGAACGACCGCGTGTTGGGCGAAGTGTCCACCGTGCAGTCCTTCTCCGAGCTGGCCCGCCGCCTGTCGGTGCTGGACGAGAAAGACCTGACCCCGGCCATCTGCGAGCTGGTCTGCGACTACCTCGGCGCCAGCGAGTCGAGCGTTTACCTCCTCAAGGGCCAGAAGCTGACCCTGGCCGCCACCCGCGGCTGGGAGTCGGTGCCCGACGAGGCGGCCACGCTCGCCCCCGGTCCGGACCTGCTCTGGACCGCGGTCAACAAGAAAACCACGGTTACCGCCCGCGACCTCGACGCCCCGGCCCCCGAGGGCCCCGATGAGGAGCGGCGCTACCGCCACCTGATCTGCGCCCCCATCATCAACCCGGGCTCGGGCGTGGTGCTGGGCGTGATCTCGGTGGACGCGATCCCGTTCGCGCGCTTCCACAGCCTCAGCGTCAAGGTGCTGGGCGTGATCGCGCGCTGGGCCGGCGACTCGTTCTATAACGCCTCGCTGTTCCGCGGCGTGACGTCGCAGCTGGCGGGCGACGACCTGATGGACGACTGCCTGCCGCCCATCGTCTTCCGCGACCGTCTCAGCCAGATGGCCGGCGGCGCCAACGCCGGTCAGGGACTGGTGTCGGTGCGCGTGCAGGGCCTGCAAGAGTTGACCTCCCGCGAGCAGAAGGACGTGCGGCGCAACCTCTACTCTGCCCTCAAGCAGGTCATGTTGCCGGGCGACATCCTGGGAATGCTGCAGGACGGCCATTACGGCGTGCTGGTCGCGCGCGAGCCCGGCTGGGCTCCCAAGCTGCGCGACTCGGTGCTGACCACGCTCAAGACCAACCTCAACGGCGCCTCGGGCGTCAAAATGAAGGTGGGAGCCTCGGACTTCGCCCAGGGGAAGGGCGACGTGGACGAGGTGCTGCACAACCTGCAAGACAGCGCGGTTGAAGTCTGATGTTCGGCAAGTTCCTCGAGGGACTCAAGCAGATCGTGCTCGGCCCCTCCACGTCCCCGGGCCAGGATGGCCGCGCGCGCACGCGCGTTTTGTGCCGTTACCCGGTGATGTACCACCACCAGAACATGGTCGAGCCCAAGCGGGCCTACTGCGTGGACATCGGGGTGAGCGGCATGCGCCTCGAGGGCGTGGACAAGCTCAAGAAGGGCGACCTGATCAACGTCACCTCGGCCTATCCGGGGCTCGAGCACAACAAGCTGCAGTGCGAGGTCATGTGGTGCCGCGGCAAGGGCGCCAGCGACAACAGCGCCGGCATCCGCTACGTCGACACCGAGGAGAACCTCAAGGGCAGCTGGGTGAAGGTCATCCTGCAGGAGCTGGGATTGGGCGACGAGAGCGCCTTCCAGCGCCGCAAGCACGTGCGCATCGCCACCACGCTGAAGTGCGAGGTCCGCGACCTGCGCACGGGCCGCTACCTGACCGACGGCAAGGTGCTGAACCTGAGCGTCGGCGGCGCCCTGGTGGAGTCCGCCAACACGGTCGAGGACAATGCCCAGGTGCTCTGCCTGATCGGACCTTACTCGAACTACCCCACCCTCAGCATCGCCGCCAAGAACCTGAACACGCGCTATGACGAGGAGGAGGGGTGCTACCTGCACTCCATCCAGTTCAGCACGCTCAAACCCCGCGACGTCAAGCAGGTCGGCAAGTACGTGGTCAACCTGCTCAAAGGCCGCAGCGTCGGCTAGCTCGGTTCAGAGTTACGAGTCCTGCAAGAGACTCTCCCCAGGAGACTCTCAACTCTTAACTGGAAAGCGGCTACTTGCCCGTGCCGCTCCCGTTGGCCAGGATCTCGTCGATGAAGACCATGTTCGCGGCCGCCACCATGTTGGTCTGCGGCTCGATCTGGCTGGCCGGGGGCTGGAAGCTGCGGCCGATCTCGATCGTGTAGTTGAAGACGCCTTCGGAGTACATCGCGCTGTCGGAGGCGCCCGAGCACGGATACAGCTCCGCGCTCTGCTCAACCGTGTAGCGGACGCCGTTCCCGGCGGCCGAGAGGGCCTCGTTCATCTTGTTGCCCACGGATTTGTAGCGCGCATCCTGGTCGGTGGGCTCGAAGTTATGGCCCCACGGGAACAGGATGAGCTGGCTGTAGCTGTGATGGTCGATCGCGCCCTTGATGTTGGCGCGGCGCTCGAGCGCCTGCAGGGCCTGCACCTCGGGCTCGGAGCTGCCGAACTGGCCGCGGAACGTGTCGCTGTCCGGATCGTCGGAGGTAGCCGAGAAGTCGTCCCAGGTGGAGCCCGGCGTGTCGCCGTCGGGGCGATACATGTGAGCGTCTTCGGGCACGGCCGAGAGATAGTTGCGGTTCAGGTCGGTGCCGATGGCAGTGGTCGTCTCTCCGGCCGGGTCGGTGCCGACAGGGCGACGGTTCTTGCGCCACCAGTTGTCCTCGTTGCGCGAATACTCGAAGCCGTCCGGGTTGACGCAGGGAACGACCCAGATCTCGGCGTTGTCCACGCGGCGCTTCATGTCGGGGTTGGTGGCGTAGCCGTCGCACAGCTGGTGCGCGATTTTGAGCGGCGCCTCCACCGACATCCACTCGCGGGCGTGGTGGCAGCCGGTCAGCACGATGCCGGTCTTGGTCGAGGTGTCCGCGCCGCCGTGGGCGCCCTTGCTGATCTTGAGGGCCCAGATGTCGCGCCCCTCGTGGGTCTTGCCCAGGCTCACGCGCTCGGCGATGTTGGGATAGGTGTGCTCGAGCTGCTTGAGCTCCTCGGCCATCTGGTCGAAGCTGTGGTAGGCGGCCACCTCGGGATGGGGCTGCTTCTTGAGGTGATACTTGAACTCGGTCAGCACCTGCTGATCGTCGCCACCCGGATGGTAGGCCTCCGTCTTGTCCAGGTATTGGAGGATCTCGGCATCCTGCAGGACGCCGTCTTGATCCTGGTCGATGAGGGAGGCCTCGCCGAGGCGCTCGGGATGGACCTTGGCCGTGCGGCCGCGGTCAGCGAATTCATAGCTGGAACGAATGCTGGTGCTCATGGTGGAGCCACCATAAACCCGGCCCCACGAGCGAGTCTTTAAGGAGTTGTTACCAAACGTCGGGGGGAGGGACGCGAACAGGACGCTTGGGAGACGGTGCCGGCTCCTCCGGCCTGGGCTTGCGCGGCATGTTCCGCTGAACCCAGGGACCGAGCAAATTCTTGTCACCCTTGCGCTCGGGGCGAAACTTCACGCCCAGCATATGGGTCAGTCCGTCCGGTGCCGACTCCGACCAGAGCACCTCGGCCACCGCTTTGATCTCCCAGTCCACCTCGACCTGGATGGTGAACTCGAACGTATCCCCGGGCTTGAAGTCGACCTCGGTGATCAGGGCGGCCCCTCCGGCGCTCAGGTCCAGCGCGCATCCTTTGCGGTACTGTCCCTCGTAGCGATACCAGACCGGGAGCACCCGGTTGGCCCGGTTGAAGACGCGCCGGTCGCGGCCCGCGCGGCGGGGCGAGTCGCCCCGGCCGTCCTGGCGACGCTCGGCGGTGCGACGGTCCTTTCCTTTGGGGCTGACGATCCGGTCGGTGGAGCGGCGCATTCTGACCTCAGTAGTCGTAGATACCCGGAGACATGGGCCAGCGCGGCAATTCCCGCTCCCCCGGCTTGTCCGTGCTCGCTTCGGGCTGGCTGTCGGGATTCTCCGCCTGCCCGATCAACGCCTGCAGCTCGGTATTGACGGCTTCCGACTTGAGCAGCCCCTCGGCCACGTGAAAATCCTCCAACGCCCCGGTGCGGTCGCCGTTGTCCAGCCGGAGCCGGCCCCGGTCGACGTAGAGCTCGGCCGAGCGGGGGCTGAGGCGAATGGCCTCGTCGTAGTCCTGGCGCGCCAGGTTGACCCGTCCGGTCACGTTGTAGAGGTCGGCCCGCGAGGCCAGCACGTCGACATATTCCGGATTCAACGCCAGGGCCTTGTTGTAGTCGCCCAGAGCCTCGTCATAATGCTCGTGGGAGACGTAGACCAGGCCGCGGTCGTAGTACGACTCCGCCAGCTCCGGATCGAGCTCGACGGCCCGGTTCATGTCTTTGAGCGCGGCGTCGTAGCGGCCCTGGCCGTTCTGCGCGAAACCGCGTCCGGCCCAGGCGCGGGGCTCGTTGGGAAGCAGCTCGACGGCCTTGTCGAAATCCTCGAAAGCGCGCCCGTACTCCTCGAGCTGCAGATACACGCCGCCCCGCGAGACGTAGGTCAGACCGCGCCCGGGGTCGAGACGCAGGGCGGTGTCGTAGTCGGCGATCGCATCGCGCCAGCGAGCCATCTTCTCGAACAGGTAGCCCCGGCCGGAGTAGATGTAAACGTCCTCGGGCTCGGCCTTGAGCGCGACCTCGTAGTCCTTGAGCGCCTGGTCGAAGCTCTCGAGCAGGGTGTAAGCATACCCGCGCACCTGAAAGGCGGTGGCCAGCCCCGGCTGCAGCGCCAGGGCCTCGTTGCAGTCGGCCAGCGAGGCCTGATAATCGCCCAGCTCGGCCTGCGCCAGTGCGCGGGCGCACAGCGCCAGGGGGTACTTCGGTTGTAGCCGCAGAGCCTCGTCGGCACTGGCGATAGCGTGCTTGTACTCGCGCAGGTCCGAGTAGAGGTAGCTCTCGGCCAGCCGGTGGGCGGCCACCTGGGGCTGGACCTGGATGGCCTGCCCGATGTCGGCCATCGCCTCGTGCAGCTTGCCCAGCTTCGAGAGGGCCTCGGAGCGCTCGGCCAGGAGATCGCCGTTGCGGGGCTGGAGTTGCAGGGCGCGATTGAGGTCTTCCAGCGCCAGGTCCGAACGTCCCAATTCGCCGTAGGCATTGGCGCGGCCGCGCAGAGCCTCCACCGAGTTGGGCTGGGCGGTCAGCTGCCGGGTGTAGGTCTGGACTTCCTTCTCGTAACGGATCTGCTTGGCAGTCCTGTCCTCGGCCCCGGCCAGCAGCGTCAGGCCCAGACAGAGTCCCAGAATCAGTCTTTTCATGTCGGCAAGTTCATCAAACTGCGGTCCGGCGCCATGTGCAGGTAGAAGCCATAGTCGGCCGCCATCTGCTTGCACTCCTCCGGATCGCAACAATCGTCGTAGTTGATCGAGAAGATCGGCAGTCCGCTTCGCTTCAGCTTGGTGCAGATCCCCTCCACCCAGTCTCGATCGGCGGCGCTGTAGTCCTTGTGCATCATGCTCTCGAACATCACGCCGTCCACGACGTCCTGGACGTCCGAGAAGACCTTGAAACCGCGGTTGAGGATGATGACGCGATTGGGGAAACGTTTGCGCAGGTTCTTGATCAGGTTGACCATGCCGCCGTGGATCTGCGGAAAGATGTCCACCGTGTCCACGGTGTCCAGCAGCAAACCGTCGGCGCCTTTGCTGAGCAGGTTGTTGGCGTGCTCGATGATGATCTTGCTCCAGGCGGCATTGCCCGGGTCGCCGTAGTAGCTCTCCCACCCGTAGCGATTGTGGCCCATGTTGGCCTCTTTGGGCAGCTTGGGGATCAAGTCGCCCACCGCCTCGCCGCAGGAGCAGTAGGCGATCAGGTAGTCCACTTCTTTGGCCAGTGTCTTGGCCACGTCGCCCGTGCCGTGCATCAGCTCGACGAAGGCCATGTCGATCTTGCCCAGCTTGCCGGTCAGGTTCTCGGGGGGACCATAGTAGCAGAAAAACTCCCGGGGGGGTTTGCCCAGAAAGGACTTACGATCGCGACCGGTATTTCCGCGCAAGAAGCTCAGCATAGCCAGGCCTGTTCTTGCGCGAGCGACCAGGTTCCTTTACTCATGGGCGCTGCGACGGCCCGCGAGGTTGAAGGCCTCCTCCAGGGCCGCGCCCACCTTGCCCGCAAGCAGCGCCACCAGGGCCAACAGGCACGCCAGCGTGAGGGCGGTGGTGTAGTACACCATCGGGGCCGATTTCGTGACGCTCGCGATGAGGCCCGCGACCACGCCGCGCAGCGGGTCGTAGGCCACCACGCCAGCCAGGCACAGACCCACGGTCAGGAAGAGGGCGATGGCCCGGTGCAGCACCGAGACGCGCCGCTGGTAGGGCTCGAGGAAGAGCTGCCACTCGCGGCGCATGGGGTCTTGCAGCGCCGCGGCCACGAGTGCGATGCCCAGGATGAGCCCGGCGCCCGGGAAGAGCTTGGAGAAGCAGAGCAGCGCCAGCGCGGCCACCAGGGCCCCGTTCAGGGCGATCTGATGGCCCAGGTTGGCCACCACGCTGTTGGCCTCGTCCAGGTCCAGATCGGTGCTGCGCAGGTAGAGCGCGGCCACCAGAGCGGCGCCCGCGAGCACCACGATCAGGCTCTCCCCGCCGAGGATCAGCAGCGCCGCCACCGCCGCGGCCAGCCCGCGCAGCACCCAGCCGAGCGGGTCGGCGTGCGGCGGGTCGAGGCGATAGGCGTTGGGGATCTCGCCCATCACCGTGCGGCCGCGCTCGAGACTCTCGGTGCGCTCCAGGATCAGCTGGGTCTTCAGGGCCACGGCGCGCTCGCGCGCGATCCAGCCGGCCGGACCGCTCTTGAGCGCGGCGCCGGTGCCGGGGATGCGCAGCTGGTTGAGGTTTTCGAGCTGCTTGTGGCCGGGCGAGCGGCTCACCCAGACGCGCTCCAGCCAGGCCATCCAGAGCAGCAGCACCAGCGAAACCCAGGGCAACACGCCGTAGCGGGTCATCAGGTCGGGGTAGAAACCAGGGTTGCGGTGGTCGAGCACGCCCCAGCAGAAAGCGCAGAACGCCCAGAACTGGGCGTAGCCTTCCAGCAGGCTGAGCCGGTAGCCGGCCGTCCAGCCCAGCGCGATGAGCCCACACAGGTAGGCGTAGCCGCGGGCATCGGGGGGCAACAGGCCGAGCTTGACCTCGGGCAGCAGCAGCGCGTTGCAAGCGTCGTAGCCGAAGGCGGGCAGGAAACCGAGCAGGAAGCCGTCGCCCACGCTCAGGCGCGGGCGCTGGGGGCCGTCCAGCAGGGCCAGGGCCGGAATGAGCAGCAGCGCGATCGAGAAGATGATCCCCAAGAGGCCGGTGGGGTCAGGATGGCCGATTTGCTTCGCCAGGGGAATGCCCAGCAGCCCCACCAGCGCGCCGCCCAGCGTGAGCTGCAGCCGGTTCCCCTGGGTCAGGGTGGCATTGGGCGCGATCAGGTTGATGACCGCGTAGGTGACCAGCACGAGCATCCACTCAGGCATCGAACGTCACGTCCTGCTCGGTGTCGCCGGCCTGCACGACGTCCTCCTCGGGGGGGAGCGGCGGCTCGGTGCGGCCTTCCAGGCCGATGGAGGGCAATTTGGTGTCCAGCACGCGGCGCAGCGCGGGCAGCGAGCCGACCGGATAGAGATCGACCTCGGCAAACCGGTAGCCGGCCTCGGCCTTTCCCTTGTGGGTGGCCAGCGCGAGGGGTTGCAGCAGCCAGTCGAGCACGCGCGGGTCGGTATCCGGCGGCACCAGCAGGTCGCCCGCCATCGTCAGGCGGAAACGCCGGTCGCCGGTCAGCTCGAAATCGATATGCTCGCTCACGCCAGCAGGCCCTCCTCCAGAGCGGCTTTGAGCGCGGCGGGCTCCAGACCGTGGCGCAGCGCCAGCATCGTGTCGTCTCTGAGCACAGCGTGGGTTTGCGGACGGCCCTCCTCGTCATGGAAGTAGTTGCCCTCCCAGTCCACGCGGCCTCCCAGGTCGCGGGCAACCAGGATGTCGGGCACCTTCTCCCGGCTGGGAAGCTCGAGCAGAGCGGCCTCCACCGCCTGAGCCTGCTTCAAGGTGCCGAAGATGCGGATGGCGCGCTCGGCGGTCAGCCACACCCGGAAGGCCACCGGCGCCCCCGCCTCGGCCGCATAGCGCTTGTGCGCTTCCAGCAGCGTCGGAATGCCGTGCTCGGGATAGCGGGCCGACTCCTGGATCTGGAGCTGGCGTCCGACCACGATGCCGCGGGTGATCTCGCGGAAGACGACGTCCCCCTCGATGCGCCGCTCGCGGTAGTAGGCGCGGGCGTTGGTGGGGCCGGGCGGCTGGCTCGGGTCGCCCAGCGGGCCGAGAAACTCGCCGTTGCGCGCGCGCACGCCGTTCTCGGCGGGCTCGGACCAGCCTTTGGGATCGATCTCGTCCGGGGGTGGGGCCGGGTTGCCGGTCGTCGCCTGCTCGGGACCGAGGGCCTCGATCTCCGGGATCGCCACGGCAAGAGGACCCGGCACGGCTTCCCTCGGCTGCTGCAGGAAGGCCTGCATGGCCTGCCACTCTTGCTCGAGGCGCTGGGCGAAGTCAGCCGCCCGCTGCTCGAACTGCCCCTGGATCTCGAGGAACTGCTCCTCCAAAGGAGCCGGGTCGAACTCGGGCTCCGGCTCGGGCGGCGGCGGGGCCGGGGCCGGCTCGAAGACCAGGTCTTCCGGCGCCTTCTTTACAGGCGTGTACTCGAACTCGATCTGGGGAGGCGGCGCCGTGGGAGCCTTCACGAGCTCCGGCTCGGGCAAGGGCATGGCCTTCGGGGGCGGAACCTGGCGGGGAGCCCCGACCTGCAGCGTGGGGCGCACGTCGCCCGGCAGATACTGCGGCAGCTGCTTGCAGCGCCGCTTCCAGACCAGGATGAGGCCCACGAGCGCACATCCCAGCCCGGTCATGGCGCTCTCCTGGGCCGAGGCGCCCTGGGCCCAGGCGGGCGCCGTCAGCAGCAAGACGAGCCAGATCCTCTTCATACCCAGCGTTCCAGCCGCAGCTTCACAGCCTCGCTGCCGCCTCGCCCGATCGAAGCCTCGGCGCTGACCCGCCGCTGCAGGCTCTCCAACTCGCGCGCCGCCGCCATCAGGGCCTCGAGAGCCTGGCGTCGCTGGTCGAGCCAACGGGCGTGGTCCTCACGCAGTGCATCGATCCGAGCCTGGATCTCGGGATTGTCGCTGGACGCGGCTTCCAGCTCGAAGGCAAAGTCGTGACCCAATCCGGCCAGCTCGACGAGCGCCTCGCCGTGGGGGCTGACAGGGGGAGCCTCCGCCCTGGTCGGGGGGGTCTCGGGGGCGGGCTCGTCGCCCGTCATCAGAGGCTGCAGAATGGCCTGCGTGGCGCGCGCACGAGCCTCCTCGCTCCAGCCCGAGGCGAGCTGCTCAGCGAGGCTCCGGCGCCACTCCGGAATCCACTCCTGGGACATGAAGCTCGGCTTCGGAACGCAAAGGTACGGTCCCTCCGTACGCCGGTACTGCCTGTGCTATACTCTGGCGTCATGCCCGAAACCGTTGTCCGAGGCCGGGGTCTCACGAAGAAGTACGGCGAGCTGGTCGCCGTCGACGGGGTCGATCTGGAGGTCCAGGCGGGCGAGGTCTTCGGCTTGCTCGGGCCCAACGGCGCGGGCAAATCCACCACGATGCGGATGATCTACCGCGTCACCGCCCTGACCGAAGGCTCCCTCCAGGTCTTCGGCCTCGAGGCTGGCCGCGAAGACCGTGCCATCAAGGCGCAGCTCGGGGTCGTGCCCCAGATGGACAACCTGGACGAAGAGCTGTCGGTCCTCGACAATCTCCTGATCTATGCCCGCTTCTACGGGATCGACCGCGCCACAGCCCGCAAGCGCGCCGCCGACCTGCTCGACTTCCTCGAGCTCACAAGCAAAGCCAGAGGGAAGATCCGCGAGCTGTCGGGGGGCATGAAGCGCCGTCTCACCCTGGCCCGAGGGCTGATGAACGAGCCGCGCATGCTGGTGCTGGACGAGCCCACGACCGGCCTCGACCCGCAGGTCCGCATCTTGCTGTGGGACAAGCTGGCCGAGCTGCGCGCCCGGGGCGTCACGCTGCTCTTGTCCACCCACTACATGGACGAGGCCGAGCGGCTCTGCGACCGCATGGTCATCCTCGACCACGGCAAGATCATCGCCCAGGGACCGCCCCGCGAGCTCGTCGGCGAGCACGTCACCCCTCAAGTCATCGAGGCGCGCCTCGCGGAGGGCGAGCTGGAGCCGCTGCAGGCCGCCTGCGCCGAGCTCGGCATCGAGCTCCTGCCCGCCGTCAAGCGCGTCAGCCTGTTCGTGCCGGACGGGCGCCAGGCGCTCGAGCGCCTGGAGGCCCGCGGCCTTTTCTTGAACGGTGCCTACGTGCGCCCGGGCAACCTCGAGGATCTCTTCCTCAAGCTCACGGGGAGGTCGCTGCGCGAATGAGACGCCTCAGCCTGCTTGGAGCCTGCCGCGTGTGGGAGCGCAATTTCCACGTGTACAGCCGGCGTTGGATGTACAACATCCTCCCCCACTTCTTCGAGCCGCTGTTCTATCTGCTCGGCATGGGCGTCGGCCTGGGCGCCTACGTGGCGGCGGGAGGCAAGTTCGAGGGCGGCTACGTGGCCTTCGTGGCGCCCGGACTGGTAGCCGCCTCGGCCATGAACGGCGGCATCTTCGAGACCACCTACAACATCTTCGTCAAGCTGCACTTCTCCCGCATCTACGACGCCATGGTGACCACCCCGCTGAGCTTCGAGGACGTTGCCCTGGGCGAGATCCTGTGGGCCGTGACCCGCTCCGTGCTGTATGGCGTGGCCTTCCTGGCCATCACGCTCTTCTTCGGGGTCCCCCTCACCTGGCGGCTGCTGCTGGCCCTGGCCGCCATCCCGTTGATCGGATTCTGCTTTGCGGCCATCGGCACGGCTTACACCTCGGTCATCGACAACATCGACCTCTACACCTACTTCTGGACCGTCTTCGTCACGCCGTCGTTCGTCTTCTCGGGCATCTTCTTTCCGCTCGAAGAGCAGTTTCCGCCGGCGCTCCTGTTCATCGCCAAGCTCACGCCGCTCTACCACGCGGTCCATCTCGAGCGCGGCCTCGTGCGGGGGGAATGGGAGGGGCTGGGGCTGGACGTCCTTTACCTGGCCGTGGTGGGAGTGACCTTGAGCACTTTCGCCGTGCGGCGGCTGGGAAGACGTTTCCTGGCCTAGTCGTGGCGCGGCTGGATGTGGACGCCGTCGTCGCGCACCTCCAGCTTGCGAATCTCCATATCGTGGGCGCTG
>JBDHVW010000140.1:0-16423 GCA_039809865.1 Vulcanimicrobiota bacterium
TGTCCTCGATCCTCAGGCAGAGGCGGGACAGCTCCTGTTGCGCCTGTCTCAGCAATCGCGGATCGTGCTCGGCCTCGAGGCTCGCCGCCAGCTTCTGCCCCGCCCGCACCAGCTGCGGAGCGCGTCTGGGCGGCTCCGCATCTGCCACCGCCGCCTTCGCTCGCTCGCGCAGCGTTTCCCAGTCGGGCCGGAGTTCGGGGAAAGCCTTTCGCACGCTTTCCTGGAGCGCTTTCCAGGCGTTTCCCTCGAGCTGCTCGCGCAGCTCCCGGGCGCTGCCGAAGCGCCAGATTCGGCGCTGGCGCACGCTTCCGCGACCATCGCGTTGCGACTGGATGAGGAGGTAGCGGAGGCCTCTTTTCAGTAGAAACATCGTCAGCAGTTCCGTAGTTCAGATTCTTCAAAATGGAACTACAAAATCCTCCACGGATACGAAAGTGATAAGAGGCTTCGGGCGCTCCTGATCAGCCGTGCTCGCCTCGGGTGGCCACCCCTGGAGAGCGAGAGCGACCCGATCGCGCCCGGGTAGCGCCCCCATCGCGACCAACCAAAACGCTGCCCCCGGCCTATGCTGAACTCATGATGCTGAACTTCTTGCACGCCGTCGTCGAGCTCATCGACCTGGGGAACCAGTTGCTGGTTTTTCGCTCCAATCGGACTTACCGCGAGGGGAGCGAGGTGAAGGTGCGCGTGGCTGTCCACGGAAGCCGCCGCACTCTTCCCGTTCGGGTCATCGGGGCGCGCGCGCCCATCTATCACGCGGTTGTGCTGACGGATCTGCAAGGGCTCGACGTTACGGGCGAGCAGGCGGACCACGAGGCCCGGTCCGCCGTGTGGCACCGGACGCGCCTGCGCGTGCGGTCGCGCCGGTTGCCGGGCTATGGCGCCATGACGGTGGAAGTCGGAAACTGGGGCGTCCAGCTCGAGACGACGGGCCCGCTCACGGTCGGCGCCACGATTCCGCTGACGCTCGAGTTGGAGCCGACCGTGCTGAGCTGCGACGCCCGGGTCATCTGGTGCGGGGCCACCGGGCGCGGCTTCCGGGCGGGACTGCAGTTCCTGCCGACGGACCCGGCCGAGCTGGAGCGCGCCATCGCTGTGGTAGCCGAGCGGGCGCGGGCGGAAGTCAAGCAATTGCTGGCGGAATCGATGCGCACCTCCTGAATAGCAGGATTTGTTACCAAATTGCTAGAATCTGATACAGCTTATGATCGACACGAAGTTCACCGCGATCTCTCCCGTGGGAACGCCGGTCCGGGCGGGGGGCAGCACACCTTTGACGACCTCGCTCGTCGCTCCCGACCCGTCCGAGCAGTTCACTCCCGGCTCCACCTCCACCCCCACGGCCAGGCCTCATTTGTCCACGACGACCGCCGAGCCCGAGGTCAAGAGCGAGTCGACACCGGGACCCTTTGGTCCGCTCCCCATCGACAAGCGAGTGCCGATGCTGGTGGAGCCGGTCGCTTCGGCGCTGGGCAAACACTGGGACTTTCTCTACGATCGCACTGACCCCGCCAGGCCTCCGGTGGAGGGTACCGCCTGGTGCAACAAACAGCGCCAGGCCACGTCGGGCGGTGTGGACCACGCCCTGGGCCGTCTGCGCGAGAAGGGGCATCAACCGGGCACGGGCAAGTGCGTGGTGCTCGGTGGCGGTTACGAAGTCGACCTCAAACCGCTGCTGGCGGAGTTCGCCGAGGTGCACGTCGTCGACCTGACCGACAAGCCGTTCTCGATCGTGGAACGCCAGAACGCTCAGGATCCCAATCGGGACCGCCTCAAGTTCATCCAGACCGACCTTTCGGGGATCGACCCGATGGTGCAGGGCGTGGAGATCAACCGTCTGCACGCCGAGCGCGCGGCTGGCAAGGAGCGCGGCGTCCAGGGCGTCAAGGACTATGTGGGCAACCTGGGTGACCTGAAGCCCTCGCAGCTCGATACGGGCGGCTATACGATGGTGGTCGCCCCCGTTCTGACCGAGAGCATGCCCTACGGAGCCGTGGTCACCGACATCGAGGCGCGGCGCGACCAGGAGAACCTCGACCTGGGCCGCGACGACAGCGCCAACCGCCGTGCCACCTGGAAGCACGTGAGCAGCCATCTGCCCGACGACTTCTATTTCGACCCACAGGTACGGTCCGGATTCGACCGCCTGTTTCTGCACCAGTCGTCCGAGATCGACCGGTTGCTGGAGCCCGGTGGCGTGGCCGTGACGAGCTTCTGGACCCGCCCCGACGAGCGCCAGCCGCAGCTCGCTCCCAACGAGCCCGAGCAGTTGCACCGGCTCGGCGACAACGCCATCACGACTTCCACATTCGACAAGTTCTTCAGCCGGTTCGAGAAGACGGCTCTCGGTGGAACCAAGATTTACGGGGACGACAAGCCTCCCACCGTCCAGGTCTTCAGCCTGGAAAAGCGAGTCGGGTAAAAACTCCCAGGGTTTTTCCTGGCCGGCGCCCGCACGTTGGCCCTATGCTCGGGTCATGACGCAGATGTTTGCGCTGGTGATGCTGAGCGCGCTGGTCGCGGCCCTCCTGGCCCGCGCGGAGAGCTGTCCTGTCGAGGAGGCCACCGGAGATCTGAATGAGTGCGCCCTGAAGGGCTACAAGGCCCGGGTCGAGCTGCTGCTACGGCAAGGGGTCGACGTGGATCGGCGCGGGCGCTCGCAGGGCACGCCGTTGATGGCGGCAGCGTTCATGGGCCATGCCGACATCGTCAGGCTGCTGCTCGCCCGAGGGGCGGATGTGAGCGCCCGCAGCGAGAGCGGCGCGACCGCGCTGGACGCGGCCCGCTTCGCCCACCAGGCCGAGTGCGTGAAACTGCTTCTCGGAGCAGGAGTCTCGAGCAAGAAGACTGCGCCCAAGTCCTGAAGCTGCAGTCCGAGCTCGACTAGCGATTCGCCAGGCCCAGCCCCCGTAGCTCGGCGAGCGCATCGGTAAAGGCAAAATTGCCGATCAGTCGCTCCAGGCGGTCGAGCTCGGGGCCGGGAACGAGGGCGCGGAGCTCCAGGCAGGCTTGCGGGCTCGAGCCGTCCGAGTCGAGCAGCATTTGCTCCAGTCGCTCGACGGCCGATTCCAGGCTCATCTCCGTGGACCGCACAGGGACGGTGGGCGTCCACTCCTCGAGGGCGGGACGGATCGCCTCGTTGGCCGTCTCCAGAGCGCGGCGCAACTCGGACACGCACAGCTCGGCGGACGCGAGCTGGCCCGTACGCGCGAGGCTCTCGAGCTCGGTAGCCAGGGCCGACACCTCCAGCAGACCCAGATTGGAGGCGGCGCCCCGCAGGGAGTGAGCCCGATGGCGCAACTGCTCGGCGTTCCCCAACGAAGCCAGCAGCGAAGCGCAGGTCTCCTCGCGCTGGCGCACCAGCTCGAGCAGCAGAGAGCGATAAAGCCCCGAGTTTCCGGCCAGGCGGGCCATGCCCGCCAGGGTGTCCACTCCCGGCAGTACCGGGAAGTCGGCGGAGGTCGGCTCGAGCACCTTCGGGGTAACGATCCAGCGCGACAGCGTACTGAGCAAGACCGCCGGGTCGATGGGCTTGGAGATATAGTCATCCATTCCGGCCGCATAACAGCGCTCGCGCTCCTCGGGCAGCACGTGCGCGGTCATGGCCAGAATGGGCAGCCGTTTGAATCGCTCGTCCCGGCGGATGGCCGCGGTGGCCGTATAGCCGTCCATCTCGGGCATCTGCAGGTCCATGAGCACGAGCTGCCACGGACACGGCACACCCGCCGAAGCGAGCCACTCCACGGCCAGTCGGCCGTTGCCAACCACGTCGACCTGGAGGCCAGCTCTTTCGAGCAGCTCTCGCGCGATCTGCTGGTTGATCGGGTTGTCCTCGACGACCAGGAGGCGGGCCCCTTTGAGCGATTGCAACACCGCGGCGCTGGCGGGCCGAGGCGCGGGCCGGGTGGGCTCGGGGCAGCCCAGGAGGCTGAGAACCGTGTCCAGCACGTGCGAACGCGTGAAAGGCTTGAACAGGATCGAGTGCGCACCCGCGGCCACGGCCAGATCGGCCACCGACTCGTCGCCGTGGCCGGCGACCATGATCACGAAGGTGCGCCCTGACTCGACACGCAGGCGTTGCACCGTCTCCAGGCTGTTCAGGCGACCCGGCAAATGCAGGCTCACGAAGGTGAGATCGAACGGGGTCTCGGCCGTCGAGACTTCGGCCAGGGCGGCTTCCGCCGTGCTCTGCTCGCTGACCCTCAAACCCAGTCGGCGCAGGGTCGAGCTCAACGTCCGACGGGCGGCCGGCTCGTTCTCGAGCACCAGGACCCTGAGCCCGCCCAGGTCCGGGAGTCGTTGCTGCGCGGCGTCAGAAGGCTCCATCCGGGCCGCGAACGTGAAGGTGCTGCCCTGACCGGGGCGACTCTGAACCTGGATCTGACCTCCCATGAGATGGACCAGGTGCTGGGAGATGGCCAATCCCAGTCCGGTTCCGCCATACTTGCGAGTCGTGGAGCTGTCCGCCTGGGCAAAACGCTGAAAAAGCTTCTCGATGGCCTCATCCGACAGGCCGACGCCGGTGTCGCTGACCGAGAACCGGAGTCCACCGACGCCGTCGGGATCGACCTTGACGGTGATCTGGCCGTGCTCCGTGAACTTGATCGCGTTGCCCACCAGGTTGATCAGCACCTGACCGAGGCGCATGGGATCCCCCAGCCAGGAGCCGGGCAGGTCCGGCGCCACCTGTACCGAGAGCTCCAGACGCTTCTCCTCGGCCCGGGGTCCCAGCACGGACAGGACGTTGTCCAGGACGTCGTCCAGACGAAACTCCACCCGCTCGAGCTCGAGCTTGCCCGCTTCCACCTTCGAGAAGTCGAGAATGTCGTTGACGATCGCCAGGAGGCCCTCGCCACCCTGCTGCACGTTCTCGAGATAGCGCCGCTGCCTCTCGGTCAGCTCCGTGTCCAGGGCCAGCACCGTCATGCCCAGGATGGCGTGGAGGGGAGTGCGGATCTCGTGGCTCATCTGCGCCAGGAACTGGCTCTTCAGGCGGTTGGCCTCCTCGGCCGCCAGACGTGCCTGATGCTGCTCGTCGGCCAGAACGCGCTCGGTGATGTCGCGGAATACGAACTCGCGGGATACGGGCCGGCCCTCCGGGCCGAGCCGCGACCAGTCGCTGCTCTCGAAGACCCGCAGCTCTCCATCCCGCCGCCGCACGGTGGTGCGGGCGTCGGGAGAAGCGGCCAGCTCACGAATGAATTCGCTCCAGACTTCAGGGGGCAGCTGCTCGTGGTCGGAGTAGCCGAGCAGCCTGGCCGCGGCCGGGTTGGCGAGCCTCAGGGCCCCATCGAGACCGGTGCTGAGATAGCCGTCCGCCATGGCTTCGAAAACTTCGCGGAATTTCTCCTCACTCTCGGCCAGCTGCCGCTCCATGGCTTTCCGCTCGGTGATCTCCTGTTGAAATGCGATGAAATAGACGATCTGCCCGTCCGCATCGCGAACAGGGGCGATCAGGTCCTGCTCCCAGTAGAGCTCGCCCGTCTTGCGCCGATTGCACATTTCGGCTTTGAAGACCTGACCCGAGAGAACCGTCTGCCACAGATTCGCGTAGAACTCGGGAGTGTGCACTCCCGATTTGACGAGGCTGGGGAGCTGGCCCAGGGCCTCAGCGGCGCTGTAGCCGCTCATTTCGACGAAACGCGGGTTGGCGTACTCGATGCGACCCTGGGCGTTGGTCATCAGAACTCCTACCGGGCTCTGCTCGAGGGCTACCCACAGCTTGCGCAGCTCCTCGTTGGAGCGGGCCAGGATCTCGGTCGCTCGCTTGCGCTGGTCGATATCCTTGACGGTTCCCGTCATCAGTTCGGGGCGGCCCGGTCCCAGCCACGAGGTGACCTTGCCTCGGACCAGCACCCACAGCCACTCACCCGCCGCGGTGCGCATGCGGATCTCCAGCTCGAAAACCGGCTTCTCACCCGAAAAGCAAAGCCGGCGCTGAAGCAGCACACGCTCACGATCCTCGGGATGGACGAGCTCGTTCCAGCCGACCACGTCGCCGGGAAGCTCGGCAAAATCGAGCATCTCGGCCGCCCGTCGGCTGAAGTAGATGAGTCCGCTGGGCACATGCCAGTCGTAGTAGCCGTCGTTGCTGCCGTCGACCACGCGCGCCAGCCGGGCCTGGCTCTCCCGCAGCTCCTTTTGCGAACGAATGCGGGCCAAAGCCTGCGCGATGCCGCGGGCCACCGTCTCGAGCACGGCGGGCAGCGGATAGGTCAGCGGGCGCGGAGCGACGAGGGCCAGCACCCCCTCGACCCGATCGTCCACGGTCAGAGGGAAACCGGCAAACGCAACGACCCCGTTCTGCTCGTTCCACTCCGTTGTCTCGAGCTCGTTGCAGTACTCGGCTTGCCCCGTCTGGGCGATCCGGCCGACCCGGTATTGCCCGAGCTCGATCCGGTCGAACTGAGCCGGGACCGGAGTGTGGGCTCCGGCGCTGGCCTGGAGCTCGAGGACTCTCTCGACCGGATTCAAGGTCCAGGCGCGCGCCAGAGTGACTCCCAGATGCAGGACGATGGCGTTCAGGCAGGCCGAGAGAAGTGGGGGGATCTCGGTGTGCTGGCTGAGCGCGCGGAAGACCTCGGCCTGGAACGAGACCAAGCGGTTGCGCTCGAGCAACTCCCGTTCCACCAGAACCACCGGGTCAGCCTCGCGGTCCCTCTCGCGCTCCTCCTCGCAGCGACGGATCACCTCCAGCAAACGCGCGGGCAGGTCTTTCCAGGCCAGTTCCCCTTTGACCCAAAACTCGGATGCGCCGCGCTCGACGGCCTCGGCCGCCAGCCAGGCCTCGTTGCGCGAGGTCATCATCACGATCGGCGGACCGCCGGCCAGATGACGCGCGGCCTCGAGCACGGGCCAGCCAGGCCCATCCTCGAGCCCGAAGTCCAGGAGGACGGCCGAGAAGGTCCTGTCGCCCAGCCAGGAGACTGCCTCATCCCCACGACCGGTGGTCTGGCAAGCGATCCCCTCACGCTCGAGCACCCTGCGCACGAGGTGGGCGGTGACCGGCTCGTCTTCGACGACCAGGATCGGATCCATCAGGGGCTGACCGGTGAGAAGTCGCTCGCGCGAGCCTTGCGCTCGACCTCCTCGTCCGAGTCCGGAAGCTCGAGGGCGAGCTGACGAAACTGCTCGCACACCTGCTCGAATGCGTCGACCAGCACCGGGTCGAAGTGATTCCCGCGTCCCTCGCGAATGATGGCCACCGCCTTCTCGTGAGGGAAAGCGGGCTTGTAAACCCGCTTGCTGATGAGGGCGTCGTAGACGTCCGCCAGGGCCATCAGGCGGGCGGCCAGCGGAATGTCCTCGCCGGACAGCCCCAGGGGATAGCCCTTCCCGTCCCACTTCTCGTGGTGACTGAGGGCGATCTCGCCCGCCATGGCCAGGAACGTGGAGGAGCTCTCGAGATGGCGCTCGGCCGCGGCGATGGCGTCGCTGCCCAGCCGCGAATGGGTCTTCATGATCTCGAACTCGGCGTCGGTGAGCTTGCCGGGCTTGAGAAGTATGCGGTCAGGAATTCCCACCTTTCCGATGTCGTGAAGCGCCGAGGAGCGGAAGAGCGATTCGAGCCATTCGGGCGTGATGAACTTGGCGAAGCGCGTCTGCTTCTGGAGCTCCTGCGCCAGAATTCGGACGTAGCGCTGGGTTCTCCGCACATGGTTGGCGGTCTCGTTGTCGCGCGTTTCGGCCAGAGAAGCCAGCGCCACGATGGTCGCCTCCTGCAGCATTCCGATCTCGCGGGTGCGATGTCCGACCCGACGCTCGAGCTCCTCGTTCTGGGTCCGCAGGTAACGGCGGGCCTCGGTCAACAGAAGGTGATTCTTGACTCGGGCCAGTAAGGTCGGCGGGCTGATGGGCTTGGTGATGTAATCGACGGCGCCCGATTCGAAGCCCTTCACCTCGTCGGCCACATCGTTGCTGGCCGTCAGAAAGATGACGGGGAGCTCGGCCGTCCGGGCGTCGGCTTGCAGAGCCCGGCACACGGCGTAGCCATCCATGTCGGGCATCACCACGTCCATCAAGATAAGGTCCGGCAGCGGACCCACCCCCAGGAGGTCGAGGGCCGCCTTTCCGCTCGTGGCCACGCGAGTTCGGTAAGTCCCGCACAGCAGAGCGTTGATCACGGTCACGTTGCTGGGAGTATCGTCCACGATGAGAATCGTCTTCTGGGAATCGGCGCCAGTCATGCAGGAATGCCCTCCTCCTCCCCCACCTGCGACCATCGTAACAGCCGCCCACGACGGAAAACACCGACTCCAGTACCTTGGCGTCGCTTAAGATCCGCTGCGGGTCTTTTGTCTCCTGGTGGTAGAGAAAGAGGCGCCAGCGCGCGTGTTACTTGGCCTTGAACTCCAACACGCCGTCCCAACCCTCGGGGGCGCCCTCGTCCATGAGCTGGTAGGCGCGGCGGGTCAAGAAGCTGCCGACCGGGTCCTCCAGGGGCACGAGACGCAACGAGCCCAGCGCCTCCATGAAGCGGCCCTCCTTGAACAGGGCCTCCCCCGCCTCGTAAGCCTTCACCTCTTCGGGCGACAACCCGCTGCCCCCCAGCTCGGGCGGAACCACCAGCTCGTGGAGCTCCACGTGGTCGGCCATGCCGGCCGGGCGGATGCGTCCCACGCGCCGGCACAGGAGATCGTCGTCGAGCTCGGCGCACACGTCGGCCGTCATGAGCACCGGCACCCCGATATACTTGGTGAGCCCCTCCAGGCGCGAGGCCTGGTTGACCACGCGGCCCATCACGCCGTACTTGATCTGATGCCGGGCGCCGATCTGGCCGGCCACCACCTCGCCACAGCCGATCCCCATGCCGCAGCGCATGATCTGGCGCCGCCCGCCGGGCGCCTGAGTGCCGAACGGCACATTGAGACCGTGCAATTTTTCCAGGATGATCCGGGCCGTGCGCACGGCCCGCGCCGAGTGGTCCTCGCAGGCCATGGGCGCGCCCCAGCACGCCAGCATCGCGTCGCCCTGATAATCCACCACGATGCCCTCGGCATCGAAGACCGCCCCGGTAACCATGGTCATCACCTCGGTCAGAGCGTCGTGGTATTCCAGCATCCGGTCCAGATCCTGGGGCCCGTCCTCGGCCTTCTCGGTGGCTTTGCTGAACCCGCGCAGGTCGAAAAAGAGCACGGTCACGTGCCGGCGAGCCGGCTGCAGGATGGTGCCCTGACCGCGCTGCAGCAACAACTTGCGCAAGGCCGGCGAGAAAAACTGTCCGACCTGGCCTTCGAGCTGGTGCATCTGGCGCAGCACCAGGTAGTGCGCCAGGGTCTCGGCTACCAGGTCCACCAGCACCCGCTCCTGGTTGCCCGGCTGGTCCTCGGTGCCCATGGCGATGGTCGACGCGCTGCTTCCCAGCTCGCCTCCCCAGGCGTACAGGCAGTAGTCGGTGTCAGGCACGAGAGCGGCCAGGGCCCAGGTCATCTGGGCCTGTACCGTTAGCCCCTCGCCGCCCGCGTCCTCCCACAGGTGGGTGGCCGTCTCGCGCGTCTTGAAAGCGGTCTTCACCAGACGGCGCGAGGGCGGCAGCGGCCGGCTCATCGCGAAGGGCTGGTAGGTGTGGATGATCTCGTAGAAGTCGTGCTGGTCGCCGGCCAGCTTCTCGGGATCGATGCGCAGCGCCATCACCGAGGATGCCCGCGGCAGCACGCCCGCCAGCACCTCCAGCGCCCCCTCCCACTGGCCCTGCTCGTCCGTCGCGCGCTTGAGGCGGGGCAACAGCTCGGTCATGGCTTTGAGGCACTCGGAGGCCTGGCGCTCGCGCGCGCCCTGGCGACTGGCGTGGGCCAGCGTCATCTCGCGCGCCGGGGTGGGCGGCTCCGAGCCGCGCTCGCTCAGCGAGTACTGGAACGTGGTGCTGCCCACCACGAAGTGCTGTCCCGGCAGCAGCTCGAAGTCGGCTTTGTCCTCGCCCATGAAGAAGATGGGGTTGCGCGCCTCGGGGCAACGCCGCACCCGCAACCCCGTGAGGGTGCGTCCCAGCCAGAAGTGCCGGCGGCTGAGCGTGGGGTCGCCCGCCACAGTCACCTTCCCCGTGGGCTCCTGAGCCTCCGGGCGTCCCACCAGCACCTCGGACTCGGGTATCTCCCAACGCTGCACCTGCTTGTCGGGAGCGACCGCCGTCAGCCAGGCTCCAGTGGACACCTGCTTATCGCTTGAAGTGGGGGAGGACATGCTCGCCATATTCGGCGACGATACGCTCCTCCTCTCCGCACATGAGGTAGATGTTGAACTGGGTCACACCCGAATCGCGCAGCTCTTCGAGCTTGGCGATGTGCTGCTTGGGCTCGCCGATCACGCTGAAGCTGTCCACGATGTCGTTCGTGATGAAGCCCAGGTGGTCGGCGTCCTTGCTGGCGTGGTGCTTGTAATCGTAGCCTTTGCGACCTTCGACGTAGCGAACCAGGCGCTCGGGCACATCACCCCCGCCGTCCTTGCCGTACTTCTCGACGAGGTCCGCCACGTGGTTGCCGACCATGGCCGGGAACCACTTCGTGTGGGCCCGCCCCTTCTCGAGGTCGCCCACCCAAACGGGCGCGGCGGCCATCACTTTGAACTTGCTCATGTCTTTGCCGTGAGCCTTACCGGCCGTCCTGGCCTGATCGGCGAACCACTTGACCAGCCAGGGGTCGGCCAGTTGCAGGATCAGTCCGTCGGCGTGCTGGCCCGCGCAGGCCAGCGCTTTGGGTCCGTAGGCCGCGTACCAGGTCGGCATCGGGCTCTTGGACCAGACCAGCTCGACCTCGCGCTCGTCATACTGAACCTTGCGACCGCCCGCCAGGTCGACGCAGGCGTTGGTGAACTCCACCATCGTCTGCAGGTTGAGGGGCTTCTTGCCCAGCACCCGCCGGGAGCTGTCCCCGCGGCCCACGCCCAGATCGAAGCGATTGCCGCTCAGGCGATTGAGCTGGGCGAAGGTCGAGGCGGCCACCGTCCAGTCGCGCACTCCCGGATTCGTCACGCAGGGCCCGAAGCGCACCCGCTTCGTCTCCTGCATGCAGACGGCCATGGTGGTGTAGCACTCGGCCCACAGCACGTGCGAATCGAAGAACCAGACGTAGTCGAACCCGGCGACCTCGGCCTGCCGGCAGAGCGCCACGGTGCGCTCCGGGCTGATATCTCCCTTGAACGTGATGCCAAATTCCATGCCACGGGCCCCGCCTTTGCAGTTGATAGGATGAGCGGGCTTCGAGGCTGTTTCGGCCTCGCCCTCCCAGGATTGCGGGGAGGCGGCAGGAAGGGGAGGCTATGAGCAACCGCCTGAAGGAAGAATCCAGTCCCTACTTACAGCAACACGCCCAGAACCCGGTGGACTGGTATCCCTGGGGCGAGGAGGCGCTCGCCCGCGCCCGCCGAGAGGACAAACCGATCTTCCTGTCCATCGGCTATTCGGCATGCCACTGGTGCCACGTGATGGAGCACGAGTCGTTCGAGAACGACGCCATCGCAGCCATCATGAACGAGAACTACGTCAACATCAAGGTCGATCGCGAGGAGCGTCCCGACCTCGACCGCATCTACATGCAGGCGGTGCAGATGCTGACGGGGCACGGCGGCTGGCCGATGAGCGTGTGGCTCACGCCCGACCTGGAGCCCTACTACGGAGGCACCTACTTCCCGCCCGAGCCCCGCATGGGGATGCCCAGCTTCCCCGAGCTCATGCTGCGCCTGGCCGAGGCCTACCGCGACCGGCGCGGCGACGTGGCGGCCACCGCCAAGGAGCTGGCCGAGCAGCTGGTCAAGACGCGTCGCATGCCCGAGCAGGCGGCCATGCTCGACAGTGGCCTGCTCGATCAGGCCCTGCAGCGCATCCGGCGCAATTTCGACCCGCGGCACGGCGGCTTTGGAAGCCGTCCCAAGTTTCCCAACCCCTTCAAGCTCAGCTTCCTGCTGCGGCTCGACAGCTCGCAGGCGCGCACCATCGTGGACCTGACGCTCACCAAGATGGCCCGGGGCGGAATCTACGACCAGCTCGGCGGCGGCTTTCACCGCTACTCGGTCGACGAGCACTGGCTCGTGCCGCACTTCGAGAAGATGCTCTACGACAACGCGCTGCTCTCGGAGGTCTACCTGGAGGCCTGGCAGGCGACCGGCGAGGAGCTCTACCGCCAGGTGGCGGTGGAGACGCTGGACTACGTCCGGCGCGAGATGACCGACGCGAAGGGCGGCTTTTACTCCACCCAGGACGCCGATTCCGAGGGTGAGGAAGGCAAGTTCTTCGTTTGGACCCCCGAGCAGCTCACCGAGGTCCTGGGCGACGACGCCCGGCTCGTTGGCGACGCCCTGGGCGTCGAGCGCGGGGGCAACTTCGAGCACGGCACCAGCATCCTCAACCGGCCCCTGGACGAGGACGTGGTGGCGGTCAAGCACAACGTCACCCTGGCCGAGGCCCGCTCGACGATCGACGCCGCCCGCAAGAAGCTTTTCGCCGAGCGCTCCAAGCGCGTGGCGCCGGGTCGCGACGACAAGGTGCTGGTGGCCTGGAACGGCCTGATGGCGGCTTCCTTCGCCAAGGCCGGCCTGGCCCTGGGCAACGTGGACTACGTGCTGACGGCGCGTCGCAACGTCGACTTCATCCTCCAGGAGATGAGCCTGCCCGACGGCCGCCTGGCTCACACCTGGATGAACGGCAAAGCCTCCGGGCTGGGCTTCGTGGATGATTACGCCGGCCTGATCTGGGCCCTGCTGAACCTGTACCAGGCCGACTTCGAGCCCTCGCACGTCGAGCACGCGCTGCGCCTGGCGCGGCTCACCATCGAGCGTTTCTGGGATCCGGAGGATCGCACGTTCTACCTCTCCGACCCCGACCAGAAGGACCTGTTGCTCCGGCCCACCGAGCTCGAGGACGGCGCCACGCCGTCGGGCAACAACCTGATGCTGCTCTGCCTGGTCTGGCTGGGGCGCCTCACCGGCGACCGCCCGATGGCCGAGCTGGCCGAGGCGGGGATCCGCCGCCTGGCTTCCCTGGCGGCGTCCATGCCGGCGGCTTTCGGGCTGCTGCTGCGCGCCATCCACTTCTACCTGGGCCCGCCCCAGGAGATCGTCTTCACCGCCGACGACGCCGACCTGAAGCAGGCGGTCGGCAAGCGTTTTCTCCCGCTGGCGATCCTGGCCCGCACCGGGCCGAGCTGGCCCCTGCTCGAGGGCAAATCCGGACCGGGGGTTTACGTCTGCAGCAACTACACGTGCGCGGCGCCGGTCACGCGCGTCGAGGACCTGTCGTCAGCTGCGTTTGCGCATCCGTAACGACACGCTGCCGACTTTGACGTGGTCGCCCTGGAGCGCCACTCCGGCCGAGGCGACGTCGCTCAACCCCAGGTGCCCGCGCATCTGGCCGTTCAGGTCGCCCTGGTCCATGGCCTCGCAAAACGCGATCCAGGCCGGCAGCACGGCGCCCTCGCGGCGAAGATGCTCGCTCAGAATGAGCCTGGCCGCGGAAGCCTGTCCGGGCGGAGCTTTCAGCGCCACCAACGCCAGCGATGCCTCCACCGCCTGGGCCCTGGTGGTGAGACTGCCAAAATCGGGCATCCTGGCCTCAGCGGGCAATTCGGCGCGCTCGTAAGTGCGCAAGAAGTCCTCCCAGCCGCTGCCCCCGGGCTGGTAGGTGGCTCCCTGGAAGTAGGTCTGCTGGAGCTGCAGGGCCTGCCCCAGCGTGGCCGGCGTGGCGCTCGCCTGGACCTGTCGCGCGTTCTCGAGCATGACGTTCTGTATCGCCTGCGTCCTGACGCCGGCCGGAAGTAACGGCCGCAGGGCCGCTTGAATCTCGGGCTCTTTGCCCAGCGCGCGCAGGGCGTTTTGCATCCCCACGGTCAGGTCGTCGACGCGGGAGACGGCGGAGAGGGCCGTCGTCAGCTCGCCGATCAGCTTGTCCTCGCCGTAGGGCGCCACCAGGCCGGCCAGCGTGACTTCCGGGGGCATCAGCATGCCCTGGGCGCGAAACACCAGCTGGGCCGCCTCGGCAGCGAAGGGATAGGGGTTGGGCAGGTCTGCCAGCAGGCGGAAGCCTTCCTTCATGACCTGATGGTCCTGGCCGCTCCGGCTGAGGTTGTCGCTCAGATTGCACGCTGTGGCCAGCGTCTGCCCGGTGATCTGGGCGAGCTGCTCCGGGCTCGGCTTCCACCCTCCGAACGTGGCCTGGCGCAAGAATTGGAAGCCGCCCGCAACGGGGCCCTCGTCCCGGGCGGCCTTGAGCACCTCGTGGGCCGCGAAGGCCCACAGCTCGCTTTTCTTCCCGCAGCAGGCCGCGAGATTGGCGAGGGCGGCCTCGGGCGCCTTCTTGCCCGGAGCCCTCAATCCGACGGCCATTCCCGCCAGCAAGGACGCGTCCACCCGTTCGGGAAAGCCCTGGGCGAAGGCGCCCAGGACGACTTGCAGCGCCCGCGCGCACTCCTCGGAACGGTCCAGACCGGCTTCGCGGGCCTGCACGGGCAGCCGCAGGATGTCGTCCAGCAAGGGGGCCGCGAGCTGACGCTGCTCGCCTTTCAAAAGGTCGCTCAGAACCCCGGCTTGCTCGGGCAAGGTCCAGGGACCCTGTTGGACCAGCTCCCGTAAGAGTTCGGTCGTGGGGGGGCGGACGCCTCGCAGGAGCTCGTCCAACTCGGCCGAGCGGATTCGGGGCGGGGCCGGCACCACCTGGCCCTGGGCCGTCACCTGCGCGCGGGAGCAGGGGAGATAATCCATGCGCTCGGCGGGAGGCGGAAGCTCGTGGCCCCAGGCCAACAGGCGCTGGCGGAGAGCCTGGCCGAAGGCCGCATCATCCGCTGCCTCCCGAACGCGAGGGTCGACGCCAGGCTCCCGGGAGCGCGTCTCGACCACCTGGGCGAGGTGCACGGTTTGCCGCAGAAGGTCGGGCTCGGGAGCCGTCACGCGGGCCAGGGCCTCGTTCAGCTCCCGGCGATCGTTCTCGCTAGAGTGCGGATCGTCGAGAGGGTCGGCCACGATCGACTCGGCCAACTGGCGCAGCTCGAGCTCGAGGCCTTTGACGGGGCCGTGGCACTCTTGCCGGAGGGCCAGCCCGCTGAGCTTGTGCTCGACGCGCGCTTCCTTCTGGTGGCGCTGCTCGGCGAGGTACTGGTCCACGGGCCCGCCGGAGGCGCTGGTTTGCGGCCTGTGCCACAGCGCCAGACGAGAGTTGACCGCGTGGAGGGAGAGCATTCCCGGGAGAATTCTGGCCGGTTTCTCAGGGCACCTGCGGGCTCTGGAAGTCTTGCAGCACGCGCACCAGCGCGTCGCGATACTCCGAGGGCGGGGTGGCGGCCAGAATGGCGCGGTACTGGTCCACGCTGACGAAGCCCATGCGGAGAGCGATCTCCTCGGGGCTCGAGATGAGCAGTCCCTGGCGGGTCTCGATGGCGGCCACGAAGGCGGAGGCCTCCAGCAGGGCTTGCGGGGTGCCGGCGTCCATCCAGGCTGTGCCGCGGCCCAGCACGCGGGCCTGCAGCTTGCCCTGGGCGAGGTAGGCGTTGTTCAGGTCGGTGATCTCCAGCTCGCCGCGGCGGGAGGGCTTCAGCTCGGCCGCCATGTCGCAGACCTTGCCGTCGTAGAAGTAGAGTCCGATCACGGCGAAGTTGGACTGGGGGACTTTGGGTTTCTCCTCCAGGCTGACCACGTGGCCTTCCTCGTCGAAGGCCACGATTCCGAATCGGGTCGGGTCGGCCACGGGACAGGCGAACGCGATGGCGCCCTCGGTCAGCTCGGCGGCCTGGCGCAGGATGGCGGGCAGCCCGCGCCCGTAGAAGAGGTTGTCTCCCAGCACGAGGCAGGCGGGGGAGCCGTTGAGGAATTCTTTGCCGATGAGGAAGGCCTCGGCGATGCCGCGGGGGGCGTCCTGCACGGCGTATTGCAGGTCGAGGCCCCAGTGCGAGCCGTCCTTGAGCACGGACTGGATGCGCGGGATGTCGTCGGGGTTGCTGATCACGAGGATCTCGCGGATTCCCGCCAGCATGAGGATGCTGAGCGGATAGTAGATCATCGGCTTGTTGTAGACCGGCAGCATCTGCTTGTTGAGCCCGGTCGTCACGGGATAGAGGCGCGTGCCGAGCCCGCCGGCGAGGAGGATTCCCTTCATACCGCCCATGTGTGACGAGGGAACGATCTTCCCCTTCGAGGATGGCAGGTGGTGGTCGACCTGAACTTTACGAGAGTTTTTTGGGGCATGGTGGGGCATGGTGACAGGTGGTGAGAAGGCTTATTTCATGCGGGTTCCGGTGACATGGCATTGTGGGCTGGATCGGGCCGTGGGGGCGAATTGGTCCCCAGGTGGTCCCCATGTCTCCGGCGCACTTTTCGAGAGGCAAAGAGAGAGGTGGACCCCATGAGCTGGACCACTTGAGGAATATTCTTAGTTATACAGGTGAGACTTTCTCAAGCCCCCGCTGGGCAGGGGTGGAGTGGAAGGCCTGATACGTAGTATCAGGGC
>JBDHVW010000141.1:0-16168 GCA_039809865.1 Vulcanimicrobiota bacterium
TCGATGAGGGGGCGGGGACGTGCCAGCTACTCGCTGGACGCCCCCCGCTCTACTCTACTGCTCTCCGTGGTTTTTCCAAGTGCCGCCCAATTGAAGAGCAGTGAATGTCAACAGGCCCTAGCCCGCCCTAGCCCGGGACTCCCGGGGAGTCCTCTCTTTCGGCCGGCAGGCCCACCAGCGCGCGCACTCGGGTTCCGGATCCCGAGCCGGTCTCGATCTCCAGGTGGCCGCTCAGTCCTTCGATGCGCTCGCGCATGGACTTGAGCCCCACCCGATCGGGCGGCACCTCGGCCGGCACGAATCCCCTGCCGTCGTCCTCGACGTAGAGCTCCAGGCGGCCGGTTTCCGAGAACAGGCGCACCGTCAGGTTGCGGGCGTTGGCGTGCTTGACCACGTTCTGGACGGCTTCCAGGACGATACGATAGCATTCGTGCTTGACTCCGATGGGGGCCAGCGGCTCGTCACCCAGCTCCAGGTGGAGCACCAGGCCGTGGCGCCGCGCCTGGGCCCGTATCTGACGGGCCAGGCTGCCGGTCAGGCCCTCCGATTCCAGCGACTCCGGACGCAACTCGAGGATCAGCGCCCGCATCTCGGCCAGGCCGGATTCGGCCAGGGACATCACGTAATCCAGGGACTCGCGCACCCCTTCCATGTCTTTGGCGCTGAGGGCGGCCTGGGTGCCCAGCACGATGCCGAAGAGCGCCTGGGACACCGAGTCGTGGAGCTCGCGAGAGAGGAAGCGTCGCTCTTCGTGGGCCACGGTATGGCGCACCGCTTCCTCACGCTCGGCGTACTCGGTCTCTCGCCGCCGCATCTCGGTGCGCAGCCGGACCACGTCGGAGATGTCCCGGATGAAGCCGGTGAAGCGCCTCTTGCCGCCGGCGTTCACCTCGGTGACGGCCAGGTGGGCGGGGAAGTGACTTCCGTCCCGGCGCCTCGCCTCGACCTGCCGCCCGACGCCGATAATACCCGCCTTCCCGGTGGCCAGGTAATTCCGCAGGTAGCCGTCGTGCCTGGCATGGTGCGGTTCGGGCATCAGCATGTTGACGTTGCGACCGACGACCTCGGCGAGCGAGTATCCGAAGATCCGCTCCACGGCTCGATTGGCCGAGAGCACGGTGCCCTTCTCGTCGATCGTGAGAATGGCGTCCACGGCCAGGTCCATGATGGTCTGGCTCTCGGTGTGGACGTGCTCCATCGCCATGGCCCGGAATTGCAGCTCCTGCATCGCCTCCTGGCGCCAACGCAAAAGCTCCTCGTTGGCCTCCCGCAAGAGCAGGTTGGCCTTTTGCAGGTTCTGCAGGTTCACGAAGACCTCGGCTTCGAGCTCCACGCCGCGTTGCTTGAGACGGGCGAACTCGGTGACGTCTTCGACCCGGTGCACGATGCACAGAATCTTTCCTTCCGAGTCGAGCACGGGGCTGTTGACCGGGCTCCAGTAGCGCTCCTCGAAGTCGCCCTCGGGCTGGCGGATGTCGTATTTCTGGATGGCCATCACGTCGGTCAGGCCCGTGGCCAGAACTCGGTCCAGGGAGGCCCGCAGGTTGTGGGTTCCGGTCGCCTCCAGGTCGTCGGGGTTATCCGGAAAGACCTCGAAGAGCGGCCGGCCGATGATGGCGTCTCGCACGGTCATGGTGGCCCGCAAGTAGGCATCGCTGGCGTCCAGAATCGTCAGATCGCGGGCCAGGAGGAGATGGAGACAGGGCAAGCTTCGAAAGAGCGTCACGTAGTCCACGGTCAGGCCAGCCCGCCCGCCAGCAGGCCTCTGGCATCCTGACTCAGGCTGGCCAGCCGCGCCTGGATCCGGGCTTTCAGGTCGTCATGCACCAGGAGCAGAGCCAGGGCATCGTCCACGCGCTCGACCGGAAAGACGTGAAAGCGCCCCGCCCGCACGGCCTCCACCACCTCGCTGCTCAGCATGAGGTTTTGCACGTTACTGGCGGGAAGAATGACTCCCTGGCGCCCGGTGAGGCCACGCTGCCGGCAGACCTCGAAAAAACCTTCCACTTTCTCGTTGACCCCCCCGATGGATTGCACCTGGCCATGCTGGTTGACCGACCCGGTCACCGCCAGGGCCTGCCGCGCCGGGCTCTCGGCCAGAGCCGAGAGCAGCGCGCACAGCTCGGCCAGCGAGGCGCTGTCGCCCTCGATGACCGAGTAAGATTGCTCGAAGACGAGGCTGCCCGAGACCGCCAGCAGGTGGTGGGTGGCGTAGTGGGCGGCCAGATAGGCGCGCAGAATCAGCATGCCCTTGGAGTGAATCGGTCCCCCGAGGTCGACCTCGCGCTCGACATCCAAGAGCTCGGGCTTGCCCGGCCAGACCCTGGCGCTGACCCGGTTGGGCAGTCCAAATGAGTGTTGCCCCACCTGGACGACTGAGAGGGCGTTGACTCGGCCCACCTGCTCTCCCTCGGTATCGACCAGCACGGAGTTTCGCCGAATCTGCTCCAGAGCGGCCTCCCAGGGACGGCTTGCGCGCCGGCGCTGGGCTGCCAGGGCGGTCTCGACGTGCCGGGCGGAGGCGACCGGGCAGCCCTCGTGGCCGGCCCAGTAGTCGGTTTCGACCAGGAGGTCGGCCAGCGGCCGCATGTGGAGCGACAGCCGGGTCGCATCCTCGGCCCGCCGGGCGGCTTCTTCGACCAGGCGCGCGATGGCAGGGCGCTCGAAGGGGCGCAGGCCCATCTTGGCGACGAGCCGGGCCAGAGTCCGGGCGAAGCGTCCTTCCGCGCCCTCGCGGGGGAGCGTCTCCTCGAACTCGACCACCACTTTGAAGAGCTCGGGAAAGTCGGGGTCGGCGGCCAGCATGGCCTCGTAGAGCTCTCGGTCTCCCAGCAGCAAGACCTTCGTGCTCGCCAGGGGGATGGGCTGCACGTCGAGCCTCGGCGCGACCGGCGATTGGGGCGGACGCGGGCGGAATTCGCCCGCTCGCAGAGCGCGCTTGAGCGCTTTCCAGGCGTCCGGTCGCTCGATCAGCTTGGCCAGGTCCAGCAGGAGATAGCCGCCGCGAGCGCGGTGGAAAGCTCCGGGACGAATCAGGGTGAAATCGGTCACCAGAGTGCCCATCCACGAGATTTGCTGCACCTGGCCGATGAGGTTCGCGCTCGTCGGGTTGTCCTCGTAGACGACCGGCGCTCCCCGTTGCTTGCCGTTGTCGATCACCAGGTTGAGCTGGTAGCGATTGAGCTCGGGCCCTTCGCCGGGCTCGCTGCTCTCGGTATCCTGAAACTCCTCGTAGTTCTCGGTCGCGCGCGCTTCGAGCTCCGCCAGGAAGGCGGTCGCGCGGGGCAGATCGGCGTGGCTGGCGCGCACCGCCTGCAGGGCCTGCCGGGCGACGCCGGAGGCCAGCTCGCGCTCCAGGGTCAGGATTCCCTCCGCATAGCGCTGGTCGATGGCCAGGAGCTGGCCAAACAGGGACTCGATCTCGACCTCGAGCGAGTCCAGAAAGATTTTGAGAGCCTCCCGCTCGGTCACGGAGAGCTCGTCGAGCTCGCAGTCCGGCTCCAGGAGCAGTCCCGACTCGGTCTCTCCGAGGCTGATTCCCCGCGCCGCGGCGCGCGCCCTGACCGGATCCAGCAGGCGGGCTCGCTCTTCTTGCAGGGCCCTGTCCAGGCGTTGTTTGCGGGTCCGGTACTCTTCACTGGCAAACGCGACCGGCAAAGCGCGGCGCAGGGTCTTCAAGGCTTCCTGCAGCTCGTCGCGCAGGCGGGCGCCGCGACCGGCCGGCAGGCTGAAGGCCAGGGGGCGGGCCGGGTTGCTCCAGTTCATGGCGTGGCACCAGTCCTCAGGAGTGGGAGCCTGGCGGGCGCGACTCTCCAGAAAGCCCCGCAGGAGGCTTTGCTTGCCGATACCTTCGGGACCGAGCGCAACCAGGTTGTAACCCTCGTGCTCGATGGCGATGCCGAAACCCAGAGCCTCCTGGGCCCGCTCCTGACCCAGGATGTCGGGCTCGCCTTCCACCTCGTCCGTGTTTCGAAAGGGAATGGCGGACAGGGGACATTCCCGGCGAGCCTTCTCGGCCGGAAGAGAGCCCGGAGATTGCCCGTTGGCGCGACGGTCCACGGAGCGCTTCAAGACCGCGCCAGCAGATTGTGCAGGGCTCGGACGTGCTGCATGACCGACTCGTGGCGTGCCTTGAGCTGGGTGTGCGCGGCCTTCTCGTGGGCGTGCTTGGCCCGGCTCGCGTCATGGCGAGCCCGCTCCAGGACGTCGTCCTCGCCCTGGTCGAGATGGTGCTGGTGACGGGCGAGCTCCTGCTCCAGGGCGACCATCGCCTCCTGATGGACATTCCAGTGCTCGTCGGGAAAGCGCAGGACGCGCTCGACGTCCAGAACCAGCTCCAGGGCCTCGCGCCTCTCCTCGCGCCAGCGGGTCAGGTCCTCGAGCCAGTGCACATGCTCGCGATTCCAGGTTTTGTGCTCGTCGCGCCGGGTGCCGGTGTCATGCATGGTTTTCCTCCTCCAATGGGCTACGGGGCAAGCTGGAATCCCAGGCCTCGCAAGAAGAAGACCAGGGCGTCCAGCTCGCCGGGAGCGAGCGGGCTGCTCCACATGGATTTTTCGTAACGGGGATGCCCCAGGCCACCGGTGGCGATCTGGCGCAACTCGCTGTCGGAGTAGCTGCGCAGCACTCCGCCGGACAGGTCCGGCATCCGCCCGCCGGCGGCCAGGATCAGGGGTCCATCCCCGTGGCCGCCCTCGCCGTGACAGGCCAGGCAGCGAAAGCCGTACAGGATGCGACCTTGCTCGAAGGTTTCGGCGATCGCGAAGAGGGGGGACGGGGCCGGAGGCCCCTTGAGACGGAGCTCACGCACGAAGGCCACGAGGTCGTGGAGCTGCCCGTCGCTGAGCGTGCCCTCCCAGGAAGGCATGAAGCGGGCGTTGTGACCCTTGCGAATGCGAGCCTCGAGCGCGGAGTCACTCAGACGATCCTGCAGGCTGGAAGCGCTGAGGTTGGCCGGGGGAAAGCCTTCCTGGCGAAGCCGGGGCGCCATCGGCCCGTCGCCTCGCCCCTCGAATCCGTGGCATGAGGCGCAGTAGGCGGCGTAGATCGGGAGGCCGCGCCCGGGATTGCCCTGGTGGGGCTCGGCCGCGACCGGGCCCAGCAGCAGGGCGAGCAGCAGCAGACCCGATTTCACGGCCGTCGCCAGTGGGCGGCCCAGCCCGCGGCCAGCATGATCAGGAACGACACGAAGCAGACGCGGCTCGCCACGGCCAGACCCCGGGCCCACCCGGCGGGGCCGGCAAAGCCAGCCAGCACGGCCAGGAAGAAGAGGATCAGCGCCAGGAGCAGCATCTTTCTCATGGTCTCAGCCTACCTGCTCGACCGGGGCCGCGCGATGATCCCCGTCATAGGCATCGCCGCGCCACACCGGCTGCGGCAGCTCGTCCGCGTTCAAAGTCTCCTTTTGCAGCAGGGCGCGGGCCATCCGTTCGAGCGGCTCTCGATTGCGCTCGAGCGCCTCCAGGGCCCGGCGGAAGGCCTGCTCCACCAGCTCGCGCACGGATCGGTCGACGCGCGCTGCCGTTTCCTCGCTGCAGGCGCGCTTCTCGAGAGGCTGCTCGTCGGCCACGGTGGCCAGACCCAGGCTGTCCGACATTCCATAGCGCATTACCATGTGGCGAGCCAGGGAGGTCGCTTTGTCCAGATCGTCGCTGGCCCCCGTAGTGGGAACCCCGAAGATCAGCATCTCGGCCGCGCGCCCCCCCAGCAGGACGGCCATCTTCGTCTCCAGCTCGCGGCGGGTGGTCAGGTAGCGGTCTTCCGCCGGGCGCTGGATGTTGTAGCCCAGGGCTCCGATTCCGCGAGGAATGATCGAGACCTTGTGCACGGTCTCCGTTCCGGGCAGCGCCAGCGCCACCATCGCGTGGCCCGATTCGTGAAAGGCGACGATCTCGCGCTCGGCCGGGTTGAGCAGCCGGGTCTTCTTCTCGAGCCCGGCCACCAGCCTCTCGAGGGCGCCCACGAAATCGTCCGGACCGACCGAGACGGCCTTGCGCCGGGTCGCGATGATGGCGGCCTCGTTGACCAGATTGGCCAGCTCGGCCCCGGTGAAACCGGTCGTCAGCCCGGCCACCTCGCTCAGGTCCACGCTGGGAGCCAGCGGCACTCCCCGGACGTGGACCTTCAGGATGGCCAGACGCCCGTTCTTGTCGGGCCGGTCCACCAGCACGTGCCGGTCGAACCGCCCCGCCCGCAGGAGCGCGGGATCGAGCGTCTCGGGGCGGTTGGTGGCGGCCAGCAGCACGATTCCCCGCTGGGGATCGAAGCCGTCGAGCTCGCTCAAGAGTTGATTGAGCGTCTGGTCCTTCTCGTCGTGGCCGCTCAGTCCGCTGACGCCGCTGCGGGCCCGCCCCAGCGCGTCCAGCTCGTCGATGAAGATGATGCAGGGGGCGCTCTTCTTGGCCCGCGCGAACAGGTCCCGGACGCGGGCGGCGCCCACGCCCACGAACATCTCCACGAACTCCGAGCCATTGATCGAGAAGAACGGAACGCCGGCTTCCCCCGCCAGGGCGCGGGCCAGCAGGGTCTTGCCGGTTCCGGGCGGGCCGACCAGCATGATGCCGCGGGGGAGGTGCGCCCCCAGCCGGTTGTAATCGCGGGGATTGCGCAGGAACGACACGACTTCCTCGAGGTCGGCTTTGGCCTCGTCCACGCCGGCCACCTCGGCGAACGTGGTCCGGATGTTCTTTTCCTCGTAGACCTTGGCCCGGCTGGCCCCAAACGAATCCAGGCGGTTTTCTCCAGGCTCGCGGAGGCGCCGCAGGCCCGCGGTCATGATCACGACCAGAAAGAGAGGGAAGAGGAACCACAGCGCCAGCTCACCCCAGAAGCTGCCGCCGCTTCCTTCGTTGCTGAACTTGACGTTATGGCGCGCCAGGAGCTCGGCCAGCTCGGGGTTGACCGGTCGGGTCGAGAAGAGCTTCCAGCCTTCCTTTTCGGGCTGCTTCAGCTGGCCCCTGAGCTGGTCTCCCGACAGGGTGACCTCGGCGACTTTCCCGTTTTCGAGCAGCTCGAGGAACTGGCTGTAGGGAATGGTGCGCGTCGGCTCCAGGGTCTGCCAGGCGCTCAGGGCCAGGAGGAGCACCATCAGGACCACGAGGGAGAATTGCCAGGCGCGTTCCATGGCTTGAGCATAGCGCGCCCGTTCTCTCACCCCTATGACGTGGATCAGGGCCTGACCCTGATCATACCCCGGGCCGCGGCGAGCGCGCATACTGGGGCTGAGGCTCGCGCGAGCCCGGAAAGGCGGACCGGCAGATGAAACGGATCGTGGTCGTGGGAGGAGTGGCGGGAGGGGCGACCTGCGCGGCGCGGTTACGACGCCTGGACGAGGAAGCGGAGATCACGATCCTCGAGCGCGGACCCCACGTCTCCTACGCGACCTGCGGTCTGCCCTACTTCGTGGGCTCGGTGATCCCCCGGGAGTCGGACCTCCTGGTGGCGACCCCGAAGCTGTTCCAGGAGCGTTTCGCCATCGACGTGCGCACGGGCCACGAAGCCATGGCCATCCGCCGCATCGAGCAGCAGGTCGTCGTGCGCTCGCTGGCCGACGACAAGACGTATCACCTCCCCTACGACGCGCTCGTGCTGGCTCCCGGAGCCAGCCCGGTTCGTCCCCCCCTGCCTGGAATCGACCTCGAGGGCGTCTTCACTCTGCGCACCGTGGAGGACGCTCGCAGGATCATCGAACGAGTGGGCAAGGTGGGCGCCCGGAAGGCCGTCGTCGTGGGAGCGGGGTTCATCGGCCTGGAGCTGGTGGAGAACCTGGTCGGGCTCGGGCTCGAGGTTTCGGTCGTGGAAAAGGCCCCCCAGGTCCTGCCTCCGGTCGATCCGGAGGTAGCCGGCGTCATGGCGACGGTATTGCGCAACAACAACGTGGCACTCTACCTGATGGAGGGCCTGGTGGCCATCGAGGAGGGGCTGGTCGTGCGCACGACCAGCGGTCGCGAGCTGGCGGCCGACCTGGTGGTGTTGTCGCTGGGAGTGCGCCCCGAGACCCGGCTGGCCCGCGAGGCGGGGCTGGAGCTCGGTCCCCACGGGGGAATCCTCGTCAACGAAGAGATGCTGACCAGCGACCCGCGCATCTGGGCCGTGGGGGACGCCGTCGAGGTCACCCACGTCGTGACCGAGCAGACGGGGCTGCTGGCGCTGGCCGGCCCGGCCCAGCGGGAGGCGCGCGTGGCCGCCGATTCGATCTGCGGTCGCCCGTCCCGTTTCCGCGGCGTTCAGGGCACCGCCATCCTGCAGTTGTTCGGCACCACGGTCGCCATGACCGGGGCCAGCGAGCGCAGCCTCGGCATGGCGGGCATGCTCGGCTACTCCGTCGTGCATCTTCATCCGGGCGACCACGCCGGCTACTATCCGGGCGCCACGCCGATCGATCTCAAGCTCCTGTTCCGGCCCTACGACGGCAAGATTCTGGGCGCTCAGGCGGTCGGTCGCAAGGGAGTCGACAAGCGCATCGACGTGCTGGCGATGGCCCTGCAGATGGGCGCGACCGTCTTCGACCTGGAGCAGAGCGAGCTGGCCTACGCGCCCCAGTACGGCTCGGCTCGTGACCCCGTCAACCTGGCCGGCATGATCGCCGCCAACGTGGTCCGCGGCGATCTGAGCCTGGGCTCCTGGGAGGACGTCATCTCCGGGCCCGGCCTGGTGGTGGATGTGCGCAGCCCGGAGGAATTCGAGCGCGGGCACATCCCCAGCGCGATCAACCTGCCGCTCCCACAATTGCGCCGCCGGCTGGGCGAGCTGCCACGCGACCGGCAGCTGCTGGTTTGCTGTCAGGTCGGTCAGCGCGCCTACTACGCGGCCCGCCTCCTGTCGCAGCGAGGCTTCCAGGCGTCCATCCTCTCGGGCGGCTACCGAACCTGGCAGGACCTCACCGCATGAAGGTGCGCTTGCTCGGGCTGCTCCTGTTCCTGGTGCTGGCGGCCGGCGAGGCTCCTCGGACGCAGTTTCGCTATCACCCCCCCGCGCAGTCGAGCTGGGTGACGCAGGGCACCGTGGCCGTGAGCACCTGGATCGGCTGGCCGGGCGGGCCGGAAGCCACCAACGAGCAGAGCGACGTCAGTTGGGTCGACCTCGTGAGCGAGAGCAACCCCGGGCAGACGATTCTGACCCGCACCATGACCCGCTGGCTCCGGCGCGAGACTGGCCGCGACGAGGCTTATCCCACGGCCTTTCCGGTCGGAGTCACCGAAAGACTGGGGCTGGTGGAGAGCGACTTCATCGAGCAGCCCGATCTCTACCCGCTGGCCGAGGTCTGCGCGGGGGAAAGCTGGGCGCTGGCTCCACCGATGTCCTACGAGATGTTGCCCCTGGGCTCTCAGGTGCTGGTGCTGGCCAACCAGACCCACGGGTCGGGTCGGTTGACGAGCCTCGAGCCCGAGGTGGCCACGCTCGACATCGAGCTGACCACGCAATCGCAGGGAGGGAATCAGGAGCTGACCTGCCGCTCCCTGACGAAGTCGCGCTGGCACCTCGTGGTCGATCGCGCCAGCGGGGTGCCCCTCAAGCAGTCGGTCACCATTTCGACCCAGGGAACCCTGACGGTCGACGAGCGGACCGTCCCCAGCCGGCTCTCCACCACGCTTCTCCTGACCACCCGGCCCGCCCCCTAGAGGTCCTACTTTCGATGGACATGAAACCGCCAACCTGGCGGAATTCAGCACCCCCTCCGAAGCCGTAAACTGCGGAGAGAGAGAATCGAGCGGGGAGGAAGTTTTCGTGCTTCAGGTGCGTTCCGTCCACAACTTCGGGTTTCCCATTCTGCGCGTAACCGGCAATCTGGACCTGACCACTTTCGGGAAGTTGCTGGCTCAGCTCGGCCACCTTCTGGAAGGCGAGCCTCGCCTTCTCGGGCTTGACCTCGGTGGAGTCAACCAGGCGGATGCAGCCGCCGTCAACCTGGTGGCGACCGCCGCGGAGTGGATGGCGGATCACGGCGGCCGCCTGCGGTTGCTGGACACCTCGCCGGCCTTCGAGCGCGCCGTGCGCGAGAACTCGAGCTGGCTCCGCCCCCACAGCCACATGGAACTCAAAGCTGCTTCCTGAGGTGTCCAGACCCATCCATGTTCTGTTGACCAGTACGGACAGCGCGGTCCGCGCCGGAATGGCAAATCTTCTGGGGGCCGAGCCGGACCTTCGCGTGGAGCAGCAGGTCAGTACCGAAGTGCCTGACGTGGTCGTCGTCAATCTGACCCACAGTGACGAGGCCGAGAGTTTTCGCAGGCTTTACCCTGGCAGCCGCATCCTGGCGAGGGTCTCTCCCCTGCGTCCGAATCTCCGCAAGGCGGACGTGGACGGCTGGGTCGACACGGTGGCACCGCATGACGTGCTGGTGGACGCCATCAGGAGACTCGCCGGGCGCTGACTACTCCATCTCGTAGAGAGGCTGGCCGCCCTGCACGGCATTCCCGGCCGTAACCAGGACCTTGGCGACGGTGCCCGCCCGCTGGGCGGTGATCTCGGTCTGCATCTTCATGGCCTCGAGGATGATCAGGGTCTGGCCCGCGGTCACCGTATCGCCGGGCCCCACCAGGACCTTGACCACGACTCCGGCTACCGGGCTCAGCCCGGCATTTTCCGAAGCGGCGGCCGGCGCAGGCGGCGGGGGCGCCGCGGCGACCGGCGAGAGCGAGACGGCCGAGACGGCCTGGGGCTCGGGCTCGGAGGCCTCCACCTCCACCTCGTAGACGCGGTTGTCGATAGTAATCTTCAGCTTCATCGATGACTCCAGTCATGGGAAGCCTGCAGGGACACTCGCCCCTGCATGGCCCAGTTCTTGTTGCCCAGCAGGCGGATCTGGCGGATGCGCGTCCGCTTGCCCAGATAGGCGGCCACGGCCGCTGACAGCACCACCAGATCGTCCTCGGGAATCGGCTCGCGCAGCTCGAACAACAAGCCTTCCAGCCGCTCGACCCGCTTCCTGAGCTCGCGCACTTCGGACTGTAGCCGCAGCACCTCCTCGGTCATAGCGGGATCAGCCCGTGTTTCTTGGCCGGGCGGAGGCCGCGCTTGGTGAGCAGGTACTCCAGCGAGCGGGCCAGCTGGGCCCGGGTCTCCCCGGGCTCGATGACGTCGTCGACCAGCCCGCGCGAGGCGGCCACGTAGGGCGTCGAGAAGGCGCTGCGGTACTGCTCGATCATGCGGGTCCGGTCCTCGGGGGTCTTGATCTCGCGGCGGAACACGATCTCGGCCGCGCCCTCGGCACCCATCACGGCCACTTCGGCCGTGGGCCAGGCCAGGCAGCGGTCGGCCCCCAGGTCCTTGGCGCACATCGCCAGGTAGGCTCCCCCGTAGGCTTTCCGCAGGATGACGGTCAGGGTGGGCACAGTGGCGGCCGAGTAGGCAAACAGCATCTTGGCCCCGTGGCGGATGATGCCCTGATGCTCCTGTTGCACGCCCGGCAAGAAGCCCGGGACGTCCACGAAGGTGATCAGCGGAATGTTGAAGGCGTTGCAGAAGCGGATGAACCGGCTGGCTTTGACGCTGGCGTTGATATCCAGCACCCCCGCGAGATAGCTCGGCTGGTTGGCGACCACGCCGACGGCCAGGCCGACGATCCGGCCGAAGCCCACGACCAGGTTGGGGGCGTAGCCGGCCTGCACCTCGAGAAAGTCGCCCTGGTCGACGACGCGGCCGATGATCTTGCGCACGTCGTAGCCTTGCTTGGGATCCTCGGGCAGGATGGAGTTCATCTCTTCGTCATACTGCACGCTCCCATCGTGCTCGAGGCGGGGCGGGTCCTGCAGGTTGTTGGAGGGGAGAAACGACAGCAACTTATGGCAGATCGCGATGGCGCCCGCGTCGTCCTCGGCGATGAAGTGGATCACGCCCGATTTCTGCATGTGGGCATCCGGGCCGCCCAGCATGTCCGGGGTCACCTCCTCGTGGGTCACCTGCCGGATGACGTCGGGACCGGTGATGAACATCTGAGCCCGGCGGGTCTGGATGACGAAGTCGGCCAGGGCGGGGCTGTAGGCCGCGCCGCCCGCGCAGGGTCCGCAGATGAGCGCGATCTGAGGCACGGCGCCACTGAGCTCCACGTTGGCGTGGAAGACCTTGCCGTAACCCGACAGAGAGTCGATGCCCTCCTGCACGCGCGCGCCCCCCGAGTCGTTGACGAAGACGAACGGGGAGCCCGTCTGGAGCGCCTGGTGCATACAGGAAGCGATCTTCTGGCAGTGCACCTCGCCCGCCGAGCCGCCGGCCACGGTGAAATCCTGGCTGGCCAGGTGCACCAGGCGGCCGCCGATGGACGCGGCCCCGGTGATGACCCCGTCGGCCGGGAGCGGCTTGTCCGCCATGCCGAACAGGGTGGCGCGGTGCTGGGCAAAGCGGCCGCTTTCCTCGAAGCTGTCGCTGTCCACCAGCGCGGCGATGCGCTCGCGGGCGGTCAGCTTGCCCTGCGAATGTTGCTTCTCCAGGCGGTCTTCACCGCCCCCGAGGTCGATCTGGTTCCGGCGCTCGCGCAGCGCCTCGATGCGTTCTTTCATTTTCATGCCGGGCTCACCATCACTTTGTGGGACTTTCCGTTATGGGTCACGGTGTACTGGATCGGGGTGCGAACCGGGTCGAAGGACGACTCGGCCGGCGCCCGCCCCAGATTCTTGGGTCCGAGCCGCCGGTGCTCGAAAAAGCCGGGGGCGACCTGCGGGAACATGGCATAGGTCAGCACGTCCTCGTCGCTGCCGTTGTTGCCCGGCAGGCTCAGGGCCGCCTCGCGCAGGGCCTCCCACTCGGGGTGCAGCAGGTCGGCGGGGCGTCCGGTGATCGGCGGCTTGCCGGTCTTGTCCTGGGCCAGCTTCATGACGTCCGGATCGCGCGGAGCGATGGTCTCGCCGTAGTAGCCCAGCATCAGGTCGGAGAACTCGCCCGTCAGGGCTTTGTAGGGCCCCATCATCACGTTGAAAACCGCCTGGGTGCCCACGATCTGCGAGGAGGGCGTCACCAGCGGGGGAAAGCCAGCCACCTCGCGGACACGCGGCACCTCGGCCAGCACCTCGCGCATGCGGTGGGCGGCGCCCTGCTGTTTGAGCTGGCTCTCCATATTGGAGATCATCCCACCCGGGATCTGGCTGGAGAAGATCTCGGTGTCCACACCCGTGATGTTGGACAGAAACTCGGCGTAGCGCGGCCGAACCCGGGCGAAATGGTCGCGCGCCTTCAGCACGCGGTCCATGGCCAGTCCGGTCGTGTAGCCCGTCCCATCGAGCATTTCCACCAGGCTTTCGGTCGGGTTGTGGCCCGGACCCAGGCTGAGAGAGCTGATGGCGGTGTCCACCGCGTCCGCGCCGGCCTCGATCGCCTTCATCAGGCTGACCATGGTCACGCCCGTGGTGGCATGCACGTGCACCTGCACGCGCACCTCTTGACCGCAGCGGCGCTTGATGCCCTGAACCAGGTCGAAGGCGGGCTGGGGCTTGAGCAGGGCCGCCATGTCCTTGATGCAGATGGAGTCACAACCCATCTCCACCAGTTTCTGGGCCATCTCGACGAACTTGTCCACGGTATGCAGTGGGCTGACCGTGTAACAGATGGTGCCCTGCGCGTGCTTGTCGACCCGCTTGACGGCGCGGATCGGACGGTCCAGGTTGCGCAGGTCGTTGAGCGCGTCGAAGACGCGAAACACGTCCATCCCGTTCTCGGCCGACTTCTCCACGAAGCGGTCGACCACGGTGTCCTCATAGTGCCGGTAGCCCAGCAGGTTCTGGCCGCGCAGCAGCATTTGCAGCCGGGTTTTGGGCAACAGCTTGCGGAAGGTGCGCAGCCGCTCCCAGGGGTCCTCGTTCAGAAAACGGATGCAGGCGTCGTAGGTAGCGCCGCCCCAGCATTCGAGCGACCAGTAGCCGGCCGCGTCGAGATCCTCGAGGGCGGGCACCATGTCTTCCAGGGCCATCCGCGTGGCCATGAGGCTCTGGTGGGCGTCGCGCAGGATCAGCTCGGTAACATCGATCATTTTTGCCATGGGCGGATTATGCACACCTCGAGGGGTTCATGCAAATGATTTGCATCAGTGCCCCAGTTGATTGACCAGGAATGTGGCCAGCACGATCTTGGCCAGCATGGCCACCGGGAACACGGCGGCGTAGCCGACGCCCACCCCTTCGCAGTCAGCCAGGGACTCGGCGAACGCCAGGCCCGCCGGCTGCGTGTGCGCTCCGGCCATGACGCCCAACAGAGGCACCAGGTTCTCGCGCAGCCAGAAGCGTCCGCCCAGGGCCAGAACGAGGGCGGAGGTCGTCGTCACGGCTGCGCCCGCGAGCAAAAGGGCCGGTCCGTTGGCCCGGAAGGCGGGCACGAACTGGCTGCCGGCGGTCAGGCCCACCGCGGCCAGAAACAGCACCAGGCCGACGTGCCGCAAAGTGAGATTGGTCTCCAGCGACATGGTCCAGATCAGGTCTCCCGTGCGGCCCAGCCGTCCCAGGACCAGGCCGGCGATCAGCGCCCCGCCGGCCGCGCCCAGGCTGCCGCCCGTGGGCAGGGGAAGCGAGCCCAGCAGCACGCCCGCGACCAGCCCGATGGACACGCTCAAAAGATCGGGATGGGCGGCGGCCTCGAGCGAATCGCCAAAGAACTCGGCCAGCTCCGGCATCTGCTCCGGGTCGGCCACCACGCGCACCACGTCCCCTACCGCCAGCGTCAGGCCGGGAGAGGCCGGCATCTCGACGTCGCCTCGGCGCACCCGGGTTACGGTGCCGTCGAAGTCGAGCTGGCCGAGCGGCTTGCCCACGGTCGCCCGGTTGGAGACGAAGAAGCGGCGGTAGGTGAGGACCGGGTTGACCTCCTGGTGCTCCTGCGAGGGCTCGCCCAGCAGCTCGGCCGAGCGCTCGTGCATATCCTGGGTGCCCACCGCCACGACCAGGTCACCCGGCGCCAGGACGGCGTCCGTCCCGACGCGCTGGAGGCGCCCCTCGTGCAGGCGTCGCGAGACCACCAGGCCGCAGGACTCCTGCAGCCAGCCGACCTCGAGCTGGTTGCCGTTGGGCTTGAGGCGGGTCACGCGGTAGTTGCGGGCGTATACCGGACCGCTCTGGGAGTGGCGGCGCCAGGCCTCGCGGTCGCGCGCCATGGAGCCCCGGCTGATCAGGGCCATGGCCAGAAACAAGCCGATCACGCCGAACGGATAGGCCACCGAATACCCCACCACGGGCTGGCTCTGGCCGTGCAGGGACTCGAGCTGGGCTGCCAGAGCGGGCGTGTTGGTCAGGCCGCCGCAGAAGAGCCCGGCCGCTTCCAGGGGCGGCAATCCGGCCAGGCGTGTCAGGCCCAGGCAGACGGCGCCGGCCGCGACGATGGCCGCCAGGGTGAGGAACGACAGCCGGATTCCGCGCGGGGTCGAGAAGGCCTGAAAGACTCCCGGTCCGGACGCCAGCCCGATACAGTACACGAAGAGCACCAGGCCGAGCATCGAGACGATCGGGGGCAGCTCCAGGTGGCCCGGATCGAGGCTCCCCACCGCGATCCCCGCGAACAGCACGCCGGCCACGCCCAGGGAGAACGGTCCCAGTCGGAGCGAGCCGAGCACATGCCCCAGCCCGATGACCAGGAACAGGAGCAGGATCGGGTTCACGGGCTCATCGAAATCAGGACGTGCTGGTTCAGCTCGCGCGTCAATTCGGCGCGGAAGTCGGGATGGGCCAGCGAGATCAGAGCTTCGCCTCGCTGGCGCAGATTCAGCCCGTGCAGGTTGACGGCGCCGTATTCGGTCACCACCCAGTGCACGTGACCCCGCGTCGTCACCACGCCGGCGCCGGGCTTGAGGGTGGGCACGATGCGCGAGAGCTTGCCCCCTTTGGCGGTGGAGGGCAGGGCGATGATCGGCTTGCCGTTGCGGGCCAGCGCGGCGCCCCGGATGAAGTCCATCTGGCCGCCGATGCCGCTGAAGATGCGCTCGCCGATGGCATCCGCGACCACCTGGCCGGTGAGATCGATCTCGATCGCGGAATTGATCGCCATCATCCGATCGTTGCGCCGGATCTCACGGGTGTCGTTGACGATGTCCGAGGAGTGGAACTCGACAAAGGGGTTGCCATCGATGAAGTCGTAGAGCCGCTGCGAGCCAAGCGCGAACGACGTCACCACCCGCCCGCGCCAGCTGTTCTTGTAGCGATACGTCACCACGCCGGCCTCGGCCAGCGCGAGCAACGCGTCCGAGAACATCTCC
>JBDHVW010000142.1:0-16096 GCA_039809865.1 Vulcanimicrobiota bacterium
GCAACGCCAGCGCGGCCGGGCCCGCCAGAGCCCGGGCGGCCAGGGCCACGCCGATGGCCCCCACGCGCACGACCAGAAATCGGCCCCAGGCCGCGTCCTCGCGGTGCGCCGGGTCGAGCCGGGAGCACAGAAAAACGCTCAGCAGGCAATAGACGACCAGTCCCGGGTAGGGCCCGGCCAGGCCGGCCACGGCCAGGGCCGGCAGGATGACCAGGGCGTCACCCAGCAGCTCGTAGAGGCGCAGGCTCAGATCGCGCGGGCCGCGCGCCAGGGTGCGCACCGACAGAGCCACGCCCGCCATCAGCACGGCCGGCCCCCAGCCACAGAAGAGATAGCCCGCCGCGTAAGCTCCCACGCCAATACTGACGAAGCCGACCTCGGGCAGGCCGACCGCCATCATCTCGAGCACGATGGCCAGCACCAGCAGCCCGAGCCAAACCTCGGGCCGGGCCAGATGCTGCGAATTGGCCGCACCCCACATGCACAGCGCAACCGCCAGCGCCAGCCACCCCGTAAGGCGGGGCGTCACCGCGAGCGGGGCTCGGCGTCCCCCATCCCGAGCCGGGCGCGGTGGAAATACTCCAGCAGCTCGGTGGTGGGCTCCAGGTCATAATCGCGCTTGAGCAGCTCCTCACAGCGGTGGAACTGCTGCACCGCCAGCTCGGGCTGGCCCAGACCCAGATGGGCGCGCATGACGAGCAGGTGGGCGTCCTGGCGGTGGTTGCTGAGACTCAGCGCCAGGCGGGCCGCCTCCAGCGTCTCCTGGTAGCGCTGCGAGGACGCCAGCAGCCGGGCCAGCCGCAGCAGGGCCTCGGTGGTCTTGCGCTCGAGCTGGGTACGCTCTTCGACGGCCCAGTTCATGTAGCAGCCGTCGAGGTACGTCCCCTGATAGAGCTGCGCCAGCCGGCGATAGGCGGCGACCGCCTCGGCGGGACGCTGGGCGGCTTCGTGACGCTGCCCTTCGTCGTAGGCCTTCTCCAACTCGATCACGTCGTGCCAGTGGGGCACGTCAGGATTGAGCGCCAGTCCGCGCCGGTCGCGCAGGATGATCTCCACCTCGTCACTGCCTCGCAGGGCCCGGCGGGCCACCGAAGTGGACCAGTACAGGTTCTTCTTGCCCTTCTCCACGTCGTCGGGCCAGAACTCGTCCAACACCTGGTCTTCGGTGAAGAACTGGCCCCAGTGAGCCGCCAGGAAGCTGAAGAGGTAGCGCGTTTTCTGGGTTTTCCACTCGCGCTCGTCCAGAATGCGGTCGCCGCGGGTGACCTCGAACGGCCCCATCGCGGTCACGCGGAGCAGCGTGGGGGTGACGGCCGAGCGCTGCAGCGAAAGGACGCGCTCGCGCAGCTGCGGATCGGCCGACATCGCCTGCAGCAGCTCGGGCGCCACCGAGAGGCCGGGCTCGAGGGCGTTGAGCAAGCTCTGGCGGGCCTGCGGCGACAGCTCCGTGAGGGCCGGAGCCAGGGCCGCCGGAAAGGCTGTCACGATGCGCTTGGTCAGCTCGGGGGGCGGCGCCAGCTCGAGCATCTCGAGACCCAACCAGGCCGGCAGCTCGGCCGCCTGGCGCGGGCTCAGGAGGTAGGTGAGGACTTCGCCGATGCGCGGCTCGGAGCGTCCCAGCCGGGCCAGCAGGAGGCGCGCCTGCGCTTCCTCCAGCGTCAGGCCGAGGCGCCCGGACGACTCCGCCGCCTCCTCGAGCAGCTCGCGGGCGGCCTCGTGCTTAAGCTCGTAGAGCTGCTGGCCGCCTTCCAGCGCGGCCCGGGCCCGGGCCACCGGTCCCAGGGCGGCGGCCTTCTGACAGGCTTCTCGGGCCAGAGTCGGAGCCTGGCCGTGGTCCATGCGCGCCATGCCGAGCAAAGCCTGGATGGCGTCCTTGCCGCCCGTCCTGGCCGCTTCCTGATAGGCCTGCCAGGCGCTCTGACGATCGCCCCCGCGCTCCAGGGCGCGACCCAGGGCCAACAGACCGGTCGGGCGGGGAGCCGGGGCCGGCTGCGCCGGGCGCGTGCGCGTGCGCGCGTAGACCTCGAGCAACTCGGGGTCGAAGCCGCCCTTGCGGGCCAGCTCGTCGGCGCTGGGCGCCTCCTCGGGCGTGCCGGCCTCCAGTGCCAGGTGCACGACGCGCGCTTCCAGCGAGGTCTTACCATTGGTCTTCTCGAGCGCCTGGGCCATGACTTTGAGCAGGTCCGAGCCCGTCAGCCAGTCCGGAGGACGAGTCTCGGGAGAGTCGACCGCCGCCAGCATTGCCGCCACCTTGAGCTGTTTGCCCACATTGGGGTCGAGCTGCAATTCGTTGGCCAGGCCTTCCGCCAGGGCACCGACGCGCTCGGCGCGCGGAGGACCGGCTACGCCCGCCGCGTCGGCCACGCGAGCCATCGCCTCCAACGCCCACAGCAGTCCGTCTCGGGCCACCGAGCCCTGCGCACGCCGCTCCTCGCCCTGATAGCGTCCGCGCAGCTGCTCGCGCACCAGGTTGAGGAACTCGTTCATCCGGAACGGCTTTTTGAGGTAGCCGCCGACCTGCAGGTTGCGGGCGCGCGCCACCTCTTCGTCGGAGGCGTAGCCCGACACCACCAGGCTGCCGATGTCCGGCTGCTGCTGTTTGGTGCGCTCGAGGGCCTCCAGGCCGTCCATGCCCTCCATGCGGATATCGGCCACGATGAGGTCGAAGGCGGCGCTGGCCGCCTGCTGGACGGCCTCTTCCCCACGCGCGACAGCCACGACATCGTAGCCGTGGCTGGTCAGAACCTCGCGCAGGAGGTCCCGCATATCCGGGTCGTCATCGAGGACCAGGATGCGGGCGGGGGACTCGCTCACCCGCGCTTCTTTGCGTTAGCTCGCGAGACCCCCTGCTGTTACTCGATTTTGAGCGTCATGTCCACCGGCTTCAGGGGTTGGCCGCTGGGGTCGGACACGCTGATCGTGGTGTCGATGATGGTGTTGCTGGGCAGGGTAGTGGCATCCACCCAGAGCTTGAAGTAGCCCTCGCGGTCCGAGGTCCCGCTCACTTCCACCGGGGTTCCGGCGGCGCCCTGAGGCTGTGCGCTGACGTGAATGGTGGAATTGGGAACCGTCTTGCCTTCCAGGAAGAAGTTGCGGTCGACCGTGCGTCCGCCGCGCAGGTTCCAGATCTCGATGTTGCCCACGACGTACTGCGGGGCCGGGGGCTCCTGGGAGCCAAAGGTGACGCCGCGCGTGGCTTCGCGCATCGTTTCCTGGCCGTCCGCACCGATCAGGTGAGCGACCACGTTCGCCTGACCCAGGTTGGCGCCGGCGGGGATGTTCACCACGCCCTCATAGCGTCCGGGTCTGACCTCGCGCATCGGAATGTCCGTCTGCACGCCCATCACGTCGAAACTGGCCGATCCGCCGGAGTCTCCCGTCATCACGACCTGGAGCCGATCGCCCACGGCCAGTGGGCCCGTGGCGCTGTGGATGACCGAGTCGATGCTCAGCTTCCGAGGTAGGATGGCCACGGGCTCGGGAGGGGTGCTGGCCTGCGGAGCCGGGGTGGTAATGGCGACGGTCTCGCTGGCGGCGTGCCAGTCGACCGTGGCGCCGAGGGCTTCGGAGACGAAGCGGAGCGGCACGACCGTGCGGCCGCCGATGGTGGAGGCCGGCACGTCGAGCATGGCCGGGCGGCCGTCGATCTGGGCCTGGCGGCTGCCCAGGGCGAGGCTCACCTGCGTGTCGCCGCGGGTGGCGCGGATGGAGTGAGTGGCGGAGTCATAGGTGACTTCGGCGCCGAGCGTCTCGAAGACGCCGCGCAGGGGCACGAGGACACGGCCTTCCTGAATGACGGGGGGCTGGTCGAAGCTCACTTTGACCTGGTCGATGGTCACTTCGGGGGAGGCCACGCTCGGCAGGGCCGCGGCCAGCGCAATCAGCGCGCAATGAGAGAATCGCATTGGTTTCTCTCCCTTCTGGTTAAGATCACCCCCAGGATAGACCTGTCGGGGTGGACCCCAGAAGTTACGCCAGTCCCTGCGCCTTCAGGAAGGGGGTCCCGCCCAGGGCCACGGCGATAGCTGCGACGGCCATAAAGGTTCCGAAGGGGACGGGCTCTTTGCCGTCACGCCGGGCGAGTATCATGGGGAGAGCGTAGAGGCCGCCCAGCACGAAGCTGAAGCCAAGCGCCAGGGCTCCGAGTTTGAGCCCCAGGAAGGCGCCGATCAGCGCCGCGAACTTTACGTCGCCGCCGCCCATCGCATCCTGGCGCGCAAAGAGGAGTCCGGCCTTCTGGATGGTGTAGAACGCGGCCCAGCCCACCGCCAGGCCGGCCAGTGATTGGACGGGCCCGATGGTAGCGCAGGCGATGACGAAGCCGAGAACCACTCCCGGATAGGTGATCTGGTCGGGGATGAGCCAGTGGTCCAGGTCGGTGAAGAAGACGCTGGTGCACAGGGCGGTAAGCACGAACGTGCTGAGCCAGGCCTCGTTCAGAGCGCCGTAATGGGCGTAGAGCGCGACGGCCGCGATGGCCATGAACAGCTCGATCAGCATATAGCGCGGCGAGTAGGAGCTGGCGCAGTAGTGACAGCGGCCCTTCTGCTTGAGATAGGCCAGGATGGGCACGTTCTGCCAGGGCTCGAGCGGCGTGCCACAGCTGGTGCAACCCGACCCGGGCCGGTTGACCGATCGCTCCAGCGGGGTCCGATAGATGACCACGTTCAGAAAGCTGCCGATGCAGGCGCCGAAAGCGAAGACGAAGAGCCAGTCCATGCTGTGGATTGTAGCACTCCGAAGGCGCGCGGCCAGCGGAGGACGAATTTATCTGTTCATGCGCTGGTATGTCGCGGTAGGGTGGTTCCTCTTCTTTTACACCCTGGACAATTGACGAGGGCGCGAGCGACCCACGAACGAAGTCGACCTCGGGCGGACCCGCCAGAACGGCCCTGATGTAAGCCCCGGGCGCCACAATGGACAGTATGCTGCGCAGGCCGCCGGTTTTGTTCAGAGCGCCGAATATTGGGAGCAACTGGGCCACCTCGAGAACGCCGAGAGCATGTATTGGGCAGCGGTCGAAATGGAGGCCCGCAACGAGGCCGCCTGGGCCGGCCTACGGCGACTCGGCGCCGCCTGATTCGAGGCGTCCAAAGCATCGAGCACCTTCAGAGCTTGAGCTTCCAGCTCGAACTCCAGCCAACGAATCGTAGCACCAGAGCTATGTTGTCGAGTCCGTAGTGCAAGATAAATAACTTGCACTACACACACGACAACGACACTGCGATCGTATAGGCCTACCCCCCGGCTTGACTCAGAAAGCTTGGCGCAATGCTTCCAACGCCTCCGGGTAGCTGCGACGGCCCAGGCCGAGGCGGACGTGGGCGGGGTGGCCGAAGAGGCTGCCGGGGACCAGCAGGATGCCCTTTTCGGCCAGGTCGTGGCACCAGGCGTCCACGTCCGGGACGTCCACCCGGGGGAAAGCCACCGGGCCGGCCATCGGGCGCGGCTGCTCGATGGGAGCGGGCACTTCCAGGGCCAGGTTGGCCAGCAGGATGGCGCGATTGCGTTCCAGCACGACCGTGCGGTTGCGCAGGGCGGCGGTGGCCAGGAGCTCTGAAGGGGCCGAGTTGCACAGCGATCCGTAGTGCTTGCGAGAGGCTACGCGCGCCAGCAGCTTCTTGTCCTGGAGCGCCAGCCACCCGATGCGCAGCCCCGCCAGGCCAAAGCTCTTGGACATCACGCCCAGGGATAAAGCACGAACGTACACGTCGCAAGCGGCGGGCAACTTGTCCTCCGGGCGATGCTCCGACTCCCGGTAGACCTCGTCCGAGAAAATCCACGTGCCGTGCTCGCGGCACATCTCCACGATCTGGCTCTGCTCTTCGCGTGTCAGCTGAGCGCCTGTCGGGTTGTGCGGGAAGTTCATCACCAGCAGGCGCGCGCCGGGCAGCAACCGCTCCAGCGCGTCCAGGTCGGGCTTCCAGGGCGGCTGCAGCGCCCAGGACAGCACCTGGCAGCCCAGCGAGCGCGGGATCTCGAACAGCGATTCATAGCACGGGGTCAACACGACCACCCGGTCGCCCGGCTCGAGCCAGGTCGTCATGAACAGGTAAATGGCCTCCTGCGCCCCCGCGCACACCAGCACCTGTTCCGCGGAAATGCCCCGGTAGAGCCCGGCGATCTCCTCGCGCAGGGCCGGCGTCCCATTCGGCGGCGTGTAGCCCAACGGCAGATCCAGCAAAGCATCGCCCAGGATCTCGCGCACCGTCCAGGTCTCCGAGTCGGAGCAACCTAACAGGTGCCGAGCTTTGAACTCATAGCGCTCGAGATAGTCCTCGAGCCGGAACGGAGGCAGGTTCATCGTTCCAGCACCACCTTCAACGCCTTCAACTCGCGCTCGCGCACGTTGGAGGCCTGCTCGAACTCGCGCTCGTCCATGCCGACGGGCTGGAAGAACGTCGCCACGACCTCGCTGCCGTCCCCGTTGGCCACCACGCGCATCGCCACGCTCCAATCGCCCAGCCGGTGGTCGAGCAATCCGAAGGCCGCATCGGCGGCAAGGGTCAGCAAGCGGTCCCCCTCGACACCTTCGAGCACCCATCCCTCCTCGGACCGGCGCACACCGCGCACGGTCAGGACGGCCCAGCGGGGCCAGTTGCCCACGTCGGCCACAAAGGCAAAGACCTCCGCGGGCGGACGGGCGATACTCACGCTGTGGGTTCGGGAACGGAAAAGCAACGAGGGCGGCTTTCGCCGCCCCCGTCTCATCAGACCTCTAGGAGATCTTCAGCTCTTCCCTGAGGAGCGCTTTCTCGCTCATCGGGTCGAACGGAGCCGACCCGTGGGCGTGGAAGATCTTCCACGCGCCGTCGATTTTGCGCAGGCCCATCGTGTTGCGCATCACCGAGACGATCTCGACATCGCGCGCTTTCGAGCGAGCTTTGAACGAGACCAGGCTGGAAACCAGCGCCAGGTCACCTGCCACCGTGACCTCCAGGTTCTCGTGGCGATACTCGAACGGTCCGTCCGTGTGGTCGAGGCACATCTGCCAGCCCGCGCGCAGCTTGTCGGCGCCGCGGAATGCGAGCGGCGGAATGGCGTCGAACATCAGGAGGTCGTCGGTGTAGTCCAGCATGTGCGTGTCGAGGTCGCGGGCGGCGATGGAGGCCGCGTTTTTCTCGACCAGGTCGCGTACCAGGGTCTCGTCTTTCGTGAGCGTCTTCATATCACACCTCCACGGGCTTCTGGGCACACTCGCCCATCTGCGCGAAGGCCTCCCTGGCGGCCGCCTCGATCTCGGCTTCGGTCATATCCTTCACCTTCGTGCCCACCGACCAGCGATGCCCGTAGGGGTCGACGAACTGACAGTAGCGGTCGCCCCAGAACATGTCCATCGGCGGCATGATGGCCTTGGCGCCGGCCCCGGTGACCTGGGCGAAGAACTCGTCCACGTTGGGCAGGTTGAGGTGCATCACCACGGTGGTGTTCTGGTCAGGGGCGGCCAGGCCCATCTGGGGGGCTTCGTCCATCACCATGATGACCGAGTTGCCCAGGCTCAGGCGGCCGTGCATCACCTTGCCGTCGGGAGCCTTCAGCGTGGTCTCGATCTTGGCTCCGAAGGCCTTCTCGTAGAACTTCATGGCCTCTTCGGCGTTCTTGATGGCCAGATACGGACTGATGGTATTCATAGGGTTATCCTCCTTCGTTTTTGAACAACGCTTGCAGATAGGTGCGGAAGTGCTGCACGCCGCGTCGCACCGCGCCACCATCCTGGGTGGCTTTGGACAAAATCATCGCCCCTTGCAGAATCGACTGCAGCAACTCGGAGACGCCGCGCGGGTCCCAGTCGGCCCCGGGCGCATACAGCGCTTTGGCCTCGGCCAGATCCCGGGCGATCCACTCGATGTGGTGCTCGAGGTGGGAAGCGCAAACCTCGCGCAGATGAGGATGCGTGGTGAAGAGCTCCTGGACGAACGTCCCCAGCATGCACCGCAGGTGGGCCTGGTCGTCGGCCAGGCTTTCGCGCACGTTCAGGTAGGTATGGACACGTTCCAGCGGGTCCCGGATGCCCGTCAGAATGGGACCGAAACCATCCTGAGCGCGGCGATAGAACTCGTCCGCCACCTGCCGCCCCAGCTCTTCCTTCCCCGAGAAGTAATGAAAGAAGCTTCCCTTCGTCAGCGAGGCCGCCTTACACACATCTTCCACGGACGTCGCCGCGTAGCCCTTGGAAAGCATCAGCTCGTGCGCCGCGTCCAACAACCTCTCTTTCGTCTGAGGATTCCGCATTCTCCCGTCTCCCATCTCTCGGTTCTACCGTCTACCGTCTCGCCAACATACCTACCGGTCGGTATGACCTTAACATACCGATCGGTATGCGTCAACCCCTGGCAGGGGGATCCCCCAAAGAAGCCCACGAAGTCGACCTCCACTGAGCCCCAAGGAGGTAGGATGAAAGTCGAGCAGTTGATGGCCGAGGTGGCCGCCAGGAGTCCGGGGGAGCCCGAGTTTCACCAGGCCGTGCACGAGGTCGCGACCTCGGTGCTGCCCGTGGTCGACGCCACTCCGGTTTACCGGCAGCTCAAAATCATGGAGCGGCTCGTCGAGCCCGAGCGCGTCATCATGTTCCGGGTCGCCTGGATGGACGACCAGGGTCAGGTGCAGGTCAATCGCGGCTATCGCATCCAGATGAACTCCGCCATCGGCCCCTACAAGGGCGGGCTCCGCTTCCACCCCAGCGTCACGCTCAGCGTGCTGAAGTTCCTGGCCTTCGAGCAGGTGTTCAAGAACGCCCTGACCACGCTCCCGATGGGGGGCGGCAAGGGCGGCTCCGACTTCAATCCCAAAGGCAAGTCGGACGCCGAGGTGATGCGCTTCTGCCAGGCCTTCATGACCGAGCTCTATCGCCACATCGGGGCCGAAACCGACGTTCCGGCCGGCGACATCGGCGTGGGCGGCCGCGAGATCGGCTTCCTGTTCGGGCAGTATCGCAAGATTACGAACCAGTATAACGGGGTGCTGACGGGGAAAGGCATCAACTGGGGCGGCTCCCACATTCGCCCCGAGGCCACCGGCTATGGCTGCGTCTACTTCGCACAGGAGATGCTGGGCACGCGCCGTGACTCGATCACCGGCAAACGCGTGCTGGTCTCGGGCTCGGGCAACGCCGCCCAGTTCACCGCGCAGAAGTGCATCGCGTTAGGGGCCAAGGTCATCTCGCTGTCCGATTCCGATGGGACCATCGTGGACGAGGACGGCATCGATGCCGAGAAGCTCGCCTGGGTGATGCAGCTCAAGAACGTCAAGCGCGGCCGGATCAAGGAATACGCGGCTAAATTCAAAGGCGCTCAGTACCTCGAGGGCAAGCGTCCCTGGAACGTGCCATGCGACGCCGCCTTCCCCTGCGCCACGCAGAACGAGGTCGACGGGGAGGACGCCAAAGCGCTGGTCGGCAACGGCTGCAAGCTGGTGGCGGAGGCGGCCCTCCACGCCCGAAGCGGTGGACGTCTTTCAGGGCGCCAAGATCCTCTTCGCCCCTGGTAAGGCTGCCAACGCCGGAGGCGTGGCCACCTCGGGCCTGGAGATGACCCAGAACGCGATGCACCTCACCTGGGTGAGCAAAGAGGTGGATGACCGCCTGCAACTCATTATGCACAGCATCCACGCCGCCTGCGAGCAACACGGCCGCGAGAGCCCTGACTACGTGGATTACGTGAAAGGCGCCAACATCGCCGGATTTATCAAAGTCGCCGAAGCGATGGTCGACCAGGGCGTGATTTGATGGGGTCTACAGTCAACAGTTTACAGTCAACAGTGACCAGGCCCTCCCACGGTAACTGTCGACTGTCCACTGTCGACTGTCGACCCTCTTCGTCGTGACCCGCAATCTGTCGTGGAGCCAGCGCTTCCACGACCTCATGCCGCACCAGGTCTACTATGTGCTGCTCGTCTCCTCCGATTACGACGCCTTCGTGATCGAGGAAGACGGGCGGTTGACGGAGCGACTCCTGGCCGACTCCAGCGAGCTGGACATGCCCGCCAGCCCGCGCATCGTGCACGTGTCCACCGCCGCCGAGGCGCTGCAACAGCTCGAGCACAGGCGCTTCGACCTGGTGCTCACCACCATGCGCCTCGAGGATCCCGGCGTCTTGCGGCTCAGCGTGCGCGTCAAGGCGCGCTTCCCGCGACTGCCGGTGGTGCTGCTGGTGCTGGACGAGTTCGAGCTGGGGCGGCTCTACGCGCAGCCCCTCCCCACCGTGGACGAGGTCTTCCTGTGGACGGGCGATTCGCGCATCCTGCTGGCCATCGTCAAGCTGATCGAGGACCGCCTCAACGTCGAGGCGGACACGCGCGCGGGCGTGCAGGTCATCATCGTGGTGGAGGACAGCGTGCGGCGCTACTCCACCTTCCTGGCCATGCTCTATCAGGAGCTGATCAGCCAGTCGCAGACGCTCGTGGCCGAGGGCGTGAACGCCCTGCACAAGATGCTGCGCGTGCGGGCCCGTCCCAAGATCTTGCTGGCGCACAACTACGAGGAGGCGCGCGAGACCTACCAGCAACACCGCGAGCACACGCTGGCGCTGATCACCGATCTTCAATTCCCTCGCGAGGGAAAGATGGACGACGAGGCGGGCTTCAAGCTGGCCGGCGAGGTGCTGAAAGACAGACCCGGTATGCCGATCTTTCTCCAGTCGGCCAATCCGGACGTGAAGTCCAAGGCCTGGAAGCTGGGCGCCCATTACGCCGACAAGAACTCTCAGACCCTGCTCAAGGAGATCCGCTCGTTCGTCAAAGAGACCCTGGGTTTCGGGGACTTCGTCTTCCGCCTGCCGGACCGGACCGAGCTCGCCCGAGCCGGCAACATGTACGAGCTGGAGCGCGTCCTCCGCACGGTGGACGGCCGCTCTCTGCTCTACCACGCCTCCCACGACCACTTCAACGTCTGGCTGCGGGCGCGCAGCATGTTCGACCTGGCCGACTATGTGCAGACCATCCGGGCCGAGGACTTTCAGGACATCGAGGACCTGCGCAACCTCCTCGTGGAGCTGATCCGGCTGGCCGGGCAGGAGGAGCAGAAAGGCGTGGTGGCCGATTTCATCTCGCAAGAGGACGGCTACTCGCGCGCTTTCGTCAAGCTGGGCCAGGGCTCGCTGGGGGGGAAAGGCCGCGGCCTGGCCTTCCTCAACAGCTTGCTGGCGCGCCAGAGCCTGGGAGACGAGTTCCCCGACCTTCTCATCCAGATTCCCCGCACCATCGTGGTGGCCACCGGGGAGTTCGATCGTTACCTCGAGGGCTGTGGGCTGGACGCGCGGGCCCACTCCCCCGAGGAATTCCGCCTCGAGATCGCCCGGCGCGACCTCCCCCCGGAGTTGCTGGCCCATCTGCGGGTGGCGCTCAAAACTCTGACCGGCCCCCTGGCGGTGCGCTCCTCGAGCCTGCTCGAGGACAGCCAGCACCAGAGTTGCGCCGGCATCTACGAGACGGTTCTCCTGCCCAACAGCGAGCCCGACCTGGACCAGCGTCTGGCCTCGCTGAGCCGGGGCATCCGGCGCGTCTATGCCTCCATGTTCAGCCAGCGCGCCGAGAGCTACCTGGAGAATACCTCGTTCTCGCTCGAGCAGGAGAAAATGGCCATCGTCATCCAGGAGCTGGTGGGAGACCGCCACGGAACCCTGTTCTATCCGCATTTCTCCGGCGTGGCGATGTCCTACAACTACTACCCGATCGGCCCCCAGGAGCCGGAAGACGGCGTGGCTCTGCTGGCGCTCGGCCTGGGCCATACGGTGGCCGAGGGGGGGCGCTCGGTGCGCTTCTGCCCGCGCTACCCTCAGATTCTCCCGCACCTGGCCTCGCCGCGCGATTTCCTCAGCTACGCCCAGACCGAATTCTACGCCGTCGACCTGACGGCCCGCGACGACTGCCTGAAGCTGTATGACCTCGACCAGGCCGAGGCCGACGGGGCCCTGCAGCAGGTGGGCAGCGTCTATTCTCCCGACGACGACCAGCTGCGGGAGAATTTCCGGCTGGCCGGGCCGCGTGTGGTCACCTTCAACAACATCTTGAAGTGGAAATCGCTTCCGCTGGCCCAGGCCCTGGAACGCCTGCTCGAGGTGCTGCGCCGGGGGATCGGCTCGCCCGTGGAGATGGAGTTCGCGGTAAGCCTGAGTCATCCGGCCACCCTGACCTTGCTGCAGGTCCGGCCGCTCTCGGAGTTCGCGATGGAGGCTCCCATCAACCTCGACAGCATTCCCGACGACCAGGTGGTCTGCCGCAGCCCGCGCTCGATGGGTCACGGCACGATCGAGATCCGGCACGTCCTGTATGTAAAATCGCAGACGCCGGGCGACCTCAAGGCCATCGCCCGCGAGATTGGCACGTTCAACAAAGAGCTGGCCTCCCAGGGCTATCTGCTGATCGGCCCGGGCCGGTGGGGCTCGAGCGATCCCAGCCTGGGCATCCCGGTGGACACGAGCCAGATCACCGGGGCCCGCACCATCGTGGAGTTGCCGTTCCTCGACCGCATCGTGGAGCCGAGCGTGGGCTCGCACTTCTTCCACGAGCTCACTTCGCTACGCATTGGTTATCTCTACGTGGAAGGGCAGCTCGACTGGGACTGGCTGCGCGCGCAGCGGTCCGCGGGCGAGACCGACGCCGTGCGGCACGTGGCGCTGGCCGAGCCGCTCTACGTGCTGATGGACGGACGCAAGCGGCAGGCGGTCGTGAGCCGATCCAATCCCGGACAGGACTTGGACGATCTCGCCTCGTAAGTTGTGCGCACTTTTCCTGGGGGGGGTCTCGTTTATGCGCAGATGGCTCTTGATCTTGCTCTGCACACTGCTGGCCGGCTGCGCCGGCGGCGGCTCCGCGCAGGGCGGAACGGCAGCCCCGGCCCCGGGTCCCGCCCACAACAAAGTCCGGGTCCAGCTCGAGGTCGCCGTTCCGGAAGCCCAATCCCGGGCGTTCCAGGCCCGAGCGGAAATCCTGACCGTGACCTGCGAGATCTTCGACCCCGCCGTGCCTGACACCGGTACGCTCAGCGGGCGACGCACGGTGGCCACGGGCACCGCCAGCGTGCCTCCCGGCGCGCGCTCGGTCAAGATGCTGCTCGAAATCGTGCCCGGCAACTGGCAGGGTCGAGCCTTCGGTCTCGACGCCGAGGGGCACTCGGTGGCTCTCTCCCGCGTCTTCGCTCTGCCAGTCAATCAGGGCAGTGTCCTGCAAGAGACTGTCACGCTGGGCGAGGAATCGCCGACCGCGCTCAGCCTCTCTCCCCTGAATCAGACCATCGTCCAGGGCTCCAACCTGAGCTTCCAGGCTTTCGCGAACGGTCTGGAGGTCAGCAACCAGGTAACCTGGACGAGCTCGGACGCGAGCGTCGCCACGATCGACGGCCAGGGACTGGCGACCGGGGTGGCGCCGGGCGGGGTGACCATTACCGCCAGCGGGTTCGGCACCTCGACCAGCACCAGCCTGAGCGTGCGCGCGGCCAACCTGACCTCGCTTACGCTCAGCGCCACGCCCCTCACCGTGGGCCTTGGGACCCAGCTGCAACTGTCCGCCACCGGCACGTTCGAGGACGGCAGCACGCAAGATCTGACCGGCTCCGCGACCTGGAGCTCGAACGACTCGACGATCGCCAGCGTGATTTCCACCGGACTGGTCACCGGCAATACGGTCGGCACGACCCAGATCCTGGCCACGTTCGGGGGCCAGACCGCCAGCGTGGATGTGACCGTCACCCCCGCCACCCTGGTCAGCCTGGACACCATCACGCCCGGCAACGTCGCCCTGCGCATCGGCGGAACGCAAACCTTCACCGTCTCGGGCACGTTCTCGGACGGCACGACGAGCACGGTGGCGGCCAACTGGACCTCCTCCGATTCGACCCTCGTGAGCATCGACATGACGACCGGCCTGGCCACGGCGCTGGCGCCCGGCACCGTTACGATCACCGCGACCAGCGGGGCGCTTTCGACCACCACGAACGCCACCGTGGCCAGCTTCAAGCTGATCGTGGTCAATTCAGGCGACTTCACCATGTCCACCTACGCCATCGACGAGCTGACCGGCATTCCGGTCGCGACTCCGCTGGATACCATCGCCACCGGCGTCAGCCCCACCCAGGTGGCCGTGACGCCGGACGGTCAGTTCCTGTACGTGGCCGACAACTCCAACCAGATCTTCCAGTATGCGCTCGCGCCCGACGGCACGATGACGGCCCTGGGGCCCTTCGGCGACCCGCGCTTCGACTTCCCCGACGACATGGCCATCACCAACGACACGCTGGTGGTTCTGAACTCGGGCGTCAATCCCAACCGGCTGCTTACGTTCAATATCGATCGCGGCGCCTCACCCGGTCAACTCAGCTTCCTCGACCAGGATACCGAGACGCTCCAGGCCTTCGACCTGTTCGTCTCCCCCGCGAGCCGGGTCTACGTCACGCCGGGCGGGTCGATCGCCCCGGGCGAGATCGGGGTCTACGACCTGGTACCAGGCACCGGCCTCACGAACATCCAGACCTTCAGCATGGCGCTCGTGCCGGGCGTCTCGACCTCGTCGGATGCCACCATGGATCCCCTCGGTCGCTACCTCGAGGTCTTTGACGCCACGGCCGGTCCGGGCGTCAGCATGCACGCCTTCCAGATCCTGGCCAACGGCTTCGTCGCCTTCACGAGCAACCAGGGAGGCGGCGACGGCTTCGTCAACACCGACATGACCACTGACGCGTTGGGACGCTTCCTCTACCTGCGCACGACTTTCAGCCTGATCATCCAGCAGTGGGTCGTGGCCAACCAGACCACAGGAGCCCTCTCCGCCCCCACCGTCGGCCCGAGCTTCCCGGGCGCCCCGGTGGAGATCCTGAGCCACCCGAACGGCACCTTCCTGTATGTCCTGACGGGAGGGTCACCGGCCAGCACGGTGGACACCCTGAGCATCGATCAGGCGACCGGAGTTACGACCAACCTGGGTGCGCCCATCAACACGGGCAACAGCAGCTTGAAGTTCGTGGTCGCGCCCTAGAGGGCTTTCTCGAGCTGGGCGGTGGCGGCTTTCAGGCTCTTGCGCAGGTTTTGCACGCCACGCTGAACCCCCGGAAGTCGGGCCTTCTGAGCCTCCTCCTGCAGCGCCATGGCCTGCTCGGTGAGCTCCTTCAGCCGGGCGGCCGTCTGCTCGGGCCCCAGGCTCTGCGCCTCGGCCGTAAGGTCGCGCATCGCCAGTCCCAGTGCCTGGAAACGGTCCATCATGGCCTGGACCTCCTGCAGCCTGGCCTGAATGACCGGGGCGATCTCCTGGACGCGCGCGATGGAGAGCTGCAGGCTGTCCTGGCGCTCCTGCAGGGTGCGACCGAGAGCGCTGAGCTGCTCGCCCAGGTTGAGACTGCGCTGGGAGAATCGCTCGAGCAGCTGGCGCGCTTTGTCCAGAGCGGTCTCCGAGGTCATCTCCAGGCGGCCGAGCGACCCGGCCGTCTGCTCCAGGGCGTCGAAGGTCTCATCCAGGGTCTGGGCGGCTTGGAGGAAAGGCGAGGAAGGCATCAGGGCCAGTTCTTCCCCCGGATCGCCTAGCCTGCCGGCAGCTCGAAGCCATCCCCGGGCTGGCCCCAGTTGCGAAAGACGAGCCGCAGAGCGTTGTCGGGCTCGACCCCGTAGACGGTGATGCAGATGCGCTGGGGCGCGAACAGGCCCAAAACCTTTTGCTCGAGGTCCATGGCCTGGCCCAGGTCCCAGAAGATCGGCTCCGGGGCATTGTGCAGGTGGATGATGAGCGCCCGGTAGCGCGCCCGCAGGCCGATGCCGTCGGGGGTGAGCGACACCTTCAGCTCCAGCCGGTCGTCGTACTGGTCGGCCTTGATGCGGATGGGATTTTGCATGTCCGGCAGTTCGGACGAGGGACCTGCGCTCCCCTGCGAGAAGGGGCCGGGCCGTGAACTTGAGTCACCCCAGCGCGGAGACCTACGTCCCCGACGAGCGGCCCCTTCCCGAAGCCCTGGCGCGCACGACGCACCTGGGTATCGGGGCCCATCCGGACGATCTCGAGTTCATGACCTGGCACGCGATCCTGCAGTGCTTCCAGGTGCCTGACCGCGCTTTCACCGGTGTCACCGTGACCGACGGGCGCGGCAGCTCGCGTGTGCAGGAGTATGCCGGCTACTCCG
>JBDHVW010000143.1:0-15851 GCA_039809865.1 Vulcanimicrobiota bacterium
GTACGGCAGTGCGGGGCCGGACGCAGCCTGATGACGTGGGGCTGCAGCTGAACATAGCGGTCGAATCGGTAGCTGGTCTTATGGTGGAGAGCGACCCGGATTGGCATTGCGGGCCCTTCTGGGCGCGGAGGCGCTTCCCTCGTGGAAGGACCGAGGAGGCGGGCGTGTAATTGCCGCTGGGTGACACGAGCCGAACTGCAGAAACAAGTGCTGGATATCGTCTCCAGGCGGGTGGGACGGGCCCCCGAGGAGATCCCGATGACGACCACGTTCGAGGAGCTGGGCTTCGAATCGATGGACGCCATCGAGATCCTGTACGCTCTGGAGGATGAGCTCAACGTGAGTATTCCTGACGACAAAGCCCGCGCGGTCAACTCGGTCAGCGTGCTCCTGGATACCCTGGAAGAGGAGCTGAACCGCTGACGAACCGGGTGGCGGTCACGGGAGTGGGAGTTCTCTCCTCGCTCGGGCTGGATCGACAGGAGTTCTGGCAGGGTCTGGCCGAGGGGCGCAACGGGCTGCGCCGCTTGCAAGGCACTCGCTTCGAGGGCCTGCGCGAAGGCTATGGGGGGCAGCTGGAAGGCTACGACCCCACCCGGCATTTCGATCAGCGCCAGGCCGATACGCTGGACCCGTTCACGCAGTACTTCGTGGTGGCCGCCCGCGAGGCGATGCGCGAGTCGGGATTGCCGCTGGACCGCCCCGAGCGCGTCGCCATCGTCAGCGGCTCGGCGGGCGGCGGTCAGGTCACCCTGGACGAGCAGTACCACCGCCTCTATGGCGCCAACCGCAAAGTGCACCCGGGCACGGTGCCGCGCGTGATGGTCAACGCCGCCGCCTGCTTCGTGGCCCAGGAGATGGGCATCAAGGGTCCCACGTATTCCATCTCCACCGCCTGCTCCTCGAGCAACCACGCCATCGGGCAGGCCTTTCACATGGTCCGTCACGGCATGGTGGACGCCGCTCTGACCGGCGGCAGCGAGGCCCCGTTCTGCAACGGCTATCTGCGCGCCTGGGAAGCAATTCGGGCCATGGATACCGAGCGGTGCCGGCCGTTCTCGAAGGACCGGGCGGGGATGAATTTAGGCGAGGGTGGAGGCGCGCTGGTGCTGGAGCCGCTCGCGAAGGCCCGGGCCCGAGGAGCGCACATCTACGCCGAGATCGTCGGTTTTGGAATGTCGAGCGACGCGCACGACATCACGCGTCCGCTGGCCGAAGGGGCGGCTCAGGCGATTCGGGCCTGTCTGGAAGATGCCGGGATGCAGCCCCACGAGGTGGACCACGTGAATGCCCACGGCACCGCCACGCCCGCCAACGACAGCATGGAGACGCGCGCGTTGCGGCTCGTCTTTGGCGAGCACGCCGACAGGCTGCTGGTCAGCTCCACCAAGTCGGCGCACGGCCACGGATTGGGAGCCGCGGGCGCCCTCGAGGCCGCGGCCTGTCTCTTCGCGCTGGCCACCGGAGTGGCTCCCGCCACGCTGGGGTATCGGGAGAAGGACCCGGAGTGCGACCTCGACTACGTGATCGAGGGTCCGCGCAAGGCCGACATCCGCTCGGCGCTGTCCAACTCGTTCGCTTTCGGCGGATTGAACGCTGTGCTGCTGTTCAGGCGCCCAGAAGACGCCGGGTAAAGTTGTCGAGCAGGGCGCGCTCGGCCTCGTGGCTCAACGCGGGGTGGGCGCAGCGCACCCCCACGGCCAGGCGGCCGCCCAAGCGGCACAGGCTGAAGCTCGCCAGAGTGCCAGGGCGCACCGCGGTGGCCCCCGAGGTGTGGTGGCAGAGCACATCGCCCATCAACAAGCCTTCGGGCAGAATGGGGAAACCTCGCAGCGGCGTCACGTCGCCCATATTGGTCAGCACGGCGCTGGCCAGCGGGAGCGGCATCTTCAGGATGAGCGGCAGCAGCCCGTGCCGACGCGCGAACCCCATCCCCAGCAAGAAGTCGAGGTCGGTGCGATAGGTCTTGATGTAGTCTCGCTCGCCAGCCAGCGCCTGGGTGAGATCGAGACCGCACTCTTCCAGGCGCCGCGTCAGAAACGCGAACGTGACGCGGTTGCACGCGGGTAGCCGCCGGTCCTCGAGACTGCGCAGGTCCATGGGGATGAGGATGCGCAGCCGGTTGCGCCCCCTCGCCACGCCGTGGGCCACCTGCCAATCAGCCAGGGTGGCGAAGAGGTCGGAGATGGATTGCTCGGCCAGTTTGGCGTCGCGCCGCGCGGAGCGGTCCATGACCCGCTGGGTCTCGCTCGGGTCGAGGATGCGCTTGGAGAAAGGTCGCCGGCCTACAGGCCCGGGTTGGGGCTTGAGCGCCTGGGGCCAGGGAAACAGGAACCTGAGGACCTCGAGCAACTCGAACCGCTGGGTCGGACGCTCCGGCAGGCCGTCCAGCTGGCCCCGCAGAGGGAGCCGGGAAGGCTCGAGCCGGGTAAGCTCGGGCCATTCCTTGTCGGGCACGGCCGAGCGGCAGTAGGCGCTGGCGAAATCCTGGAAGATGAACCGCAAAGCGGTGCCGTCGCAGCAGGCGTGACTGATGTGTAGATAAAGCGAGCTGCCTTCGGGTTGCTCTACCACGTAACAGCGCATCCCCTGTCCCGCCTCGGGATAGAGCGGCTGGCGCAGCCAGGTCTGGCCGGCCGGCACGTGCACCAGCGGGATCGTCTGCCCGGTCGGCACCCAGGCCCGGTTCTCGACGCGCGCCGTCAGCAAGACGTGCCGCTGGGCCACGACCTCCAACGCTTCGCGGCAGGCGTCCAGATTCAGCCGCCCGAGGAACCACCCTTCCACCCACATATCCATGGGCATGCGGCGGTCGAGCAGCATCAACTCCTCAAAGTCGGTGAGCGGCAGCGGAAACACGTCGGGACTGCCCTTCCTGCTCGGGTGTAAGGAACCTTTCAGGCTCGCGGTGAATACTGGGGCCATGCAGATCCCCGTGAACCCCTTGCAGGCCAATCTGACCACCGGCGTCACGCGCGCCAACGGAGGGGGCCCGCCGGTCTCGTTCGGGGGCCCGCCTCACCAGCCGCCTCAGGAGGTGTTCACGCCCACGGCCGCCGCCCCGGCGCCGACCGAGCAGAGAGTGCAGACGCGCAGCGGACTCTCCGCTTCCTGGCGACAGGACCAGCATGGCGTGGCGATTCAAGCCACGCTCCCGGCCGGCGGAGGTCTTCTGCCCGTGGCCGTCCAGCTGGCCGGGGACGCGCGCGGGTGGACGGCCCACGTCGGTCCTGACTTCAAAGAGGCGAAGCCCGCCCAGGTGGGCAGCGACGGCCGCGTCTACGTGGAGCTCGAGAAGGGCGCGCCCTCGGTGGTGTTCGATCCGCAGAACCTCGATTTCGGGCTGGCCGCTGACGCCGCGCCGACCCCCACGGGCTGGCAGAGGTCTCGCATGGAGGTGGTCGACCAGCAGGGCATCCGCCACTACCGTTTCAACGAGGAAGCGAAGGCGGTCGCGCCCGGCGTGACACGCACCGAGTTTACCGAGGTTACCTGGAACCACGACCAGCGGCAGCTCGCGGCCCAGCGCGTGGTGCGCACGACCGGCGAGCAGCCGGTCGCGGCCGACGACTACGCGGGCAAGATGCTGCAAACCGTGAAGAACACAGTCAGCGGCGCCAACGCCGAGATTCCGCTTGGCGTCCAGGGCAACCAGAACGGGTCGTTCGCGGTCAGCCCGCCCAACCTGGGCCAGTTGGCCAACAAGAATGCGGTTCGTCTCCTGTTCGGCGACGTGCTTACGCCGTTCATGCAGAAGCAGAAGGCGGCAGCCTTCGCGGGCACGTTCATGCCCTTCTCGGCCGTGCCGATGGGTTCGCTTTTCCCGGTGCTGGTGGGCGGCCAGGCCCCCGTGGACAAGCCTCCGATGGCCGTGCCCCCGGCGATGCCCCAGGTGGCCGCTCCAGCGCCCGGCGCAGGCGGCTTCATGGAGCAGATCGGGATGGGCGGGAACGGCTCGGGCAAGGGGATCATGGAGCAACTGGGCCTGGACGGTCTGTTCGGCGGCAAGAAGCCACAGCAGGCCCCGGTGCCGCACGGCCCGGTGGGCCCGCCGGTCACGTTCGGCCAGCCCGCTCCGACTCAGGGCGGCGGGGCTCCGGTGCAGTTCGGACCGCCTCCGACGCAGGCCCCGAACGTCGCCCCCACGCAGCCTGGCCCGCCTCCGGCCCGGGCCCAGGGCGGCGCTCCCGTGCAGTTTGGTCAGCCTCCGGCCCAGGTCCAGGGCGGCGCTCCCGTGCAGTTTGGCCAGCCTCCGGCCCAGGCCCAGGGCGGCGCTCCCGTGCAGCTCGGTCAGCCTCCGGCCCAGGTCCAGAGCGGCGCGCCCGTGCAGTTCGGTCCGCCTCCGACAGGCGTTTCCGGGACGCCGTCCTCGGGCGGTCCACCCGTCAGCTTCGACCTGACCTCGGGTGGCAACGGCTTCGGCTTCGCCCCGGTCGGCCATCAGCCCCAGGACGCCCAGGACCCCCTCGCCGCCCTGCGCCAGAAGTTCAGCGGCGTGGAAGAGGCCAGGGTCCAGGCCGCCTGGACCCTCTCCGGCGGCAACCCCGCCAAAGCCGAGCAACTCCTCCAGCAGATGGCCCAATAGCCTGACACTTGCGCCGCTGGCCCGAGATACTGCTGGTTCTGGCCATCGTGGCCGCGGCTGCCTCGGTATCTCACCCCCCCGTCACGCTGCCAGACGGCCTGCGCAGTCTCGGACCGCTGCCGCTGGAGAAGCCTTCCAGGGCGTTGCCTCGCTGGCAATTTGTCGTTCCCGAGTGGCGGGTCAATGGCCTCTACGTGGGCATGCTGGAAACCGACGCCAAGGCTCGCATTGGTGAACCTTCTGCCCGCCTGAAATACGACATCTTCCAGTATTCGAAAGATCTGGCGCTGGAATCCGACTTCTTGCCCGACGACCAGCTTCGGCTCCACACTATCTGGGGAAGTGAGCTTTCCTATCAAGGTAGGGTCCTGGTTCGGAAAGGCGACTCGCGCAGCCGAGTCGTGCGCAATCTAGGCAACAACCTGGTTCTGACGAGACGCCCCCATCCCCCGCGGGCCGAGGACTGGCTCGATATCTACTGGTCTTGCTCGCAAGGCAATATCCTGGAGGATTCGGCAGCCTGCGAATTGCTGTTCGTCGAGTCGGTGCTCTACGCCAAGAGTGAGCGCGCCTATCCGGAAATCGCCGTTACCCACGTCAACTTGAAAGACAACCGGGTGATCAGTATCACCACGCGACGCGAGCCCCCCTGTGGCAAGCGGTGCTACTACGTCAATCCGTGAGCGAGCGTGAGAAGATGCTGGCCGGCGAGCTCTACCGGGCCTGCGATCCGGAGCTGAGCCAGATGCACCTGCGGGCGCAGCGGATTCTCGAGCGATTCAACCGTGCGGGCGTCGACGACGACCGAGAGTCGTTCCTGCGGGAGCTTCTGGGCCATTTCGGGGAGGGCGCCGTCCTCAAGCCGACGCTACGGTGCGACTACGGCTGCCACATCCATTTCGGAGCGGGCAGCTTCGCCAACTAGGACTGCGTCTTCCTCGACTGCAACCGCATCCTGATCGGCGAAGACGTGCAGATCGGTCCCGGGGTGCATCTCTACACCGCCACCCACCCTCTGGACCCGGAGCAGCGCCGCTCCGGGCTGGAATCAGCCCTCCCCATCCGAATCGAGGACGGCGTCTGGCTGGGCGGCGGGACGATCGTCTGCCCGGGTGTGACCGTGGGACGCCACACGGTGGTCGCCGCCGGGAGCGTGGTGATCGGGGACCTTCCCCCGGGTGTGCTGCAACCCTGCCGCGTCAAGCGCCCGCTACGGCCCGCGCGGTCTTAGAGGCGCTCGACGATCACCCGGGTGGCAAAGTTACAGCGGGCGTTGAACTCGCCCACGGGAAGCTCGATGCGGCTGGGGTTGTCCGGCCACGGGTCGCGCAGAATGACGCTGGTGACGTGAGGGTTACCCAGGGAATCCAGGCGAAAGTTGGCCGCGCTCAGCACGTAGGCATGGCCTCCCTGACCGTTGGGGTTGTCCAGCCCGACGATCAGGGGATTCCCGCGGTGCAACTCGTCGAGCACCGAGCGATCGTTGAGAGAGCGGGGATCGGCGTCCACACGACAGGTCTGGCCGTGACGGTCCTGGGTGAAACCCGACAGTGCCTGGCAGATGCCAAGCCCGGGCTGGGGCAGGTCCGGCAGCGCGCCGCCAAACATGCGGGCCACCAGCGCCTCTTGCGGCACGGGCAGGCCGTGGTAATTCAACACCATCTGGATGCAGGCCGCCCAGCACCAGTTGGAGCGGTGCTGGCGCCCGGCTCCGGCCGGGTCGGCGTTGGCCATCAGGCGTTCGGTCGGGATCCCCACGCTTAAGGGGGGGCTGAAGCCGACAAGCTGCATCGGAGCGGAGCGCACCCGGCCGGGGTGCGTGGCGGCACCGGCCGCGCCGGGGCGGCTCGCAGCGTGAAATCCCTGAACGGGGGCGGCGGATAGGACGTTCATAACGCCGCCAACCTAACACCCGCGCCCGGGTGAAAAATGAACGACAAGTTACTTTCAGCCCTTTTTCCGGCGCCCGGGGCAAACTGACCTCATGCAGGTGAGTCAGGCCTCCGCCCAACGCGCCGACGTGATCGCGGCACTTCGCAAGAAGGCCGCCTCGCTCGAGAATCACCTCTCCAGCCCGCCCACGCGCGCCGCTCACGACGAGCTGGTGGGCCAGGCCAGTTATCTCGAGCGGGCCCCCGGCCTGACCCTGGCCGAGGGCCGCGCCATCCTGAGCGCCCGGAACGACGAGCTGCGCCACCAGCGCAATCTGCGCTGGGCGGCCGGCGGGGCGCTGTTTGCCCTGGGCGCCGCCTGCTGTTTCACGGGGGACGGTGGCACCCTCAACGTCATCGGGCGCCTCACGGGCTGCCTGGGCGGGGCGGGCGTTTTCGTGTGGGGCTCGACCACGGACGACCATATCGGTCGCAACAAACGCATGGATGGCGCCTTACAATACTGGGAGAACGAGTTTCCCAAACTGACCACGGCCGCGCCCGCGGGCGGCGGCGCGCTGACGCGCAGCACCTTGAAACTGGCGGCGCCCGAAAACATGAAGTCCGAGATGCTGGACGTGATGAGCGCCACCCACGACTATCTCGCGGCTCAGCCCCAGGAGCCCGCCGTCAACGCCGCCCTGAGGCAGGTGCGCACAGACCGCCGAATTCTCGAGCAGGCTCCCGGGGACAGCCTCCAGAGCATGCGCGACCTGGCCAGCGCCGACACCGCCCGCGCCAACAAGTTGAGCAAGCAGCTCCTGGTGGGCTCGCTGGTCGCGTTCGGAGCCGGAATCGCGGGAATCTACTTCAACCTCAACCCCCTGGTCTGGGCGGGGACGGCCGGGGGAGCCGTCATGGCCGTCCGCTCCGGCCTGTATTCCGACCACGAAGGGCGCAACAACCGCTTGATCCGAACCATCCACCGCTGGGAGCTACAGTTGGACGGTCTGAAGAACGTCGCGCGCAGTGCCCAGGACGTCCAGGGCCTGGCCAGCGGTCTCAACGGCCAGGGCACAGGAATCCAGGCGCACGAGACCCACGTCGTCCTGGGCGGAATCCGCGTCCCTGTTCGCGTCCGCGCTTCAAACTAGAACAGGATTCAATCCGTTCTCGTCGAACATTCAAATCCTGCCCATGTTCACAACTTGTTTACATTTTTCTGAACTTTCTGGCAGAAAGAGACCGTGGGGTCGAGTACCATCATACTCATCAAAGGGTGGAGACTGTTCAGTGAACCGCAAGTACTTGAATAATAATCTGGTCGCAGCCTGTCTGGCGCTGTGTTTGACTCTTTCTGGCTCGGCCCAGGAGCCCCCGGCGGCCCAACCGGCGCAGCAGGTCACCGTCAAGGTCACGCAGATGCGGCTGGAAGGCAGCACCAAGCTGACCCAGGCCGAGATCGACAACCTGCTGGCGCCCTACCAGGGGCGCGAGATGACCTACTCCGAGCTGCGCGGGGTGGCCGACCAGGTCACCGAGCTCTACCGGAGCAAAGGCTGGTTCACCTGTCGCGGCGCCCTGCCCACGCAGAACATCCAGAACGGCGTGGTGGTGCTGCAGGCGGTCGAGAACAAGCTCGGCAAAGTCAAGATCGAAGGCAACGACGAGTACGACACCGACTTCATCCAGTGGTACATGGAGCCGGCCTACACGGCCGGCACGATCCCCTACGAGCCCGACGTGCAGCGGCAGCTCCTCCTGCTCAACGAGTTCTCCGGCATGAAGGCCAGCACCATCCTGGAGGCCGGCTCCGACCCCAACACGGTCGATATGACCATCAACGTCGACGACGACAATCCCATTTACGTCACCGTCGACTACAACAACCTTGGCAGCCGCTTCACGGGCTACGACCGGCCCGGACTGACCCTCGACCTGGGCAACCTGGCCGGCTGGGGTGACCGCACCATCCTGCGCGGCGTGCGCAGCATTGCCGACCCCGGGGTCACGCTGGGCACCTTCAGCTTCGAGTTCCCGGCCAACAACGAGGGCACCAGCGTCGGAACGCTCTACAGCAACGCCTCCTACCAGGTGGGCCGCGAGCTCCAGTTGCTGGACATCCGCGGCGACGCCAACGTGTTCGGCTTCTACGCCAACCACGCGCTCGAGCGCACCACCGACTCGAGCCTTGACGTGACCGGCGGCTTCCTCTACCAGGACGTCAACAACAGCCTGCTGGGCGCCCCCTTGAGCCGGGATCGCCTGCGCGGCATTTACGCCGGCTTCTCGGGCGACTGGGCCCACGACGACGGCCGCACCTTCGCCTCGTTCCGCGACACGCAAGACCTGGGCACGCTGATCGGCGGCATGCCGGCCAACGATCCTCTGTCCAGCCGCGCGGCCGGCGGTGGCTATAACGCCTTCAACGCCGACGTCATCCGCGTCCAGCGGCTGGGCGGCCCCGCCTTCCTCATCCTGACTGGCTCGGCCCAGGTGGCCAGCCGACCCCTCCCCAACGCGGCCCAGTGGGCCCTGGGCGGCCTGGAATCGGTGCGCGGCTATCGCCAGGCGGCCTTCCTGGGCGACGACGGCTACGATCTGTCGGGCGAGGTGCGCTTCAACGTGCTCGACGAGCAGGACGACACGTTCCAGCTGGCGGCCTTCGCCGATATGGGCAGCTCGTCGCTCAAGCGCCCGGCCCCCGGCGAGCTGCGCGGCATCAACCTGTACGGCGCGGGGGTCGGCTTCCGCCTCAACCTGCCCGAGCAAACCTACCTGCGCTTCGACGTGGGCTGGCCCATCGGTAACAACGCCATCACCCGCGCCAATGGCCACGACCCCGTCCCCTACATCATTTTCGGTAAAACGTTCTAAGGCCCGGAGGAATCATGAGCATCTGCACCCGTAAACGCCCCACGCCCCTCAATTCTTTGAGCCGCCCGCAACGGCGCCGCATGGACGCGGCCATCGCCACAGCCGTCCTGAGCGCCTCGCTGATGACGATGCCGGCGCTGGCCAAGCCCGAAGGCGGCAAGGTCGTCGGCGGTAAGGCCACCATCGCCACGCGCGATCAGGCCACCATCATCCGGCAGCTCACGAACAAGGCGATTATCGACTGGACGCGCTTTGGCATCGGCAAGGACGAGATCGTCCGGTTCCTCCAGCCCTCGCAGATGGCGGTGGTGCTCAACCGCGTTACGGGGGGCGATCCTTCGGTCATCCTGGGGCAGATGAACGCCAACGGGTCGGTGTTCCTCCTCAACCCCAACGGTATCGTCTTCGGTCCGGGCTCGCAGGTGAACGTCGGCTCGCTCATGGCCTCGACGCTCAGCATGACCAACGCGGACTTCATGAAGGGCAACTACCGGCTCACCCAGGACATGTCCAAGGAGCTGGCCAGCGTCATCAACCAGGGCACCATCACCATCACCGACGGCGGCTTCTGCATTTTGACCGCCCCCATGGTGGCCAATGAAGGCGTGATCGTGGCCAACCTGGGCCAGGTCGTCATGGCCTCGGGCACCGAGATGACCCTGAACTTCGACGGCCGCAACCTGATCAGCTATAACGTCGCGGGCGTGGACGGCTCGCCCGGCACGGTCATGGTCTCCAAGGAGCAGGTCAGCGACTTCCTCAAGCAGGTCATCACCGATCCCAACCTGGTCGAGTCGGGCGGGCTGGTGCAGAACGCCGACGGCAGCCTGGCGCTGGTGGGAGCCGAGGGGCTGACCATCAACAACGGCACCATCCAGGGCGCCAGCAGCTCGGTCACGCTGAACTCGGGTCAGGCCACCGTGGTCGGCCCCAACGCCCTGATCGACGCCAGCGGCGTGGGTCAGAACTCCAACGGCGGTACCATCAAGGTTCTCTCCGAGGGCCTGACGGCCACCTATCCCAACTCGCGCCTGGTGGCGCGGGGCGGCATCACCGGCTCGGGCGGCTTCGTGGAGACCTCGGGCCAGAGCCTGGCACTGGCCGGCACCGTGGACGTGGGCGCCTCGCTCGGCCAGGAAGCGGGCACCTACCTGATCGACCCGCGCTTCTTGACCGTGATCAACGGCAGCGGCGGCTCGCTGGACGGCAGCAATAATACCACCGGCCTGGGCGGCCTCAACGCCTCCATTTCCGAGAGTTACCTCCAGAGCGTGGCCGCCGGCACGGTCATCCTGCAAGCCGACGACACCATCACCATCAACGACATCTCAGACGGCGCCATCAGCATGCAGTCGGGCGTGAGCCTGCAGTTCGTCACGGGCACGGGCAACCTGATCTTCGCCGATCCGACCGACGCCGTGGTGGTGAGCGGGGCGGGCAACATCTCTACCAACATCGGCCAGGATCTCTACCTGGGCGAGCTGCGCGCCAACGGCACCGGCACGATCAACGTGCAGGTGACCCGCAATACCATCGACCAGAACGGCGCGGCCGCCAACCTGGTGGGCGACCACATCACGCTGCAGGGCAACATCGGCTCGCTGGCCGATCCGATCGAGGTGGCCGGCGTGACCAACACTCTGCCGCAAGACATCCACCTCAACCAGGCCAACAACACGACCGCTCAGTTCCTGGCCAACGGCGCTCAGCTCCTGACGTTCGACACCGGCTCGGCCAACGCCACGGCGGGCTTCCAGGCCAATACCGACCTCTTCTTCACCAAGACCACGGGGAACATCACCGTGGGCGACGTCTTCGGGCGCAACGTCACCATGACCACCGCCGCGGGCAGCATCCTCGACCTGGACGGCGGCGGCCTGGATATCACCGCCAGCAACCTGGTCACGCTGGTCACCACGGGCGGCTCCATCGGCACGGTGGGCGATCCGATCGAGATCAACGCCCCCAACCTGACCACCCGCACCAACACCGCCGGACAGGGGACCTTCGTGGCCAACAACCTCGCCATGAACAGCCTGATCGTGGACACCACCAACGGCAACGTGAACATCACAGGCAACGGCGGCACGGATGCGCTGACCTATGCCGTCGGCACGCTCACTACCACGATGCCGACCACCGACGTCGACTTTGAAGACCTCTCCAACAACACGGTCACGCTGGGCAACACCACCGCCCAGAGCCTCTCGGTCACGGCCCAGAGCAACATCCGTTACGCGGGACCGGCCACGGGTATCGTGGGCGACCTGACGCTCGTCACCCGCGCCAGCGGCGGCAGCATCGGCACGGCCGGGGCGCCCATCCTGATCGACCCGACCGGCACCAACAACGTGACCGCGCGGTTCGTCGACAGCCAGGTCTTCTTGCAGGCCGGCGGCACCACCGAGACGCTCTCGCTGGCCAACCCCGGTTACCAGCTGAGCAGCACGACCCTGCTGGCGAACTTCCTCGAGAACATCACGCTGCAGAACACCGGCACCAACACCATCACGGTCACCCAGGTGGGCAGCGCGGGCGCCGCCTTCGCCAACTTCAACCTGATCAGCTCGGGCGATATCATGTCGGACAACGACGTGGGCTCGGCCGAGCTGTTCGCCACCAACGCCACGCTTTCGGGCAACAATATCGGCACGGGAGCCAACCATTTCGAGGTGGTGGTCAACAACCTGACCGTGGGCGCCATCAGCAGCGCGTTCGTGGAGAACCTGGTCACGCTGGCCAAGTTCCAGATCTCGGGCGCGGGCGCTTCGCAGATCTTTGCGCTCAACGGCAACCTGACGATGGATGCCGCGGGGCTGGTCAACTCCACCGTGACCGACACGGCCGACGTGTGCGTCGAGCGCACGGTGGGCGCCATCACACTGGGAACCGTCACCATGAACGGCGGCAACGCCCTCTTCATCGGAGCCACCGACGTGCTCAGCGACGGCGGCGTTGACGTCACCGGCGCCAACGACCTGCAGATCATCTCGCGCACGGGCAGCATCGGCGCGGGCGGAGCGCACATCCAGGCCAACGTGACCGGCGACGTCAACCTGGTCAACCAGGCGGGCGGCCAGGGCATCTTCCTGGACAATGCGGGCGCCATGGCCAGCCTGACCGTGGAGACGCAGAACGGCACCATCGACGTCAACCAGGGCGCCAGCACCCTGGATATGGCCGGAAACGTGTTGTCCGGCAACTTCACCGCCACCGACGTGACGGTGCGCAACATTAGCGCGGGCAGCATCGCGGTGGGTGCTCTTTCGACCACGGCCAACGACCTGCGCCTCGAGTCCAACGGCAGCTTCACAGACAACAACGGCGCCGGCGTGAACAACATCACGGCCGACAACTTTACCGTCATCGCCAACGGCACGGTGGACCAGGACGTGGCTCTGACCGGTGTTCTGAACGCAGGCGACATTGGCGCGACGCCGGTCAACCGGGTGAACAACCTGACCATCCGCTCGGCCCAGACCCTGACGCTGGGCACCGTCATGACCGGCGCCACCACCAGCATCACCACCACGGGCGCCACGTCCGACCTGATCGTGGGCAGCAGCACCCCGGTGCCACCGGGCGTGGCCGGCACCGGCATCGATGCCACCGGCTCGGTGACGCTGGTCAGCGGTCGCAACATCCTGGACGGCAATGCCGATGTCCAGACACCGGCCGACAACATCCGGGCCAACAACCTGACCATGACCGTGGGGGCGGGTGGCAACATCGGCTTCGATGGCGTGACCAACAACGAGCTCGAGATCAACGTCAACAATCTCACCGTGAACGACAACGGCGGGCGCATCCGGCTGTTTGAAGAAGATGGGTTGGCCACGGCCACGTTCAGCCGGGCCAACGGCGGTCAGTTGAATCTGCGGGTGACCCCGACCGACACGCTGGCGGTGGACGCCGCCAATCGATTGGCGGCCATCGGCGACCCGAGCATTACCACCTTCAACTACACCGACGCCGGGGCCACCGACCTGGTCCTGGGCAATGGAGCCATCAGCGTCAACACGGCCGGCACCACGATGAACCTGACCATGACCAACGCCGGTATCGTGGACGACGGAAGCGCGGTGACGCGACTCAATGCCGCCAACGCGACACTGACGGCCAATAACATCGGAAATGCCACCGCTGTAGGCACGAATGTCACCGGCAACCTGACTCTGGACACGACCCAGGTCACGGCCGGCCGGATCAACGTGAACAACGTGGGAAATCCCGCCAGCATCACCATCTGTGAAGACAACGCGTTGGTTGACGTGGCCTGGAGCGCGCGCACCCTCAACTACACCGGCACCACCACCGACATCCTGAGCGTGACCGGGGGCGGCGCCAACCCGACCGACCTCACCTTCAAAGAGATGGGCGCCGCGACGAACGTCAACCTGGGCCTGGTGGACGTGGGCGCCGCCGACGTGACCATCGAGGCGCTCGCCGCGGGGAGCCAGATTCTCGACGCCAACGGGGCAATCAACAACATCGTGGCGGCCAACGCCACGATGCGGGCCGACCAGTGCATCGGCACCTCGGCCGATCCCATCGAGACGCAGGTCAGCAACACCCTGACCGCCATCAGCACCAATAACTGCGTCTACCTGGCCAACAGCGTCAACCTGCAGCACCTCGTGATCACCACGCCCGGCACCGACTACCAGATCACGTTCAACGACGAGGTGGGCAACGCGCACACGGCCACGTTCGCGCAGGCGGACGGGTCCCTGGGCGTCACCGGCACGGTCACGGGTACCGACCTGACCTTCACCAACACCTGGAATGGAGGCGCCGGCACGGCCAACATCGACATCGACACGCTGGACTTCTCGAACATCACCTCCAGCACGACCTATCTGGAGATCCTGACCGCCAACGGCATCATCGACGACCCCGACGGGAACTCCTTGATCCGCGGCTCCAATCTGCGCCTCGAGGTCAACAGCGTGGGTAGCGTGAACGCTATCAACACCTTCGTGCAGGACATCTGCGTCACCAGCGATACGGCGGCTGGCACCATCCGCATCAACGAGGGCGACGACCTCAACTCGCTCTGGCTGGTCACCAACAACGGCACCATCGATGTGGACTACGTCGATGGCGGCGCCCGAAACGTGACTCTGGGCGCCACGCTGGACGGCAACGCCAACGACGAGGCGGTTTTCATCACCAACACCGGCTCGGTCGGCACCCCCGGTAGTATCGCCCTGGGCAGCTACACTGCCAACGCGGGCTCACTCATGATCCGCACTCAGAACGGTGGTGACATCACCGACGGAAACGGCGCCTTCGTCACCAACGTGGACATGGACAATGACGGCGCGGGACCCGTCGGCACCCTCAACCTGGTGGCCCAGGGCGTGGCCGGCGATGCCGGCACCATCGGCACGGCAGCCCTGCCCATCGAGCTCACGGGAATGAATGCCATCTACAATGCCTACACCACCGGCAGCACGGCGGCCACGCCCGGCGACATCTTCCTGACCGGCATCGGCGACATCAACTTCAACCAGGTCTACGCCGGCGCCACCGTCACCAACCCCGATCCCATCTTCGTGGCCGGGGTGGGTTGCGTGGTGCAGCCTCTGACAGCCACTCCGCAACAGTCGGCCGGCTCCATCGGGCTCTCCGGGGACGGCGACGTCAAGATCACCGACGTCCGGGCCGGCACCTCGGCTCAGGGTGACGGCGACGTGACCGTCACTTCCCTCAGCGGCGGCGACATCCTGATTTTCGGTGACGGCGCGCTGGGCATCCAGGCCCTGTCGGACACGGTCAACCTGAACGTCGACCTGGGCGGAAGCATTCTCGACTGCGACGCCGGCCAGGGCACCACGGATGCCAACATCGAGGCGGCCACTCTCAACATCACCATGCCGATCACCGGTGACGTGGGCACCAACAGCCGCACCGGCCCGGGCGGGCCCTTCGACGAGATGATCGTCACCTCGGTGGACCGTGCCACCATCAACGTGGGCGACGGCAGCGTCTACATCCACACCATCGGCGCCATTACCTGGGATGGCGTGACGGTCGAGGACAGCACGCCCCTGGCGGGTGAAGGCGTGGTGCTGCTCAGCGAGCGCACGGTCATCGCCCGCGACATCAACGTGGGCTCGGCCAGCACCGTCGACCTCTACGTCGAGTCGCGCAACGGCGCCGACATCATTCTGGGCAGCGTGCAGGCACTCGGGGACACCGCCAGCATCATCGCCGGCGGCACCATCGAGAACGGCGTGGGGACCATCGCCCCCGCTCTGCCGGGTGGCACGCTCAACCTTCAAGCGGCCAATGTTCTGCTGTTGGCCGACCAGGGCATCGGCGCGCCCGAGACCAGCGCGGCCGACGTGCTCAACCCGATCTACATGGATGCCGACGTGCTGGCCGCCAACACGAACTCGGGCGGCATCTTCGTGCGCGACACCGACGGTCTGACCAACGGCACCGTCACCGACCCGATCTGCAGCATCGCCACGGCGACCGGGCTGACCTCGGTAGGGGCGCCGGGCGACAGC
>JBDHVW010000144.1:0-15638 GCA_039809865.1 Vulcanimicrobiota bacterium
GATGGGCACGCGGTCCTGGAACATATGCGAGATGGGGTAGCTCTTGCCCTCGATGGAGAGCTCGCGGGCCGGGGTGAGGCGACCGAAGGCGAGCTCCTGGAACAGGATGTTGAGCCAGCGATCGCGGGTCAGGCCGGTGCCAGGGTCGTCCTCGCTCAGGCGCTCGAGGTCAGGCTTGAAGGAGGTCCAGGCGCCTCGCAGGCGGTTCCAGGCGCGCGTCACGGCCTCGTTGAGACGCTCGTTCTTGGCCAGGTGGTAATGCTCGGGCGCAAGGCCCGGAAGGGTCCGGTCCTCGGCGGCGAGGCGCACGAGGAGCTCGGCGGGCAGAAGCGCGCCTTCGGTCTTGACCGTGGCGAACAGGTCGCGCTTCATTGTGGGCTCCTGATGGGAAGTTGCGCTCGTCTCATTCCAGCACGCCGCTCCATTTCCAGAGCCCTTGCTTGCCGGTCACACTGACGGGCTTACATTGCTTGACTCCACTCAGGAGCCACGCGAAGCCACCGAAACTAAGATTTCCAAAGAGAAATTCTAGCTGATCCACTCGGACCTGCCCGCCTTCTTCGACGCGCCAGCCTCGGAAACCAAAATCCTCGTCTGCCTCCACGCTCTCCGTAGGGAGGCAGTCTTCCAGAGTTCCCTTACAGAGGATGACCCCTCTGGGCCAATCGGCCGGGTCCAGGGTTCCATAGACGGCAAGGATACGCTCGGGGATGAACGGGCAATCCTGCTCTTCACCTGGCTTGAGACACTCCAAAAGGTCGGGCGGCGGCTGGTAGCTCAAGCCAGCGTGGATAGCTAGTGGGCCGCGATAAGGCGTATACCAACTCCTCGTCTCGATCGACTTGATTCCGAGAGCGACGAGGGATGCCCACGGTTGACGCAGGGTCAGCACGCGATATTCTATTGACACGTCAGTCGTCTCCCGGCAGCAGGTTGACAACGTGGGAACGCCATGGCAAACTTATCTCGGAGGCTTTGTGTGAGAAATCGCGCATTGCCTTTTTAACTCGTCCCCCGCTGCGAAGCTGGCCGCAGGTCGTCGATTACTGCAAAGCTCGTGATGTCGAATGGCGGCCGTCTGGTCCTGAATTCCAGCTCCCCTACCTGGCGAGCAAGGTCGGCAAGTTCTGGACGAGCCTGCTCGGTCATCCCTGGTAATGTCAGGCCCCATCCGATGATGTAAGCGATAAGGTCTGCAAGTTGCACCCCGGTCGTGAGATCGCTATGTACGAAGAAGGGTTCTGGAATAATCCTGCTTGAGCGGATCCGTCCCTTTTGAGTTTTGAGAAAATACTCCGTCATTTGTTGGATGAGGAGATGACTCTGCGTCTTCTCCAGTTCATCAAAGACAACAATGCCCTGGATTCGCGAGTCGAAGTCCTCTACGTAGTAGTAAAACCTCTCAAACAGGTAAGCGTAGTCTTTACGCAGGTAGTCGCCGCCAGGCGGTCTGGGCGCTCTTCGTGGAACGATGGTGGCGAAGGCTTTCGCCCTGTATTGTCCGCAGAGGTCGAGAAGGCTGGCAGCATAATCGAGCTTCGCCTGGGCAAGTGCAGCAAGTTGATCGTGAGTGGCCGAGATGGGCTCTTGCAGCGCTAGCCGCGCTAGTTCCGCTCTCTGCGTGATGTCCTGAAATGGGCTTCTTCGACTTGCCAGCTTGTACGTCTTCGTTTTTAGGAGTTTGCGCGCCTTAATCTCTCTGGACCCATCACTGTAACGGCATCCGAAGAGCTGGAGCTCTTTCTGACGCAGTGCTCTGATCAGGTTCCATACCTCTCGATCCTCGATGGCGACACCTGCCAGAACCTCGTAAGGCTGAACTCGTAAGTCGTGTCCGCTTTCGTCAACGAACAGGATCATGCTCACGAGTCCGCACCTCCCGGCAAGAACAGATACACGCCCATCAGGTCCACCGGCAGCTGGGGCTCGACGCTGTGCGACAGGCCTGTCCGCCCGCCCGCCTGGCGCACGCGCTGGTGGCTCTCGAGCAGCTCGCCGGCCCGTAGCCGCGACAACTCTTCCAGGTGCCCCTGCACGCTCCCCAACTCGGTCAGGATGCCCGAGAGCAGCTCGCGGGCCTGGCCGGGGTCGAGGTTGCCGCTCGGCTCGGCCTCGAGCAGTCCGTCGCCGGAGGAAAGCCAGCGCGCGTTCGCGGGCCTTCCCTCGAAGGCGACCAGTTGCAGCTCCTCGGCCAGCATCCGCTGCTCGGGCCGCGTGTCGCCGCGCCACCTGGTGATCACGTGAAAGCGCAAGCGGACCAGCAGGAGCGTGGTGCGCACCGAGACCGCGCGCGTCCGGATGGCGCCCGTGCGGCGCGCGCGCGCTTCCCCCAGGGCGTCCAGCGAGCCGTCCAGCACCCAGCTGGCCATGCCCTCCACCACGGGGTGGGTGCGGTTGAGGTAGAGCTGGTCGGCCGAGACGGGCAGCTCGTAGCGCACCTTCAGGCGGGCCTCCTCGCGGCCGATGGCGTCGCGCATGGAGCGGGGACAGTCGCCCACCTCCAGGGCCCCCTCGGCCACGATCCCCCCGTGCAGGCGCACGGCCCCGGTCACGAAGCGCTCCACGTCGTGCCTCGAGCCGATGGCCTCGCGCACGTCGGCAAGCTCGCGAGCGACCTCCTCCACTTTCAAGGCGTGCTGGGCAAACATCGTCTGCGACTGGCGGTGCTCGCGCTCGGTCACTTTGTCCCACTCGAGGTGGAGCCGGTCTCGCTCCTCGCTGACGAAGTCGAACGTGAGCTGGTCGGGGCTTGAGCGGAGCAGCAGGCCTTCCATCAGGGCCTCCACCACTTTGCTCGGGTCGGCCGGGACCGGCACCGAGATGCCGAGGCTGCTGCGGATCTTCTTGTGCTTTCGCAACAAGACATCCAGCACGATCCCATCCACCGGGTTGTCCGAGCCATAGAAGGTCAGTACCCGCACTCGCTCGGAGCGCTGTCCGTAGCGGTCCACGCGACCCTCGCGCTGCTCGTGCCGGGTGGGGTTCCAGGACAGGTCGTAGTGGACGACGGCATCGAACGACTCCTGGAGGTTGATACCCTCGCTCAGGCAGTCAGTGGCCACCAGCACCCGGCGCTCGAGCAGGGAGAGCTCGCGCACCCGCTCCTCGCGGTCGGCCGGGGGCAAGAGGCCCGTGACGGCGGCCACCTCCACGCCCTTGAGCTTGTCGCGCAGCTCGCGGGCTAAGTATTCGGCGGTGGGGATGAAGCGGCAGAACAGGATGGGTCGGAAGCCCTCCTGGACCAACTGCCGGGTCAGGGCGATGACGTCCTGGAGCTTGCGATCGTCCTTGCCCTCCAGCGCCTCGGCCCGGCGGGCCAGCTCCATCAGCTTGCGGTGGTGCTTGCCCTCCTCCTCCGAGAGCGAGGAGAAGTCGCTGCCCGGCGTCACGTCGACGCTCTCGTTGCCGTCCTCGTCGGCCAGGTCGAGCACGGTCCGTTGTCCCAGGAGATCGGTCTCCTCCACCGTGGCGGCTTCGAGCGTGCTGGCCCGTGTGCGCAGGGTGGCCGCGGCCGCCGCCGGACTGGACGAAAGACTTCGCAGGAGCGCCAGGGCCGACCACCAGCGTACGCGCTGGCGGGGCCGGCCGCCGCTGGTGTCGGTCACGATCTCCCGGGCGTAGGCCAGCACCTCGTCGAACAGCTTGCGCTGACCGGGGGAGAGCTTGTAGGTCTCTTCGGCTTCCAGGCGGCGCGGGAAGGGCGTTTCTGTGTCGAGATAGCGCAGCAGGTCGCCGCGCCGGCGTTGCACCAGGTGTGCGGCCAGGCGGCGCCGATGCATCTCGTTTTGCGCACCCGTCAGGTCGGGCGGCAGATCGGCGAAGCGCTCGTCGAGCAGCGAGAGAAGCGAGCGGAAGGCTTCCTCGTTGCCGCTGTGGGGGGTGGCCGTGACCAGGATCAGGTGCCGGTCGGCGCGCCGCGCCAGCCCTCGCAGCAGCTGATGCCGCCGGTGCCGGGCCTTGCCTCCGCCCTGACCGGGATCGGCGCAGGTGTGGGCCTCGTCCACGATCACGAGGTCGGGGCAGGTGCGCAGGAAGTCCTCGCGGCGTTTGTCGGACTTGATGTAGTCGGTGGAGACGACCGTGAACGGGAAGCGCTCGAAAATGGACTCGCCCATCGGACAGGCCCGCTCCAGGCGTCCGACGGTGCCGCTCATGACGAGCTCGGCCTCGAGGTGGAATTTGGCCGCCATCTCGGCCTGCCACTGCTCGGCCAGGTGGGGCGGACAGAGGACCGCGAGACCCCGCGCCTCGCCCCGGTCCAGAAGCTCGCGGGCCACCAGCAGCGATTCGACGGTCTTGCCGATGCCCACGTCGTCGGCGATCAGGAGGCGGACCGGGTCGAGCCTGAGGGCCATCAGGAGCGGGACGAGCTGGTAAGGGCGCGGGTCGACCCCCAGGCGCGCGAAGGAGCGAAAAGGCCCGGTGGAGGTGCGAAAACCCAGACGGGCGGCCTCGCGCAGCAGGCGCGAGCTGAAGTGGTCCCCGGGACGGGTGGGATCGGGCCACTCGAACCGGGCCGGCTCGACGGGCTCGATGGGGAGATAGAGCCCGGTGACCTCATCGTCCGTGCCCCCGAGGGGTCGCAGGAGCAGAAAGTCCTGCGTTGAGCCGGGCTGCACCACCCATTCGCGACCGCGGGCGCGAACCAGAATTCCCGGCGTGTAGGTAACAGTGTCCACGATGTCGCGCTTCGAGCGCAGTGAGAGATTCCTGTGGGGAGAAATTCAAGTCGCGGCGGATCAATCGATCCGGATTAGTGATACTCCAGCAGAGTGTCTCGAAAAACCTGAAAGCTCCGCGAGGTGCTGCGCGCGGGGTCGACATGCGGCGCGATCGTCTGGGCGGCTTCGATTTTGCGCAGGCCGGTCGTGTGATAGCCGGCTTTTTGGAGAATACGCTCAAAGGCCTCCCAGGTGCCCCCTGCGATGGCGTCCGGATCCCGAAAGCCTGCCTTCTGGGGCACGCCGGGCGACACTTTGGGATAGGCTCGGACCACAGCCTGCCAGTCCCCGAAGTACCAGGCCTCGAGCTCCTCGATGACCACCCGATTGGCGACCACGTACTGCAAGCTTCCGGCCGCGCTGCGCGTCGACAATCCCGCAGCGGCTGCATCCTTCTCGAGGCGGGCTTTCAGGGCGGCACAGTCGTCTCGATCGCGATCCACCAGGACCACCAATCGGTAGGTGTCGAGGAAGTAGCTCGCATAGCCCCTGAGCCGGTCTGGCAAGTTCTGAAGAAGGTCTTGCTTGCCCTGAAAGGTGATCAGCTTGAACGGGATCGCGCCGAGAAGGCGAGGTCCGAGGTTTTGCAGGAACGCTTCCATGGAAGGCTCCTCCAGGAGGAACTCGACGTAATCGACACTCAGGGTTTTGCACCCGGCCCGTCAAACCCGAAGTGCCCTTCCATCCAGAGTTGGCCCAGGGCCGCGCCGGCCTCCAGGTGTTGCTCGATTCCCTCAATGGCATCGGCACGCCGAATTTGCGTGTAGCCATCCCGGTCACGGTAGAGCACGCGAACTTCTTGCGGGCGTAAGCCGTTGAGAAAGAAGGGCGAATGCGTCGTGACCAGGAGTTGGCTGTGCTCGGAAGCCGCCCGACACTCTTCGGCCAACTCGCGAAGCAGCTTGGGATGCAGAAAGTTCTCCGGCTCTTCGATTCCGATGAATCGGGGCGGGTCCGGGTCGTAGAGGAGGACCAGGTAGGCCAGCATTTTCAGGGTGCCGTCCGAGACAAAGCGCGAGAGGATGGGACGCTCGAAGGGGGCGTCCTTGAGTTGCAGCAGGAGCCTTCCGTCTTGCATCTGCTCGGCCGTGATGTCCTGGAGCCTGGGAACCCGCCCTCGTAGGACCTGAAAGATTCTCTCGAGCCGTTCCGGGTGCTGGTCCTCGAGATACTGGACCACGTTGGCCAGATTGTCCCCGGTGCGAGAAAGCCGCTCCTGAGGCCCTGCTTCGGGCTGGTTTCGTGAGTCTTCCACGGAAAGATACGAGACATACCAGTCCGTGATGAACTCTCTCAAGGCGGCCACTCGCGGATGATCTGCGAACTGTCCCAGCGTGTTGACCGCGATCAGGTCCGGTGAGCGCAACGGGATAGGCAGGCGCGTTTCCTCGATCTCGGGGGAGTCTCCACGGATCGCGTGACCCTGACCGAGCTTGTAGTCCAGAAAGCGGAAAGGCTTGCCGTGAACACCACGGCGCCACTGCAACCACTCCTCCGCCACGACCGGACCCTTGGCGCCTTCGTCGATCGCCAGGTGGTAGGTGATCAGAGGGATATCCCGCGCCTCGCGGTACTTGATCTCGATGACGACCGGACCGTCCGAGCCCCGCGTCTTGAGCTCGCGACCCTTCCCACGGCGGTCCCAGGCCTGACGCAACCCGGTGCGAAAGCATTCGGAGAGAAAGCTAAAGACGTCGAACAGCGTGGATTTCCCGCTGCCGTTGGGCCCAAGCAGAGCGGTCAAAGGCGTAAGTGCATCGAGCTCCACGTTCTTGAGGGCTCGGTAGTTCTCGACCTTCAGAGCCTGGATTCGCGGCGGGGCGGACCGCCCGGGCCTGTTTTTTTTCTCAGCCATCTTCTTCACGTGAAGATTCCTCTTCGGAGCGCGAGCCGACTTCCTCTCGCGACTTGCGAAGCTTTCGTCGGGCAACAGAGAGGAACCCGGCTGCCGGGCCCAAAGGTGCCGCCATGACGCCGTTTCAATCCTTGAACACTCGGCTGCAAGCCTTTGCCGTCCTGTCCGAGCGGGGCCCGCTCGGGATCGAAGACCTGGCGACCGAGATCGAGCACCGCGGAGGTTTCCTGCGGTGCGGACTGGAGAGCCTTCGCAAGGCGCTCAATCGAGGTCCTTATCGAACGAACTTGCAGGGTGAGGTGGCCCTCGACCCGGACCACCGCGACTTCTGGTACGACGAAGTCCGGGTCAAGGAGAAGCTCAGCCCCGCCGTCCCCAGGCCGGTCGCCCCTCCACTCTCCGAGGCGCCGCTCACCGCTGCCGAGCTGGAGCGTTACGCTCCGCCTCCCGCCCTGAGCCAGCGCAAGCGGCTGATGTTGTGTCTGGACGCCTTTGGACCGCTTGAGCTCGGGGCACTCCCCGAGCCGGCCCTGCGATTCCTGGGGGGCGAGCCCGACGTGAAGCGAAGTCTGGCCGGTCGCGACCTGCCGCTGGCTCTGGAGGGGACGCGCCTGGTCGCGCAACCACACTACCTTTGGCGAGAGCTTCGGCTCGAGGTGCGCGCTGCTTTGAGAGCGGCCATGGAGCGCGAGAGCGAGCGAGAAGCTCTCCGGGCCCGGCGCCAGGAGGTGCAGGAGCAGAAGGAGCAAACGCGGGCCGCCTTCGAGTCCTTGCGCCGCTCGGTGATCCGCATCCTCGCCGACGGCGATGAGCTTGCGGGCTCCATCCTGCACCTGAACGAGATGAGCTTCCAGGACTTCCAGCCGAAAGACCGCGAGCACCTGCTCCGCTCGCTCGAGGGCCTGGACATCGTCATCGGCCTGGAGCCCCGGCTCCTCTACGAGACGCTGGGAATCGACGCCGGGCCACGAAAGTTCGTGGACCTGACTCCCCCCTTCAAGGAACGAAAGCTCAATCGCGCCGGGCGTCGCGTCCACTTCGGCGTCTCCCAGGCGCTCGCGATGACGGTCAGCAGCTCGCAGCCGCTGGGAGACCTCCAAAAGCTGGCCGAGTATCGCGAGCAAGGGCAGTGGGGCAAGTTCTTTCGCAGGACGCAATCCGATCTCAAAAGCCTGTATCAATACTACCGCTACGGGGTGGAGCACAACTATGTCCGGCTTCGCTGGGGATTTTTGGACGAGCTGGTCGGAGTCAGCTGGAACCTGGGAGGCGAGCCGGGCATCTACGACATCCTCCATCGTGCGCACGAGCATGGGACGTCCGTGGACGTCGTCCTGGGCGGCACTCCCGGCTTCGAGGACCGATTCTCGCGGGCTCGCCCGTTCTGGCCGGGCAAGTTCGGCATCGGCTGGGTTGAAGGCACCTTCGGCGACGCAGAGTGGAAAGAGGTTCTACTGCTTCCGGACATCACGGCCGCCAGACCCTCCCTCGAGGCGCGGCTGGTGTCGGCCCTGAGCTGAGCTCAGGTCGCCTCCAGGAACGGGCTGGGCGTCCCCACGTATGTCACGATGACCTCGTCCCGGGCCCGGGTCAGGCTCACGTAAAGTAGACGGCGCTCCTGGCCCAGAAGCTCGTCCCGCTCGGCGGGGTCGGCGCGTTGCATTAACGACGGGCTGGGCAGATAGCGGTCCGAGACGTCGGGCACGAGCACGGTCTTGAACTCCAACCCCTTGGCCCGGTGCATGGTGCCGATTCGCACGCCCGAGCGCGCCTTTTTGCCCAACACCGAGACGGGGATGCCCGCTTCGGTCAGCACCGTCGACCAGTGGTCGACCAGCGTATTGGTGCGCAGAAACAGCGCCATGTCGTCCCAGCTGAGCCCCTCGGCTTTGAGGCCTCGGAGCTTCTCGAGCACGAACTGCTGCTGGTCGGCAGGCGTAACGCAAGGCCGAATCTCGGGCTCGGGTCCCTTGAGCAAGCTCCGCGTCCCGTTGCGATCCTCCAGCTCTCCGTCCAGGTCCTCCACCGAGCCTCCCAGGACCCGGTCGGCGAAGCGGCGGATCTGCTCGGTGGTGCGATAGTTGATGCGCAACGTGTAGGAGCGACCCTGGGTCTTGATTCCGAGAGCCGACAGGCTGGCCCCCCCGGGATAGATCCGCTGCCCGGCGTCACCAACCAGCATCAGCTCTCGTCCGAGAACCGCCAGCAGCTTGAGCTCCTGCGCTTTGAGGTCCTGCACCTCGTCCACGACAACAGCGTCGAAGAGGGGCTCCGTCAACGATTCGGCGGCTCTGCGGCAAATGCCCGAGAAGTCGTCCAGGTTGTCTTGCTCGAGCGACTCGATCACTTTCTCGAGCACCCGCCAGACCGTGGCACGCTCCTTGACCGAAAGGGCCCGTCCGCGGCCCACGCGGCGGGCCGCCCGATAATCCTCCCAGGTGCGCACGCCCGCAGGCGAGACGACTTTGCTCCACTCCGCCAGGATGAAGCGCGAGTCGAAAGCCCCCGCGGCGTGGGCCAGATGTTGCTCGATGCGCTTGGCGATCTCGTCCTCGGGCACGCCGCGCACGCCCTTCACCAAAGCCTGTGCCTGTGCGTGCACGGTGCTGACCGTGATGCGCTCGAGCTCCTCGGGCGAGCAGAGAAGGCCCAGCGAATGCTTGAGGTTGTCCACCAGCGTATTGACAAAAGTCGTGAGCAGCACGCTCTTGCCTTGCGAGGCTAGATGGCGCGCCCGGTGCATGGCTACGACGGTCTTTCCTGTGCCGGCCGACCCGGTCACCTTGACGGGGCCGTTGAACGTGCCGGTGGCCAGCTTGCGCTGAGAAGGGTGCAGGAACGCCAGCCATTTCTCGAGCGGCGCCGAGAGGAGCCGCCGCATGTCGTCCTCGCCCTCCACCACGTAGAAGCGGGCCCGAAAGTCGGGGTGGTCGAGCATCTTGCCCACGCTCACGACGGGTGGAGGAGTGACGAGCTTTCCGTCCGCCAACGAAAACAATCGCTCGACCACGTCCTCGGGTAGACCTCCCGCGACCTCGAGCAGTTGGTCGTCGTTGGTGACCTGACGCAGCACAGGCAGCCACTCGGGCGGCACACCCAGGCTCACGAGGTAGTCGTCCTGGTGCTCGCGGAAGAGGCCGGGAACATTCTTCACCACGGTTCTGTGCTCCACCGTCTCGACGACCTGCACGAGCTGCAGCACGCCCGTGGTCGGGTGCGGGGCAAGCTTGCGCTTGTCGGCCCAGCGGTAGGCCTCGTCATGGTGACCCGCGTGCAGGAAGAGCCAGAGGTTATCCACCTTGCCCAGGATGGCCCGCAAATCTCCGCTGATGCGCGCGGACCAGTGGCCGGAGTTGTGCAGTCGCTCGAGCGAATGGCCCGGTTGGCGTGGGTTCTTCTGGAATTCCTGGCAGAAGTCGAGCGCACGGATCAGGTCGGTGTGGCTCAGAGCTTTGAGCGAGTCGTTCCACGAGTCGTGGAAGCCGAAAAGGACTTGCATCAGCCTTCCAGCATCCTCTCCAGGGCGGCCAGGTCGAGCCCCGCATCGGGGTCGACTTCCAGCACGGGCACGTCGGATTCCGCGATACCCTCGGCGCCGGTCGCCACCAGCCTCACGCGCCGCTCGCCGCGACGCACCTCGACCTCGTAGAAGCCCACCACGGCTCCGTTTGGGGTGGTGAGATCGCCCCCTGAATCTACCGTCCAGCGGGCGGCCAGTTGCAGCACCAGAGAGTGCCACGCCGGAGCGAAGAGGGTCAGGTCGAGGCGAGCGGCGGGGTTGGGGGCGACCAGCCGGCCAAAGAGCCAGCTGTAGCGTTCCAGGAGCTCGTCCCAGACGGGATCGCCTCCCGGCTCGGCGGCCGGATCGGCCATCGGGCGACCGAAGCGCAGCACCTGCCAGCCCAGGTCTTCCAGGCGCTCTTGCTGCTGCCGGTCGCGGGCACGACGGTTGGGGAACTCATGCATCGGGCCGTCGATGTAAATGGCCACGCGCTTCTCGCGGTAGAGGAAGTCGGGACGCGTTCCCTCGAGCAGGCTCTGGGCTTCGTCCGGCAGGCTGAGCTGACGATCATCCAGGTGCCGCAACCAGCGCTTCTCGAGCTCGGAGCCAGCTTTGGCGAGCAGGTCCTGCAACCGGTCGCCGCCGGCCTCCGCGCGCACCACCACCCGGGCCTCGGACCAGCTTTTGAGGATCTCCGGCAGTGTCTGCCGATCCAGTTGCGCGTGGTGGAGCTGGTTGGTGTAGCTCAGCAGGCAATCGTAGCAGGCCGCTTCGCAATCCTCCCGGGCGCGCTCGGCGCGGCGGCGGTCGGCCAGACTGTCGGGATCGAAATGGCAGACCTCGAGGGCCCGGCGCGCCACTCTCGCCAGGGCGGTCGGCTCATGGACCAGCCTCCGCAGCGCGCCCGCCCCGCCTTCAGCGGCTTCGTAGAAGAGGAAGCACCGAGGGGCTTCGAGGGAGGGGAGCGGCTCGGCTGCGAGCTCATTGTCCTCGAGCTGGAATTCAAGCTGCATGGCGTTCTTCAGGGCCGCCAGGAGGCTCAACATCACGGGCGGCTCCAGGGGCTCGCGCGGATGGAGAATCAAGCAGTTCCGATGGTCGTCCACGAAGGGGATCACGCGCTTCACGCGGCCGCTCATCGCGTCTGCGTCATCGCGTGAGTCGTCGCGCTCGTCGCGCTCCCAGTAGCCGCGCTCGAGATCCAGGTTGAAGCCGAGCAGGTTTGGATTGCTGCGACGCTTCCAGCCCAGGTTGATGCGCCACAACCGGGCCGCCTGACCGAAGCTGAGCCGGGCCAGGTCGCCCAGGTCGGCCAGTGTGCGAGAGAGCTTGCGGCGCCGCTCGAAGCGAACCCCGACCTGCATCTCGTAGCCCATCCGCTGGCGCTCTTCTTCGTCGCAGTGGATCCGGTCGTAGCGTTTGGCGTTGACGCTCCGCATTTTGAACAGGCTGATGAGCGGAGGCCCCAGTGGGCTCTCGCAGTGCTCGCAAAGATCCGGGCCGCAACCATCCTCGACCGGATGCATGTAGCCGCAGGCATCACAGCGCTTGGCCACCCCCGAGCCGACCTCTTCGGGGTCGTCATTAGAAGGAAGCGAAACCCGGTTCGTGACGTAGCGGGTTCCCTCGTGATAAATGACCGAGCGTGGACCGAACTCGGAGATGGCCAGGAATCTCGGGCGGGAGAGGTACTCGTCCTTGTTGTTTCGCCCGGGCACGAAGGCCGTCAGGGGGAGACGCGGAAAATTGTAGCCGGGCAGGAACCCCTCGCTGGCAAAGTAGCGGTAGCTGTTGAAATCCGAGTTCTCCTGCATCCGGGTCTCGAGCAACAGGTTCATCTGGCTTTGGGCCTCGTGGTAGAGCCGCCGCGCCAGGCTCTTGTCGAAGCTGGCGCGCGAATGATCCCGGATGACGGCGTGCTGTTGGTCCATTTGTTTGAGCGCGGCCCGGTAGAGGTCGCGCCAGCGCTCACAGGCATCGTCGAAGTCTTGCGAAGCGGCCTTGAGAACGTCCTCGAGCCAATCCGCATGATACCAGTCCGCCTGGGCAAGATCGGCCTCGATGGTGGCCAGCATCTTGCGCCCGCGCTCTTGGGCCACGCGGAACCCCCGCGGGTTCTCGAAGTTGCTCCTCAGGTCGGGCTGCAGAGTCAGGGGGGGCGGCTCGCCATCCAGAACCAGGACCTCCTTCAGGCTCGACCCCAGGCTGGCCCCGGTAGCCGAGAGCCACTCCGCTCGGATATGGGCCCGCACCAGCTCTTCGTTAGCGAGCTCGATCCGAGGCAGGCTGACGGCTCCCGACACCATCTGACCGGGGCGCTTGAAAAAGAACTGGTCGTGCGGGCTCATCGCCGTGCAATAGGTAAAGACCAGGGCGGGTTGGCCGGAGCGCCCTGCGCGCCCGCTGCGCTGGGCGTAATTGGCAGGGGTGGGAGGCACGTTGCGCAGGCTGACCACGTTCAGCTCCTTGATGTCCACGCCGAGCTCCATGGTCGGCGAGCAAAACATGACCGGCAGCAAACCGTCGCGGAACTTCTTCTCACGCTCCTCTCGCAGCTCCGGGGGCACCTGGGCCGTGTGCTCGCGGGCCGTCACCCCTCGTCCCTCCCAGGCTTTCTCGCGGTAGTAATCCACGAAGTAGGGGTTGAGCCGCAGGCCCTCCCGCGGCACGCGGGGCACGCGGATGGGGTCGTGAAAGGCGCGCTCGCCGGAGCCCGCGGTCCAACGAAGCGCCGAGGCCGGAATCTGGTATCCAGGGATTTCCCCGTCCCGGACGCGCTTGACGAGGCCGCCCACTTCCAGCGCTGCGAAGAGATAGACGATGACGTCCTGCAACTCCTGGGTCTTGAGCCGGACGTTCAGCTCACGCTTGAGGTAGCGCGCAAAGGATCCGCGCGCCGTCAGATAAAGGTGCGGCCCGGCCGCCTTCCCGCCGGGCGAGCGACCGGGAAAAGCCAGCACGGAGGTCTCGAGGGGCTCATTCTCATCCAGCGCCCAGGGCTCGATAAGGCGCTGGCTCGAAAGCTGTCGGATCCGCTCGTGGTAAGCGGCATCCAGGTAGTCCACGTGAATTGCCAGCTCGCGGCGCAGGAAGTCGAGCAACGTCTTGAGCACCTTCCGGCGCGTCTCGGGGGTCGTCGCGCTCAGGACGGCCGGAGTCTCCATCAGGCCTCCAGGCATCTGCCCCGGCGCCATCGGGAGCTCTTTCCAGACGTCGTCCGCCTCACAGACTTCTTGCAGGGAGCCGTACTGGATGTCCAGGAGCCCGCACTGCTCGAGGTTGGGAAACGTGACCCGCCAGCCCCGCATGAGGTCGCGGTAGATGCGGTAACCGAGCACCTCTCGCAGGGCGCGTTCGTTCTCATGCTTGGCATCGAAACGCGCCAGGGCGTTCTGGGCGTAGTCTTCCGGCGGCAGGTCCAACGCGTCGAATACCTTGCGGGTCAGGTCGTCGTGCTGGATGCCTCCCGGACCGACCTGACTGACGGCCCGGTAAAGAGCCGCTCGCAACCATCCCACCTGGACGAAGTCATTGAAGTGGCCCGCTTGCAGCGAGGCATCCTGGCGGTTGTCGGTAAAGCTCAAGAGCTTGCGGGCCGAGCGCTGCAGACCCTGGCCCGTTCGGCTGAACCAGCGATGCACGGAGAGCGCAAGGAGTGTGGTGGCCGTGCTTCTTCCGCTCGAGTCCAGGGTGGAGAGCTTGCCCAGGTCCGACTGTTGGTGGGCGGTATAGGCCACGTCGCAGGCCAGGCAGAACGCAAAAGGCTGCGCCAGGAACCGGGCGTGGACCCCTTCCTCGCAGAGGAGTCCATCGGGGGCGACCTGGACCTCCTGCGGCAGCAGCGCCCCCAGCCGGAAGTCGGGCCCGATCTCCTCGCGGGGGAGCTGTTTTCGGACGCTCTTCTTGACCTGGCCGTCCTCGAGCCAGTCCTCGGGCAGGCGGTCCTGGAGGTCGGAGCCCGGCCACTCCCTGCCGGCGTCGAGATAGAGGAAGCCGGCTAACTGACCGGGCTTGCCGAACCGCTCGTTCAGCGAACGAGGGATGGCGCGGTAGACCCCTCCCTCGCGCTGCAGGAACACGGTGTAGTATTCCTGGCCGCACTCGCGGCAGAACGCCAGGGGGAAGAGGTTCTTCCCGCGGTCGCTGCCCGGGACGAAGCGTTGTCCCGCCAGGGTCAGGTGGCGCGCCTCTTTGGGCTCGATCGAGGCGTAGACTGTGTCCCCCTTGCTGAAGAACTGGTGCAGCTTGAAGGCGAAGGGCGGCTGTCCGGTCTCGGGGTCGTTTTCGCACAGATAGGCCCGCAGGTAGCCCTCCTGCACCCGCTCCCGGCAAAGCTCTGGATCGAGGCCCGTCACCTCGCTGAGCTCGCGAGCGGCGCCCTCGGGGCCGGCGATGGAGCGAGGGGTCACCCGTGTCAGACGATGGCCTTCCTGCTTCAGGCCGAAGGTGCTCTCGAGCCACGAGGACAGGGGGTCCTGGAGGAATTCCTCCAGACGCACCGGCCCTTGGGGAGCCGGGCTTTGAAGACGCTGAGTCAGCGCCTCGAGGTCGAAGGTCGCCGGGGTGATGCGCCGCAGGGTTTCGCCCACGACCGAGTCGGGCTGGACCTCGGCCCCGAAAAGCCGCGAGGCGTAGCGGGCCACGTCGGTCCGTTGCTGGGTCGGATCGGAGGAGGTGCTGAGGGTGGCGGAAGTTCCCACGCAGAGGAGCTGCCGCGAGCCACTCCGTTCTCGGGCGCGCCGCACGAGCAGCGCCACATCGGCGCCCTGACGGCCTCGGTAGGTGTGCAGCTCGTCCAGGACGAGAAACCGGAGCTTGCGGCAGGCGGCCAGGATTTTCTCGTCCCACGGGCGCGTGAGCAAGAGCTCCATCATGACGTAATTGGTAATCAGGATGTCCGGAGGATTCTCTCGGATCTTTTTTCGCTCTTCCTCCTTCTCCTGACCGGTATAACGCGCGAAGGTCACGGGCGGCCGGCCGGTGGGAAATCCCCGCTCCAGGAAGCGCGACAGCTCGTTCATCTGGCTGTTGGCCAGGGCATTCATCGGATAGATGATGACCGCCCGAATGCCCTGCCCACTGCCCTCGCGCAAGACCCAATCCACGATTGGGACGATGTAAGAAAGACTCTTGCCCGACCCGGTTCCGGTCGTCAGGACGTAATTCTTGCCGGCTCTCGCGCATTCGATCGCCTCGCGCTGGTGCTTGTGCAGACGCATGGGGCGAGTCCCCTGATCGGACTTGAGACAAAAGACCTTCTCGCACTCGGGATGAAGGAGGCCCTGGGCCACGAGCTCGCTGACCCAACCACCGGGCTGGAAGGCCGGGTTCATCTGGATGAGAGGCTCGGGCCAGAGCTGGCCGGTGGCCATGACCTCGTCGACCATCTGCTTGACGCGCTCGTCACTGAGGCTCAGGAAGCTTTGCAGGTACTCGCAGTAATCCTGGACTAATTGGCGGCGTAATTGGAAGACGTCGAGCGCGTTCTGGTTCACGTGGCGTGAGTTCGAGGTTGAAGCGCAATTCCTGCGTTTCGAAGACTCCGGCTGGATTGGTCCGG
>JBDHVW010000145.1:0-15531 GCA_039809865.1 Vulcanimicrobiota bacterium
GATCATAGGCCGCTCCCGCCCCCATCAAGCCACGGCCCGAGCAACCGCGAAAAATTTTGCCGCAGGAACAGCTTTCAGGCCGCCGGGCATCCCCAAAAATTTTCCCGCCCAAGCGACGAATTTTGCCGCCGGGATAGGATGCTGGAAGCCACTCACCTCAAAATTCGTCCCGCCCCAACCCGCCGTGGCTTGAGGGGGGCCCGATGATGAATGCGGCCTATGATAAACAAGTCCGGGCGACGGCGGCCGAAGCCAACCAAAGCCTGGGGGCTGGCGGCCGGTCGAAGGCACCGCGGCCGACGAGGCGGCACCCACCCAACTCCTGAAATGCACGGTGGGTGTCGTCGAGGAGGCCGCCAGGGGCCGGTCGTCGTCGAGGTCAGCTGCGCGTGCAGGCGGCTCGAGATGGCCCTGCGGCCAGCCTTTGGACGCTGCCGCAGGGTCTCGAGAGCCGGCTGCCGCTCGGTGGCTAAGAGAACGCCCAGCCCGAGTTCAGACAGCTGCTGGGCCAACCAGCGTGCTTGCTCCTTCCCGGGGCCTGCGGGAAAGGGCTTGTCGCGTGGGCGGAAGCCTCGTGGTCCGGGCCAGATGAGGCCAAAAAGAAAGGGCTGCGCTCAGACCCTGCCCTCGCCAAGCGGAGGGGAAAGATAGCGATTTGGACAGGAACCCTTATGGGTCGCCCGCCTCGCCTGGCCGCTCTCTGGTGGAGTTCTTGCGCCCGCTGAGCGCGCCTGCCCCGAGCTCGGGGACCGCAGGCTGGCGCGCGCCACCGGGTGTGGGCCCGCTATTCGGACCGCTGCCCATTGTGCCGAAACCCCAACCAAAAGTGGCGTCGGCCGACCCATAGGGAGGCCACGCCCCTGCATCGCGGCGGACCTGAGCCCGCTCGCGACAGCTCTTGCACTGCCACGACGGGCTCCATCCAGTTGTGGGCCCGCCAATTGGACCGCTGCCCCTTTTGCCGGTCGCTCGGCAAACGAGTGGGCGCCTGTATGGGCGCCCACTTCACACCACTGCGGACCTGAGCCCGCTCACTTCAGTAAGCAGTAGCCCCTATGAGGGCCTCAAGAGCCTTACGGAGACCTCAGTCCCGACTATTTCCCGAGCTTTTCCTCGACGTCAGATAACCGGTCGAGAACGGTGCTCGCGAGATAGAGATATTCCGGACTCTGGCACTTTAGAACGATTGTATTCGAACCTTCCAGTGCTACTCGATGATGGCGTAGTGCATCTAAAAGAATCTTGTCGGACGAACGGAGAGCTTTAAGAACGTCTTTCCAGGACCTCATGAGAGCAGCTACGTCCATCAATCCTCCGTCAGTCCCCAAAGCTAGTTCTCCGCAATCCACTCCAAGAACGCTGTCACGGGGATAGAGTTCCGCGGAAGACGGTGCGGGCCCTGGTTGGTGCTGGCGATCCCTTCGCCAGAATGGTAAACTGGCAGAGTGAACCTGGTCATTGAAGATACCAAGGTGCCGTTGCGGCTGGATGCCGACGCTGGCCTGCGCGTGGGAAACACCCGCGTGACGTTCGATTCGGTCATCGCATCCTTCGAGCAGGGAGCCGGCCCCGAGGAGATCCTCGAGCACTATCCGTCGCTGCGCCTAGCCGATATCTACGCCGTCATCGCCTTCTATCTCGCGCACCGCGAGGAGGTCGACGCCTATCTCGCCTCGCGCCGCGAAGAGGGCGAGAGGATTCGTCGGGAGCACGAGCTCAAGCACGATCCCGGGCCCTTCCGCGAGCGCCTGCTGGCGAGAAAACGCGCTTTAGAGCGGTAGGAACCGAACCTGCCCTTCCATCTCTCCGGGCGAGCTGCATTCGATCAGCAGCAAGAGGTCCTCGATGATCGTCCGCATCGTAAATGGCTGAGGCACAAGCACCAGTCCGGCCATGGGCAAGCCCTGCTCCACGCGCTCGTCTGCATAACGCTTTAGCGTGGTGACGTCGTGCGACAGGATCACGCGGTTCTCGCGCGCCGCCCACTCGAGCAAGTCCACGTCCTCGGCCTCTTTAAGGACATCCTGGACGCGTAGGATGTCGAGAGACTCGAGCCTGCGTCGCAGGCCGCGGATGATGTCGTGGTGGAAGTTCTCGTCGGTTGCGATCAGCATGCGCTCGACGAGGCCAAGCTCTGGCGAATTTTCTTCATGCTTGCCCAATCTTACATTAAGGCGGACAGGCGATGGAAGTGGCGTGGGAAGTCAATTAGAAGGAGAATCGGCGGTCCTGGAACACCTTCACGTGCAGCGCATAAGACCGGTCGTCGAGATTAGGCGCCCGTGCAGGCGGCTCGAGATGGCCCCGCGGCCCGAACCAGCCTGCTGCCGCGGGGTCGCGAGCGCCCGCCCGCCAGCCCGGCGGAAAGTAAGCGGCTCAGCAACGCGCTCTGCCCGCTGCTGGGCCCAACCGGTCAGTTGTCGGCCCCAGGCCGTGCGAGATAAGCACTGCTCCGGCGCTGGTGCATTCACTCTGCGCCGACCTCTGGACTCCCATCATGTGGCCATCGCGATCCCGAGCCAGCCGCTTTGAGAACGGCACTGAAGCCCTGCAACTCGGGCAACGCCATCCTGTCACTGGCGAACCCATACCCGCGGCTGCCGAGGAATATCGCTGCCCGGAAAGGAAAACAAGCCCACGATGGCTCGCTTTCTCTACAAGGGGAAGGATGTGACCGGAAGTGTCCGTTCCGGTACCCTGGACGCCCCGAACTACGCCGAGGCTCGCAAGACTCTGCAGGCCCAGGGCATCCAGGTCAGCATGCTCAACCAGACCACGGAGCCTCGTGAATCCACCGGACCAACGATCGCCCCACCCGTGCCAACCGAGGAGCCCGAACGGCGCTTCGGAATCAAACGGCTCATCGTGCCGGTCATCCTGCTGGTCGGGGTCGTCGCCCTCGGACTCTGGGCGCTCCCGCGCCTGAAGGGTCGCACCGCCCCGACCAACGGCCAGGGCCTCAAGCCCGGCGAGGTCACCCGCGCCGTCGCGATGCGCGGCCAGGTCGAGCTGCTGGGCACCCCGTCGGGGGCACGCCCCGACGACCTGCTCAAAGACGTGCGCATCACCGTGATCTTTCCGGATGTGCCCACCGAGCTCACGCTCTACTACCCCGAGCTCCACATGACCTCGAGCGGCGGCTTCGATACAAAGCTCTACTTTCTGAGCCCGAACGATCCGGGCGAGGCCAACGTCACGGTGCGCATGTCCGGCTTCGAGACCAGCCGCCAGACGAACCTGGCCGTCAAGAAGTCGGGCGAGCTCTACGAGCTGGTCGTGCCGCGCGCCACGATGCAGGCGCGCAAAGGCTTCCTACCGCCGGCCCCGGGTCAGGACGAAGGGCCCGGCGGCGACGAGGACGAGGCCACCGAAGACTGAGTCTTCTCCCTTACCAGCCACCGTCGCCATCTCCGTCGCCGTCGCCATCTCCGTCGCCGTCGCCATCTCCGTCGCCGTCGCCGTCTCCATCACCGTCACCGTCGCCATCTCCGTCGCCGTCTCCATCGCCGTCGCCGTCGCCGTCTCCATCGCCGTCGCCGTCGCCGTCGCCGTCGCCATCGCCGTCTCCATCGCCGTCGCCGTCGCCATCCCCATCGCCGTCACCGTCTCCGTCGCCGTCGCCGTCGCCATCGCCGTCGCCGTCGCCGTCGCCGTCGCCGTCTCCATCGCCGTCACCGGCGTAGACGATGCCGGCATCCACGTCATCCTCGACGCCCAGGTCGTAGCCCTCCTCGACCAGGCCCTGGAGGCTCCAGGCGCGCAGGCCGTCGCTGGCCTGATTGTAGAGGGAGACGTCATAGTGGATGGCCGACTTGTTCTTAACCATCACATTGAAGCCTTTGATGGCCCCATAAAGCTCGCTCTGGCCATCCAGCGTCGACTTGAGACCCGCCCCCGCGGTCACCAGCCAGGCTTTGCTGGCGCCGGTCATCTCGAACTCCTGGGCGCTGGCGGGCGAGCCGCTACCCACGAAGAATACGCGCAGGTTGAAGGGCAGGCCGTTCTGATTGGCGATCGAGCCGCCCGTCAAAGAGAACTTCTCCCCGATGTAGAGGTGCACGATGCCGGTCGGAACGATCTCGATTGTCCCGCCATCGCAGATGAAGTTGTCGCCAAAGTAGTACATGCCCGGCGAGAGCTGAAGCTTGCCCCCCGGATGGATGGTGCAGCTCTTGTAAGCACCGGGGGCCAGCGGCTGAACGCCGGCGACGTCCACATCGGTCGTGGCGGCGTTGGGATTGTAAGGAGGCCGGAAACGGGGCACTCGCTTGAGCTTGGTATTAGCCTGCTTGTTGCCCGAAATGGTGACGTCGGGCTCGATCTTGGTGGCGTCGCCCTCGTTGCCGAGCGGACCCCACAAAACATGACCCTGGATACTGACCTTGCGGCGCAGCTCGATGGCATTCTTGATGCCGTTGGTGATGATGTTGCCGCGGCGTGAGCTCTTCTTGGAGAGCGTGTAGTCGCCGACCGAGGATTTCCAGCCATCCGTGAACGACTCGTCCCACATTCCCACGAAGTTGGTGCCAAGCGCGGCGTGATTGAAGAAGGTGTCGCCGAGATAGCCCAAACTGGCGATGTTGACCGAAAGCGTGCGAGCTTTGATGGTGCCCGCGCTCACCTCGCCCGTAATGCGGAGATAGACCAGGTTCTCGGGGACCACGGTGCCGTCGGCCGCGGTGAACGTGGGGGAAGCCAGGCGGCCAGCCCAGTTATTATCTACCCGGATGGTATAGCTGACGGTCGGATCGCCGGGCAGGGCCACGTTCGTGATCGTGGTGCCCGGATCCCAGGTATTGTCGGCGTTCAGCTCGCGCAGGCAGACCTGCACTCCGGCCTGAGCTGCGAAATTGGCCTTCTTGATCAGGTAGTCGGTGGAGTTCGCCTGGAGTCGAAGATTCGCCTGGGTTCCCACGGCCGCCGCGACCATCGAGAAAACGGCGCAGAAAAGCAGCACCACGGCCAGGGCGCCAAAACCCGGGGACCGCTTGCGGTGGGCCATCATCCGCAGCGCGGCTCGCATCATACGCGGACTCGTCATCAATTGCGTAAGAACACCTTCGACTTGATCTCCATCCCGTAGGTTCGACCATAATGCTTCATCTTCACCACCACGTCCAGTTCGACGGGCCCGGCCGGGGTGATGGTGGCCGTGAACGAGTCGATGTAGTGGGCCAGAACGCGGGGCGTCAGGCTGGGATTGTCGCGCACCACCGCCACGGCGGGCGCGGGCGGAACATCGGTGGCCGGCGTGGCCAGCCCGAGCACCTTACGGGCCATCACCGACTGACCGGTCCCGTTGTAGTTGGGGTCCTTGTAGTAGCAGACGTACTTGTGCCACTGGAGTCGGCCGCGAGGATCGAACGTGATCTTGCTGGCCGCCATGTCGCGCGGGGAGGCAAAAACGATGCTGTCGGTATCGACCGCCACGGCGTAGCGATCCGACTCGGTCAGCTCGCGCGTCAGCGTACGGAGGCTCTGCAGAGCCTCGCGCTGCATGTCCAGCCGCGCTTCACTGTTGCGCAGATAGCTGTTGTTCGCCACCATCACGGCCAGCACGCCCGTCATCAGCAGGCCCAGCAGTCCACAGCAGATCAAAAGCTCCACCAGGGAGGTGCCGCGCTCAGCTCTGCCAGTAGACATAGCTGATCAGCCTGGTTTCTTTGGTCTCCTGGCCTTCTTGCCAGGTGACGATGACGGTAACCTCCTTCAGGTCGGGGCCCGTGGGACCGCTCGTGTCCACGACCTGGACCTCGTAATAGTAATCCGTCGGAACCGTGTTATTGTCGATGAAGCGGTTGACCTGGACCAGGGTCTTGGGGATGGGCTCGGTTTTGAAGGCCAGGCCCATCTGGTCCTCCATGATGCTCTCGGCCAGGTTGGCGGCCACCAGCGTGTCCTGCGACTTCTCGATGGCCTTCGTGTGCATGACCCAACAGCTCATCAAAGAGATAACCACGCCACCAAACAAAGTGATAGCGATCATCATCTCCAGGAGGTTCATGCCGCGGCGACGCGACAGAATCGTCATGTTACAAATTTAGCACGAACGTTACCAAAGTTCTACCTGACTCGCTGGTAAGTTCGTACCCTCTTGCCCGTGCCGGTGCCGGAAGTGAGCACGAGCTGGTCGCCGGCCAGGCTGAATTCATAGCTGCGGTTGAAGTGGCGCCGGCGCAGGCCGTCGAGCTTGAGCTGGGAGCCATCCACCGTCCAGCGACCGGCCTCGACCACACGCCGTTGTTTGCGCTCGCGGTCCTTCGCCGAGCTCGAGCGAATCCAGCGCACGTCCATGAACTTGCCGCTGCTGTCAAAAACGAAGACGTTGGTCTTGCCGACGCCCAGGTTGGCGGTCCACAGTCCGACCAGGGCCGTCTCCTTGGGAGGCGTCTCCTTACCCCGCCCATACTGGATCTTCTCACCATCGGGGTAGGTCAGCTCGAGGCCCTTGGGCGTGAGCTCGAAGGTCCAGAGGTTGCGCAGAGTCGAGTCGCCCGACAGCTCTTCGACCAGTAGGGTCTTGTTGTCGACCAGGGTATAGTTGCCCACGCGCGCGCGGTTGTCGACCCGGCACACCCAGCCCTCGGGCGTGAACACCAGCCAGGAGTCGTCGCCTTTGACCCAACGGCCCAGGATGGCCGCGCGGGGGTCGGCCGATGGCCCGCCGCAGCCACACAGAAGGAAAACAGCCAGGCAAAGGCTCGCCAACGCACGCATCGCCCAGGAAATTCGGTCCACCGTGGGAATCCTCCTGGGAGTGCGCAAGCTCACCCTCTGGATTCTCCTGCTCTGGCTTCTGGGGGCCCGAATGCCCGCCGCCGAGACGACCGCGGGCCTCGAGTCCTACCTGGGGGTGCCCCGCTACGACCGGCCGCGGTGGGATCCCGAGGGCCGGCGCCTGGCTTTCCTGACGCAGCAGCAGCTCTACCTGCGCGAGCCGACCGGCGAGTCGCGCCCGCTGAACCGCAAGCTCTACCCCATCTCCAGCTACTTCTGGACCGCCGACGGCCGCTCGCTCATCGTGGAAGCGGGGCGCGAGTCCCGCTCGCGCGTCTACCGGGTCGATGCCAGCGACGGCAGCTCCGAGCCGCTGACCCCCTCCGGCGTGAGCTGCCGCCATCCCGTGCTGGGCCCCGGTCAGCTGCTGGCCTGCACGCGCGACGACACGTCCATCGTCCTGATCCCGCTGGCCACCCGCACGGTGCGCGTTCTCTACACCGGCAAGTCCCGGCTGGGGCAACTCCGGTTCAGTCCGGACGGCAAGACCCTGTTGGCCATCGCCGAGCGCGGCAACGCCGACCAGGATCTGCTGGCCATCGAGCTCGCCTCGGGCCAGGCCCGCACGCTCACGCGCGGGGTCCGGCTCTCCGACCTGCGCTGGCGGGGCAACGACCGGGTGCAGGCGCTGACCGACCGCGGCCGCGAGCGGATGGAGCTGGCCCAGCTCGACCTCGCCAGCGGCCAGTGGTCCACCCTGGCCTCGGGCTCGGGGGACGTGGAGGGCTTCGCCTGGGGTCCCGACGGGCAACTTGCCTACACCGTCAACGAGCTGGGCGCCTCGCGCCTCTACCTGCGCAGCGGCAAGGCCAGGCCGCGCCTGGTCTCCATCCCCTCGGGCGTCGTGAAAAGCCTGGGCTACCGCAAGGACGGCAAGCTGACGTTCTGGCTCTCCGGGCCCCGGCAACCCGGCTCCGCCTGGTTACTGGACCAGGGCGCGGCCCGCCTGGTGCTGGGGCCGTCCGTGGGTCACCTCGAGCTGGCCGTTCCCCATCGCGTGCGCCTGCCGGGCGACCTGCCGGCCCTGCTCTACACCGGCCCCCCTGGCTCGCCGGCGGTCATCTTGCTGCACGGCGGTCCGGCCAACCAGTCCCGTCCCGAGTTCAGCCCCCTCCTGCAGTATCTGGCCTCGCAGGGCTACACGCTCTTGCTGCCCGACTACCGGGGCAGCCTGGGCTACGGGCGCTCCTACCTGGCGGCTGACGACGGCAACAGGCGAGGGGTGGCCGTGGACGACGTGCTGTCCTCGGCGCGCTGGCTCGCCGAGCACGGTCACGACCGCATCGCCGTGGCGGGCTTCTCCTACGGGGGCTTCCTGGCGCTGGCGGCCGTGGCCCGCGAGCCCGACACCTTCCGGGGCGTCGTGAGCCTCTCCGGGATCAGCGATCTGGCCAGCTTCGTCCAGAGCCAGCCCGGGCGTCGCGAGATGCGCCAGGGCGAGTTTGGCGACCCCGACCTGGATGCCTCGGTCCTGGCCGAGCTCTCCCCGCTGCACCAGGTGCCCCGGCTGCGCCGCCCGGTGCTGGTGCTGCACGGTGACCAGGACGAGCGCGTCCCCATCGCCGACGCCCTCAAATTCGTGGCCGAGCTGCGCAAGACCGGCACCGCGGTCGAGTTCGTCCGGCTGGGCGGCGAGGGCCACGGGCTCAACAGCGCGGCTTCTCGTCAGGCCGGCTACCAGGCGATGGTGGATTTCCTGGCTCGCGTCACCCGTCCATGATGCAAGAGAAGCGCGTCGCAGCCTCTCTCTACCTCTGGTTCTACGTCACTTTTGTCTGCTGGTACCACTTGCCGCGCCAGGGCTCGCTGCTGCCCTCGCAGCTGGAGACCTGGCCGCTGGGCGGCCTGAGCCTGTGGGGCGACCTGCTGTCGCCCTTCTGGGTGCGCCCCTGCTTCTTCGTCCTGTGCATGGCCGGATTGACGGGCTTCTTCTGGGCGCTCCTCCCCCGCTCCAGCCTGGCCTCTCTCACGCCCGGCCTGACCGCGCTGCTGGGCTTCAAGCTCGCTCTCATGGCGGCCGACCTCCGGCTGGTGGCTCCAGCCCAACTCGCCCACGCCGTCTTGACCGCGGCGTTCTTGCTCGGGCGCCTCCCCGTCGTGCGCCTGGCCACGCTCGCCCTGGCCCTGGGCGCGCTGCTCCAGAGCCCCGTGCCCCTCTACGGCGTGGCCTTCGCGGCCAGTCTACTGTGGCTGGCTCCCGGCCCCCGGGTCCGCGACGCGGGGGTCTGGCTCTACCTGGCGATCCAGGCGCTGATCTGGCTCTGGCGCGGCCTCACGGCGCCCGTCAGTTTTGCCAGCTTCGAGGACAGCGGGTTTTTGCTGGTCACGAGCGCCCTGGCGCTGGTGCCGCTGACCGAGCCCGTCTGGCGAGGGGTGCGCCTGGGCTGGCTCGTCTTGCTGGTGGCCTTCCTGCCCGCGGCCGAGTCCCCCACCTCGCCCAAGATCCTGGCGCGCTACACGCTGGACGACGGGGAGTGGCGTTGCGTCCTGGTGGCCACGATGCCGGCCCGGACCAGTTGGACCGACCGGCCCGAGGTGGACGTCCAGGCTCAGGTCTTTCAGAACGGACGCCTGGTCAAGGACGTCCGCTCTCTCAACACCCCCGTTACACTGGGCGACCGCGTGGTGTTCAACCCCGGGCGCTTCGAGCTGGCCTCCCCCGAGACCATGGCCGACCCCCGTTTCCACGACGACTACGCCCGCCGCACGGGGGCCACGGTCGAGCTGTTCGTGGGCGGCCCCGATGGGGACATGCATGCTCGCTAAGCTGTTTTCCGTCGAGGAGGTCGAGGGCAGCCCGCGGCTGCGCTTTCTCGGAGCCGCCCTCATGCTCAGCTTCTGGCTGACCTGGCTCTTCTGGTTCCCTCGCTCGGGACTCTCCACCCTGGGTCCCTCCCTGGGCAACGACGTGCCCATGTGGCCCGTGCAGGACTTCCCCACCCTGGGTCTCCTGGGCGACGCTGCGACCCGCACATTGATGCGCCTGCTGGGCCTGGCAGCCGTGGCCGGCATGTTCGGGTTCGTGCAGTCGCGCCGCTGCCTCTGGCCGATGCTCGTGCTGGCCGTCGAGTCGGCCGCCAAGCTCTGGTTCTACCTGCACGACCTCCGCCTGGCGGCCAACTTCCACCACGTGCAGCTCATCTTGTGCCTGCTGTTCCTGTTCAGCTCGCAGAAACTGTTCTTCTTCCGGATCGGCCTGTGGCTCACGTACTGGCTGGCCGCCTTCGCCAAGCTCACGCCTTCGTGGCTCTACGGCGAGTATTTCCGCTCGGTCCCCCCCGGGCTCCCCTACTTCCCCGGCTACGACCCGATCATCATCTTTCTCGGCCTCTACGTTCTGGTCATGGAGCTCGTCGGGCCGTTCGCCTGGCTGACGCGCAACCGCTGGTTGCACCGCTGGATGCTGGCCTCGCTGCTCTTCTTCCACGCCTACTCCGGCTTGATCGTAGGCTTTTGGTACCCCAGCCTGATGCTCCCGGTCGTCCTGGGTGGCCTGTGGGGCTGGGACGGACCCCTTCAGGAGCAATACCGCTTCCAGCCGCGTCATATCCCCCTCTGGCTCTACGTCGCGCTGCAGCTCGTCGGCGGGCTCTATCACCTTACGGTCCCGGGCGACGTTCGCCTGACCGCCGAAGGCCGCTACCTGGGGCTGTTCATGTTCGATGCCAACCGTCGCGTGGTGGCCGACCTCACCGTGGAAAAGGCGGGCAAGCGTTTCAATTTCACCATCGAGTTCGGCTGGCCGCGCGAGGAGGTGCTGGATTGGACCACGCGCATCCAGGCCGAGGCCCATCTGCCCGGCCGGTCCACGCGGCGCTGGCGCAAGCTGCGCAAGCCCCTCGTCGACGACGGCGTGGTGATCCTCAACCCCATCCTGTTCCGCCAGAGCTCCTCGCGCATGTTCGGCGATCCGTTCCTGTACCTGGCCTGGGCGCGCTCGCTGGAGCAGCGCTACCATCCCGACCGCATCGGTATCCGGCTGGTGCAGCAGCTGGACGGCCACCCCGAGCAGGTGGTGCTGCTCGACCTGCACGACGCCCGCGGATTGCGCTACGACCCCTGGCACCACAACGACTGGATCTCCCTGCCGGGACCCGGGGCCCCCTCGACCTACCTCTGGCCCTGAGGCAGCTCGAGCACCTGGAGCATCCGCTGCACGGCCGAAAGAGCGTGCTGCACGTTGTCCACGCGGATCTCGTTGTCGTAGACCTCGGTGCGCAGGCCGCCCTGCACGGGGGCGCGCTTGGAGACGTAAAACATGTCCACGTCATCGGCAAACTCGAGCTGCAGCAGGTCGCGCGCCCCCCGCAACAGGGCGGTCTCGTAGCGCCGGGCACGCCCCGTGTCGCCCGCCTCGCGGGCCATCCGGTAGGCCTCGCTGAGACCTTCGAGATAGGCGCCCGTGGAGGAGGCGTGAGGCGGACCGTAGTCGGGTCGCTTCGAGTTGTAGAAGCGTCCCCGCAGATCGGGATAGGCCGCGTCGTCCCATTCCTGCATCGCGGCTTTGTCGAGCAGCCAGTCGTTCATCTCGAAGATGAAGTCGCGCAGCTCGGGCTCGGGCTCGCGGGCGTAGAAGGTGGCGCACGCCCGCGTGTGCCAGGGGACGAAAGCCGGATTGGGCTTGCGGCGGAAGAACTCGCGGTAGTAGCGGAACGACTTGAGGAACCGCTCGCGGCGGGTCGCGTCGGGCTGCTCGACGTAGAGGCGGGCGCGCAAGAGCTGAGCCTCGCCCGAGTAGAAATTCTGGTTGTCGTTGCGCCGCTTCTCGGGCCGCAGGAAGGTGCGGAACGAGCCGTCGGGACGGGCCAGGCTCTCGATGGTGCGCACCAGGGCCGCCAGCTCCTTCTTCCAGCGGGCGCGCTCGGGGCTGTCCAGGATGGCCAGCGCGGCGATGGCCATGGCCCCCAGCTTGACCTCGCCGCGATACTCGATCACGCCGTCCCGGTAGAAAGTCCGCATGTTGTAGGCCAGATTGCGCGCTGCAGCCTCGCGCGCCGCCGGCCACGAATCCAGGACCCAGGTCGCCATGAACTGGCGCAGCGGGTTGTTGCCGGGTGCCTCCTCGCCGCGGCTCGGCCAGTACTCGTAGAGCATCCGGCCATCGGGCTGCAGGTTGGCCAGCAACCATCCCGCCAGGTCGGCGGAGAGCCGTTCCAGGCTCGGGCGCGTGACCGCCTCGGGCAAGACGACCTCGTTGCCGCGCTCCATCGAGACCGCCGTGGGGGGATTCCCGAGCCGCACCAGCACCTGCTGGGCCTGAAAGGTGAAAGCCTTGATCTGATCCGGAGGCACGCTCCGCGTGTCGACCATGGCCCCGATCGCCTTACTGAAGCGCAGATTGCGCGCCAGCATCTCGGTGGGAGCCATGCGCTTGCGCCCCGCGGGCGTCTCCAGCTCGAGCCCCAGCACGCCCAGGTGCACGTTGCCCAGCTTGCCGACCTGCGGCTGGCGCCCGTGGCAGAAGCAAATCTCGACCGTAGTGGCGGGCTCGTGCAGTTGGGCTCGAGCCCGCGCCAGGTTCTCCCACCAGGTGGAGCCTTCGCCCCAGGCCTGCCCGACACGCTCGCCGTCGCGCCGCAGAACCACCAGCACGGGCCCGCGGTAGGCCAGCAGACGCTGGGTGGGAGCCAGCGGCGCCGGACCAAAACACGAGGCGATGGCCGCCCGGTCGGCGTCGTCAAGCTGGGGGGAAGGCGGAGGCCCGGGTGGGGCGGAGCAGGCCAGCAGCAACAGCAGGCCCAGCAGCAGGCGGCGCATCTACATTCGCTGGAGCAACGAGATGATCGGCAGAATGAGCGCCAGGATCAGGAACGTGGCCACCACGCCCATGCCGGCCATGATGAGCGGCTCGCTCATGGCCACCATGTAGGTGACGGCCATGTCGGCGTCCTCCTCGTAGACCCGGGCCACGAACGTGGCGGCGCGAACGACGTCGGAGGATTCCTCGCCCACCGTGATCATCTGCACCGCGCCACTGGGCAGCAGGTTGTCCAGGCACTCACCGAGCGCGGCCCCGCCCTCCAGACGGCTGCACGAGAGGGCCAGGCCCGAGCGAATGGCCTGGTTGTCGGAGACGTCGCGCATCATCGTGAGCGCGGTGGCGGCCGGAATGCCGACTTCGAGCAGGGTCGACAGGGTGAACAGCAGGCGGGCGTAGAGCATCTTGCGGATGACGGTGCCCAGGAGAGGCAGGTCCAGGTAGCGTTGATGCACCCGCTGGCGTAGCGCCAGGTTCTTGGCCATCTGACGGCGCCACGTGGGGTAGACGTAAACCACGCCGAACAGAGCGAACGCGGCCAGCGCCGCCCAGGTGCGGAAGTCTTTGAGAACGTGTCCGAGGCCCACCAGAAAACGCGTCGGCCAGGGCAGGGGCACACCCAGAGTGTCGTACAGGGGACCCATGGCCGGCAGGATGTAGAACATGAACGCGCCCCCGCACATGACGCACGCGGCCAGCAAGAAAACGGGATAGGTCAGGCTGGAGGAGACCTTGCGGCGCAGGTTCTCCTGTCGCTCGAGCAGCACCGCGAGTTGCTCGAGCATCAGGTTGAGGCGCCCAGATTGCTCGCCCGCCTTGCAGATGCCGCAGTAGACCGGCGAGAACACGCGCGGGAAGTAGCTCATGGCCGCGGAGAGAGGGCTGCCCGCCAGCACTTTGTCGCTGACAGCGTTAATGACCTGACCGAGCTTGCCGTCGTCGCCTCTGGCATACATGTCGAGCGCCTTGTGCACCGGCACCCCGGCGTCGAGCATGGCCACGAACTGACGCGTGAAAACCGACACATACTGGGGCGAGACGTAAGTGCGCGCGTTGATCAACATGGGGTTCGAGAAGAATTCTCTCAGCACGAAGGAGTATCCCCCGTCGGAGCTTCGTCTTCCGCTACTTCCGGCGCCCCCTCCTGGTGATGCGCACCTCGCCCTCGCGGGCGGCCAGTCCCCAGCGGGCGGCCAGCGCGCTGACGCCCAGGAACAGGCCCACCGCGGTCACCGCCAGGACCAGCCAGTTGGTCCCGCCGCGGGGCGCGGCCTTCTGCGGGACGGGCGTGGCCAGCGCCGAGGGACGAGTCTGGAGCTTTGCTCTGCCGACGAAGAGACGCGGCGTGGGCAGGGGCTCGACCATCTCTTGCCCGGACGCGGGGATCTGGCGCACCACCAGACCCTCGGTTCCCTCGGCGTATGCCACCGTCGGCTCGGGCAGGTGCGCCTCTTTGATCCGGGCGCGCGCCTCCTCCAGCTTCACGCCGGTCAGCGATGGCATCTTGACGGTCTTGCGAGCAGGCGGAGGTCCCTTGGGTTGTTGGGGCGGCTGCGCGGCGCACAGCGTCGCCAGGCAGAGCCAGACCAGCACGAATCTCACAACTTGCTCACCATGTGAGACAACGGCAGCATGAAGGCGATGACCATTCCCCCCACGAGCACTCCCATCCCCATCAGGATCATCGGCTCGATCAGGGTCGTGGCCGTCTCCAGAGTGAGATCCAGCTCCTCGGTATAGATGCGCTGGATATAGTCCAGCATCGCGTCCAGGCGCGAGGACTCCTCCCCCACCTCGATCATGTGGCGAAAGAGCCCGGTGAAGTACTCCTCCCATTCGAGCGACTCGGAAAGAGTGTCGCCGTCCTCGAGACGCTCCCGGGCCGCTTCGATGCTCTGGGCGATGACGCGATTGCCCACCGAGCCGGCCAGCAGTCGCATCGCTTGCGAGATGGGCATTCCGGAGCGCACCACCAGGCAGAGCGAATACGAGAACCGGCTCAGGGCCAGGGAGCGAAAGACGCGGCAGAGCACGGGAATCTTCAAGAGAGAGGAGTCGAGCTGGTAACGGCCGGCCGGCGTCTGCAGCCAGAGCAGCGCCGTGGCCACGAAGGCGGCGAAGCTGAGCAGGCTCACTCCCACCAGAGTGCCGTCGGAAAGAACGTTGCCAAGCCACAGCAGGCCTTTGACGGGCAGGGGCACGTCGGCCCCCATCGAGCCGAGCACGTCCGCCATCTTGGGCAAGAAGATCAGCACCATGGCCGCAAACAGTGAGAGAGAGACCACCAGCAAAAAGGCCGGGTACACCAGCGCCGACTGCACGCGTTTGAGACGGTCGTAGTCCTTCTCGAGCAAGGTGGCCGCGCGGTCGAGCGTCTCCTCGAAGATTCCTGTCTGCTCTCCTACCGCGACCATCCCGACCAGGAAGGCCGGGAACAAGGCCGGATGACGCTTGAGCGACTCGGAGAAGCCGTTTCCCTCCTGCAGGCCGCGGTCCACTTCGAAGAGGGCAGTGCGCAGGCGCGCGTAGGGGCAGGACTCGGCCAGCACCCGCACGGCCCGGGACAGCTCCACGCCGGCTGTAAAGAGCAGATGCAACTGACGAAAGAACTGGGCCAGCTCCAGGCCCGGCACGGGGAACCAGCGCTCGACCAGGGTGTTGACCGTGCCCTTGAAGTCGAGCCGGATCGACTCCAGCTCCAGCTCCGCGTCGATCTTCTTCAGTCGGGCCAGGGCGCGGGCGCGGCTGAGCGCGACCACTTCGCCTTCGATGAAGTTGCTCTGCGACGCGGCCCGAAAGCGGTAGACCAGCATTCAGGGGCCCACCGCGGCGTTGGGCAAAACGAGATCGAAACTGCGCTTCCAGGCGGTGGACGCATCCATCTGACCCAGGGTTCCCACCAGATCGACAGTGAGCATCGGTTTGGACACGGTCAGCGTCATCGTGCCGCCCGGGCCCAGATTGAGCAGGCCCCGGTTGAGGCCGGTCCCGCCCTT
>JBDHVW010000146.1:0-15349 GCA_039809865.1 Vulcanimicrobiota bacterium
GAGCGGCCCCGTCGTGCCCCCCAGGCGGACGATGAAAAATCCGTTGACCAGGGCTGCCAGGTCGTCGATATTGTCGTGGTTGTAATCGAAGGTGCGAGCCTGGACGAGTTGCACGCTCGAAAAGGCTACGGTTGTGAACGTGCCATTGCCTGCACCCAGGAAAAGTGAGCTGCCGTTGAAGTCGCCGGCGAAAATGTCTCGGTGGCCATCGCCGTTGAAGTCGCCCGTGGTGAGTTGGGGACCCACGCTGGCCAGGGTCGAGGCCGGACCGAACGCGCCCCCGCCAAGACCCAAACGGAGCTCGAGCTTGGACTGACCCGAGACAATCAGGTCGGCCCGGCCATCTTCGTTGAAGTCCTCGAAACGTGGCGCTTCGTAGTTGTTCAGAGGGGCGCTTATGGCCAGGGGGGCGTCCAACCCGGCCGAACCCGTCCCCAGGGTATAGACGAGGCGGTTCTGCTGCCCCTGAAGCAGGTCCTCTCGCCCGTCCTGGTCGAGGTCCGCCACCAGTAGCGATCCGCCTTGCCCGAGAGTGTACTGCGGACCCTGGGTAAGACTGTGGTCTACCTGCTGCAGGTAGGTGATCAGCCCGCCACCTCGCACTACGACGACGTCATCGCGACCATCGCCGTTGACATCGGCCGCGACCGCCTGGGAAGCGATGCCCACGATGGTCAGACTTGTCGAGGTAAAGCCGCCACTCCCGTTGCCCAGGAACAAGCTGATGGTGCTGTTGGAGTTGGCCAGCACGAGATCGCTCTTCCCGTCGCCATTGACGTCGCCCATCCCGGGAGTCTCGGGCCAGGGAGACGACGCCAAGATCTGGGTTCGCTGCAGCGTTCCCGTGCCGTCGTTCAAGAAGATGGCCAGGCCCGAATTGTAGTTGACCACGGCCACATCCGGATGGCCGTCCAGATTGAAGTCGTCCACCCGCAGGCTTTGGGCATCTCCACCGGTAGGGTAATGGACGCTGGAGCTCAGCGCGGCCGTTCCGGTGCCATAGCGAATCACGAGATGCCCGACATTCGCCTCGGCCACGGCCAGATCGACGTGGCCGTCTCCGTTGAAGTCGGCTGCGGCCACGTCCTTGGACGCCCCATCCTCATCATTGAGGTTGTAAAAGCCCTGGTGGTCGAACGTGCCGTCCCCGTTGCCCCGACTCCACACCCCCGAGCCCAGCAGGTCGGGTTTGCCGTCTTCATTGAAGTCGGCCACTGCAAACTGGGCGGACGGAGGGTGATACTGCGCTGAAACCAGTGCGTACTGGCCGGAGCCGTTGCCTAAACGAATTCCGTTATTCCACAGGAGGTCCGGATGGTTATCCCGATTCACGTCGACGAGCAGAGGGTTGTCGGCCAGGGAACTCGGATCGGAGAACGCATGCAGGGAGGGTAAATCAAGCGAGCTCAAGCCGGAATTGGTCACCATGGTTGAGCCCTCTACTCCGGCAAGAGTTGCCACGACGCGGGTGGAGCCCGCTGCAACCCCCGTGATGACCCCGGCCGAGTTGACGGTCGCCACCGCGCCGCTATCCGAGCTCCACGCAACCTGACCGGTGACATCGGCGTTTGGGCCCGCCGAGTAGCGGGCCGTTGCGGTCAATTGAACCGAGTCGGTGCGGCCGATCTTCAGGTAGGAGGGACTGACGTCGATCGACTCGAGGGTCGGTGCGGTCACCTGGACGGCAGCCTGGCCGATGACCGACTGATAATCTGCCAGAACGGTTTCGGCTCCCGGATTGGCGCCAGCGAAAACCAGGCCTTTGGTGCCGGGATCGTTGGAGACGAATGCACGGCCCACGGCCACGTACCAGAAGGCGTTTTGAGTTACCAAGACGCGCTGCCCGTCCGTGTAGACGGCTTCGGCCGAGAGTTGCACGCTATGGCCGCCGGCTACCTGAGTCGGGTTGGGCGTAACTTCGACTCGGGCCACGGCTGCGGCCTGAACGGTCAACTGCGTCGAGTCAGATTTCCCCTTCCAGGAAGCTGTGATGGTCGTCGCGCCCTGAGTCAGCGCGGTCGCGACTCCGCCCGTGTCGATGCTGGCCCGGGTCGGAGCGCTGGAATCCCAGGCGACATCCTCGGTCACGTCGTGCACCGAGCTATCGCTGAAAGTGCCCGCGGCCACGAATTGGCGCGTCAGGCCTTTGGGAAGCGAGGAGTTGTCGGGAGTTACCTCCAGAGAGATCAGCTGGGCCCAGTTGACTTTCAGGGTGGTCGACGCCACATAGCCCTTCAAGGATGCCTTCAGGGTGGCCTGAGTATTGCCCTGGAGGCCCGTCGCCAATCCGCGCGACCCGTCCACATTCGAGATGGAGGCGTTGGCCGGGGCGGAGCTGCTCCAGACGACCTGATCGGTCACCTCACGCTCGATTCCGTCGCTGAAGCTTCCGAAAGCCCGCATCTGTTGGGTTAAGCCGGCGGGCACCCGCGGATTGAGAGGGGAGACCCGCAGTCCGGTCATTTTGGCCATGGTCACGTTGAGAGGCGTGCTCTTGGTGACGGTGCCGAGCGTGGCGGTGATGCGGGTGGTGCCCTCCGCCACGGAAGTGACCAGCCCGGTCAGACGGTCTACCGAGGCCACGGCCGGGTTGCTCGAGGTCCAGCGAGCCTTGGTCGTGACCTCGCGGCTGGTGTGATTGCTGAAAACGCCAATGGCCTTCATCTGCGCGGTCAGTCCGTTGGGCAGGTTGGCCGATCGGGGGTAGACCTCCATCGACTGGAGAGCCGCCGGAGTAGCGGTCAGGCGGGTGTAACCCTCGACGGTACCCTGGCGGGCATAAATGAACGTCAAACCCTGTCCGAGCGCGGCTGCCTCGCCACCGGAGGTGATCGTCACCCACTGCGGCTGGGTCGAGCTCCACTGCACCTGATCGGTGATCGGGACCTGGGAGTTGTCGTCGTAAATTCCGATGGCCGTGAACTGCTGGGTCAATCCGACCGGCAGCTCCGACTGGTGGGGGAGAACCTTGATGCGCACCAGGGTGGCAGAGGTCGTCATCAGCGCCACCGGGGGGCTGTCCACGCCGTCGAGGCGTGCCTGCACACGGGACTCACCGGGCTGAGAGCTACCCAGGCGTCCGTTCTGCGTCAGTGTGGCATCGGTGTCGGAAGACCACTCCACCTCGGAAGTGAGGTCGCGCACGCTGCCGTCAGAATAGTGACCGATCGCGCGGGCCTGGCCGGTGACGCCTGTGGGAAGGCTCAGGGCGGGAGGGGTGACCTCGATCGATTCCAATCCGCCACCTTCACTGCCTCCGCAGCCCACAAACAGACTCAAGAGTAACAAGACAGAGCAAAGCCAGGCGGATCTTTGAAGCATTCCTTTTGATTATGGCCACTGAGACCGAATCCTTCGGACCGGTTTAAACCTGAGGGGTCCGGCTCGCCCCCCGACGAGTCGGACCCCGAATTTTGGGTTAGCTGTTGCGCCGGCCTCCGAAACAGAGGGCCGAGAGCATCCACAGGCCGCCGAGGAAGAGGCCCATGATGAGGGCATACTTCAGGCACAGGAGGCCGATGGCGATGACCAGGCCACCGGCGACGAAGATTCCCAGAGCTGCCTGCGCCAGAACCGGGGCCAGGAACCACATCGCCACCGCGAGCACGAGGAGGAAGATGAACCCATTGGCCGGGTCCGTCGTCTTCCTGGTGTAACGTGTCTCTCTCAACTGCATTCCCTCCGTTTCGTGTTTTGGACTACAGACAACACAATAGCACCTGGGGCGCCCGGCGCTCGTGCGAGGTGCGGCGGTCCCCGGCCGCGGGCCGCAGCACGCCACGTCCGGTTCATTCGGCAGATCGAATGATCTGGGAGGAGGAGCCGTGACGAATCTCACGCTTATGGCGGGGCGCTACCGTTTGCTCAAAGAGATCGGCAAAGGCGGCTTCGGGCGAGTCTATCTGGCCGAGGACAAGCGGACCGGCGAGCGCTGGGCCATCAAAGAGCTCGAGACGCTTAGCAGCCAGGCCGAAGCCCAGCGGGTCCAGCAGTTCTTCGACCAGGAGCAGAAGATTCTCTCATGGCTGAACCACGGCTCGATCGTGCGCCGGCACGAAGTTTTCACCGAAGGCAGCAAGGTCTATCTAGTGATGGAGTACGTCGAAGGGGTGACGCTCCAGGCCCTGATCGCCGGGCGGCCGGGGCCGCTTCGCCAGGACGCGGCCGTGGAGCTCTGCGAGCAGGTGGCCGATATCCTGCATTATCTGCACACGCAAAAGCCCCACCCCATCATCTTCCGTGACCTCAAGCCAGGCAACCTGATGGTGACCCCCGAGGGGTCAGTCAAGTTGATCGATTTCGGAATCGCGCGTCTCTATGGGCGCGATCAGAGTCACACTGTGATGGAGTACGAGGCCAGGCACCCGGAGGACGAAGAGGAAACCGACAAGCTGGTGGTCGCCAACGGCAGCGCCACCCTGTTCCTGGGCAAGAATCAGGACACCTACTGCCTGGGCACGCCCGGCTACGCGGCGCCCGAGCAGTATCCCGGCAGCGGCCGGCAGACCGATGCGCGCACGGACCTCTACGCGCTGGGGGTCATTTTGCACCTGATGCTGACTCGTGAGGACCCCAGGCTCCTCAAGACCCCCCTGCCCGCCCCACGTGGCTACAACGGGGCCGTGGACGTGCAATTGGACAAGCTGGTGGTGAGGGCGACCTCACTCCGGCCCGAGGACCGCTTCGACTCGGCCCGTAGCCTGGCTCGCGAGCTCAAGTCCGTGCGCGAGAGCCGCCTGCGGGCCACCGTCGAGCGCGCGCGAGAGGCGCTGAGCTCGATGGTCTGTACGCATATGGGGATCGCCCCCCAGTTTTGTATGGCCACGGCGATGATCGCTGCTGTAAGCCACTCCGAGCAGGTCAAGAAGGAGCTCCGCAAGCCGGCTCCGACAGTCGCACCCCCCCGGCGGCCCGATCCACGCCGCCCCTACAAGTTGGGCGCCTTGCTGCTGGTGGTCATTTTCCTCGCCACGGCCTTCTCGGTCCAGCGCCAGATCTCCATCCGCAACCAGGAGAAGCCCACCCCCACCATCGTTCAGGAAATGCAGCTGAATTCTCCTCAATTCAGGCTCTACGCGAGAGAGTACGACACGGGAACGGTGCGCGTGAACGTCAGCGGACCGGGCGGTCCGTGCGAAGCGACCCTGACCGCGGAGCAGTACCACAAGCTACGAAATGACTTGAGCTCGGGTGTTGTGAACGCCGACACCCGCCGCAACCTGTCCCTTTCGCCCGGCGACGACAGGATTATCGCCGCCCTGCGACAGTTCCCCGCCCTGGAGCCAGCCGTGCAGCAGCCCTGACGGATGTACCTCGGCGGGGGTATCCCAGCCGGTGCCTCACGCGTTCCAATCCGCCTAGCATGAGGGCATGAAGAACACGCTCCTCGCGCTGCTGGCCCTCACTACGCTGGCCTCGGCCCAGACCACGGCCATCGCGCGGCTCGAGTCGACGGCCCATAACCGGGCTCACGGCACCGTCTGGTTTATCCAGCAAAAGGATGACAGGCTGCGGGTGGTCGCCCACATCATCGGGCTGCCGGCCAACAGCAGCCACGGATTTCACCTTCACCAGGTTTGGAAATCCGCGGCCATCGATCTCGGCGCTTTGAAGGCAGACGACTTCGGCGTGGCCGATCTGGATGTGGTGCTGCCCGGCCCGAAGGTGGCCGAGCTGATGCAGCGCCCCGTGACGCTGCACGCCGGTGACAGCGAGATTTCGGCCAACATGGCCGTGGGCACGGTGAGGGAGGCGGACGCGAAGGCGATGGCGGAGATGCCGAGCCAGGCCACCTTCGGCGGGGTCAAGAAGCCTTAGTCTTCAGCCGGATTCCGCCGATCGTCACCACGCCCTGGCCCACTTTGATCTGAACAGGGGCGTCATCGGGCTTGGCGGCCGCCTCGGCGATCCGCTTGTCCAGGTTGTCCTTGCGCAGCGCCACGCAACTGCCCTCGCGCGTGCAGAACACGACCGTGTCGTTGTTGACCGCCATGAAGGCCGACCCGCTCGGGCTGCGGTTCTCATACTCCCAGATCGGCTCGCCACCCTCGTTGAAAGCCCAGACGCGCGAGTTGGAGTCGGCCTTCACATAGATGTTGCCGTCGGGCCCCACCTGCACGGACTGGTCGCGGAAGTTGTCCCCGCCCACGAGCTCCTTCTTCCACTGCAGGTTGCCATCCAGGTCGAGCGCCATCAGCTTGTTGTCGCCGGCCACCAAAATGGTTTTCCCGTCCCGGCTCAGCGCCGGCTCCGACTCGATCAGGGTGTTCCCCCATCCGAAGGCGTCCTCGCGCTCCTTGCGCGTCATCTCGTCGGAGCGCTTCTCCAGGGCCGCCGACCACTTCCAGAGCTCTTTCCCGGAACGATCGAAACAGGTCACCTGGTTGCTGCCACCCGAGACCACGACCGTGTCTCGCTCGGTGACGACAGGTCCGCAGCTGGTCCGAATGGTCGAAAAGCTCTTGCCTTTCCCCCACAGGATCTCGCCCGAGTGCACGTCCAGTGCGTACAGGATGCCTTCGCCGCCGGCGTAAAGCTGCTTGCCGTCCCGGCTCAGCGCCATTGGCGTGTCCATGTGCTCGCCGGTCTTGCGGCGCACGTTGCGCGTCCAGACCTCCGTGCCGTCCGGGGCCGTGCGGGTGATCGAGCCCGTGGGGCTGTAGCTGCTGGTAAAGACTCCGCCATCCGCGGCCACCAGCGGCGGATTGCTGCTGTAAGGGACGTTCGGTTGGTTCCAGACCTCGAGCATGTCCTTCGTGAAACGCGTCAGCCCGTTGAGCGGCAAATACAGGTCGCCATTGGGGGTCACCGCGGCCGTCGCTCGACAGAGGTCGTCCAGGGGATGATTCTTCAGCGCGCCCGTCTGAATGTCGATCACCGCGGTGGAGCCTGACTGCGGCACGTAGACCGTTCCATCCGGACCGAACGTGGGCTTGTCCGTGACCTCGCCGCCGGGAAGCTGAACCTGCCAGGCGACCAGGTTGTCGTTGGTCAGGCTGCCGGTGAACAACGCGTTCAACATCGCTTTGTTCACCGCGGGGGCCTCGCCCGGAGAGAAGGTATCGGCCGGGTCCCCACTGGCGCGCGTGGCGCGCGAGCTCAGGCTGTAGTTGGCTTGCATTGCGCTGGTGATCATCATAGCTGTTCCAGCCTAAAGCAGGCACCTGAAAAGAACCTGCAGAACCACAGGGAATGAAAAAAATTCTACCCGTCCTGACCGCCCTCGCCCTGTTCGGATGCGGGGGGAGTGATTCCACTACCGACACGCCCGACGTCCCCACCCGCGAGCAGCAGCTCACGCGCGTGAGCGTGGGCTCTCAAGGGGAGCAGGCCAACAACTTCAGCACCGGCGGCGATGCCGCCTCGGGCCTGCTGGCCTTCTTTACAGCGGCCACGAATCTGGCCCCGGGAGCCACCGGCAACGATGCGATGGTGCGGGACGAGGCTACCGGAGCCGTGCGCCGCATCGCTCCCTGCGCGGGCTCGGGCGCGGCCATCATCCAGCGGCTCTCGGCCGACGGGCGTTACCTCGCCCTGCAGACCACCGTGGCCCTGGTGGACCAGGATACCAACGGCGTGATGGATGTCTACCGCATCGACCTGAGCACGGGCGACACCCGGCTGGTCAGCCAGAGCACCGACGGCATTCCGGGCGACAACGCCAGCCAGCGGCCCACGATGTCCAGCGACGGGCGCTTCGTCGTGTTCGACTCGACGGCCGTCAACCTGGTGCCCAACGACACCAACACGGCCAGCGACATCTTCATGCGCGACATGGAGACCGGCCTCACCACGCGTCTGAGCGTGGCTCAGGACGGTTCGCAGGCCAACGGCGCCAGTCTGGACGCCGCTCGCGCCATCGATTCGAACGCGGTGGTGTTCCTGTCCAGCGCCACCAACCTGGTGCCCAACGACACCAACAACCAGGACGATGTGTTCGTGCGCGACATCGCGGCCGGCACCACCACGCGGGTCAGTGTGAGCTCGGATGGATCCGAGGCCAATGGGGACAGCGGCAGCGCGGGCGAGGCGCGCTCTTGCGGGCTCACGCCCGACGGGAGGCTGGTCGGGTTCCGCTCCGACGCCACCAATTTGGTGGCCGACGACACCAACGGCCAGTCCGACATCTTCGTGCATGATCGCCAGACGGGGGAGACGATCCGCGTCAGCCTGACGTTCGACGGGGGGCAGAGCAACGGATTCTCCAACGTGGTGGCGTTCTCGCGCGGGGGGACCTATATGGCCTTCCACTCCGACGCCACCAACCTGGTGCCGGACGATACCAACGGCGTGCGCGACATCTTCGTGCGCCGAATCTTCCTCGACCCCACCACGGCACGCGTCAGCGTCAGCGACGACGGCGTGCAGGGCAACGGGCCCAGCAGCTTCCCCTACCTGCGCGACGACGGCATTACTGTCAGCTTCGGCTCGGAGGCCAGCAACCTGGTGCCGGACGACACTAACGGCGTCAAAGACGTTTTCCGCACGGTGAACCCGCTGCTGCCTTAGGGAGCGGTCGTCGGAACGGCGCGGAAGATGATGGTGCTGTCCGTCATGACGTCCAGGCTTACGACGAACGGCGAGGGGGTGCCGGCGGGGATGCTCCAGGTCTGGACGTAGGGGCTGGAGTTGAAACCGGCCGTCGGCACTTGGCAAAAATCGGTATACAGGTAGAGGTTGTAAGCCTGATTGGGGTCGGGCAGCGTCACGCTGGCGGTCAGGGTCAGCGGCTCGGCGACGGGGGCTTTGTTGCCGTTCTCCATGCGGGGCTCGTGGTCCAGGCTGGCGGCCAGGCTCACGGGGATCGTCACGCCGTCGTCGTCCAGCACGCCCTCCACGGCGTAACCGTAGTTGGGAGGCGTTTCGCGCTCTTTGTAGAGCGGCCCGTCCGGCCGGTCGGCCTGGGCCCGGGTGCCCTGGAACGGTCCGAAATGGTAGCTGAAGAAGAAGTGATAGCCGTCGGGACCGGGCCCGAAGAGCCCGTTGTCGCTGAAGGTCACTATATCGGTCGGGAAGTAGGCGCCATCCTGCAGCGAGTGCTGCGAAGCGATGCCCAGCACCGGCACGATGTGGTCGTAGATCGGGTCCGGGGTGGTTTTCTCGTCGAGCCGCACCACGTTGTTGTAAACCCCGATGATTACGATCCGCCCCGCCACCGTGTTCTGCTTGATCCAGGCCATGAAGTCGTGAGTCGAGGTCTCGCCGGTGGTATCGAAGGCCGAGCCCTTCAGCCCCAGCTTGCGGGCGGTCTCGACCTCGTTGATGCCCAGCAACAGCTGACTTTTCTCGAGCGCTTGATCCACGCCAGGAGAGGCCAGCGAGCGGGCGGTGAATTGCGAGCAGTACTGGCCAAAGTGCAGCCCGGCGCTGATGAAACTGGTCTCGCCGCAGTAGCCGAAGTTGGCGTCCCACTGGAGACGGGGGAGGATGGCGTTGCGGAAGGTGTGGACCTGAGCGGGATCTGGAATCGAATCCTGATCGTCGATGGGGGGCGGCGCGGCCAGATCCTCGTCGGCCGGGGAGGCCACCGGGGGTACCGGCGCGACGGCTTCCACCGGCGCTGCAGTCGGGTCGCCTCCGCACGAGGCCAGTGTCAGACAGACTGCCAGGGCAGCCAGCAGCTTCTTCACAGCGGTTTCAGCTCGCCCAGCATCGTCGGCACCAGCTCGCTGACGGTCGGGTGGATGTGGACCGCGCGCTGAATCAGCGTGTAAGGCTTCCTGGCATACATGACGTCCAGCAGCAGGTGCACCACTTCGTCTCCGCCTACCCCGAGGATCGCGGCCCCCAGCAACAGCTTACTTTCCGCGTCGACCAGAACCTTCATGAAGCCCTGGGTCTCCCCCTTCTCGTGGGCTCGCCCCACGCGGGTCATCGGGCGCTTGCCTACCAGCGCCTTGATCCCCGCATTGCGCACGTCCGCTTCGGTCATCCCACAACGCCCCAGAGGTGGGTCCACATACAGCCCGTAGCACGGAATGCGGTCGGTGACGCGGCGCGGATCACTGTCGAGCAAGTTGGCGGCCACGATCTCGAAGTCGTTGTAGGCAGTGTGGGTGAAGCCGCCGCGCCCGTTGCAGTCGCCCAGGGCCCAGATGCCCTCGACGCTCGTGCGCAGCTGGTCGTCCACGGGGATGTATCCGTTTTTGTCGACCACGATCCCGGCCTTCTCCAGCCCCAGGTCGTCAGTGTTGGGACGCCGGCCCACCGCCACCAGGACGTGCGAGCCCTTCACGCTGAGCCCCTCCGAATGGGCCTCAAGACCACTAGACCGCTCCTGTCGTCGAAGACCACCGGACCGCTCCTGTCGTCGCTGATCTTGGTTAGAGAAGCCGATGCAGCAGGCGTCGGTGTGCACCTTGACCCCCTCGTTCTCGAGGATGGAGCGCACCGCGGCGCTGACGTCCTCGTCCTCGCGCGGGATCAGGCGGGAGGCACGCTGCAGGATGGTGACCTGAGAGCCGAACCGGCGGAACATCTGCGCGAACTCGAGGCCGATGTAGCTGCCGCCCACCACGATGAGGTGCTCGGGTAACTCGTCGAGTTGCATGATGGAGGTGTTGGTGAGCACGGGAATGTCGCTGATGCCCGGCATGTCGGGCACGACGGCTCGCCCGCCCACGTTCAGGAAAATCTTGTCCGCCTCCAGGGTATCCCCGTTGACCTGCAACGTATGCGGGCCGGTGAAACGGGCGTGGCCCTCGTAGACCGTGCAGTTGTCCATCGACTTGAGCCACTTCTCCAGCGGCTCGCGCGAATCGGCCGAGACGCGGTTCTTGCGCGCGATGACCTGGCCAAGATCCACCTTCACCTGGCCGGTGGACACCCCGAACTGCGCTCCCCGACGCGCCAGCTCGGCGCAATAGGCGCTGGCCACCATCGTCTTGGTGGGGATGCAACCCGTGTTGACGCAGGTCCCTCCGAAGAGCTTGCGCTCCACCACGGCCACTTTCATGCCGGCCGAGGCCATCCGGCCCACCAGCGAGGGCCCGGCCTGGCCCGTTCCAACCACGATCGCGTCGTACTTCAAACCCATTGAGCGCTCCTGTCGTCGCTGTTTTTGGAATCTTAACAACCATGCCACATCTTGCCAACCCGCTTCGTAATAAAGTTCGTGCGGGGAAAATCAGCGACGACGGCAGCGGTCCCCCAGAATCGGCATCACAGGAGGCGGCGCGTGGAGCTCCGGACCATGGTCCCAGTCTCGGTCACGTCTTTTACCTCACGGCAACCCGGGGCGCAGCACGCTCCGGCTCCCCCGATGCGCGCGGCCGATCGCGTGACACTCACCAAGAGCGCCAACACCTTCGACCTGGGCGCCCTGCGGGCGATGCTGGCCGAGACCCGCACCCAGGCCCCGACGGTGGGCGCCGTGTCGGGCGTCCCCAATCCCACCCCCGTGGAGACCGACGTCACCAAGCGCCCCTGGCGCGACGATACCATCTACTTCTTCCTCACCGATCGCTGGCAGGATGGCGATTCGACCAACAACTTCGGGGTGGACAAGAACGACATCAACCGCTTCCACGGCGGCGACCTCAAAGGCGCCATCGACAAGCTGGACTACGTCAAGGACCTGGGCGCCACGGCCATCTGGCTGACGCCCCCGATGGCCAACCAGGACACGTTCATCAACACCGACGGCTATCATGGCTACTGGCCCGTGGACCACTTCAGCGTGGACAAGCACCTGGGCACGATGGAGACGTTCAAGGAGTTCGTCGACAAGGCTCACGAGAAGGGCCTCAAGGTGCTGCTCGACATCCCCCTCAACCACACCGCCTGGGAGCACCCGTTCTACAAGGACGAGTCCAAGCACGACTGGTTCCACCACAACGGCGACGTGAAGGATTGGGACGACGAGTGGCAGGCCGAGAACTGCTCCATCTTCGGCCTCCCCGACCTGGCTCAGGAGAAGCCCGAGGTCGAGAAATACCTGATGGACGTGGGCAAGTTCTGGGCCGCCACCGGCGTGGACGGCTTCCGCCTGGATGCCGTGAAGAACGTCCCCAAGTCATTCTGGGCCAAATTCAACGCCGAGATGCACAAGACCGCGGGTAAGGACTTCTACCTGATCGGCGAGTACTACCACGGCGACCCGACCAAGTATCCCGTGTTCCAGCAGCAAGACATGGATGGGCTGGTGGATTACCCTCTCTACTATACGATCGCGGACGTCTTCGCCCACGGTCACTCGATGCGCGAGCTGGCCGGGCGCGTGGCTCAGTGCGAGGCGAGCTATCCTCATCCCGAGATGATGGGCGTCTTCCTGGACAACCACGACACCAAGCGCTTCCTGACCAAGGCCGACGGCGACAAGGACAAGCTGAAGATGGCCCTGACGTTCGCGATGACCATCAACCGCATCCCGACGCTTTACTACGGCACCGAGCAGAGCATGGAAAGCGACAAGGAGGGCTGGAGCGAGACCAGCCGTCGCGATATGGAGTTTGGGAAAGACCCCGACATGCACGGCTTCGTGCAAAAACTGATGGCCATTCGCAACGACTCCATCACGATGCGCGAGGGGCGTCTGCTGGAGATGTGGCAGGACGACCAGGTCTACAGCTACGGCCGCGTCCACGACCAGGGCGAGGCCGTGGTGGTGCTCAACAACGCGGGAGACAAGCAGGTGCGCGACATCCCGCTGCGCTCGGAGAGCAAGCTGAAGGACGGCCAGGTCATGAAGGACGTGCTGACGGGCAACACCGTCACCGTGCAGAACGGGCGCATCCACAGCGAGCTGGACGGCAAGCGCGCCGCCATCTACTTCCCGGTGTGAGAACGCTCCTTCTGGTCCTGTTGATGGCGTCGATGGCACACGCGCAGGATTGGGCCGAGTGGGCCGTCTGGTATCAGATTTTTCCGGAGCGTTTCCACAATGGCGACGCCTCCAATGATCCGCGCCTGATCGACCAGAAGGGCGCCTGGCCGCACGATCACACGTCCCCCTGGGAGATCCACCCCTGGACCTCCGACTGGTACAAGCTGCAGCCCTACGAGCAGAAGAACGGCAAGGACGTCTGGTTCAACCTGCAGCGCCGCCGTTACGGGGGCGATCTGCAGGGGATCATCGACAAGCTCGACTACCTGCAAGACCTGGGCGTGAACGCCCTCTATCTCAACCCGATCTTCATGGCTCCCTCGCAGCACAAGTATGATGCGGCGGTCTACCATCACGTGGACCCGACGTTCGGGCCCGATCCCGAGGGGGATCGGCGGATTATGGCCACGGAGAATCCCGCCGATCCTGCGTCCTGGAAGTGGACGGCGGCCGACAAGCTGGCGCTGAAGCTGATCAAAGAGTGCCACAAGCGCGACATGCGCATCATCTTCGACGGCGTGTTCAACCACATCGGGCAAACCTCGCCGTTCTTCCTCGACCTCGAGCAGAATCAGCAGGCTTCGCCCTACAAAGACTGGTTCACGGTGCTGAGCTGGAAGCCGGACTTCAAGTACGAGGGCTGGTTCGGCATCAAGGAGCTGCCCGAGTGGCGCGAGGACGAGCACGGCATCGTGAAGGGCCCGCGCGACTACATCTTCGCCATCACGCGGCGCTGGATGGCGCCCGATGGCAACGTGAAGGATGGCATCGACGGGTGGCGGCTGGACGTGGCGTTCTGCGTGAAGCACGCGTTCTGGAAGGACTGGGCTCGGCTGGTCAGGGAGATCAACCCGCAGGCCTACATGACGGCCGAGGTCATCGACACGGTGGAGGCCAACAAGCCCTATCTCGAGGGCGACGAGTTCAGCGCGGTGATGAACTACAACTTCGCGTTCGCGACCAGCGAGTTCTTCATGCAGGACCTGGACGCTCGCGAGTTCGACAAGCGCCTGCGCGAGTTGCGCGAAGCCTATCCCGGGCGCACGGCCTACCGGATGCAGAACCTGGTGGACTCGCACGACACAGCCCGGGTGGCCTCCAATATCGTGAACCGCGGCCAGCTGGCCTACCGCGACTGGCCCAAATACTGCGAGCAGTCCAAGGCCCAGCACCCCGAGTGGGACACGCGCGGCCCCAACGAGGACGAGAAGAACACCCAGAAGCTGCTGGCCACCTTCCAGATGACCTACGTGGGCGCGCCGATGATCTACTACGGCGACGAGGCGGGCATGTGGGGCGCCAACGACCCGGACGACCGCAAGCCGATGGTCTGGGAAGAGCTGACCTACGAGGACGAGGCGGTTCGCCCCGATGGGACGGCTAAGAAACCCGACCCGGTCCGGTTCGACCGCGATCTTTACAACCACTACAAAGAGCTGATCGCCCTGCGCAAGGACAGCCCGGCGCTGCAGTCGGGCGATTACAAGACCGTGGTGGCGGACGGCAAGCTGTTCGGCTTCGTCCGCTCGCTGGGCAGCGACAAAGTGCTGGTGGTGTTCAACCTCGACCGGGTGCCGCATGGGTGGCAGGGCACCACGATCGCTCCTCGGTCCACGCTGATCCGACGGGCTCAGGGCACGTCGGAGTTCATGTAGAGCTTACTTGCCGTAGTGCCGGGCCGCTTCTTTGGCGGCGAAGGCGCCCAGGGCCACGAGGTGGAGCGTGGGGGCCAGGTTGGGGAGGCAGCCGGAGCCGGCCAGAGCGATGCCCTGGGTGATGGCGAACGCGCCGCTCAGGTAGTTCTTGTTCTTCAGCTCGGCCGCGCCCACGGCCACGGCCGCCAGGCCCTGAACGACCTTCAGGGGGCCGAGCACGGCGTCGGACGCTCCCGGGCCCCCGAAGAGGGCGCAGGTCTCCAGCGCCGAGTGGGCGCTCATGGCCAGCAGGCCGACGCCGTCGATCTTGTCCGTCAGGCACTCCGAGCGCAGGCGGGCGACGCCCAATCCCAGCGCTCCCACCGCGGTGACCGCGCCCATCGCCCCGCCCAGAGAGGGCCCGAAGCCATCCTTGGCGGTGTCGAGCAACACGTGGCGGGCCACGTAGAGCCCATCCACGGCCTGGGCCACGGTGGACTTGCGATCAGCGGCTGGGGGTCTGGGGGGCGCCCAGCCCCCCAGAAGGGTATCGGGACGCTGCGGTAGTGTTGAAACTTGCATGCTCGGCACTATACCCGTGCAAACACCCCGGCGTTGTGAACAGGATGTTAAGCGACGACCGGGGGAATGCCGGCAACAGAGCCGGCATGTCCAGCGTCACTCCCGCGAAGTGGGCGCAGTCAATGCAGTCGTGCTCGTTGAGTGCGCTTTCGAGCCGATAATGATGGTCGAACAAACGATACATCTCCACAGTGCGCGCGAACGGATCGACGATCCAGTAGTGGGGCACGCCGCAGGTGGCATTCTTGTTCAGCTTGAGGGTTCGGTCGCGTCCGGCGGTCGAAGGGGACAGAATCTCCACCAGGAGCTC
>JBDHVW010000147.1:0-15229 GCA_039809865.1 Vulcanimicrobiota bacterium
CCGCCCCCGCGACGAGCCAGCCGGCCCCCACTCAGCCCGCGGCCATGCCGCAGCCGTCTGCGGCCAGGTCGACGGAGCCCGCCAGCCAGCCCGCCGCCCCCGCGACCAGTCAGCCCGCCGCAGCGGAGGCGCCGGCCCGGTCCAGCAACCTGGTGCAGCCCGGCAGCAGCCAGCCCGGTGTTTCCCAGCCGGCGGCCGCGCCTCCGACGAGCGCTCCGCAGGCCGCCTCGCAGCCGAGCGCCGTCTCGCAGCCAAGCGCTCCTCAGCCTGCCGCCATGCAGGCTCCGGCGGCTCAGGAGCCCACCGTCAATCACTCTGCGGCTCAAACCGTGCAGAACAATCGCAGTGAAGGCGCGCCCGCGCCCCAGCCGCAGGCTCCGGCGGGCCGCTCCGAGACCCCGTCCTTCGCGGGTGGTGGTAATTCCGGCGGCGGCTCCTCCGACGGCGGAGGCGGCGGCAGCCAGAACCGTCCGGGCCCGGTGAATCCGGCCGCGTCCGAGCCCGTCGCGCCCTTCGTCTTCAATCGCGAGAGCGCTCCGGTCGAAACCCCGCGTCCGCGCGCTGCGGCCTCCCAGCCGGCCTCCACTCCCGCTCCCGCAGCCGAGACCCCGGCGCCGGGCCCGGCTCCGTCCGCGTCTCGCCGGGAGGAGACTCCCGCGTCCCCGGTCGCGCCGCGCCCGGCAGCCAGCACCATTCCGCAGCCCTCGGCCGCGCCGCTTTCCCCGGCGCCCGTGGTCGACCCGACCCCGGCCGATGACGCGCCGGCTATCCAGTCCGTGCGTCCTCAAGCCGCGCGTCCGTCCGCGAGCGCCATCTCCAGCACCGAGTCCAGCTCCACGGCAGCAACGCCCGAGAGCAAGGGCGAGACTCCGACCGAAGCCGTGCAGCCGATGGCGGTGACCGAGCGTCGTCAGGAGGCCGCGTCGGCCGCGCGCCAGGAGAACTACTTCAGCCAGCCGGAGAACGTGCAGCAGCGTAGCTTCACGCAGGCTTACGGCGGCGACGACACGCCCTTCGACTTCCACGCCGACGCTTCGCCCGGCGAAGCCAGCCGCGTTTCGCCCACTATTGCCAGCACCGTGAAGCCCGCCAGCTCGCAGCCGTCGCAGGCTTCCAGTCAGCAGCAGAGCCAGGATACCGGAGGCTTCAGCTCTGGTGATGGCGGCACGGGCGACGGCGACCAGCGCGGCTCCGAGCACGCGATGACCGGCGGCGTCGGCCGCGGGGGCCCGCAGGCCCAGACTTCGTCCAATTCGGCCCTGAACGCAATCATCGCGGCCATGGAGCCCGAGACGGGCGAGACCGAGGAGGCCGAGGCCCACACGGCGCGCGAGATTTCGGGCGGGGCCGCGACCGACAGCGTGAAGCTCGAGCAGGTGGCCAGCCGTAACGCGGCCTCCACGATGAGCACGCTGCTCAAAAAGGCCAACAAGGAAAAAGAGACCGGCGACATCAGCACGCTCGACGAGACCGAGGCGATGGAGACCCTGGACACCATGCTCAAGCTGGGCGGCCAGGACACCGAGCGCTCGCAGCGCGTCGCCAAGCACGCTCTGGCGATGGCCGACCAACTGGGGATCTCCGACTCGCGCACCCGTAAGCAGCTCGAGGACGGGGCGATGCTGATCGACATCGGTCAGGCCGGCATCAACCTGGCCAGCGCCAACGACGAGCAGATGCAAGTGATCAACAGCTTCCTCGAGGAGGAGGGCGGTCTCAAGACCAAAGCCCTGCACGCCGCCACGGTGTTGCGCGACATCGGTATGGTCGGGGTGGACGAGTCCATCCAGGGCAAGACGATGGACGAGATGACCGCGGGCGAGCTCGAGGAATACAAGCAGCACCCGGCCATCGGCGGCGAGATTATCGGCCAGATCGGCTCTTTGAAGCACCTGGCCCCGATCATCCGCGGTCACCACGAGAACTGGGATGGCTCTGGCTTCCCCGACGGCTTGAAGGAGCGGGACATCCCGCTGGCCTCCCGCATCATCGCGGTGGCCGACCACTTCGAAGACCTGATGACGCCGGGCGAGGGCAAGGAGCCGTTCACGATGGAGGGCGCCCTGCAGACGCTGCGCGACGGCGCCGGCACCAAGTTCGACCCCAACCTCATCAACGCGTTCATGATGGTGATGGAGAAGGCGACGCCCGAGGCCGAGTAGGGAGTAGGGAGTAGGGAGTGTCAGAGCCCGAATCCAAAGCAGGAGCCAGCTACCGCTGGCTCTTGTTTTTGCTGCCCGTTTTCTATCTGCTCAGCACCGGGCCCATGCTCTATCTCTTTAAGGCGATGGGGGAGCCCAAAGCCATGGAGAGTTTCCTGGAAGTGGCCTACTACCCGATTGAATGGCTCTGGGACAAATCCGACGTCTTCCAGGCCCTCCTGGAGAAATACCTGGACCTCTTTCGCTAACCAGGGTCTCTATTTCTCAACCCAGGAATAAGCATAGTCCGGGAGCTCGAACTCCAGGCCTTCCTCGGCCACTTGCAGGGGCCGGAAGGTATCCACCATGACGGCCAGCTCCTCGGTCTTGGCCTGGCCGATGGAAGCCTCGGTGGCGCCGGGCTGGGGGCCGTGGGGCAGGCCGCTCGGATGAAGCGTGAAGTCGTATTTGTCCACCCCGCGGCGGCTCATGAAGTCTCCATCCACGTAATACAGCACCTCGTCGGAGTTGACGTTGCTGTGCACGTAAGGGGCCGGAATCGCCTCGGGATGGTAGTCGAAGAGGCGCGGCACGAAGCTGCACACCACGAAGTTGTGGGCCTCGAAGGTCTGATGCACGGGCGGAGGCTGGTGCACGCGCCCCGTGATCGGCTCGAAGTTGCTGACGTTGAACGACCAGGGATAGAGGTAGCCGTCCCAGCCCACGACATCCAGCGGATGATGCCGCATGATGTGGCGGTGCATCTCGTCGCGCGCCTTGACGCGCACCTCGAACTCGCCCTCCTCGGTGTGGGTCTCCAGCTCCTGCGGAACGTTGATGTCGCGCTCGCAGAAGGGGGCGTGCTCGAGCAACTGCCCATACTGATTGCGATAGCGCTTGGGAGTGGTAAACTGGGAGGGCGCCTCCATGACCAGGAAACGGCCCTCAGGCGTGTCCAGCTGCATCTGCCAGGTCACCCCGAACGGGAGAACGACGTAGTCGCCCGGCCCGAACGGCAGTTTGCCAAATTGCGTGCGGAAGACTCCCGTGCCCTCATGGCAGAACCAGCACTCGTAGGCCTGGCCGTTGCGGTAGAAGCATTCCATCGACCGGGTGGGGCGTGACAGCGCCAGCAGCACGTCGGCATTGCCAAGGATGGTGCGCTTGCTGTCGAGCGCGTCGCCACCGGCGGGGAACTCCTTGGTGCGGAACTGGCGCGCCCGCAGGCCGCCGAAATCGACCAGCTTGGGCCGCGCGTGGCCGATCCAGTCGACTTTGAGCACCTGGGTCGGCATGAAATTGTGATAGAGGATGGATTGAATGCCCGAAAAGCCCTCCTGGCCCATCAGCTCTTCACGGTAGAGCGTGCTGTCGGGCTTGCGGAACTGCGTGTGGCGCTTGGGGGGAAGCTGTCCGAGACGATGATAGAAGGGCATGAGGGGCCATTCCCTCCGTTTGTTAACACCCCTGCAACAGTACGTTCAGCACCGTTTCAGATCCGACTGCCATACTGGCCGCGAGAAGAAAATCGCGTTTAATCCATGGGAGGGTTTATGGTCACCACCAGTTTCAACTTTACGGCTCCGAGCATCGCCGCCGGACGCCAGAGCAAAAAGCGCGCCATCATCGACGAGCAGGATCCGGCCGAAGCCTCCCGCCAGTTGAAGGAGAAAGGCGAGCAGGAGGCCGCGCGCGGGCGCGACATGCAGACCCAGGGCGCGGCTCAGAAGCAGACGGGCGCCGACAGCGTGGCGCGCGGCAACCAGGGCATCCAGGACGGCACCGCCAAAGCGGCCGCCGGTCAGCAGCAGATCGATGACGGTGCCGCCAAGCAGGCCGGGGGCCAGCAGAAGATTGCCGACGGTATCGCTCGTGAGGGCGCCGGAACGGCCACTCAGAATCAGGGCATCGCCCAGTTCCAGACCGGTCTCGACTCGGCCGGGCAAGCCCAGGCGAACGCCGACGCCGGTTCCCAGGTGCTGGCCACGGGCCTGATGCTCGAGGATCTCGTGGGTCAGAACATCGACGCCAACTCGGCCGAGTTCGCCAGCCAGCTCCAGACCGCCAAGCAGGGCCAGTCGCTGGTCCAGCAGGGCCTGGCGACTCTGACGGATGGCGTGGCCAAAGAGCAGGCCGGCTCCGACCAGGTCGACCAGGGCGTGGGCGAGTTCCGGGCCGCGATGGTGGAGACCGATGCCGGTCGCCAGCAGATTCGCGACGGCCGGGGTCACCTGCGCCAGGCCCACAGTGAGAAGCGCAAGGGTCTGGACGCGGCCGCCCGCGCCCAGGCGCTCGAGCTGCGCGCGACCGACGCCGAGGCCGAGGCCGCCCAGAAGACCGCCGATGCCGGCGAAGCCCGCCAGCACGCCCAGCACTGCAGCCAGGAAGGCGCCCAGCGCGAGGCCGAGGCGATCGTGCAGAACGCCAAGAGCGCCACGTCGCAGAAGCTGTCCGACATCCTGGCCCGCAAGGCCGCCATCGACGCCACCACCGGATCCGCGCTGCTGGACGTCGAGGGTTACGTGGATGAGGGCGCCAGCACCATCGAAGAGGGGATCCTGACCCGCGACGTGGCCACGGTGCGCCACCACGAGTCCGAGGTGCAGGCCCGCCGCGCCGAGGCGCTGACGGCCGAAGCCCAGCACCACACCGAGAATGCCGGCTTCCTCAACAGCCAGGCCGATCGCTTCGACTCCGAAGCGGCCGCGCTGCTGGCTTCGGCCCAGGCCGACCGCGCCGCGGCCGCCCAGGCCACCCAGGACTCGCAGACGCACCTGGCCGCCAGCGTGCAGCTCGAGACCCAGGGCAACCAGGAAGTGGCCGACGGAACCACCCGCCGCGCCGCCGGGAAAGAAGCGATGGCCCGCAGCCTGGACAAGATCCGCGACGGTCTGGACCAGGAAACGGCCGCCGCGGCCCAGCAGGAGGGTGGCCTGACCGACGTCGGCACCGGCCAGTCTCAGACTGCCGATGCCCGCGCCGCGCGCAACGAGGCGCTGACCAACCTGACCAACGGTGTCGCGCTGATGGCCCAGGTGCTGGACGTGCAGCAGCAGGGCGTGGACTTCCTGAGCCAGGCGCGCCAGGACCAGGAAGCCTCCCAGGCCGTGCGCACCGACGCGCTCGACCAGATCGTCTCGGGTCAGGCCGAAGAGGTGGGTGGCCGCGCGGACCAGGCCACGGGCCTGGGCGAGGTCAGGGACGGCGATGCCGCCGAGCAGGCCGGCAAGGCCCAGCTGGGCGAGGGCAATGCCCAGATCAAGCGTGGTACCGAGGACGTGCGCGCCGGCGAGCGCGACATCCGCGAGGGCACGAACCGCGAAGCCGCGGGCCGCGTCATCGAGGAGAAGGGCAACCAGTACGTCGAGCTCGCGAACTCGATTCCGGGCTACATCGCTGGCGCCCCCAAGAAGTAAGCGAGTCGGTATCCTTTCACAGAGGCCCGCCGGTGACGGTGGGCCTTTTAAATTAAGCGACGACGGTTTAGCGCGACAGGTGCGGTCCTAAGATTTCGGGTTGGAGGACGGTGATGCTCGAGTTCCCCCTCCGGGGGTTGAGCGTTCGGAACGGAAAAGGCGGGCGGCTCTGGTTGCTGGCCGCCAGTCTTCCCATGCTCGTTTTCCTGGTGACCCCTCTGGTGGCTCTGCTCGCGCGAGCGCTGCCCCATCAGCTGCTCGGCAACCTGACCCATCCGGAAGTCTTGCAGGCCATCGTGTTGAGCCTGGGGACGACTTTTCTCACCGTCCTCCTGACGCTCGTCCTGGGCACGCCGGTCGCGTATCTCCTGGCACGCCGCCGCTTTCGGGGCCGGACGATGCTGGATACGCTGGTCGACCTGCCCATGATTTTGCCCCCCTCGGTCGCGGGGATCGCTCTGCTGGTGGCCTTCGGGCGCCGCGGATTGCTGGGCCAGTACCTGAGCGACGCGGGCATCGAGCTGGCCTTCACCTCGGCCGCCGTGGTGCTGGCCCAGACCTTCGTGGCGGCGCCCTTCTACATCAAGGCGGCCGCGGCGGGCCTGGCCCAGGTAGACCCCGATCTCGAGCAGGCGGCGGCGCTGGATGGGGCTTCCGGCTGGCAGACCTTCTGGCATGTCACGGCTCCGCTGGCGTGGGTCTCCCTGTTCTTTGGCGCCGTCATGACCTGGGCCCGGGCGCTGGGAGAGTTCGGCGCCACCATCGTCTTCGCGGGCAACTTCATCGGCCGCACCCAGACGATGCCCCTGGCCATCTACCAGGGTTTCGAGCTGGATCTGAGCGTGGCGCTCACCCTGAGCGTCATCCTGCTGGCCCTCTCCGCGGCGGTCCTGCTGGTGGTCAAGAGGCTTCTGCCGAGCTAGGTAGGCGGGTGGTTGGCAGTTGGCAGTTGACGCCCACTTAACCAACCACTGTCGACTGTCGACTGTCGACTGTAGACCCTCCACTCGGAAACGCGGCCGCTAGCTGGCGGCTTGCTGGTACTGGCGGCCCTTCTCGGCGATCAGGTGGCCCGCGGTCTCCGCGTGCTGGCCGCCCGAGATCTCCCGGGCTGCCTGACGGGCTTCGGCCTCGGCCCGGCGCACGTCCTCGGCGGCCTCGGCGACGCGGTCGCGGGCCTCATCCAGCCGGCGGCGCGCTTCGGTGAGCTTTTCGTTGCTGGCGGCGACTTTGGCAGCACCGGCCTGCTCCTGCTTGAGGCCCGACCGGAAGTCGCTCACGCCCTCGGACGTCTCCGCGCGGGCGGCCGACGAGGAGTCCATTCCCTCGCCGATCTTGTCCAGACCCATCTGCTGACGGTTGTGGGCAGTCTTCTCCCTGGCCCGCCAGGCGCGGAAATCTGTCAGCGCGTCGCGCTCCTCAGCGCGGAACGGAGCTTCCTGCGCGAAGCCCTCGCGAATCTGGTCCAGTCCGCCCAGCTGAGAGGTGCGCGCATCGCGCTCCTGCATCCGGCCGTGGTCGAACGCGTTCAGGCCCTGCTCGGCGTGGGCGTGCCCCGCCTGGTCGTGGACCTGACCCTGCGCGACCTCGGCGCGGCCGGCCTCGATCAGCACGGCGCCCTGCTGGCGCAGGGCCATTCCCTGCTGCTGCACGCCTTGCGCGGTGGCCGCGACCTGCGCCGCCTGAGCTTCCTGCGTGGCGGCGGCCTGCACCAGCCCGCCCGCCTCGGCGCGCTGCTGCGTGGCCTGAACCTGGTCGCGGGTAGCCTGCTGCACCAGCGACGAGGCGCGCAAGCGGGTCTGGTCCGCCTCGGAGTGGCAGGCAGCCGCTTCCTGACGCTTCTGGTCGGCCTGCGCCTGGCGGGCCTGAGCTGCGGCCCAGAGCTGGTTGGCGTGCTGCAGCTCGCAGAAACCCTGGCGCTCGAGTTGCACGCCCGCGCAATACTGCCAGGGGCACTGCTGCATGTAGCGGCCCATCGCGATGTTCTGCTGCCCGCGCGTGCCCCAGCAACGGGAATTCTGGAAGAGGTCCTGCGCCTCGGACTCCATGGTGGCCGCGCTGCCGCTGGCCTGAGTCGCCTGGGCGATCAGCTGCGTGACGCGCGCCACCAGGCCCTGAACCTCTTGCAACGCCTGCTGGGCGCGCTGCTCGGCGGCCGTCGCCAGCATTTCCAACGCCTGTGAGCGCGTGCGCTTGAGACCCGCCTCGCCGGTAAGGCGCTGCGCCTCGGAGTAGCCCGCTGCAGCCTGCTCCAGGAAGGCGGAGCCGAGATTCTGCTGGTCCAGCCCGCGCCCGATCTTCTCGCGACCCGAGCCTTTCAGGCCATCCGCAATCTGCTGCTCGGCCAGGCCCTGGTCGATGAGCCCGACGCCCGCCTGCTGGGCGCGCTCGGCCGCGGCTTCCTGGCGCAGTCCCTGGCCCACGGCCGCGCGGCCGGCATCCTTCACGGCCTCGGCCTGGCTCTCACCCGCGAAAGCGGCCTGCAGGCGCTCGACCGCGGCCGCCTGACCCTGCTCTGCCTTCTGTTGGCGCGCAAGGCCCGCGGCCACCCAGGAGAGTCCTTTGTCTTTCAGCAGCCCGGCCTGGACCTGACCCTGCAGGCCCACGCCGATGCGACCCTGAGCACCGTCCTGGGCTTCCGCGGCCAGCTTCATGAGGTTCAGTCCGGCGGCCATCTTCTTCAGGGCGCTCTGCTCGCTCTTCCCCGCCCTGGCTTCGTCGCGCGCGGCCTGCTTGCCGTCCTGGATGGCCTCGGCCTTATCCCGAGCCGCCTGCTCGGCGCTCTGCCGGCCGGCGGCCTGACGGGCGCGCCCCTGCTGCTCGAGCTCGTTGCCGCGCGCTTCCTCGCGCTGGCCGGCCTCGCGCAGCTTGCGCTTGGCCTCCTCGAAGACCGGGTTGTCCAGCAGCCCCTTGCTCAGTACTTGCATGATATCTACCCTAAGATACCGGCATCACCTCAAAGAAGCATTAAAAGAATGTTTCCACTCAGCGAGAATGGCACGCTTCATGAAGACCATCCTGCTCATTTTCTGGCTCACCGTGGCGGCCCTGGCCCAGAGCCAGCCCCGCATCGCCCTGCAAGAGAAGGGGTCCAGCGTCACTCTCGACGCCGACTCCTACACCGTCAAGACCCGCCAGGGCCAGGTCCTGCGCAAAGGCTCGGGGGTCGTGACGTTCCGCCCCGGCAGCGCCGAGAAAGACGTGCTGTTCGTGCCCAGGAACGGCATCTTCTACTGGAACGGCAAGGGCTATCGTGGCTATGTGCGCGTGCTGGAGCGCGACGGCAAGATGCTGGCCATCAACCAGCTCGAGCTGGAGGACTACCTGGCCGGCGTGGTGGGGGGGGAGATCCCCGCCGACTGGCCCGCCGCGACGCAGCGCGCCCTGGCCGTGGCCGCGCGCACCTACGCGGTCTACCTGCTGAGCGATCCGCGCGACGCCGAGTATGACCTCGTCGCCACCGACCAGGATCAGGTCTACGCCGGTCTGAACGGCGAGTCCGCCAGCTCGCGCAACGCGCTGGCGGCCACGCGCGGACTCGTCCTGCGCGGCGCCGACGGCCGCATCTTGAAGGCCTACTTCAGCTCCAACTGCGGCGGTCACACCGAGGATTCCGAGCCGGTCTTCGGTACCAAAGTGCCTCACATCGGGGGCGTGGACGATCCCTACTGCCCCGACGCCAGCTGGAGCGCCTCCTTCAGCTTCGCCACCGTCAAAGCGCGTTATGCCAAGGACGGCAAGCCGCTGGGCAAGATCACCAGTGTCACCGTGACGGGTACCGACCCCTCCGGGCGGATGATGGACGTGGTGGTCAAGGATGACCAGGGCCACGAGTATCGCGACAAATCCCAGGATTTTCGCCGCATCATGGGCTACCGTGAGCTGCGCAGCACCCGGTGCAAGATGACCGTGAACGGCAGCACGCTGAGCTTTCGCGGGCAGGGCTGGGGCCACGGGGTCGGCCTGTGCCAGTGGGGCGCCCTCACCATGGGCGACCAGGGAATGAGCTACCAGGAGATCCTGCGGCACTACTACCGCGGAGCCACCCTGGGCAAGCTCTGAGCGAGCCGCTCAGCAGGCGTTTTCCTAACCGGGCCTAACCTTGTTCGCAATGATCGAGCCGAGCGTCGACCTCGAGGAGCTGATCAAGCGCGTCGGGGGACCCGATAAGGTGCGCCATCTCGCCCAGCTGGTAGAAGAATGCTGGCCCGAGGATTTCGCGCGCCTCGAGGAAAGTCTCCTGGCCCGCAACGGCGCCGGGCTCAAGGACGCCGCCCATACCCTCAAAGGCAATCTCTCCAACCTGGCGGCCGAGCGCGGCCGCAGCCTGGCGTGGCAGCTCGAGCAAGCCGCGCTTCAGCTGGATTGGAAGGAGGGTCGCCGCCTCATCGACGCGCTTCGCACGGAGTGCAAATCGATCCGCCAGGCGCTGGACACGGTGGACGGAGCGCCTCAACCTCGCCTTTCCTACCGCGTTCGCGCCCGAGGGCGGGTGATGGTGGTGGACGACGACAAAACCAGCCGTTGGATGGTGGCGGAGGCTCTGGAGCGCCACGGGCACGAGGTGCTGCAAGCCTCCAACGGAGAGGAAGCCCTCCATCTGGCCGCCAGCGGACGACCGGAGGCGATCTTGCTCGACGTGGTGCTGCCCGGAGCCAATGGCTACGAGGTCTGCCGAACGCTCAAGACCGACCCGGCCACCGAGACCATCCCGGTGCTGTTGATCACGGCCCTGGACGACCGCAACAACCGCTTGCGCGGCATTCAATCGGGCGCCGACGAGTTTCTCAGCAAGCCCCTCGACGTCGAGGAGCTGGCCCTGCGCGTCGGCAACGCGGTCCACTCCAAGCAGCTCTATGACGAGCTGCAAGCCAACTTCGAGCAACTCAAGAGCCTGCAGGCGCTGCGCGACCAGCTCAGCGACATGGTGGTGCACGACCTGCGCACTCCGCTCACCGGCCTCATCGGCTACGGCCAGGTGCTGACCCGCCTGACGGCCGGCCAGCTGGACGAGACGGCCCAGGAGAGCCTGGACCAGATCTTGCAGCTGGCGCGCACGATGATCGGCATGGTCTCGGACATTCTCGACGTGGGGCGCCTGCAATCAAACGAGTTGCCGCTCACCCGCGCGCGGGTGAGCCTGGAAGAGCTGGCCCGCCAGTCGGCTGCCATGGTCGGACAGCCCGACGGCAAGCGGGTCGAGGTGCAGGGGAGCGCCACCGCCGAGGTCGATGTGGACCTGATGCAGCGCGTCTTGACCAACCTGATCGCCAACGGAATCAAGCACAGCCCTCCCGGCGGGGTCGTGCGCGTCCATCTCGCCCCCGGCGAGATCCGCGTCTGCGACCAGGGGCCCGGCGTCCCGCTCGACCTGCGGCAGCGCATCTTCGAGAAATACGGCCAGGCGGAGCGCAAGAAATACTCCACCGGCCTGGGCCTGGCTTTCTGCAAGCTGGTCGTCGAGAAACATGGGGGCACGATCGGGGTCGACGGAGCCCCCGGCGAGGGCAGCGAGTTCTGGGTGAAGCTCGGTTAGGTCCCGTCAGCGCGGGTGCCGTACTGCAGGGGCAGATGGAGCTGTCCGGCCTGATCGCCGTTGTCGAGTTCCTGCAGGGCGAGCTCGAGAGCCCGGTCGGGGTTGACCGAGCCTGCGCCCTGCACCTCGCTGCCGTATCCGGACAGGCGCGTGGCGCTATCGCGCAGGATCGCCTTGACCTCGTCCGGGGTCAGGTGCGGGTTGGCTTCCAGAATCTGAGCCACGACGCCGGCCACGATGGGGGCGGCCATGCTCGTGCCCGGCATTCCGATGTAGTTGTTCTCGATGAGGGGCAACCGGTTAGTCGTCTCGAGCAGGCGGTTGACCTCGGAGCGCGCCGTCTCGGGTGAGTTCTTGAAGCGCTGGATCGAGCTCTGGTTGAGCCCGATCAGCCGCAGCGTGTCCTCGGGGACGTGCACCAGGTCCTGATCGGCCATTCCCTCGAGCCACGTCAGGGTCTTCTGCACCTGGCCGTACTTGCGGGCGGTGGCCTCGGTCATCGTCCCGGGGGCGTTGGGGCCGACGATCCCCTCGCCGGGGGCGACGAGGTCGGGCTTCATGGAATCGGACTTGCCCCGGCTCGAGAAAGCCGGAATCCTGTCGTCGCGAGGATCGGGCGTGTTGCGATCGTCCACGGCGCCGACCGTGATGACGCGCGGGTTGTCACCGGGCGCACTGATGGTGCCCGGGTAAGGACCTTCGTTCCCGGCGGCCACGACCACCACGATCCCCGCGTCCACGGCCTTCTCGACGGCCTGCTGGATGGGGTCTTGCTTGCGGTGGGCCCAGCGCTGGCTCGAGCCGAGCGACAGGTTAATGACGCGGATGTTGTACTGGTCCTTGTTTTCTACCGCCCAGTTGATGCCCTTGAGGATGTTGGAGGTGGTGCCGTTGCCGTTCTTATCCAGCACCTTCACGCCGACCAGGTTGGCCTCGGGAGCCGGCCCACGGTAGATGCCACCCGACATGAAGCCGTTCCCGGCGGCGTCGCCGGCCGTGTGCGTGCCGTGGCCGTTGTCGTCATACGGCAACGTGCTGCCGTTCACGAAGTCCTGGAACGCCACCACGCGGCTGTGCGGCATGTTGAAATCGGGATGGGGATAGATGCCCGTGTCGATGACCGCGATGCCCACGCCACGGCCGGTGAACTGTTGCGTGAGCGGCGTCATCCAGCGCGGAGCGGTGATGGGAGCCCGGGGGGTCGTGGGGGGCTCGGGCTCGCTGGCGATCGGCGCGCTGACCTCGTCTTCCGGCTTGCGCTCCCAGGGGCTGGGGAGCAAGAACTTGTCGGACAGGTCGGGCATGACGGAGTAGCCGGCCGATTCGACGCGGCGCCGCTCCTCTTCGTTCATGACGACGGTGTAGCCGTTGATCAGGGGGATCTCGGAGTTGACCGGCACGTTCAGGCGCGAAAGATCCTGCACCACCTGGCCGGGCGTCTTGGCGCGCGAGGCGAGGTCCTTGGGGACGACGATGAAGGGGTTCTGGCGCTCGTTGGTGCCTTCCACCACGCCGGCGTAAGTGTCCGCGGTCGCCTGGAAGGGCAGGTCCATCTGGGCCATGTGGGCCAGGACGTCCGGCCGCTCCGCCGAGCGCGGACGCGTGAACACCATATTGTTGACTCCGGAAAGCACGAACCCCTGGATCCTTTCGCCCCGACAGTTTCCCCGGGCGACATCCTAGCACGCCCCCCCGGGCAGCTTTGTTGCCTCGATGTTACAGGGGAGGCTCGACAGGCACCTCGGGAGGGGGTGAAGTTGAATCGAGCTCAACCTCGGGCTCCCACTCGGGATGGGGCAGTTGCAGGGCCGCGGGCTCGAGTTGGAATCGGCTGACCAGCTCGTGCACGCGATCGCGCAAGATGAACGTATCCGAGCGCAGCGCCAGGGTGAAGTAGTCGCGGGCTCTCTGAGGGTCGCCCTTGAGCAACCAGGCCTGTCCCAGGCCGTAGTGCACCTCGGGAAACTTGGCAAACTTTCCCAGAGCGCGCTCGAAGTAGGTGATGGCCGCCTCCACTTCGCCCAGGTTGAGGGTCACGCGGCCCAGGTAGTAGAGCAGGTAAGGGTTCTCGCCCTCGTGCTTCCAGGAGATGAGGAAGCTCTCACGGCTCTCGCGCAGCGGCGCGAGCCAATCGGGCTCGCCCTGGCGGGGACGGGCCGAGTAGAGCAGGGCCTCGGCCAGGTAGAAGTCTGCCCGAAACTGGGCCGGATCGTGGTCGCGAGCCTGGCGCAGCGTGTTGACCGCGGTTCCGAGATGAGCCTGGCGGCGCTCGGAGGTGGGCGGGTGGCGCATGGCGCCCTCCATCTGAGAGCGGCCCAGCGACTGGCCCCGCCAGGCGCGGACCGAGTGGAGCAGGCCCCGCGAGCGAGGCGTCTCCAGATCCTCGGGAATGACGGCCGGATGGCGCCGCAGCGTGGGGATGTCGCCCGGCAGCAAGAGCCTTTCGATCTCGAGCACCAGTCGGCTGATGATGGGGGAGGAGAGCGAGAGATCGGGGCGGCTCCCCAGGTAGCTCACGGCCCGCTCCAGGTTACCGGTGCGCAGGTGCACCAGGGCCCGCACCGTCTCGACGGCCTGGTGATCGGGGGAGAGCTTCTTGACGCTCTGTAAGAGATCTTCGGCGCGCGCCTGGTCGCCCAGGTCCGATTCCGCCAGGGCCAGGAACAGCCGGGGAGCCGGGTTGCTCGGCTCGAGCTCGACCGCCTTGGCCAGAGCTTCCCGAGCCTCGGCCGGCTGCCCCAGAGCCAGGTGGCACAACGCCTTTTGGATAAGCGGCCCGGCTGCGCTCGGAGCCGCCACGCTCGCGTGCTCGAAGGCGCTCAAAGCCTCGGCGTAGCGTCCCTGGTTCATCAGGGCCGAGCCCTGGCGCAAACTCATGGCAACCGGTTTCCATGTCCGGGTGTTAACATCCTGTTCATAAAATCGGTTGGATGTTCATGCTAGGATAGCAACATCTTGGAAAAGTCTTGCCTCCTGAACTGACATGGATATGAAGCTGCGCCCGGTCGAGGGTCTGACCTCCGGAGTCGCGCCTCAGGCGGCTGCGAGCCCGCGTACGACGTCCGAGCCGGACGCCCCGCTACCGGCGGATTCCTCTGACCTCAGTGCGCCCCGGGCCAAAGCCACTCCGCAGCCCAAGACGAAATCCGCTCCTCCCGAGCAGCCCCCGATCCCTCCGGCTCCCGCGCCGGTCCCAACGACGCTGGTGCAGCTCGAGGAAGCGCCCGCTGGCACGGGCGAGGCAGCCCCCATCGGTGCCGCCCCCGCGGCCCCGCCGCCGCCGGCCCCCCGCCCTCCCACCGCGAGCCGGGTGGCCGAGTTGCCCAAGGGCCGCACGCTCTTCAACGTCCTGACCAAAGCGCTCTACAGCTCGCGACGCATCGGCTTCAAGCTCTTGTCGGTGGTGGCCGTCGACCCGCTCAAGCAAGTGCGCGCCGAGCAAGAGGCCGTCAATGCGCTGGAGCCCAAGCTCAACGCCGAGATCGAGGCCAAAACGGCCGAGTTGAAGGCTGCCGGAATCCAGAATGCCGATGTCGAGGCGGCCCGCGCGGTACTGCAGGCCCGGACCGTCGCCTTCCGCGCTCGCCTGGAAAACGGGGCCAAGCTCGAGGATTTGAAGGTGGAAGCTTTTGCGGTGGCCCGTAAGGCCGCCGAAGTGGTGCTGAAGATGCGCCCTTACGATGTCCAGGTCCAGGGTGGCCTGGCCATGACCGAGGGCCGCATCTCGGAGATGAAGACCGGCGAGGGTAAGACGCTCACCGCGGTGATGCCGCTCTACCTGTACGGCCTGACCGGCAAGGGTGCCCACCTGGTGACCGTCAACGATTACCTGGTCAAGCGCGATTTTACCCAGATGAAGCCGGTATTCGAGTTCCTCGGCCTGAGCGCGGGCTGCGTCCACGAGCAGCTGACCCTGCCCGAGAAAAAGGCCGCCTACGCCTGCGACATCACCTACGTCACCAATCACTCGGAAGGCTTCGACTTCCTGCGCGACTCGATGGCGCGCGATCCCGAGGCCCGTGTGCAGCGCGCCCCCAACTTCGCCCTGGTGGACGAGGTGGACTCGATCCTCATCGACGAGGCGCGCACGCCGCTGATCCTCTCCTCGATGGCCGAGGCGGCCGGGGACGAGCATC
>JBDHVW010000148.1:0-15221 GCA_039809865.1 Vulcanimicrobiota bacterium
CGCAAAGCAGGACCGCCAGTAACACTTTCATGACCTCGGGCGGTTCGGTCTCGGGCCGGCGCTCCCCTGGCTGCCGGGACTGGCTCGCGGGCAACGTCAGCGGGTCTTCCGGGGATTGCTCGACTCCTCAGCCTGGGGACCCGAGGCGACGAGCTTCTCGAGCGCGCGGGACGACCACGGGCTGGCTTTTGCGCTGCGAAGAGCCGGTCCCAGGCGGGCTGTCCCCGCCCGTGACGCTGGAGGACCACTCGGGGACTGAGGCTCTCCGGTCGTGGTCCAGATCGGGGCTTCCCCCGGCCGTGATGACGGTTCGGTCGGGGGCTTCCTTCCGCAATCGCTGACCGGTTTCATGGGATGCTCCCTTTTCGGGCGGGGCGCCTGTACCGACAGCGATGCTTCTGCGCCCTGGCCGGGCCCCGCGCCGAGGCCGCTCAGCGCACTTGCGTTTTGTTCCGGGTGGGCCCGAGCGCCAAAGCGCGGTTGCCGCCCCGTGGTGGGATTCCAGGGGCTGAGGCGGCTGGGGAGCTCAGGCCGTTCAGCGCACGAGCGTTTCGTTCCGGAACACCCGATTGGCCCGAGCGCAAAAGCGTGGTTGCCGCCCGGTGGTGGGCTTCCAGGGCCTGTGGCGGGGGGGAGCTCAGGCCGTTCAGCGCACGAGCGTTTCGTTCCGGAACACCCGGTGGGTCCGAGCGCCAAAGCGCGGTTGCCGCCCGGTGGTGGGATTCCAGGGCCTGTGGCGGGGGGGGAGCTCAGGCCGTTCAGCGCACGAGCGTTTCGTTCCGGAATACGCGGTGGACCCGGGCGCCAAAGATGCCCATCTCCCACAGGATGGCCCCGTCGAGTGTGCGCGTGGCCCGGATCCTGCCGGCGTGGATGCCGTGATGGTGATGGCTCTTGCAGGCGACGGCCAGGTTGGCATCCTCGTTGCCGCCCCCCTGCGAGCGGAAGTGGAGGTGGTGGGCCTCCAGGCAGACGCGAGCCGTGCAGGCCGGGACCTGGCAGCGGTAGTCGGCTGCCTCGAACAGGCGCCGGGTCTGGGCGCGCGTCTGCAGATCGGCTTTGCTCCACGTGGCGATGAAGCCGTCGAGGAACATCTGGACCGCCTCGGTTGGCGTGCGGGCCCCCGCGACCCGCTCCGCCTCCTCGAGCACGGGCAGGATCTCGTCAGGCACCCGGACCACCAGTGAGAGGGTCGCTTTGGCGTGAAGCGTCAACGTTGGAATCCACGTGGCGGCCCAACCGACCACCACCCCGATGGGGCCGAGCAGCGCGGGGAGGTCGACGGGCTCGTCGGAGCGCCGCGCCCGGCCGCGGATCTGCCAGGGGCGCTCGTCGCACGAGGGCGGCAGGTAGTTCGACATCAGGAAGGTCTCGCGGTCGACCTCGGCCAGCTCGCAGGTGGCCTTTACGACGGAGGCGAGGTTGCGCGTGGTGGTGCCCTTCGCGAATGCGATCCAGGCGGGCGTGCAACGATCGGGAACTTCCTTCAGGACCGGTGCGAGGGCATCGGCCTGGGAGACGGTGAGCTGGCCGTCGCGCACGGCCTCGTGGACGTCAGGGTTTTCCAGGAAGAGTCGCTCGCGCGTGATCAGCCGGTGGACGGTGGTGGTCGAGAGGCCGAGGCGCTCCTGGGCGTAGTGACCGAGGCTGGCAAACCCGGAGTCACGCCAGAGGCTGAGGCGACTGAAGGTGAAGAGCATGCGCCCCAGGTGCAGATGGAGCCGCCGCCGGCAGAGAAACAGGTCGTTGATGGCGGACTGCCGCTCGTGCGGCAACTCGGGCAAGGGCTGCTGCAACTCGGGCACGGCGATCGACTGCCAGTCGAAGTAGTCCCAACGGCCATACTCCACTTCGAGCACCTTCCAGAGCTCACGGGTGCGGGGCTCGCGGGGCGGCGGCGCTTCCTCGGGGATGGGCTCGTCGGTGGGCCGGGCGTGAGGACCGGCCAGGAACTCGGCTGCCAGGAACTCGAGGAACTGGGCGTCATTCAGGTCGCTGCCGTGAAGGCGCCCGGCCAGCTCGCGGCCCATGTGCCAGTCGAGCATGGTTCCCGGCGTGAAGCGGTAGTGGCGCTCGCCGGTGGGACGGGGTCTCGGCTCGGTCGCTTCGGCGCCGAGCTCCTCCTCGAGGCCGCGCACGGTGAGGGCGCGGGCTTTCTCGACCCAGCCCGCTTCGTCGCCGAGCTTGGGGAGGCGAGAGAGCAGGAGGAGCGCCTGGCACTCGCTCAGGTCGCCTTTCAGGAAGGCCTCGTTCACGAGGGGGAAGTCTTGCAGGCCTTTGTGCAGGCGGACCATCCGCTCGGCGGTGCTCTGGCTCGCGCCGAGCTCCTCGCGGCAGTAGTCGGCGGACTTCGCGTAACCGAGGGCGGAGTAGCCGGAGCGCTTGAGCATGGGCTGCAGGGCTTCGCCCAGGCGCAGGCTGAGGCGCGCGTGGGCGCGCGTGGGCGCGGGCGAGGAGGCGCATCTGGCCGTCGAGGAAGAGGGCGGCCTCGGAGCGGTCGATGGCGTGCATCCAGTCGTTCATGGGCACCTCGAGAGCGCCCTCGTCGCAGGTGGGATTATCCTGGAGGAGATAGTTGAGCACGATTCCATTTTAGCCGGTGCGAGGGTGGAAAGTCAAAAACGCGACAGGGTAAAAATGGCTTTATGGAGCCATTTGGGCGACGCGCTTGAAGTGGGCTTCTGGCGGTTGGAGCGAACATTTGGAGAGAAACGTCTCGGAAGGGCGCGCGGGGTGCGAGAGGCGCGCTCAGGGCTAAATTGGGGGCAGATTCATGGCGTGGTGTCGCTTTGGGCTATGGGCGTGGCGCGTGGGATTTCGGGGAGAATTTTCCCATAAAGCCTGGCGTTGAGCCAGAGCCCACCGGGGAGCCTGGGCTGGAGTTGGCGGTAAACCCACGGGAGGATGCACCTGCGCGCCTGGGTGGTGCAACACATGCGCGTCACGTCGACGGCGGGGCGTCGCCAACGGACACGGAAGCCACTCCGGACCCTGCAAACCCGACTCGCCGTGGTGGAAGGCATGCCTCGGATCACATGCAGCTCGAAGAGCATCTCGTCATCTGGATAGTCTTCGCGGGCCTGGCGCACGATAGAATCCGTCACCTCCGAGGGGAGGCTGGAGTCGGCGATCGCGATCGCCTTATTGCGTCTGCGGCAGCCTCTCCCCCCCGAGGCGCTCGAAATCTCTCAATTCGATCGGCGCCCCGTTATCGTCGCCATCGCAGGCCGGCTTACCTACCGGTCGAGCGGAGCTGGCTCGTCTCCTCCCAGTGCCCGGGGACCTGGGAGCACTCGTCGGGAGTGAGGTCAGGGTAGAGGATGTCAGGCCCGAGCCGCCAGTGGCATCGGGAGTCCCTGCGGGGGCCACGGGAGCTGCCCCCGGGAAAGGGCCAGAAACCACGCGGCAGCCCTGGATCATCGGCGAAGATGAATCCAGTGCAAACGATCTGTCAGGGACTCGCAATCATCCGATCGGCGGCTCGACGAAGAGCGCACCGCTCTCTTCCGACCAGGATCGGAGTAGAATCTTGGCATGAATGGATGGTTGATCGACGCGGGCTCGACTCTCTTTCTGGCGGTCCCGATCGGGCTCGTACTCGGGTTTCTGTTCAAAAGGACCCGCCCGTGGCTGGGAACGATCTTCTTCGCCTGGTTCTCCCTCGTCTGGCTGGGCGGGCTCTGGAGCTCAGCGGGAGACGGGTCCATAAAGTTTCTGTTCACTGCCATCTTCATCCTCATTTGCGCGGCCAGCTCGAGGCAACAGCCACGCGAGGAGAGCTCGGGGTCGAGCTGCCTCGCCATCCCCTTCATGTGCGTTTGGACCGTTCTCGTATACGGGACCATGGGCCCCGAATGGCTGTTGCGGGCCCGCGTGCACTGGATAGGACCGGTCGAGCAGGTCGTGCTGGACAACCGCGAGCTGCCCCATCCAGGTGCCATCGGGCAAGCTCTGGCGCGCAGCGTCTCGTGCGACCACGCCTCGGTCCCCCCGGGTCAGTCGCATCGACTCGTCGTGGTCAGCCAGGGAAAGAGAGCGGAATATCAGGTCGCTCTGCTGGACAATAACGTCGTGATTCTGGCCCCAGGTCGGAACAACGCCGTCTTGCGCTCTTCAGAGCTGGGCAAACTGATTCCGCTGAGGTAGGGCCGGTGTCAACCCGTCAGACGAATCAAGACGACGGTGGCATCGTCGGTGCAAGCCCGGACGGGGCGCACTGCGCGCAGCTCGGCGACCAGCCCCACAACCGCCTCGTCCAGGGGCGCCTGTTGCCAACGGGTTGACCCCAAGGGGGTGGCGCATCGTGCTGGTGGGCGATCCGCTGACTGACCAGGAGCAAGCTCTGGGAGCCCTGGTCCGGGGAAAACTCATCGAGCGCGAAAGCATATGATCGGGATCATTACCAATCCTCGCCCGCGTGCTAGGCTTCAAGCATGCTCAAAGGAGCCGCGGCTTGAAACGGATCGATCCCGGATTGCTGATCGCCGGCCTGAGTCTCCTGGGCCTGGCGACCTATGGGGGCTTCTGGTTTACCGAAATGCCAGCTCCCTGGCTGAATGTCCCTCTCTGGGTGGTGCTGGCGCTGGGTGGGGTCCCGCTGGTCTGGGAATTGCTCGGCAAAGCCTTCAAGAAGGAGTTCGGCAGCGACCTCCTGGCGGGGATCTCCATTGTCACGTCGGTCTTCCTGCACGAATATCTGGCCGGCTGCATCGTGGTCCTGATGCTGAGCGGGGGAGAGGCACTGGAGTCCTTCGCGGTGGCGCGCGCCTCGGCCGTACTGGCGGCGCTGGCCAAGCGCATGCCGACGCTGGCCCATCGGCGCGAAGGCGACCAGTTGCGCGACATCCAGGTGGCCGAGATCCAGGTGGGCGATCTGCTGGCCGTCAACCCTCACGAGATCTGCCCCGTGGACGGAGAGGTCAAAGAGGGCCACGGGCAGATGGACGAGGCCTACCTGACCGGGGAGCCGTTCCTCAATCCCAAGACCCCCGGCTCCAAAGTGCTCTCGGGCGCCGTGAATGGGGACACCATGTTGGTGATCCAGGCCACCCACCGGGCGGTGGACTCACGCTACGCTCGCATCATGGAGGTCATGAAAGAGTCCGAGCAGCGACGCCCTCAGCTCCGCCGGCTCGGCGATCAGCTGGGCGCCTTTTACACCCCTGTGGCCGTGGCCATCGCGCTGGCCAGTTGGGGCCTGTCGGGGGATCCGGTCCGGTTTCTCGCCGTGCTGGTGGTCGCGACCCCCTGCCCCCTCCTGATCGCCATCCCCGTGGCCATCATCGGCTCCATCTCTCGCGCCGCTCGCCGCGGGATCATCGTGCGGAATCCAGCCGTGATGGAGCAGCTGGACCTCGTGGAGACGATGATCATGGACAAGACGGGCACCCTCACCTACGGGCTCCCCGCCCTGACCGACCAGACCATGTATAACGGCTTCGAGGCCAGGGAAGTGCTGCGCCTGGTGGCCTGTGTCGAGCGCTACTCACGCCACCCGCTGGCGATGGCCATCGTCAGCGGGGCTCAGGCCGAGAAACTGCCCCTGTCCGAAGCCGGCTCCATCAGCGAGCCGGCGGGACAGGGTCTGGTCGGCGAGGTCGAGGGGCATCGCATCCAGGTGACCAGCCGGGCCAGGGCGGCCCGCTTCCAAACCGAGTTCCCCCCCGGCACGGGTCTGGAGTGCGTGGTCCTGGTCGACGACCGGTTGGCCGCCCACTACCGCTTCCACGACAAGCCTCGCGTCGAGAGCAAGCTGTTCGTCCAGCATCTGGGCCCTCGGCATCGCATCAAGCGCAGCCTCATCGTCAGCGGGGATCGCGAGGAGGAAGTGCGCTACCTGGCCGATCAGGTGGGCGTGACCGAGGTCTACGCCGCCCAGAGCCCGGAGCAGAAGCTGGCCATCGTTCGCGGCGAGACCCTCAAAGCGCGCACGGTCTATCTGGGGGACGGGATCAACGACGGCCCCGCCCTCATGGCCGCCACCGTCGGCATCGCCCTGGGTCAGGCCTCCGACGTGACCCAGGAAGCGGCCGGCGCGGTCATCATGGACGGTTCCCTCATCAAGGTCGACGAGTTCCTGCACATCAGCCACAACCTGCGCATGGTGGCACTGCAAAGCGCCGTGGGGGGGATGACCCTGTCCATCGTCGGCATGCTGGCGGCCTCGCTGGGTTATCTGCCGCCCGTGGCCGGCGCGGTGGCGCAGGAGATCATCGACCTCGTCGCCGTCCTCAACGCCCTGCGCACTTCGTTGCCACCAGCCCGACCTACCGACTACGAGGATGGCGGCTAGAGCTCGAGCTCGCTCGGGGGCCCCGATCGAACGCTCGTGGATGCTCAACGAGCGCCACTACGGCGCCCTTCAAGGCGAGGAGAAGAACGCCATGATCGCTCGCGTCGGAGCCGCGCAGGTCGACCTCTGGCGGCGCAGCTTCGACGTGCCTCCCCCGGCGCTGCCGCCCGGAGACCCGCGCCGACCGGAGCTCGATCCGCTCTACGCCGGGGTCGAGCCCTCGCTCCTACCCGACTGCGAGTCGCTCAAAGATACCTCGGCTCGCGTCGTACCGTATTTCGAGCAGGCGATCGCGCCGCGCATCCGGGCAGGGAAAGGCGTGCTGATCGCCGCCCACGGGAACAGCCTGCGGGCGCTCGTGAAGTACCTGGACGGACGGTCGGCCGAGGCGATCATCCCGAACGGCGTGCCACTGGTCTACGAGTTGGACGAGAACCTCAAGCCCCTGCGGAGCTACTACCTCGAGGAGGCCCCGGCGGCGGTCGTCTGATCGGAAGGCAAGAGCCGAATCGGTTCGAGGGTTGAGGAAGTGGGACGGTCTGGAATGCCACAGACGTGGAGCCGGAGGAGCAGGCGCTTCATCCGGCAGATTTGCACGCGCTTCGGGATGCTCCCTCCGCGGACCGAAAGCATCCCTGGAGTACCTCTTCCTACAGGACAGACGCCACTAACCCGCGGAGGACCCTTTTGTTAGGCTGGAAGGCATGAGTGAAGTTATTCTGTCGTGGTACCTCCTGGGAGTCGTGTTGCTGAGCCTGTCACTGGTCGAGATGATGCGAGCGCCCGGCCCCGCCCGGGCCGCGCGCACTCTGGCCCTGATGGCTGCTTTCGTCACTCTGAGCGGAAGCCTGGTGCTCAAGGAGGCCTCGTCTCACGTCCTGGTGGGGCTGCTCCCGCTGGTCGCACCTGCCGTGGTCGGCTACCTGACCTATCGCGCCCTCACCAGCCGGGTTGGCCGGGCTCTTTGAGCGGGAGGGGAGGCCGAGACGTGAGCCCAGGGAGGCATGTCCGCAAGTCCGATCACCCCCTCCAGGAACCCGCCCCATGATCCGCCAAGATCCGTTAAGGTCCAAAGGACTCTGACCCCCAGGACCTAATGCCAAAGGGACATTGCAGGTCCTCCGATTCCGATTGAAAAACACCACCCTCGCCATCCCCGCCCGCCAGGTCGAGCACATCTGCTGGATGGCCGAGCTCGAACGACCCCCCGGACTGCCCCAATTGCTGGAAGGCTTCCTCAACTTCCACGGGCAGGCCATCCCCGTGGTCAAGCTCGGACTGCTGCTGCAGGGCGAAACCACCCCCCTCGAACCCTTCACACACCTCGTCATCCTCAAGAACGGCACCGCCTGGATCGTCGACGAAGCCCTGGGTGTGGGCGAGGCCGGCGAACCCCTCCCCCGCACCGGAACCCTCAACGACTGGAGCACGGCGCAACTCGCCGACGGAGCCGCCCTGGCCGACGTCGACCACATCCTGCTGCAAGCCGAACAAGCCCGCCTGGCCGAATTGACCCGCATGGCCCAGCAAAGGTTGGACCAGCTTGCAAATTGAGCAACTCGTCGCCGAACCCGGATTCGAGCGACTGAAAAAACACCTCATCGACCTGACCGGACTCGAATTCTACGCCACCCGCGACGTCGACCTCGCCGGCCGCGTCGCCCACCGCATGACCCGACTGGCCGTGACCACCGCCGAGAACTACCTCGACATCCTGCGCACCCAACCGCGCGAGCTCGAAGAGCTGATCGCCGCCCTCACCATCGGCGAAACCTACTTCTTCCGCCACCGCGAGCAATGGGACGCCCTGCGCGATACCGCCCTCCCCGAGCTGATGCAACACCGACAACGCGAGAAAACCCTCTTCGCCTGGTCGGCCGGCTGCGCCAACGGCGCCGAAGTCTACAGCCTCGCCATCCTCCTGCGACGCGACCTGGACCTGCGCGGATGGGACGTCTCCCTGCTGGGCACCGACCTCAACGCCAACGCCCTCGAAGCCGCCCGCGACGGAACCTACGGCGACTGGAGCCTGCGCGGCACCGACCCCGCCACCCGCGTGGGCTGCTTCCTGCCCCGCGGCAAACAATTCCAGATCCGCAACGAGTTCAAACAGGGCGTCACCTTCGCCCAGCACAACCTCGTCCAGGATACGGCTCCCGGCTTCTTCGACCTCATCCTGTGCCGCAACGTGCTCATGTACTTCGATCGACCCCGCGCCGCCGAAGTGATCGAACGCTTCTACCAGGCCCTGCGACCCGACGGCTGGCTCATGGTCGGACACTCGGACGCGGAAAGCTCCCTGTTCTCTAAATTCCACTCGGTGCAACTGGACGGAACCGTGCTGTTCCGCAAAACCTTCAGCCCACCCGCCCCCGCGCCACCACCCCCACGGCCCCCCGCGCGACCAGCCCGACGCGGCTCCCCCCTGCAACGCATCCGCGATCTGGCCGACCGGGGACTGCTGGAGCCCGCCTCGTCGGAATGCCGTATCGCCCTGGCCGACGGCCACGCCAGCCCCACCCTCTACCTCTACCAGGCCCTCATCCAGGCCCAACTCGGCATGCCCACGGAAAAACCCCTGGAACAAGCCCTGGCCCTCGATCCCGGCTACGTGCCCGCCCTCTTCTACCAGGCCATGTTCGCTCTCGACCGCGAAGACCGACACCAGGCCCGGACTGGCTTTCGCACCCTGCGAGCCCACCTGGCCCGGCTGACACCCACCACCGCCTTCCCCGAAATGGACCAGATCACCGCGCGCGAGCTCTCCGAGGTGGCCGCCATGCACCTGAGGACGCTCGATGCTTGAAGACCTGCTGCGCCAACGCGCCCGCGAGCTGGCGCGACCCCTGGACCAGACCCGACCCGCCCCCCTGGTGGTCGTCTTTCAACTCGGCCAACAACGCTGCGGCCTGCCCCTCGACGACCTGGCCCGCATCGAGAAACTCGGACCCCTCACCCCCCTGCCCGGGACACGCCCCGAAGTGGCCGGACTGGTGTCGGCCATGGGACGCATCTCGGCCGCCCTCTGGCTCGGCAACCTGCTGGGACTGGAGAACGGCCAGGGCTCCCACGGACTCTTCCTGCGCGGCGAGAGTTGCCCCCTGTGCGTGGATGAGGTGGAGACCATGGTGCGCGTGGAAACCGTTATCCCCTGGGGCGCCGAGCCCCCCGTGGAAGAATCGCCGGGCCAAACCCCCGACGGCATTCTCCTGCTGGCCCCCAACTTCATACGCCGACGACTGGCGGAGCTACGGAAAGGAACCCCCCCATGAACATCTTCGGAGTGGGCGCAAAACTGGCCTTGATCAGCCTCATCTTCCTGCTGGCCCTGGGCGCCACGACCTGGTTCACCGGCCAGGCCATCTCAGCCCAGAAAAACAGCGCCGTGCAACTCGCCCTGGCCGGACGGCAACGGGCTACCGTGCGCCGTCTCGTCAGCGAAGTCGTCCTGCGCTCGGCCGGGCTGCCGGGCGAGGACCCCGAGGAGTTCCGCCAGCGACTCCTGGACACCGTGCGCATCCTGCAAAGCGGCGGGAGCACCCAGGTGGACATCCTCGACAACGCCACCTTCGTCATCCCCGCCGAAACCTCACCCGAAGTGCTCGGCTCGCTGCGCGAGCAACAACAGGTGCTGGAAGAGCTGGTGACGGCCAGCCGCGGCAAAGACCTCGAAACCCTGCGCTCGGTCGCCAACCGCGCCGTGGAAAAAGCCGACACCACCACCGGCCTCCTGACCCGGCGCTCGGAGAACGCCCTGGACTCGATCGTGCGCCAGCAAACCCTCGTGGCCTCGGGCGCCGCCCTGCTGGGCGTGCTCTTCGCCTGGCTGGTGAGCTCGGGCATCCTGCGCCAACTCGGCGAATGCGTGCGGGTGGCCCAGGAGATCGGCAACGGCAACCTGGCCGTGACCCCCGCCGCCATCACCAGCGCCGACGAAAGCGCCCGACTGGCCCGCAGCCTCAACGACATGCTCGACCGCCTGCGGGTGATGCTGGGCAAGACCCGCGCCGCCACCGAATCGCTCCACGCCGCCTCGGCCCAGATCCTGGTGAGCGTGCGCGAGCAGGCCGCCGCCACCTCGGAACAGGCCGCGGCCGTGGTGGAAACCCACAGCACCGTGCAGGAAGTCACCCAGAGCGCCCTGCAGATCGCCGACCAGTCGCGCACCGTGGCCACCTCGGCCGAAAGCGCCTCCAGCGCCGGACTCTCCGGACTCGAGGCCCTGAACAACCTGGTGCGCGCCGTGGAGTCGATCCGCGAGCAATCCGAAACCGTGGCCGAAACAACCAGCGCGCTCAGCGAACGCACCCAGGCCATCCGCGACATCGTCACCGTGGTGGCCGAGATCGCCGAGCGCTCCAACCTGCTGGCCCTCAACGCGGCCATCGAGTCGTCAGGCGCGGGCGAGCAAGGACGCCGATTCTCGGCCGTGGCAGCCGAGATGAAAACCCTGGCGGAGCAATCGAAATCGGCCACCATCCAGGTGCGCGGCATCCTGGGCGAGATCCAGACCGGAATCAGCTCCTCCGTCTTCCTGACCGAAGAAGCCGTCAAGCGCGTCGAAGCGGGCCGCGAGCACTCCACCACCGCCAACGACACCATCCGCCGACTGGTCGGCAACCTCGAGGAAAGCGTGCTGGCCTTCCAACAGATCGTGGCCGCCACCGGACAACAACAGATCGGGTTCGAGCAGGTGGCGCTGGCCCTGCGCGACATCCGCCAGGCCTCCGAGCAGGCCGCGGTGGGAACGCGCCAGCTCGAGGAGGCGGCCTCCTCGCTGACCAGCCTGGCCACCGATCTGCGGAGCGTGGTGGAATCTTACCGCCTGTGAACCTGTTCGAGGCCTATAAGGAGGAAGCGGCGGAGCTGCTGGCGGGACTGCGGGCCACGAAGGACCCGCGCGAGCTGCTGCGGCTGGCGCACACCCTGAAAGGAGCCACCCGCGCCGCCGGCGGACTGGACCAGGTCGAAGAGCTGGCGCACGCGCTGGAAGGCCACTTCCTGGGCGAGGGCGAGGTGGACGTGGCCCGCACCCTGGACGCCATCGAGGACCTGCTGTTCGAGCGCGCCCCCCGCCTGCGCGTGGGCGTGGAGGCGATGGACGAGCTGCTCGACCGCGTCTACGCCCTGGGAAGCCACGTGGAAAGCCAGGAACGCCACGCCGCCTGGCTCGACGAGATCCTGGCCGAAATGGCCACCCTGCAAGACGGAGGCCACGGGGTGCGCCTGCTGCAGCGCCGCATCCAGCGCGGACTGGCCACCCTGCGCACCGACCTGAACCGCCTGCGCAGCACCGTGGGAAGCCTCTCGGAGATCGCAGGCCAGATTCGCCTGGTCACCGCGGACTCGCTGTTCGGCGACTTCGGACCGATGGTGCGCGAGATCGCCGCCTCGCAGAGCAAGGACGTGCGCTACGTCTTCACAGGCGGCGAGGTCACCGCCGACCGCGAGGTGCTGCAAGCCCTGCGCGAGCCGTTGCTGCACCTGCTGCGCAACGCGGTGTTCCACGGCGTGGTGGGCTCGGGCACGGTGGAGCTGACGGTGGCCAGCCACGGATCACGCCTGGTGGTGCGCGTCGCGGACGACGGTCCCGGGCTGGACCGCGAAGGCCTGGCCCGAGCGGCCCGGGCCGCGGGGGTGAGCGAGCACGACGCGCTCTTCTCGGCGGGAGTGTCGACCTCGGGCCGGGTGGACAAGATCGGCGGACGCGGGCTGGGCACCAGCATCGTGGCCGAGGCCGCGCGCCGCCTGCAGGGGACGGTGCGGGTGGAATCGGGACGCGGGACCACCTTCGAACTGGACGTGCCCCTGACGCGCATGCAAGAGCTGCTGGTGCTGGTGCGCTGCGGAACCCGGCGCTACGCCGTGTCGGCCGACTGGGTGCGGCGCTGCGAGCGCGTGACGGTCTCGGGAGGCTACGTGGCCGCCGAGGAAGGGATGCTGCCCGCGGGCTCGTTCGAATCGGCCCTGGGACTGCCCTACGAGGGGACCGGCGAGGTGGCCCTGATCGTGCCCGGCATGGCCCTGCTGGTGGACGAGATCCTGGGGCTGCGGCGCACGGTGGTCTTTCACGCGGAAATCCCCGGGGGCTCGCCGGGATGGCTCTCGGGAGCCATCCTGCTGGAGGACGAAACGGTTTGCCCGGTGGCCTTCCAGGGGGCCTTCCGCACGGGCGGCCTGAAGGTGTCGGACTCCCGGCCGGTCGAGGTGGCCGTGCCCCAGGTTACGAAGGTGCTGGTGGTGGATGACTCGATCACCAGCCGAACGCTCGAGAGAGCCGTGCTGGAGGCCGCGGGCTACCGCGTGACGCTGGCGGTGGACGGGCTAGACGCCCTGTCCAAGCTGCGCCGCGCTCGCGCCGACGTGGTGGTGAGCGACGTCAACATGCCACGCCTGGACGGCTTCGGGCTGCTCGAGCGCATGGCGCGCGATCCGGCGCTGGCGACGATCCCCGTGATCTTGCTGACGTCGCGCGACTCGGAAGGGGAGCGGGCGCGCGGGATGTTCCTGGGGGCGCGGGCCTACCTGATCAAGCAAAAGTTCGACCAGACCGCCCTGCTGGCGGCCATTGCGGAGGTTGTGTGAAGATCAAGGTGATGCTGGTGGAGGACTCGGCCACGGTCCGCTTCCTGCTGCGAATGATCCTGGAGGACGACGGACGGTTCGAGGTGGTGAACGAGAGCGTCACCGCCGAAAAAGCCCTGGCGGCCCTGCCGGAGGCGCGGCCGGACGTGATCTCGCTGGACATCCGACTGCCGGGAATGGACGGCCTGGAAGCCACCCGGCAGATCATGACCTCGCATCCCACCCCGATCGTGGTGGTGTCGGCCTGCTTCAACGAGGAGGACTCGCAGGTGTCCATGCAGGCTTTGCGCGCCGGGGCCCTGGCCGTGTCGGCCAAACCGGTGGGGCCCGGCCGGCCCGACCACGAGAAGCTGGCCCGGCAGTTCTGCAACCAGCTGGCCATCATGAGCCAGGTGCCGGTGGTGCGACAATGGCGCCGGGCGACCTCGGCCGAGCTGCCGCGGCCGACGCTGCCCCCCTGGAACGGCCATCCCGAAGTGCTGGGACTGGTGGCCTCCACGGGAGGACCCAACGCGCTGTGCGAGGTGCTGCGCGCCATCGGCGTGGTGGACGTGCCCGTGCTGGTGGTGCAGCACATCACCGACAGCTTCTCGGAGCCGTTCGCGCGCTGGCTGGCCCAGGTGACCCGGCTCGAGGTGGAAGTGGCGCGCGACGGGACGCGGCCGGCCGCCGGGCGGATCTACCTGGCTCCCACCGGCTCGCACATGGAGCTGATCGGAGGGGTTCTGCGCCTGTCGGACGGGCCCATGGAATGCGGGCAGAAGCCCAGCGGAAACGTGCTGCTGCGCTCGCTGGCCGCGCCCAACGCCGTCGGCGTGGTGCTGACCGGAATGGGCGCCGACGGCGCCGAGGGCCTGCTGGAGATGGCCCGGGCCGGCGCCTATACGCTGGTGGAGAGCGAAGAGACGGCCGTGGTCTCGGGCATGCCTCTGGCGGCCTGGGAACGCGGAGCGGCCCGCGAGAAACTGGCGCTGCCCGAGCTGGGGCGGCGGCTGTCGGTGCTGCTGGGGAACTAGTCCGGCGCGGGCACGGCCGGCGTGAGGCGATCATCCTCCACGCTGGCGCGTTTGGCGATGCGCACCCCGCCGATGGTGACGGCCTGACGGTCGAACCCGATCGTGGTCGTGCTGGGCGGCTTGACGCCCTGGTGGATCTTGACCACCTCGATACGGCTCCGGTCGGCCTGGATAGCCTTCTCGAGCGGCTCGATCATGGCCCGCGTGGCCGTGGAAGCGGCCTGCAGGGCCTGCTGCTCGCCCTCCACCTGATCGTAGGCGTTGCGCAGGCTCCAGAACTTGTCCAGCAAAGGCTTGCGCCGGGCTTCGATGGAGCCGACCGCGAGATGACTGCCGAAAGCCAGGATTCCGCCCCCCAGCATGACAGCGTTCTGGCCCGCGATGAGCCCGCCGATCAGCGTGGCGGCGCCCACGAAGAACGCCACGCGGGCGATCTTGCGGTTGCGGATCAGCCTGTGATCCACCGGGACCAGAGGATTGAACTGGTCGGCCAGAGCGCCCATGCGGACCTGCTTGTCGTTGATCTGGGCGCCCTGGCTGGCGAGCTCGTCGGTGAGCATGGTCTTGATGCTCTCGTGCAGGCCGATGCGCTGCTCGAGCACGGCCTGATCGGCCGAGTCGTCGGTGTCCTGAGGTTTGGGGATCGAGGGCGCCTTCTCCACCCAGTTGAAGGCGAAACGCTGCACCCCGGCGGCCACCTGGGCGTTGGGCGCCGCCTTCGCCTGCGTGAGAGCGGCCTCCAGCACACCCTTCTTGACGCTGTCGGCGGCGTTCTGGTACATCGCCTCCAGCACGACCTGGCCCATGGTACGGCCATCGTCGATGGTCTGGCCGCGCTCGAGAATGGCCTGGCCGAAACGCGCCATCAGGCGCTCGCCATCGGTCTCGCCCGAGGCGATGAGCGTGAAGGCATCGTAGTGCGCGCCGGCCGCGCTGAAGTTGTAGAGGTGCGGACAGGTGGCGTCGTCGGCCACTTGCGCGAATTTTCTCACGCCCGGCTCGACGGCGTGCTTGACGAGGCCACGCAGGACGCCGTGGCCCAGGCTGCGCTGGTCCTCGGCCAGCTTGCAGTTCTTGAGCGAGCGCGTGCCCAGATCGGCCAGATCCTGGGCGATGGTGCCCTTGGGCGCCTCCAGGATCTTGACGAAGCCGACGTCCTGGGCGAGGCTGGCGACGTCGTGATGCAGGTGACGCGCGGCCGCCTCGGCCGCCGTGTCGGCCACGGCCTTCTGACGCGCGTCGCCGTTGCGAGTGATGGCCCAGAGAATGGGCGCGCCCACCGAGCGGGCATTCTCGTTGTCGAGGCACTTCATGCGAGCCTCGCGACC
>JBDHVW010000149.1:0-15085 GCA_039809865.1 Vulcanimicrobiota bacterium
TCGGGGCGCTGGGTGACGGCGGCGCCGATCAAGAGGCCACCGTTGGAGCCGCCGTAGCAACCCAGGCGATCGGGGTTGGTGTAGCCGTTGTCGCAAAGCCACTCGCCCGCGGCGGCGAAGGCGTCGAACACGTTCTGCTTGTTCTCGAGCATCCCGCCTTCGTGCCAGCTGGAGCCGAACTCGCCGCCCCCGCGCAGGTTGGCCAACGCGTAGACGCCGCCATTCTCGAGCCAGAGCAGGTTCGATTTGGAGAAGCTGGGCGTCATGTTGACGTTGAATCCGCCGTAGCCGTAGAGAATGGTGGGGTTGTCGCCGTTGAGCTCCACGTCCTTCTTGTGCACCAGGAACATCGGCACGCGGGTGCCGTCCTTGGACTCGTACCATTGCTGGCTGACCTGGTAGTCCTCGGGGTTGAAGCCGGGCACGTCCACCTTGCCCCAGATGGTGGAAGCGGCGTTGTTCTTGAGGTCCACCTCGTAAACGGTGGGGGGGAAGTTGAACGAGCTGAACTGGTAGTAGAGCTTGCCGTCCTCGGAGGTGGAAAGGCCCGCCACCGTGCCCAGCGTGGGCAGCGGCAGCTCTTGCTGGCTGCGCCCGTTGAGGTCGTAGCGATACAGCTTGGAGCTGGCGTTCTCGAGGTAGGACGCGATCAGCTGTCCGTCCGCGATGTCGAAGCTCTCGAGCGTCCCCTCGGTCTGGGGCAGGATCTCGGCCTGCTCGGTGGGGTTCTCGAGGTCGATCTTGAGCAGCTTGCAGCGCGGCGCGCCGTTGTCGGTCTTGAGATAGAGCTGCCCGTCGGCGATGGCGCCCTCGTAGGTGGCGTTCTCGCCGCTCACGATGGTGGTCATCTGGCCGGTGCGGCGATTCAGCACGGCCACGTCGGTGGCGGTCCAGCCGCGGCTGGTGGTCAGCAGCAGGTGATTGCCGTCGGGGGAGAGCTGCACGTTGGGCCAGTGCTCCCGCTCGGTGCCCTGGTGGATCTTGGGGTCATTGGCCGAGTCGGTGCCAATCTGGTGGAAATAGACGGCCCGATTGTAGTTCTCCTCACCGGGCGGCACCGTGCCGGGGGCGGGATACCTGGTGTAGTAGAAGCCGCTGTTGTCGGGCAGCCAGGCCAGGCTGCAGGCGCGGGTGTTCTCGATCCGGTCGGGCAGCTCCTGACCGGTCTCGATGTCGAGAATGCGCAGGGTGCTGCGCTCGTCGCCGCCGGAGGAGCGTCCGTAGGCCATGTAGCGGCCGTCTTTGCTGGTGAACTCCCAGTCCAGCGCCTCGGTGCCGTCCTTGCTCCACTGGTTGGGATCGAGCGCCACGCGCTCGCCTTTGGCGTCTTTGACGTAGAGGACGGGCTGGTTCTGCTTGCCGTCGCGCTTGGAGTAGAACATCCGCTCACCCTTCACGGTGGGCGCCGACATGCCGCCGATGGTGAGCAGCTCGGTCAGGCGGCTCTGGATCTTCTCGCGCCCGGGCACGGCCTCCAGGACGCTCTTGGTGTAGGCGTTCTGGGCCTCGGTCCAGGCCTGGACCTCTTTGGAGTTGGAGTCTTCCAGCCAGCGATAGGGATCGAGCACCAGCGTGCCGTGGTAGTCGTCGATTTTGGGGGAGAAGCGGGTGGGGGGAGGTCCGTCGGCCGTGGCCGCGGGGAAGGCGGGAAACTCGGCGAGGAGAACAGAGGGGAGATGGGAGACGGGGGCAGGGAGTGGGGTTGTGACGGCCGGGGCCGGGGTCGTAAGCGCGCCTCTCGACCTGGGGGCCAGGAAGGACACCTGATCGCGCGGCTCGGCGACGGTCGCTTTCTCTTGCGGCTCGAGCAGAGCAATATCGGGTCGGCGCCCCCAGGCGGCCTGGGGCGCGGTCAGAGCTGAAACGAGCATGGGTCCTCCACCGTGACTTTGTCAGGGCGGAGGATATAACGTTCGGTTCGCCTGTCTGGTTAACGGGTTGTTAAACTAGGAGCTCGTTCCGCCAGCGCTCTCCGACGCGCTCGAAGATGAGGTCGCTGGCTGTGCCTTTCACGATCAGGAAGCCCTGGTGCACCAACCGCAGGTGGCAGGCCATACAGAGAATCACCTCGTTCTCATCGCTGTTGTCACCCCCTTGCGAGCGAAACACGACGTGGTGCGCGTGCAGCTTGCACTTCGCGGTGCAGCCGGGGGCGGAGCAGGTGAACCCATCGCGGAACAACAGGCGCTTCTGCTGGCCTTTGAGCTGATGGTTGTCCTTGTTGGCATACGTGAAAGCCAGCGCAATGGCTGCAGCGGTGTGGCCGAACTCGCCACCGGCGGCATGCTCCACCGCCGCCTCAGCAGCGAGGACGTTTCTCAACACATCAGCCGTGAGGTAGACGCGGAAGGGGAGCAGCTCTTCGTCGGGGCGGAAAAACATCTGGCAGGTCAGGACTTCCACAAGTTGCGCGTTGGCCCAGGCGACGGGGTCGGTGCCGGCCATCTGGGGGAAGGTGTCGGGAAGCTGGATGAGGCGCAGCCACGCGGGGGCGCATTTCTCAGGCTTGGCGTGAGTCGGCGCTTTTGCAACCCAGGTCTCGAACTGATTCTTGTCCAGGCTCATCAGGTGGTCGACCCAGCGGCGCAGCACCTTACAGCTCGTGCGCTGAGCGAACTCGACCCAGGGCGCGGTATGCAGACCGCGCTCGAAGGCAGGCCAGAGAATGTCGACCTGGCTCACGGTCAGGCGCCCTTCTTGCACGGCCTTCTTGAGCAGCGGCCGTGTGCGCAACCGGCGCTCGCGCAGCGTCAGGGCGCGCGCCTGCGAGCCGGACATCCCCAGGCACTCCTGGGCGTAGTGGCCGATGTTCGCGAAGCAGGGGAGGGTGGTGCCCTCCAAGCTCGACGGGCTGGAGGCGCAGGCCCAGGAAGTCCCACTCGCGCCAGGTGCGCTCGAGCGCTTCTTCGACCTGACGAGAGCGGCGGCGCCGGACTTCGCAGATGGTCACCTCGGGGGCTTGAATGCCGCCGTTGAAGTCCGCCACGATGAGCTCCCAGGCCTCGGATTGCGATATCGGTGACCCGGACATGGCCCGCATCAGGTCGACGGCTTCGTGGACCCACCTGAGCTCGGTGGGGGAGAGCCAGTAAGTGCGGGTGAAGAGCGCTTCGGTGTGCTCTTTCGGCAGCTCGGGACGGTGAGCCGCCGGCCGCCACGCCGAGGCCCGCCCCGCGGCCTTTCCCCGGCCGCCACGACGAAGCCCGCCCCTCCGTTCCAGGCTTTCCCAGGCGCCACCTCGAGGCTCGCCCCCAAACTATCCAGTCGGGCGCCCCCAGCTCAACACCGGCCGAGGCTTCCCGCAGAACTCCTCGGCCCGAGGCGGCGGCGCAAATTTCGCCATCAACTCGCGCGTCCGCTGGCTACGCCGCTTCAACTCGGCCTTCGAGAGCCCCGGCGGCACCACGTCCACGACCTGCATCATCCCCGTGCACTCGTGGAACAAGATATGGCAGTGCAACACGTACAGCCCTTCGAAATCAAGGAAGCGGTGCCGAATGGTCACGCTTCCGCCGAACGGGATGTTGACCGTATCCCGAAAGACTTGCTCGGGCAGGGGCTCGCCGTTCACCGCCACCACCGCGAAATCGTTGACGTGGATGTGCATCGGGTGATCTTGCCTGGTGACGTTGAAGAGCGTCCATTCCTCGACCGCGCCCAACGTGATGGTCTGGTCGATGCGGTCGGGGTCGAAAGCCTTATCGTCCACCGCAAAGAAGTCCCCATCGAAACCAAAGGTCAACGAGCGATACCCGGTGATCTCGTCATCCCCAATGGGACGGTTGATCGAGGGCACTGGCAACACCGTCGGCAACGCCATCGCGGGCAGCCCCTCCGCAGGCAGCACTTCCAGAGTGGCCATCACCAGGTCGGGCGTGGGAAATGAATTGCGGTCGAAAGCTTTCTTATGCAGCTGGTAGGTGCCGGGGGCGCCGCCCTTAACGAGCACGTCGGCGCGCTGGCCGGGCGTGAGCAAGAGCTCGGTCTCGGTGGTGGTCCTGGGCAGCGGATTGCCATCCAGCGCCACCACGTGGAACTCGTGGCCGTCCATCCCGAAGGGCATATACTCTTTCACGCCCGAGTGCACCAGCCGCCAGCGCTGCACTTCGCCCTGGCGAATCTTGATGGTCGGCTGGAAAACGCCGTTGATGGTGAACGTCTCGATGACCTCGTCGAAGAACGTGTCCCCGTTGTAGGGCGGCTGCAGCCCGTCGTCGCCGAAAAGGAGCTGCTGAATGACGAGCACGACGTCTTGCGCTGCGGCGATCTCGGGCACGCGGTCGAGATCGCCCTCGATGATGATGGCCCCGCCCATCCCCCCGACCATCTGCTGGGTCACGCCCGAGTGGAAGTGGGGGTGGTAGAAGTAGGTCCCGGTCGGATGGTCTTCGGGGATGACGAACTCGTAGTGATAGTCCTGGCCCGGGGCGATCTGCAGAAAGACATCGTCGGAAGGCGCGCTGGGGGAGACGTGAAAGCCGTGGACGTGCAGGTTGGTGGTATTACTGTGATGGGCGATGTTGATGTTGGGGGGGATCGGGTCGTTGTCATCGGGCAGGTTGTTGACCAGATGCACTTTGAGCGTATCGCCGGGGCGCACTTTCAGCGTGGGACCGGGAAACGCCCCATTGTAGGTGGGCGTGGTGGCCGTAATGCCATTGCACCGCTGGGTCCCCATCCGACACTCGAGCGTGGCCTCGAGCAAGCCGTCCTTGGACTGAAGCAGCACCGGCTGGGCGGTCGGCACGACCGGCTCGGGCAATGAGGTGGTGGGAGAGGAGAGAGAAGACCCACCGCATCCGGCCAGGAGAACCCCCCCGGAAGCCACCAGAAACTGTCTGCGCGTGAGCATTTGAGCCAGAAAATTCGCCTCGAAAAGGAGTTCGACCTCCGGCGTGAAGAAGATTCTTCAATGCGCACGACTCTGCTCATTGGCTTTGCCATTCTCAGCCTGCACGGCGCCGCCATGGCGCAAGATCCGGCCCTGACGCACAGGGTCCAGCCCAACGAGACCGCCCAGGCGGTAGCCGACCGCTACGGCATCACGCTCGACGAGATCACGAAACTCAACCCCGGCATCGAGGTGGCCGAGGGACAGGAGCTGCAGATCCCCACCGGCACCGGGTGGCCCCGCCACAAAGTGCAACCCGGCCAGACCTTCTGGCAGATCAGCAAGCTCTACGACGTCCCCGTGGACGAGCTCAAACAGGTCAACAAGCGCGACGACGACCGACTGCTCGTGGGCGAGGCCCTGGTGGTGCCCAGGCATACGCTGGAAGCAGTGCCCACCACCGGGTGGGTCGAGGTCACCCTGCAGAACGGTCAGAAAGCCTGGGCCCCGGCCACCAGCCTGCTGGCGCCCGCCCCGCGGCCGCTCACGCCACAAGAGCTGGTCCAACTGGCGCGAAAACTCACCGGGGTGCCCTACGTGTGGGGCGGGGTCACGCCCAACGGCGTGGATTGCTCTGGCTACGTCCAGGAAGTCTTTCGACTCGCGGGCTACGAGCTGCGGAGAACCGCGGATCTCCAGTTTGAAGACTGCACCGAGGTGCCCAAAGACGAGATGCAGACGGGCGACCTGATCTTCTTCAGCACCTACGAGCCGGGCCCGTCGCACGTGGGAATCTGCACCGAGCCCGGCAAGTTTCTGCACGCCAGCTCCAGCCGCGGCGTTACCGAGTCCTCGCTGGACGAAGAGTACTTCTCGCAACGGTTTCTGGGCGTGCGGCGACTGCCCCAATGGATGATTCCTCCTCCCACTGCCGGCCAGTAGGGTTTGCGCTGCCGAGAAAGAACCCCTAACGACCGAGAACGGAGGGGTGCGTGTACTGTCCGGCTTGCCGGAAAAATAGCGGGAATTTCTTGCGCGATTGCCCCGAATGCGGGACGCGACTGTTGCCCGGGAAGTTGGGTGAGGCTGCCCCCGGCAATGGCCAGCGACGCATTTCGCTGCGCGCCAAGCCCGAGGTCAAGAAAGAGGTCGAGCTGCCGACCTTCCGCGAGAGCGCCAATCCCATGGCGGTGCGCGAGGCTCGCGACCTGGCCCCCTCCGAAGGCCTGCCCGGCTATGAGCTGCTGGAGTTGCTGCAGTTTACCCGGCGCGAGTTGCAGGACGCCACCGAGGACATTCAGCGCCAGCTGGTCGAGATCGACGAGCAGGGCGACCCCTCCGCCAAGATTCGACTGCTGCAGAAGCTGCGCGCCGCGCGCAAGGATCTCGAGAAGCGCGTCATCGTACGTGTCGATATCGCCCGCCTGCAGTTCGAGGAGCTGGCGCAGAAAGAGGCTCGACCCGTCGTGGAGGGCGTCAGCAAGCGCTGCGTGCAAATGGACAACGAGATTCGCCTGCTCCTGGAAGGTCTGACCGCCTTACTGGAAGGCTGACCCCGGCGGGGGGTCGAAGCGGTTAGCCCGCGCGCCGTCGGCAGCGCGACAAACTCCGTCGAGCTGGAGGCCCTTATGTCCGAGGCCGGAACCAAGAACGCCCTGGAAGAGCAACTTCATCGGCTCCAGGAAGAGAATCATCTCCTGAAAGACCAGCTGGCGGCCCACTCGAGCGGCAGCATCGATCTCAAGCTGATCGAGGCCAACCAGAAGCTCAAAGCCCAGTGCGACCAGCTCGACGCCGATTACCACGCGGTGGGCGAGAAGAATGTCGACCTGGTGCTCCAGATCGAGGACCTCGAGGAGCACCTGCGCACCAGCCAGGCGAATGAGAGCCAGCTTCAGGGCGAGTTGGAGGCGCACCGCAAGAAGATCGAAGAAGGCAATCGCATTCTGGAGGAGCGCCAGGCCACTTTCCAGCAGCGTCTGCTGGAATCCAGCACGCAGCTCTCCCAGCACCAGAACCGCGTGACCGAGCTGGAAGCCGATGTGCGCAGCCGTGATTCGGCCCTGGAGCAAGAGCGCGCTCGCAGTGCCGGCCTGGAAGAGAATCGCAGCGCGCTGGGGCACAGGGTCAACGAGCTGGAGCGGCTCGAGGCTGAGCTGAAAGGCCAGCTGGACGTTTCCCAGCGCCACCTGGAGAGTGAAAAGGCGCGTGCCGACGCGCTGGACAAGCAGGCTCACGAGCTGCAGGCCCGCCTGACTGAGAGTGAGGAGCATCTCACGGCCCAGCGCGAGTCGAGCCGCGTCGAGGGCGAGCGTCTGCGCAAGACCCAGGACGACCTCGAGACCGCCCGGGCCGAGGCCGCGGGCCTCAAGATGGCGCTGGCCCAGGAGCAAGAGGAGGCCAACCGCCTCAAAGCCGAGCTGAGCAGCCAGAGCAACGAGCTGGCTCAGACCCGCGCCCGGGTGCAGTCGCTCGAGAACAATATCGCCGAGCTCAAGCAAGTCGTGCTGGAAGGAGGCCGCTCCGAGGCCGCTCCCGCCGGCGCCGAGGCGCCCCACGGGGAAGAGGTGACCGGCTCGCCGCAAGAGGTCCTGATGGCCGCCATGACCGACGTGCTGGGCAGCACCGGCAAGGTGCTGGTCAACCGCGTCTACTACCGCTGCGGCATCGACACCGACACCTCCGACGCCGACGAGCTGGACATGATCGTCAAGTCCCTCGAGGATACCAGTGCCCGCCTGGTCCAGACACCCGAGCAGCGCACGCGTCTGACGACCGTGCTCGAGGAGTTCCGTCGCTCGGTGGCCATGGGCACGCCGCGGGTCACCCTGAGCGCCCCCGCCGCGCCCGTGGCCGCGACGCCGACGGCGCGTCCCGAGCCCCCGCGCCCGTCCGAGCCCGCGCGCGTGCAGGCAGAGCCCTTCGCTCACGCACCGGTGCCCCCGCCGGCCCCGGCTGCCATTCCGGAGCCCGAGCCCGAGCCCACCCCGATGATCGTCGAGCCGGCCTTGCAGCAGCAGCCCCCGGCCGCCGCGTCCGAGCCCGTCACGGCGGAAAGCCTGCCCACGTTCGACGAGGAGCCCGAGCTCGAGCTGGTCATCCGCAAGCCGGGTGAGAAAGCTGCCCAGCCCGCGGAGGAGGACGTCGACGACTTCCTGAGCCGCCTGAACGCCGTCGCGGAAGAGGAGAAAGCCCCGGCGCCCCCGCCCGTGGTCGAAGCCGCGGCCCCCGTGGTCGAGCCCGAGCCCGAGCCCGCTCCCAGGACCGAAGAGCCGGTCTTCCTGAGCGCCACGGACCTGCTGGCCAGCATGCAGCTGGACAACGACGCCGAGGCTGCCAGGGTGCTCGAGCACGCCGCCGAGGAAGCCAAAGAGGAAGGTGCCGCGGCCGAGGAGCAGGCCGAGGCGGACATGCCGCTCGAGGTGCTGGAATACGCGCAGGAGGGCCGTCCGCTGGTCTGGACCGACGACGCCTCTCTGCTGGCCGAGGTGGACAAGGGCATGACGATGCTCAAGCACCTCAACATGGACGAGTCGTTCGAGTTCTTCTCGAAGCTGCACCAGGAGCACCCCGACGTGGTCCAGGTCGAAGCCGGCCTGTTCTACAACTACGCCAGCTTCTCGTGCTGGATGGAGGCCTACGAGATCGGGCGCCGCATGCTGCCGGTCATGATCCGCCGTCCGGACACCGGACAATTCGTCACCACCATGACGACCGTGCTCAACGAGCGCATCGGACAGTCGCGCAGCATGGCCGAGAAGAAGCGTTGCCTGCTGGAGCTGGCCGAGCTGCACCTCAACGACACCGAGCAGGCGCTGGATTATCTCCGCCGCGCCAAGCGCATTCCCAACCCCATCAAGAACGAGGGACGCATCGACTATTACCTGACCTGCCTCCTGGCGGGCACCCCCGAAGACCGCTCGGCCTACGTGCGCAACTACATGGCCAGCGTGGCCGACTCCGAGCGGCTGTTCACGCATCTCGAGGACATCTACAAGGAGAACCGCCACAAGCAGCAGGCTCCCGTGGCCCGGGCCATCGTGGCTCTGGGACGGAGCTCGGCCGAAAAGGCACATCAGACCGAAGCCGAGGCCGGAGAGCTGCTGGCTCCCGTGGCGCCCACGCCCGACCTGCTGGAGCAGACCTGGAGCAAGGCCGAGCCGGGTATCCTCAAGCTGTTCCTGGACGCCCTGATCCCGCGAGCCAAGGTCTCGCCGCGCTTTCCGGCGCCGCGCTTCCACACCTGGCTCGACCATTGCAAGCCGGCCCCCGACGGGTGGAAGCCCAAGGAGATCGCCAACGCCGACAACCAGGCCATCTTCCAGCTCGGTCGCATCACCGTGCACCGCTACGAAGGGCCGGACAAGTTCCTCATCAAGGCCTCTCCCGAGCCCGAGGTGAGCCTGATCGTCCACCAGGACGTCGAGAAGCTGCCCGAGGGTCAGATCCGGTTCTTCGTGCTGAGCGCTCTCTACCAGGTGAAACGGCGCCATCTGCACCTCTACCGCGCGGCCGAGGCGCTGGACAACGAGGGGCGGGTGCGCCTCTTGATGGCCTGTCGCGACTCGGTGCTGCAGTCGGGGGTGGACATCACCGACGCCCTCGATCGCAAGATGGAAGCCTTCTCGGTGGACACCCCCGACTTCTCGAACGCGCTCCAGGCGCTGCTGGACACGCTCTACGAGCACACCCTGAGCGACGAGTTCGATCAGCTGCGTGAGTTCATGTTTGCGCCCACGCCCTTCCGCGACCAGCTCGAGGGGGCCGCCGATCGCTTCGCGACCCGCCTGGTGGGCCTCAGCGAGGCCTCGCTGGCGGCGGCGCGTGACACCCTGGGCGAAGGGGAGGCTCTGGACCGGGCCCGGCGCGAGGGCTTCCGGGCTCTCTACCGCCGTCCGCTGGATACCCACCGCGAGGCGCGCTTGCGGCTGCAACGGATCTGGCTGGGCCCCCTGAACCGGGCGCACCAGTAAACCGACCCCGCGCCCGGCCGTTTAGGCAAATTTGAGGTCGAGGCGATAGTCTCGGGTTTATGGAGATCAACGGCAAGACCTGGGCCCAGATGGCCGCGCTGGCGCATCGCCACGGGTCCATCGGGGTCAAGCGGGCGAACGAGCCCGTGGACGGTCTTGGGCCTGCCCGGGAGACCGCCCCCAAAGCTCCCGTCCAGCAGCCCCAGAAACGCTCCTTCGTCAAGCAGTGCCTGAAGATCGCCGCCTGGACCGGACTGGCCGTCACCGTGACGGCCGGCTCCATCGGCGCGATCGGCTGGTTCGGCAACCCTGACCTCGCCCGCAAGCCCGAGGTGACCATTCTGGCCGACCAGAACCCGGCCAGCACGCAGACCGGCGCCGCGGCTACCGCTCCCAAAGCCGCTCCTTCCGCCAAAGCCCCCGCGGCCATCACCGTTCAGAGCGACCGGGTGGTGGTGGTGCTGCCCAAGACCACCGTGACCGGCGTGGCCACCCAGGCTCAGCAGAATCAGCGGGCCCAGAAGTTCCTGGCGCAAAAGGCGCGCGAGGCCGAGCAGTCCCTCACGAGCGTCCTTCAGGGGATGAAGGCTCCCGAGGGCACCGTGTTGCTGGACGCTAAACTTCCGCTGCCGACGGGCGACCGGGCCTTCTTCCACCTGGGTCCGGTGGATCTGCCCTCCTTCGGCGTCCAGAGCATCCAATATCGCGACCTGCCCCTGGTGGTGAGCTACAAGACCAGCCCGATCGCTCCGGCCTTCAAGGTGGGCCTGGAGACGTTCCAGGCCCAGAACGCCCCTCGCCCCGCCGAGGCGGGCCCGAACGCCCTCTACCTGGGCTCGGTTCGCGTCAGCGTCAGCCCCAAGGACGGCTCCATCCCGGTGGACGGCTCCCTGACGCTCTCCGTCGAGCGAGATGGCAAGCAGACCACCAAACAGCTGGCCGAGCTCGAGCACAAGCTCAAGCTGGTGCCGCACGACTCGCCCCGCGGCAAGCAGTTGCAAGAGCTCATCGCGCGCCATAAAGAGCGCATCGCTCAGGGCCACGACCTGCCCCACGTCGAGCTGCTGGACGAGGCTTTCAAAAACCAGACCGTCAACTTCAGCGCCGATGTGAAATCGGGCGCGGGGGCCGTGGCCAAGGCCACCTATCACGTGTGGATGGGCAAAGACGTCACGGGCGACGGGCGCGCCGACCTGCACCTGGTGGGGGAGACCGACTTCAGCGCCCTGGATGGCCTGACGGTCGATCTGCGCAAATTGGAGGGCTCGGGAGTCTCACCGGACGGCTTCCTGAACAAGATCGCTCACGACCAGGTGACGGACCTCTTCAAAGGGGCCATCCGTCAGGCGCTGCCCGAGGCCACCGACAGCATTCGCCGGGGCGCCATCGCCGAGGTCGGCAACGAGCTGCGCCGGGGCACTCCGTGGGTGGCCGATGAGAGCAACAAGATCCTCTCGCAGGGCTACGGTCAGGGAATGGACATCGACGTCCCCCCGCTGGCCGGCACGGGCGGCAAGCACCTGCACTACAACGTGAATCGCGTCCAGGTAGCGCCGCAGGGCATGGTGCTGGAGATGCAGACCGGCGCCACGCGCGGACAAGCCGAGGCGGTCAGCGTCCCGTTCGAGTTGCAGCAGGGCGAGCTGGCTCTGCGCATCCCCGGTGCCGAGTTGAATCAGCGCCTGCGCGACACCATCGACTGGAACTCCATTCTGGGTGGCATCAAGAAGGCGCAGAAGCTGAAGGAGCTGCGCTTCGGCCAGGGCGGCGAGCCGCGCTTCATCATGGACAAGGGCAAGCCTGCCATCACGCTGGATGTGGTGGCCAGGGCCGATGGGGCCATCCTCTTCGACGCGAAGGTGGCGACCGGCATCGTGGTGCCGCTCGATTTCCGGGTCCACGAGGGCAAGCTCGAGGTCAAGCCGGACGCCAAGGGCGTGCGCATGACCGACCCCCAGAACCCGCTCCCCTTCAACGTGATCGACCTCTTCCCGACGCGCCTTCTGTCGAACATGATCGCCGACTTCATCGCCGACTCGAAGGGCTCCACCGTGGCCGCCGGCCTGACTCAGGGCCTGGACCTGAACTTCGACAAGAAAGGCCTGCAGTTCGTGGACGTGAAGGCCCAGCCGCGCGGGACCGGGGCGCCGGATCTGGCCGTGAAGCTAAAGGCGACGCCGAAGATGACGGACTTCTTGTTGCAGCAAGTCCTGGAGTAACTGAGGGTCGAGGAGATTAGGGGGATTATTTTGGGGATTTAGGAGATTTTTTTAAAATTATAATCCCCAAAATCTCCAAAATAATCTCCTAAATCTCCTCGACCTCCTAAGCCAGCTCGTCCGTGCGGGCGGCCATCACAAAGTCATTCTTGTGCAAATTCCTGATCTTGTGCGTCCACCAGCGCACGGTGACGCGACCCCACTCGGTCAGCAGGGCCGGGTGATGGTTCTGCTCCTCGGCGGCCTCGCCCACGCGCTGCGTGAACGCCAGCGCCTCCACGAAGTTCTTGAACTTGAACACGCGCTCCAGCTTGGGCTCGGAGTCCTCATCCACCACCGACCATCCGGGCAGATCCGCTAAAAGAGCGGCGCGCTCGGCGCCCTCCACGGACGGCGCGCCCGCGGCGCAGGCTTCGCATTTCTCACTTGCCAGGCTCATTCTTTTCCTCCTTGATCAGGTCGCGCATGGCCGCCGCGATGTGTTGCACCAGATAGCGGTCCTGAGGCGCGCCGATCCCTTCCAGTTTGAGCACGCCGCGATCCCGGGTCAAGATACCCAGGTAGCCCGGGGCTACCGCGACCGAGATGACATCCAGCAGGGGGACATTGACCAGCTCCGGCATCCCCTCGGCGTAGATCTTCAGCCCGTCTTGAGCCACGTAAACGATCAGGCCGCGCTCGCCGTTGGGCAGGGGACGGGCCATGAAGAGCTTCAGGCGCCAACCCTCGGACGTCTTGCGCGCCTCGGCCAGAGGGAAGCGCGACTGCAGCACGGCCGGGTCCAACTTCTCGTAGAGCGTGAAGAAGTTGGGCTTCGTCGGCGGACCGCCGTCCTTGAACATCTTGAGGTCGTCGCAGCGCACGAACCACTTCAGGACGCGCGACATGTCGCGGGCCCGCTCCAGCACCACGAACGGGTCGGAGCTCCGGAAGAACGGCAAGCGCCGGCCCGAGGCGAACTCGAACTCGACCTGAGTGGCCGGATGGTCGACGTACAGGCCTTTGAAGGCGGCGTGCTTGTAGGACGTCCCGGGAATGACCCCGCAGATGAGCACCTGCAGGCGCTCCGGCGTGATGCGCAGCTTGTCGGGCAAGATGAGAAAGCCGATCCCGGCCAGGAGCAACAATCCCAACACGATAATGGCCACGATGCGCACCGGGTCGCCGGGATCCAGGTCGTGCGAGCGGACCACGCCGAATTCGAGCACCCCTACGAGCACGATCAGGGCCGCCCCGAACCCGACCATCCGACGGTTGCCCGTAAACGTGGTCATTCGATGGCTTTCAAAGCCTCGATGACCGCTGCGTCGTGACCGTCCACCGAGACGCGCTTCCAGACCTTGCGCACCACCCCGTCCGGGCCGATCAGGAAAGTCGAGCGCTGAATGCCCATCGACTTCTTGCCGTACATGTTCTTCTCGCGCCAGGCGCCATACTGGTCGGCAACCTTGTGGCCCACGTCGGGCAGCAGGTCGAAGTTGAGCGCATATTTCGCCACGAACCGGGCGTGCGAGTCGGCGTCATCCGGGGACACGCCCAGCACGACTGCGCCGTGTTTGGCGAACTCGGCGGACCGATCCCGAAAGGCACAGGCCTCTTTGGTGCACCCGGGCGTGTCGTCAGCCGGATAGAAATAGAGCACCACGGGCTTGCCGCGAAACGACTTGAGAGAAACTCCACCCAGCGTGAAATCCGGCGCGACCGCGCCCTCCTCGACCCAGTCCACTTAGACCTCCCTGTTCCCCAGGCACGAGCCGCTGGGAACCTTCTTCTTCTTGCCGATGACCTTCTCGTCGGAGTAGGCGTGCACCACCACGTTGCGCCCCAGCGTGGAAGTGGCCGGGATGTGACAGTCCTTGCCCACCAGCGTGAGGCCGGTGTTGAGCACGTCGGGCATCTCGGAGTTGGCGCTGTTGTCCTCGCCCGCGCCCACGTGAGCTCCGGAGCCCACGCGCACGCGCTTGTCCAGGATGCAGCGGTCCACTACGGCCCCCGCCTCGATCACCACGTCGTTGAAGATGACGCTGTCGCGCACCACCGCCCCCTCGGCCACGTAGACGCCGGGGGAGAGCACGCTGCGCTCGACCACCCCGTCCACGCGACAGCCGTTGGAGAGCAGCGTGCCGTCCACCTGGGCGTTGGGGCCCAACTTGACGGGGGCGCGGTCCTCGCTGCGCGTGTGCACCACCCACTCGGCGTCGTACAGGTCCAGGGCGGGATTCTCGCCCAGGAGCGCCATGTTGGCCTCCCAGTAAGACTGGGCCGTGCCCACGTCGGCCCAGTAGCCGTTGTAGGTGTAGCCCGACACGTGCAGCTTGTGCCTGGTCAGCGCCGGCATGACGTCGCGGCCGAAGTCGACGAAGTCGTTCTTCTCGAGCAGCGCGATCAGCTTCTCCTTGGTGAACACGTAGATGCCCATCGAGGCGGTCGTCTCGGACGTGCGCTTGGGCTTCTCCTCGAAGCGCACCACGCGGTCTCCCTCCATGCTCACCATGCCGAAACGGTGCGCCTCGTGGCGCGAGACCCGGCGCACCGCCACGGTGCAGTCGGCGCCCTCGGCCACGTGCTGCTTGAGGAGCGGACGGTAGTCCATCAGGTAGATGTGGTCGCCCGCCAGCACCAGCACCAGCTCCTCGTCTTGCGACTTGAGGAAGTCGAGGTTGCGCCGCACCGCGTCGGCCGTGCCCTTCTGCCAGTCGCCGTAGGGGCCGCCCTGGTAAGGCTGCAGCAGGTGCACGCCGCCCGAGCCCAGGTCGAGGTCCCAGGGCTTGCCGGTCCCGACGTGGTCGTTCAGGGAGCGCGGGCGATACTGGGTGAGGATCGCCACGTTGAAGATATCGGAGTTCACGCAGTTGGAGAGCACGAAGTCGACCACGCGGAACTTGCCGCCGAAGGGGATGGCGGGCTCGGCCCGCACCTCCGTCAGCACGCTGAGGCTGCGGCTGGAGCCGCCCGCCAGGATCATCGCTAGGGCATTGGCCATGGAAACCTCACACCGTCTTGCCGTCGGCAACTTTGCCGTTGGCGGGGAAATGCTGCTCGTGCTTCGAGCTGTTGATCAA
>JBDHVW010000150.1:0-14958 GCA_039809865.1 Vulcanimicrobiota bacterium
GGCCACGCTAGAGCAATTCAAGACTCAGTTGAAGGCCTATCAAGACAAGCTGGTGGCCAATGAGAAAGACCTGCAACTGCTCCTGAAGCAAAAGGCTGACATCGAGAAGCTGAAGACCACGCTGCGAACCAGCTCGGATCTGGCCTTTCAGATGCAGTATCTGGACGTGGTGACCTCGCGGAAGGTGGAGGCCATCATGACGCCCGAGCAACTCAAAAAGTGGCACGACATCCAGCTCAGGCTCCAGCAGCAACAACAGGTGAAGAAATGACGAGATTCCTGCTCCTCTTGTTGCTGCTGACCGGGGCCGCCCGGGCTCAGGAGCCCCAGCAACCTCAGCAACGTCCCCGGACGATGGTCGACTTTCGGGACGAGCTCAAGCTCAGCAAGCAGCAGGTCACTGACATCGTGACGGCCCTGAAGCGCTTTCAGGACGATGGCACGACCGGAAGATTGAAGCTCATGGCCGCCGAGCGCGAGACGGCGGCGCTCATCCAGCGCCACGCCGACCTCGTCGACATCAAGGACAGTCTCAAGCAACTCTCCGACCTGCGCTACGATCTCCGGGTTCTGGACGTCGAGACCTCGCGAAAAGTGGAATCGATCCTCAGCCCGGACCAGTATGCCAAATGGCAGGCCATTCAGGTGCGTGAAAGGTCAAAATCCAAATGAGGTGGATTCTCGTCGCCCTCATCGCCGTGCTGGTCTGTGGCTGCACCCAGAGCGGTCCTTCCCAGGCCGAGAAGGCCGAGCTCTGTCTCAAGAACCTGCAGACGCTCTGGGTCCCGCTGGAGTTCTACATGACCGACCACGACGGCCAGTATCCGGCTCAGCTCGAGGACCTGGTGAAGAACGCCAGCCCGGCCACCAAGAAGCCCTATCTCGACAAAGTGCCGGAGTGCCCCCCCGGTTGGAGCTACGTCTACGAGGTTCAACCCGGCACGATCAGTCAGTATACCTTGATGTGCCGCAGCAACGTGGTCTCACCCGGACTCATCCCTGACTACCCCCGAATGACGTCCCTCAACAAGCCGATCAGTCATCCTTGAGGGCGAAGGAACCCGACGGCCATTGAGGCGAAGGCACCGGCCCCAGAACCAAAGACGGAGACGTGGAAAGTTATGAGCATGCAAGTTGATCTGGCGTTCCTTTGCGATCACGCCGACGCTTCCAACAAGATTTTTGCCTCGGGCATCGGGGTGGACACGATTCTGGCCCGCAATGTGCCGGTACGTCATCCTCAGCTCTTCGTGGTCGTGCAGGTGAGGGCACCCAAAGAGGTGACCCAGAAGCCGATGGAGATCCGCCTGGTGGATAGCAAGGGCACCGCCCTGATCCGCCAGGTAGGCGCCTTGCGCTTCACTCCTCCGCTGCACGGTCCCAATGGTCTGGCGCGCTTCGCCATGGGCTTCTACAGCCTCGAGCTGGGCAGCTTCGGAGAGTACGCGTTCGAGATCGCGATCGAGGGCGAGAAAACCATTCGTTTGCCGTTCCATCTGCTGCAGATCGGCACCCAGGTTCGCCCGCCGGCCCGTCCAGCCGCCGAAGAGGAAGCCGGCTCTCTGAGCGCTTAGATCACGAATCGGTAGCCAGTTCCGCGCACGGCGCGGACCGGGCTCCAGCCCGGCTTGGCCAGGGAGAGCTTGCGCCGCAGGCTGGAGACGTGCGTGTCCAGCGTCTTGACCGAGCCGTCGTAGTCTCGTCCCCAGACCTCGTCGAGCAACCTCGCGCGCGAGGTGATCGAGTCTCCGGCGGCCATCAGGCGTTTGAGCAGCTCGAATTCGATGCGCGTGAGCTTGAGGTCCGACCCGTCGCACAGCACCCGATACCCCACGCAGTCGAGCACGAGGCAACCGGCCTGGAGAATGGTCTCGGACGTGTCGCGCTGGTGGCGGCGCAGCAGCGCTTCGGCACGCACCAGCAACTCCATGGGCTCGTAGGGCTTGGTCACGTAGTCGTCCGCCCCCAGGCGGAACAGGTTGACCTTGTCCAGGGTCCCGGTGCGACCCGACAGGATGAGGATGGGGACGTTGCTGCGCCTTCGCAGATCGCCGCAAAGGGTGGCGCCATCGGTATCCGGCAACATCAGATCGAGCACGACGAGATGGGGCTTGAGCTTGCGGAAGGTATCCAAAACGTCGCGGCCCATCGTCAGCCAGACGACGTCGAATCCCTGCAACCGAAACAGCTCGTGGACGCCACGACCGCAGATAAGGTCGTCCTCAACCAACAACAACCGACGCAAAATGCTCCTCCTCGAACGCATGGGATCATAGCACGAGACCGCAACCAGGAATCTGTGTGGCAGGTCACACCCCCTGCTTTCAGATTTGTTTAAGGGTGTTCGTGGATACTGCGGACCGATGCGCGTGACAGCGGCGGCGGCTCCGACTCCTCCCCAGAAGCCAAAGAGCTTCGGCCATTTCGTCCCGAACTACACGGGCCCCGAGGACGGCCTGTCCACCCGCAAGTTCGACTGGCTCACCAAGACCGCCAATGTGCTGCTGTCTGGAGGCCGCTACCGGCTGGAAGTGCAGAACAAGCACAAGATGCTGCACGAGGGGCCCCAGGTCTACGCGTCCGGCCACCCGAGCTTCTTCGATCCGCCGCTGGTGGGTCTGCTTAGCGACCGAGACATGCGTTACGTGGCCAACGTCTACGTCTTCGATGGTCTGCGAGGCCGGGTCATGACCTGGGGAGGCGCTTTTCCGGTTCACCGCGAGAACCCCAGCCGAAAAACCATCGAGCACGCCGTCGACCTGCTCAAAGACGGCAAAGGGGTGTGCATCTTCCCCGAAGGCGCCATCACGGAGGATTTGGGGACGCTGCTGCCCATCAAGAAGGGAGCGGCCTATTTCGCTCTCAAAGGTGGCGCGGAGAACATCGTGCCCATCGCCGTCTTCTATAAGCCTGACGACCAGAAGCGCACGGGGGAGACGCTGGCCGCGGCCCTGGCCTCGACCGGAGTGGCCGTGGCGGGCCTGGCAGCCGGAGCGCTGGGCGGACCGGGCGCTCGCATTGCCGTGTCGGCACTGGGTGGGGCGCTCACAGGCGCTTTCGGGCTGGGCAAGCTCTGCTCGACACTGCGGCCGGTCGAAGACCCCAAGGACCAGTTTCCCAATTATTTCGCCACCCTCCAGGGCGGGGCCGCCGGGGCCCTCGTCGGAGGTCTGGCGGGCGGTGCCGCCGCCGCGCTGATCGACGATTCCTCAGCTCTGGTCGCGAGCCTGACCGGCCTCACCGGCGCGGCCTCTTCCTTCGCTATCGCACAGTCCTGGATTCACCGCGACATCGCACAGTTGCGCATCGGCGACCCGATCGCCGTCGCCCCGTATCAGGGGAGGCACCTTCGCGAGGCGACCACCGCCCTGACCGAAGAGCTCCACCGGCGTATCGGCAAAGAAACCGCGGTCCTGAGCGGGATCCCTTACGACGAGGGCGCCCCCAAGCTCCGCGGAAAGATCATCGAGGATTGGGGTCGGGCCCTGGCGGAAGCCAACTCGAAGCGCTGATCAGGCGGCGTCCTGCGTGTGCGCGTTGCGTCCGTGCACGACGATCAGTCCGCCGCCCTTGCTGTCGAGCCGGGCGCGGGCGGAATTGACCGCTTCCAGACGATTGCTGAAGTGGCCGATCGGCTCTTGTCCACCCTGGTGGATGACGTCCCATCCGTCCCGATTCCATACGACGTGCGCGTGTGACATCTGCTCGTGCCTCCTGATAGTATCGGTTCTTCTCGCATCGATTATGCCTCGCCGAACCGCTCTGGTAGCAGGGCAGGGGATACCCTCACGGATCATTACGGAGATCCCTGGTGCGCAGGGGATTCATCCGCGACTTGAGAACTCTTCACGGCATGGGCAAACGGATCGCCATACTGCTGTTCATCCCGCTGCTGATCTTGCTGGTGCTCTTCGGCCTGCTCGAGATGTGGATCGCCGGCTACAAAGCGGTGGACGCCAAACGAGGGGACGAACTGCGCGAACAGGCCCGCGTGGCGGTCGAGAAGCGCAAAGCCCGAGCGGGCGATGCCGGCCAGAACGGCGCGCTGGGCCTGCCGCAAGGCCTGGCCAGCCTGCCCAAGAAGCCCACCGCAGCTGACTTCCAGGCCTACGCCCGCGAGCTTCCCAAACTCGAAGCAGCGCTGCGCAAACCCGAGCTCCTCTTCACCGGCGACCCCGACCCGGTGTTCCTGCGAGGCTTGCAGGGCTCGTTGCTGGCTTACGCCGCCACGCTGCCACCCTCCAAAGCGCTGCCGTGTGACCTGCTGGCTCTCGACCTGAGCCTGAAGGTCCAGGCCCAGGGCTCCAGCACGAACCTCATGGTCGGCGTCAGTATGCAACGCGATGCTCACAAAGCTCTGTTCGAGCTCCTGCGCGCGGGCAAACTGAGCCGGTCCGACTTGAAAACGCTCGCTCAGTCGCTCGAGAAGCTCCGGCCCGATCCCAAGACCTTCGTGGCGCGGATGGACGAAGATTACCTCGCGTTCTGGACCTACACCGACGGCCAGGTCGGCGCCAACGGGTTCTCCCAGCAAATCCTGATCCTCGTGCCGGGGTTCGTGGCCCGCGAGCGGCGCCTCTACCAGAACCTGTATCTGCGCGATCGCGACTCGATGGAGAAAGACTTCAAGCTGACGGGCGCTCCGACCGAGCTGCAGAAGATGAACGACGCCGACCACGCGTTCGTGGTGGCCCTGAATTACCCGGCCTACCCCAAGATCCGCTTGCAGTATGCCCGCGCCCTGACCGAATTCTCGGCGCTGCGGGCCCTGACGTCGCTGGAGCTGACGGGCAAGATGCCGCCGGACGCGCACGATTACCTGGCCGAGGACGGCAAGCTCGTCTACACTCGCGCGGGCAAGAGCTACACGCTCAAGTCGGGTTACCAGGGCACGGACATCGACGCGGCCTCGCTGAAGTTCCGATAGGAGTGCTCAGTCCTCGGGGCGCTCGCCGGCCGGGGCCATCTTGACCAGCTTGGGCTGGAACCTGGCCACCTTTTCGACCAGGTCTTCCTGAGCGGCCATCACCTGGTGGATGTCCTTGTAGACCATCGGAACCTCGTCGAGCCCGGCCGAGATGAGCGTCACACCCTTCTCGTCGAGGTGGCGCTGCACGTCCTTCCAGTTGAACGTTTTGAGCGCCTGAGTGCGCGACATCACCCGTCCCGCCCCGTGGGAAGCCGAGAGCAGGGCCTCCTCGCTGCCTTTGCCACGCACCACGAAAGCGGGGGAGGCCATCGAGCCGGGGATGATCCCCAGCACGCCTTTCCCGGCCGGTGTGGCGCCTTTGCGGTGGACAACCACCTCGCGGCCGTTGTGCTGCTCTTTCCAGGCGAAGTTGTGGTGATTCTCGATGCTCGCCAGCGAGCGTGCGCCCAGCGCCCGCACGACCTCGCGGTGGATGACCTCGTGATTGGCGGCAGCGTACAGTCCCATCAGCTCCATCGCGGCCCAGTATTCCTGGCCGGCCTCGCTGTCGAGGTCGAGCCAGGCCAGCCGGGAGAGCTCCGGGGGCAGCTCGGGGTGAAGATCTTTGGCCAGCTTGGAGTAGAACGCCGCCACCTCGGCCCCCGAGCCTCGCGAGCCGCTGTGGGAGAGCAGCGCGAGGTACTTGCCGGGGGAGAGTCCCAGGTCGGGATGGTCGAGCGTCAAGATACCGTACTCGACGAAATGGTTGCCCGAGCCGCTGGTCCCCAACTGGTTCTCGGCCTTCCGCTTGAGCCTCTTGGTGACACCCGTGACGGTCCAGTCCTCGCTCATGACCGGGTGCTCGCGGGGCTTCTTGAACTCGGCCCCCACGCCGAAGCGCGTCTCGCCCTCGAGCGCCCGCACCAACCGATTCTTCTCGGTCTGCAGCGCCTCGACCGGGACGTCGAGCACGGTCAGGCGCATGCGGCAGGCAATGTCCACGCCCACGGCATAGGGGATGACCGCGTTGTCGGTGGCCAGCACCCCGCCGATCGGCAGCCCGTAGCCGACGTGGGCGTCGGGCATCAGCGCGCCGGCCACGGCCACCGGCAATCGGGTGGCCTGCACCATCTGCTCGATGGAGGCGGGATCGAGGTCCTCGCCCCACTGCTTCCAGGGCGCCTTCTGGGCGCGCTCGATGAAGCTGTCCGGATCGCCCGCCAGGATGGCAGTCGCCAGGTTTCCAAACACGGGATCGCCCACGAACGCCGAGGGATTGTGGACCACGTCCCCCAGCCGGTCGCGCAGCTCGGCGTGTTTCAGCTTGACCTCGGGCATGAGCTCCAGTGCGGCGTTGATCGCCTTCCGACCCTTGATGCCCAGATTTTCCAGCTCTTTGACTTTCAAGCTTCTAACCGCTCCTGTCTCGCTGAGCCAGGGTTCGACCGGAAGGGAGACCCTTCCCCCTCGAAGAAACGGCGCCGCCGTATGCGTAAAATGACTTTCCTCCTTTGCTTGCTGGTCGGCGTCGCCCTGGCCAGCTCCCCCGTGGGCCAGGCGGTGCCCAATTTTACTCTCTACAACCCCAACACCGGTGAAGGGCGCACGCTGCGCCAGCTGGCGCCCGGCAAGCCCCTGGTGATGGTGGTGTGGTGCTCGACCTGCGCCAGCTGCCGCGGCGTCGAGGCCGACATCGACAAGCTGGCCCGGGATTATGCGGGGAAGGCCGTCGTGGTGGCCGTGGATGGCAATCGCCCCGAGCCGAGCGAGAGCATCCAGAGAGCCCTCAAGGCCAAGAATCTGACATTCCCCGTCTGGCTCGACCGCGACGCCAGGCTGATCGACCACTACGGCATCGACAGCACCACCAGCACGCTGGTCGTGGATGCCCAGGGCCGTCTGCGCTACTTCGGCCGCTTCGGCGACGGCCTGGGCCGCAAGGCGGTGGACCAGATGCTGGCCGGCGAGGAGGTCTCTCCGACCACGTCCGAGCTGCTGGGCTGCCCGATCGTACGTCGCTAGAAGGAAATTCAGATGGAGTTGAGAAAACTTCATCGGAATGCTTTCGGAAACCATCGAATTTCTGTCCGTTCTCGAGTTTGCCCGGGCGATCGGCAAGAGCCCTCGCTCGGTGCAACGCTACGTCAGCCAGGGCCGGCTGGAGCATCAGAAGGCGCCCAACGGAGCCATTCTGATCCCGCACGCCGAGCTCCGGCGTTTCGCCAACCGCCGGTCGGCCTCCGTGCGCCAGATCGTGGCCTCGGGCGGTCTGCGCCCCGTCGAGGGGGGCAAGTTGTCGGTGCTCGGCTCGGCCGAGCCGGTGCCGCCCCCGCGCTCCGAAGAGACGATGGACCCGATCACCCAGGAGAAGGTCTCCCGCGCCTCCATCGGCCTGGGCGTGGTGCCGCTCTCGCGCCACGAGGAGACCATTTTGCGCCTCGGCTGGACCGAGGGGCAGCTCGAGATGACGCGCCGGCTCTTGAAAGAGGCCAACCACCGCGAGCACGACCTGCAGCGCCGGCTGGACGAAGCCGAGATGCGGGCCGAGAACGAGACGGAGTCGCGTCTGGCGGCCCAGGCCCGGATCAGAGATCTGGAAGCCCGCTTGCGGCTGTGGGAAGACCGGCGCTAGGCCAGCTCCTCCGGCCAGAGGTAGCGGCCGTCCTCCAGGCGCAAGATGGTCTCGCCTACGATCGCATCCTCGTTCAAAGCCCCGTAGACGTGCGGAAAATCCTCCGCCGGCGAATGGGGACCCGCGGGCTTTTCGTAGCGCAACTCGGCCACGAGCCGATTCGGGTCGAGCTGGAGCACGCGTAAATCCGTGCGGCCCGGGTAGTAGCGCTCGGCCGTGGCCAACAGCTGCGCGCGCGTCGAGCAGTGGACGAAGCCTTCGCCAGCCAGGCTGTCGGGGGCCAGGTTGCGGTCCAGCGTGAGGTGGTAGATCACCAGCCCGCCATGGCCGAGCGGGCCGCGTGGAAGCCGCACATCCCGTGCACGCCGCCCCCCGGCGGGGTGGACGACGAGCAGAGAAAGACTCCTGGAATGGGCGTCCGATAAGGGTCCATCTGCACCACCGGGCGCGTGAAGAGCTGCCGCATGGTCATGGCGCCGCCCGTGATATCGCCCCCGACGTAGTTCATGTTGTAGACCTCGAGCCGATCCGGTGTCATCACGTGGCGCGCCAGCACGCAGTCGCGGAAGCCCGGAGCAAAGCGCTCGATCTGGTCCTCGATCCAACCGGACACGTCCAACGGGGAGCCGTGCGGCACGTGGCAGTAAGCCCAGAAGGTGTGCTTGCCCTCGGGGGCGCGGGTGGGGTCGAAGAGACTCGTTTGCACGCCCAGCACGAAGGGACGCTCGGCGTGGCGGCCTTCCCAGCTCTCGGCCTCGGCCCGGGCCACCTCCTCGAACGTGCCCCCGAGGTGCACCGTGGCCGCCCGCCGCACTTCCGGATTGGACCACGGCACGGGCTGCGACAGCGCGTAGTCGACCTTGACGACGCCCGGCCCGTATTTGAAACGCTCGTAGCGCCGCTTCCAGTTGGCCGGCAGCTCATCCCCGGCCATGGTCACGAACTGGCGCGGAGTCACGTCGAGCAGTTTGACGCGCGCGTCCGGAATGTCTTTCAGCCGGCGCACCGGTACGCCCGTCTCGACCTTGCCGCCCAGCGTGTGCAGGTAGCCCAGCAGGGCGCGTGCCAGCGAGCCCGAGCCGCCGCGGGCCATGGGCCAGCCGAAGCGGTGGGCGATGGTGCCGAGGGCCATTCCGGCGGCGGCGCTGGGCACCCAGCTCAGGGGGATGACCGAGTGGGCCGCGATGCCCGAAAAGAGCGCCCGCGCCTCGACGCCGCGGAAGCGGCTCACCAGGCTCTCGGCCGAGCGCAGCCCGGCCCAGGCGAAACGCAGCATCAGGAAAGGTGCCCTCAGGAAGGGGCGAACGGGGCCCAGCGCCTCGCGGTCCATCCGGTCCCAGCCGGTCACGAAGGGGGCCATCAGTCGCTGATAGGTGGCCCCGTCCCTGCCGAGCTGCGCCGCCGTCTGACTGACCGAGCGCTCCAGCATCACGGCCCGGCCTCCGTCGAGAGGATGGGCGGCCGGGGCGTCGGGGTGGATCCACTCCACGTCCAGCGGCAGCCGCTTGAAGAAGGGCGAGGCCAGTCCCATCGGATGGATCGAGCTGCAGACGTCGTGGTGGAAGCCCGGCAGCGTGAGCTCGGCGGTGCGCATCCCGCCGCCCGCCTGCTCGGCGGCCTCGAGCACCAGCACCGAGCGCCCGTTGCGCGCCAGCTCGATCGCGGCCGCCAGCCCGTTGGGCCCGGAACCGACCACGACCGCATCCCAGCGCTGACTCACCCCGAGGGCTTCGATCTCGGAACTCCGGTCTCCCGTCGGTTAGGAGTAGTCTCCTGTCTCCCGTCTCCCGTCTCCCATCTCCCATCTCCCGTCCTACCGTCTACCGTCTCACGCCTTGTAGGGAGTGGGCAGTGCGGCTGCGAAGGCGGCGGAATGCGACTCACCCAGTTTCTCAGCCAGAAGGCCCGTCAGGCCATCAAGACCGCCCTGGAGGTGGAGGCCGAGCCCGATCTGCGCCAGGCCACCGATCCCAAGTTTGGCGACTACCAGATCAACGGCGTGCTGCCGCTGGCCAAGCAGCTCAAGGGCAATCCCCGCCAGCTGGCCGAGAAGGTCGTGGCCGCGCTCGAGCTGGGTGACGTCTGCGAGGCCCCCGAGATCGCCGGGCCGGGCTTTATCAACCTGCGCCTCAAGTCGGGTTGGATCGGGGAGCAGCTGGGGCGCGTCGCGGGCGACAAGCGGCTGGGCATCGAGCCGGTCGCTCCCGAGACGGTGGTGGTGGACTTCTCCAGCCCCAACGTGGCCAAACGAATGCACGTCGGTCACCTGCGCTCGACCATCCTGGGCGACGCGCTGGTGCGCACGCTGCGCTTTCTGGGCCACAAGGTCATCGGGGACAACCACGTGGGCGACTGGGGCACCCAGTTCGGCACCATCATCTGGGCCTGGAAGCAGGGTCACGACGCCACCGGCCTCGAGCAGGACCCCCTGGGCGAGTTGGAGCGGCTCTACAAGCTGGGCAGCGAGCGCTCGAAAGAGAATCCGGAGGTCGCCGAGGCCGCCCGCCAGGAGCTGGCGCGGCTGCAGGCCGGCGACGCGGAGAACAAGGCGCTCTGGGAGCGCTTCGTCAACATCTCCAAATCGGACGCCGAGCGGCTCTACGACCGCATGAGCGTGGAGTTCGACACCTGGCACGGCGAGAGCCACTACAACCACGTCCTGCCGGCCCTGGTGGACAAGATGATCGCCAGCGGCAAAGCCCGCGAGGACCAGGGCGCCATCGCCATTTTCTACGGGGATCACCCGGAGCTCGGCGACAAGCCGTTCCTGGTGCGCAAGAAGGACGGAGCCTTCCTGTACGCCACCACCGACCTGGCCACGCTGGAAGACCGGCTGCTGCACTATAACCCGGACCGCATCATCTACGTGGTGGACGTGCGCCAGTCGCTGCACTTCAAGCAGCTCTTCGAGGCGGCCCGGATGCTGGAGCTCGTGAGCGGCGACAAGCCCCGGCTCGAGCACGTGGGCTTTGGCATGATGCTGGGCGCGGACGGCCGTCCGTTCAAGACCCGCGAGGGCGGGACGGTGACCCTGGCGGCCCTCCTGGACGAGGCTGCCGAGCGCGTGCTTCCGCAGGTGCAGGAGAACTTCCCCGATACCAACCCGGACGAGCAGCGCCGGCTGGCCGAGCAGGTCGGCATCGCGGCCGTGAAGTACGCCGACATGGCCCAGCACCGCACCACCGACTATCGGTTCGAGTGGGATCGCCTGTGCAACTTCCAGGGCAACACCGGACCTTATCTCCAGTATGCCCTGGTGCGCGTCCGCTCGCTCTTCCGCAAGTATGGCCGGGAGTTCGTGCCCAATTCGTCCCCCCTGGATCTTGACAGCCCCCACGAGGTTGGGTTAGCCAGCGAGATTCTCCGCCTCGGAGACGCGCTCGACCGGGTGGGAGAAAGCTTGACGCCGCACGTCTTGTGCGACTATCTGTTCGGTCTTGCCCGCCAGTTCAGCGCTTTCTACGAGCACTGCCCCATTTTAGCCGAGAGTATCGAGGAAAGTGTGCGGCAGCGGCGCCTGCACCTTTGCTGGGCCACGGCGCGCGCGCTCGAGATCGGCCTCGGCTGCCTGAACATCCCGGCTCTCGAGCAGATGTAATACCAGGACTTCCCACCCCGGTGCGAAGAATTTAACATCGCTGTAACCGATTTTTTACAAAGTTTAACACCCTCTTCACGCCTGGATGGCTACAGCCTGGTACGCTTCTCAGACACCGGTTTAGGAGGTTCTTCTCTCTTGGCGCAGACTCCGAACGACGTAACGAACACCCCGCAGGTCGCCGGCACCCCGCCCACGCCCCCTCCCCCCAAGCCGGTCAAGGTCGAGAAGAGCCATCTCGATGAACTCTCGGATGTCATCAAGACGTCGGTCTCGGCGCTCGACGGGTTGTTCCCCGGTTCGGACAAGAAAGCCGCCGCCAAGAAAACCGAGGCCAACACCGAGAAGAGCGACCCGGTCTTGAAGCTGTTCGGCATCGACCCCACCAAAGCGCCCAAGGACAGCAAGGACTCCAAGAAGGAAAGCGCCTCCGTCAAGCTCGAGTCCACCAGGTCGCTGATCACCGGCCAGTCCGAGACCAAAGCCGAGAGCACCAAGCGCACCGAGAAGACCGAGAATGCCGACGGCTCCACCACCGAGCACAGCGAGAGCAAGGGCGCCGACGGCTCCTCCGAGACGAAGCATTCAACCAAGACGGGCGATGCCGAGAAGGGCGGAGCCACGACCAATACGACCACCACCAAGGTCGAGGCCGACGGGTCCGTTTCCACCGAGAACTCGACCAAGATCGAGGTCAAGGGCCCCGACGGCAAGACCTCCGAGGTCGAGGTCAAGATCACCCAGAAGCCGGGCGAGCTTCCCACGGTCGAGGTCTCCAGCTCCGAGAAGGACAAGAAAGGCCGCGTCGTGAGCTCCGAGAAGAGCACGACCGGCAACACGCCCCAACCCATCGTCAACAAGCCCGAAGAGAAGAAGGAAGCTCCCAAGGTCGAGAAGGCCAAGAAGGTCGAAGAGCCCGCCCAGGAAGAGACCACCACCACCACGACCACGACCAACGCTGACGGCTCCAAGACCACGGTCACCGAGAGTAAGCAAGAAGCCAAGAACGAGGATGCTCCCAAGGCCGAGAAGCCGAAGGAGGAAACCCAGACGCTCCCCAACGGCGCCAAGGTCACCACCCAGACCGAGACCAAAGACGTCAAGGCCGAGCCCCCGAAGGAAGAAGCCCCCGCACCCAAACCTCCCAAGGGCGCCAAGACCGAGACCGTCGACCTGGGTCTGGGTCAGACCATGACCACCGTCAAGACGGGCGAGGCGGCCAAGCGCAAGGAGGAGCCGGCGGCTCCGCGTCCGCAGCTGGTCAGTCCCCAGGAAGAGAAGCCCCCTGCCCCGGCGCCCAAGGCCCAGCCTAAAGCTCCGGAGCCGCAGCCAGCGGCCGAGCCCCAGCAGGCCGGGGAATCGGTTCAGATCAAATCGGGCGAAACCCTGTCCGAGCTGGCGGCCAAGCACGGCACGACCGTGGAGGAGCTGGCGCGCCTCAACGGCATCGACGATCCCAACAAGATCATCGCGGGCCAGGAGCTGAAGCTGCCCGGCACCGAGGAAAAGAAGAGCGGCGGCCTGCTGGGCCTGCTGACGAAGCCGCTGGAGGTGCTGTCCAAGCCGGTGGAAGCGGTCACCAGGCCGATCGAGAATCTGCTGACCGGTGGCCCGAAGACGGAGATCCAGATCAAGTCCGGCGATACGCTGTCCGAGCTGGCCCAGAAGTATGGCACCACCGTGGACGAGCTGGCCAAGCTCAACGGCATCAGCGATCCGAACAAGATCATCGCGGGCAAGTCGCTGAAACTGCCCGGCGGTGAGACCGGCGCCCAGGTTCCCCCCGAGGGCCAGGTCCCCGTCCCCGTGGGGCAGACGCCCGCACCCACCGAGCCGCCGCGTAAGGTCGAGGCGACCAAGACCGATTTCATGGGCAACACGACCGAGGTGACCACCGGCAAGAATGCCGACGGCAAGGAAACCAAGGCGGAGACGACCACCACCATCACGGGTGAGAAGATCACCACCGAGGAAACCAAGGTCAAGCCCGGCCAGATGAAAGAGGTAACGACCACCATCGAGCTGGCGGACGGCACCAAGGTGCAGACCACCACCCAGGAAGTCGAGAAGACCGACAAGCAGAAGGCCCAGGAAGCCCAGGACGCGGCCCGCGCCGAGGCGGCCAACCGTCCCGCGCGCCAGGCCGAGGAGCAGCGCCAGGCCGAGCAGAAAAAGTCGGAGCAGCGGCAGGCCGAGCGCCAGGAAGCGCGCGAGAAGCAAGAGACTGCCGAAGCTCAGCACCAGGAAGCGCAGCAGGCTCACGAGTCCGGGCACAGCGAGGAGCAGCAGCATCAGAGCAACGCCAAGACCGAAACCGTCGAGGCGGCCAAGGAAAAGGCGGTCAGCACCTCCACCGACACGACCTCCACGCGCACCAACGATGGCGGCACCGCGACCACCAAAACGGAGACGACGGTCCTGTCCACGGGCGAGGTCATGACGACCCGAACCGAGACCGCCGAGAGCAAAACCGGTCTGAAGACGACGACCACCACGGTCGATCTGCCCTCGGGACAGCGCGTCATGACCGAGCAACGCACCGAAGAAGTGGCTCCCAAGGTGACGGCGCCGCCCGTTTCCCAGCCAGGCCCGGCGCAAACACAGGTCAACCAGCCGGCCCCGCAGATGCCGCAGCAGCCGCAAGGCCAGCCTCAGCAGCCTGCGGCCCAGCCGCAGCAGCCGCAACCGCAGGCTCAGTCGCAGACGACGACCACCACCACCGCCCGCACCGAGGCTCCCAGCAGCACGGGCACGATCAGCGTCAACACGCAGTCGGCGCCCCCGCAGTCCGGCACCACCACCGCCACCACGACGTCGGCCCGAACCGAGACGACCTCGACGGCCTCCCAGGCTCAGGCCTCGCAGGCCGCTTCGATCCGCTCCAACCCGCAGGTCGAGATCAAGCAAGAGCCCGCCAAGCCTCCGCAGCCCCAGCAGCAACAGCAGCAGCCCGAGGGCCAGGCGATGCCGGAAGCTCCGCGCGCTTCGACCACGGCCCGCCAGGAGACCCCGGCCCCGGCCACGCCGGCTCCCGCTCCGGCAGCTCAGCCCAAGACGACGCCGGGTAGCCAGCCCGGCACCGCGGCCGCTCCGACCGCTCCCGCGGCTCCCCAGCCGAGCACCGTACCTACCAGTCAGCCGGCCGTGACCGCGCGGGTCGAGGAAACCGTGCGGGTAGCGCCGACCGAGACCGTGGTGGCCCAGCCGCCGCGCGCCACGGGGGCCCAGACGAACCAGCCGGCCGCGGCGGCCCCGCCGCAGCCGCAGGCGAATCAGCCGCAACAGCCGTCCGCCGAGCCCAGGGCTCCCCTGACGGCCCCCGCGCCAGCCCCGTCCCCGTCCCCGGAGCAGCCAGCTCCTGTTCGGACCCCCGGCATGCAGCAGCAGCCGGCGGGGACCACGGCCCGCACCGAGACCACGACGGTCACTTCGCGCTCGGAGACGGCCGGTCAGGTCACCACCATCTCGACCACGCGCTCCGAGACCTCGACCACGGCCCCGGTCGCCACCGGCACCGGGGGCAACACCACCGGCAATCCGCAGGCGGTGACGGCTCCCGGCGGTCAGGGCGGCCAGGGTGGCAGCGGTCAGCAGGGTCAGGGACAGGGCCAGAGTGACGGCCAGCAGCGCCAGGGCGTGGCCAATCTCCGCGCCAGCGACGCTCCCGCCGCCCCGCAGCCGGCTGCGACCGGCCAGCCCGCGGCCACCTCCCAGCCGGCCGCCACCCAGCCCGCGGCGACTCTACAGCCGGCCGCCCTGCGCTCGACCGAGCCCGCCGCCCCGGCGACCAGCCAACCGACGCCTGCGGCCACGCAGCCC
>JBDHVW010000151.1:0-14770 GCA_039809865.1 Vulcanimicrobiota bacterium
GCGCGGTCGAGGTGGCCCTGCAGCATCGCCGCTGCTGGGGCGCCAAGCCGCGCGCCCTGCCGAGGCGGCCGCCGGCCGCCGGGTCGAGGCTAAGCGCCCGTGCCGGCGCCCCGCAGCCAGAGAAGGTGACAGGATGATGCCCATCGCTCCCTTCACTTCCTGGACTCATTTCGAGGGCGAGCGGTGATCAGTCGACCAGAGCGACCCGTTCCAGCGTCATCTTGCCGCTGTCCCAGCGCACCACGCCGGCGTAGGGAGCGCCGTCGGCATCGACCAGATCGTCCGGTTTTACGACCTGCCCGGGCTCGGTGTAGAGAATGCGACCGGCCTCGATGAGCTTGCCCACGTCGCGCTTCAGGGCGGCCTCGCTGGCGCCGGCGGTCAGCCCGAGGCGCCCGGCGTCGAGCGGCATGCTGACCTCGGCGCCCTGGAACTTGCCGAAGTCGGCCCCGTCCAGAGTGGTGGTCACCGTCTCCACCCCGGTCCCGGCAGCCAGGGCCACGGGCGCCGCCCCGTTCAGGATGCCGCGGTGCTTGAACACCTCGGTCAGAGTGTTCTGCTGGCGTCCCTGGTTGGCCTCGCGGTCGGCCGCGAGCAGGGCGCCAGCCATCTCGCGGAAGGTGAAGCTGCCCTCCGGCGCCGTCTTCATCAAGCCCGCGTAGAGCTTCAGCAGCTCCTCTCCCGCCGCCCGGATGGCCTGGCGGGGAGATTGGCCGGCGGCCTGGTTGTCCGCCGTCATCTGGGCCAAGACGTCATAGACCGCGCCCGTGAACAGGCGCGAGAAGTTGTGCGCCTCGCGGCCAAGCTGGTCGGGCGGAGGATTGTACGGCAGCTCGGACGGCTCGGACCATTTAAAGTCGTTGATCGCGTTGCGGGTGAAGTCGCCTCCCGTGCGATCCTTGCCAGAGATATGGTTGATGGCCATGCCGAGCTCCTCGCCCATGGCGGCCACCAGATTGGGTTTGCGCAGATCGCCGCCGGTCTCTTGCACGACGCGGTCCAGAACCCGGTCATCGTGGAGGGAGACCAGCATGGCCATCACGTCGCCGAAGGACTCATGGAACGCGGCCGCGTCCGGCGTCCAGGCGTGGAGGTAGCGCGGGCGCATGGCGTCGAGGATCGCGTGACCGGTTTCGTGGGCGACGACCTCGCCCGAGTCGGCGCTGTAGACATCCTTCCCCGTCACCGGATCGGCGCCGTGGAAGAAGTTCAGACTGCCTTCGGCGGGATTGTAGTAAGCGTTCAGACGATTGCCCTGATCCGGCTTGATCTCGAGGCGCCGCTGCTCGCCGAAGGACCACGGGATCGGGTGTCCGAGCGCGTTCTCGAACACGCCGATCGTGCGGGCCGAGGCCGCGAACGCGTTGGCCGCGTGGAAGCGGGGATCGGTCGTCGGGTAGACATACTTGCCCTGCTCGGGCTTGGGAGCGCCCTCGTTGATGACGAGGCGGCGGTCGATGGACGGGCCCGCCTCCACTTCGGACACGACTGTGGAGGCCGGGCTCAGCACCGTCTGGTCCTGGGAGTTGTAGCTGAACTCCACCTCCCCCACCGGGGGCTTCGGCTTCGGCTTCCAAGGCCAGGCGGTTGGCTCGGCATTGAGGGTGAGGGGGGACGAATTCATGAGGACCTCCTGGGCAATCGGAATGCGGGCATTCTGGGCCCGTCGGGTCTGCGGGCCGTCATTCGCTCGTCTCGATGAGCTCGTGGATGCGTCCGAGTTGTATCCGGGTGGCAGAGTTGGCGGAGACCGGCCGGCCCAAACCCGTTCGGGAGTCTCCTGGGCACCGGCGGAGGAAATCCGCTGGGAGGATTTCTGGGCCAGGTCGGCGGCAGCTTGATCGGACGGCCGCCCGGCCCGGTGGGCGACTGGAGAGGTCATGTCTCAGGCTCAGATCGAAGGACTCCTGATGCAGCCCCTTCAGCTCTACAAAGACTTCATCGACGGACTGGTTGGAATCTCGGACTCGATCGCTGCCGGAAGAGTACGCCAGGGTCTCTGGCAGAGAATCGACACCAGCCACAAGAGGCCGCGTTATCCGCTCATAGCGGCTCTCGCCGATGAGAACGATGCCAGGAACCTGGCGCGAAATCGGCTTCTGGAGGGATTCTCAGGTTCGGTCCGTGAGGAAGTCGCCACCCTCTTGCAAGAGGAGCGGACCGGGGGCATTCACGACTTCCTGGCCTATCTCCAGGAGCACGGTTACAGCCTTTATCGGGGCGAAGCCCCTCTGGCCACCGAGCCCTTTGGCACCGAGCCCTACTTCGATTACGTCGCACGTCTGAAGGGCGACCCCTGGCCGGATTCAGCCTGAGGCTCCTCAATCAGATAGTCACGAATGTTCTTGGTACCTGGTCGGTTGTTCTGTGGCTCCATCCTGGCCTGACCGCTCAGAGGCCCGTAGAGGCGATAGCCCGACCGCCGGTCAGGACGCAGTGGCGAGGGTTCTGGCCATCAGCTCGGCCAACCTGTGGCCGGCGCGGCTGGCGCGGCGGCCCCGGTGCTCGGCGCTACGGCGCACGAGCACATCCAGTTCCTCCAGCAGCGGTTGCATGGCAGTCCAGAGCTCGGGGGGAAGCCCTTCTCCCTCCTTCAACCCTGCTTTGAGGTCCCACAGAGCGTCTTTGGCCGCCGGCATCTGGCTCTCGTCCTCGTAAGACTGGAAGGCCAGCTCACTGACATTTTCGAACTCGCTCCGAAGGCGCTCCACCCGGGCCCGCTGGTCGTCGGTCAGAGGGAGCGGCGGGAGCATCGGAATCTCGGGGCCATCGTAAGGGGAGGATGCCTTGCTGAATCCCGAGCCCGGGGGGACGCCTCCCTGGCTCAGGTCCGAACCGGTGGCTGTGGAGTCGGCCTGGTAGGCACCTCCTCTGCGCGTCACCAGCCACAGCGTGACGCCGGCAAAGCTGAAAAGGACGGCAGCAAGCACGAGCATGGAACAAGGATAGCTTACTTTCTCATCTTCTCCCAACTCTTCTCCAACTCTCGCTGGTTGGAGGGGCGCAGCAACCCGTCCTCCAGACGCAAGCCGGTCATCGTCTCAGCCAGAGCCTGGTAGTCTTCGATCTTGTTTCCCACGCAGTCCCAGGTTCGCACCGTGTGTCCCGACCGCACCATCAACCAGCTGCTGTCGGGCGAAAAAGCGATCTGCCGGATCGGCTCTCCCAGCTTGATTCCCGGCGCCAGAGCCTCACCCGTGGCCACGTCCAGCAGGGTCAGCCTGTCGCGATACCCGACCGCCAGCATCCTGGAGTCGGGGCTGAAGTCGGCCAGAACCCAGGCGCTCCCGTCCTCGTTGACACTGCAGCGGAAGCTCTCTCCCATCCGTTCGTGCTGGTCCATCCGCACCAGCTCGGCCTTCTCGTTGACGTAGACGATCAGCAGAGCTTTCCCGTCGGGGCTGAAGCGCAGCGCATAGACGCTGGACCCGGGGCGCTCCTCCTGAGCGTCGGTCTGGTATTCCCAGAACACCACTCCCAGCGACCCGATCGCCACCATTCCCTGGCTGCTGAGCGCGATCGCATGCACCGCGTAAGGAGTTTCATACCGCCCCAGCACCTCGCCCTCCCAGGTCTGCACCTCGACCCGGTTGGATGGGTCCGGAATACTGACGGCAAAGCGCTTCTCATCCGGGCTCCAGGCGGCTGGCTGGGGGATTCGTCCACGCGGCAATTCTCCGTCGAAGATCTTGCGCAATTCACCGCTGTCAACCTGGTAAGCGCCAATCATCAAATGCCGCCCGCTGGCGAGGCTGAGTACGGCGCGCTCGGCCGAGGGTGAGAAGTCACGCACCAGATCGATGGCGTCTCCCACCGGCTCGAAGCGCGGCTTGCGACCTGGCCACGAGAACAACCGGACCTGGTCGCCCTGATGCCCCATGAGGGCCCGACCGCGCCCCACCAGGTCCCAGCGCTCGATGCCTGGTGAGGTCCACTCCTTTTGGCCGAGCTCGTAGAACACCTTCGGACCGTGAGACCAGGCCAGTCCTTCTCCCAGCCAGCCGGACGAGTCGGCCTGCCGGGTCCTGACGCGGCCACTTTCGGTATCCACCAGCCGGACCTGGATTCCCCCGTTGATGGTGGAATTGACCAGGAGCGTGCCATCGGGACTGAAGGTGACATCCCCGACATCCCCGTTGAAGCGAAATGGGCCCGCGATCTGGCGGCCATCGCGCCCATAGAGCAAGACCCCCTCCGCGTCCCCCACGGCCAGCATGGAACCATCGCGCGAGAAGCGGCTGGAGAAGTGATATTCCCCCACCCTGACCCGTTGCCGGCCCGTGCGCAGGTCGACGAACTCGAGTCCGGGGGCGATGGCCAGTTCGTCCCGAGGGTCCAATACGTAAGATTCGTCCGCCACCTCCCCGACCGGTACGGGCACCCGGGACGCCCCCACGGGGAGGAGGCTCCCGGATATCCAGAGACTGCCTTTCTCGTTGACCTGGGCGTGGTATCGGTCGGCGTGGGCCGGGAATGGGCGGGACAGAGGCTGCATACGGCCCATGTCCCAGGCCAGCAGATGGTCGCCCTGCTGCAGCAGGACCACCGATTCGTCCGAGTCGCACACGGTCACCAGCGCTACCGGACCGTCGGTGACCTGACCGACCTGCTTGATCGTCCTCGCGGAGTCGAATTCGACTGCCAATCCGTCCCGACGCAGCACGCGCATGGTCTGATCGTCCGGGAAGTAGAATGCGGCCATGTTCTCGCTCTGGGCCCATTTCTTGCCTCCCTCGACCTCGTAGACCATCAAACCGCCCTGACTGTCGATGACGCCCAGCAGCTTGCCCCGAGGAGAGAGGCCGAACTGGGCCTGGGACGGCACGCTTTGGCGCAGCAGCAGCTTGCCGCTGGCAGCATCGCGCACCTCGATCGGTCCCGCCTTCATTGTGGAGCGGGCCAGGATCTTCGAATCGAGCGAGAAGCGCGTGTAGGCGATGCCGCTCAGATCGCGATTGGCCGGCATTTGCCACTTGACGGGGGAACTGCTGGCGGTAAGGAACCGCACTCGCGCCAGTGCCTTGTTGTCCAGGTCGTGCTCGGCCTTGCCCCAGTGGACCAGCGCCTTATCCAGATCCTCTTCTTTCCAGGCGGCGTCACCGAGCTGCAGCTCCAGCCGGGCCGACTCCTCGCGCAGTCTTTGCTCGCGCTCCTCCAGCGCCTGGTTGGATTGGGAGAGGCTGTCATTGGCGCCCTCGAGCTGACGGTTCTGAAGGCTGATCTTCACCAGCGAGAGCACGCCCGACAGCACCAGCAGCAGGCTCATTGCCAGGAGCGCCTTGGCCCGGGGCCTGCGGAGCAGGCAGCTGATGCGATAGCGCAGGCTCCAGGGCTTGCGACAGAGCAGTGGCTCGCCGTTGCGCAGGTGCCCCAGATCCTCGCAGACCGCCTGCACGCTACGGGTGCGCTTCTCGGGGTCGAGCTCGAGACAGCTCTCCACGATGCGCGCCAGGTCGTCGGCGGGCTGGAGCGGCTGCAGGGGGCGCTCTCGCAGCGTGTCTGCATAGAGCCGCAGACCCGAGCTCAAATCTTCCTGAGTCAGGCGGGGGACGTGCCCCGTCAGCAGGTGATACATGGTGGCGCCCAGGCTGTAGACGTCCCAGCGCACGTCGGGAACGCTCCCGGTCGCCTGATCGGGTGCCATATAGCCCAGAGTGCCGTAGACCAGGTCACGCTCGCCCTGGCTGCGGGACTGCCCGAAATCCACCACCCGAACCCGATTCTCGTCGTCGAGCAAGACGTTGGACGGCTTGAAGTCACAGTGCAGCAAGCCTTTTTCGTGGGTGTAGGCCAGTGCCTCGGCCATTTGCTCGAACCACTCCAGCGCCTGGGCCCGGGTGGGCCTCTCCTTGAGGTCGGCCAACGAGCCGTGCCGCAGCCAGGGCAGCACCAGGTAGGGCGGTTCGTGGCTCAGATCGGCGTCCAGCAGGGTGACCACCCCGGGATGCTCAGCCACCTCTCGCAGCCGCTCCACCTCGTTACGCAGGTCGCTCCCCGCCCGACGCAGCACTTTGACGGCTACCTTCTGGCCGGTGCGGTCCTGGATGCCGACCCAGACCTCGCCGAACGACCCGATGCCCACGGCCTCATGCAGCGTGTAGCCGGCGATGGGCGGAGCCCCGGTGGAGACCGAGCGGCTGTGGGCCAGAGACTGGTCCGATTGGACGACGGTCCCTTCCCCCGAAAGCTCGCTCATCGAGGAGAACTTCTTTCCGGTTCAGGCATGTTCCTCATCCGCTACCCGGGTTTACTGGAGGGCAAGAGGACTACGGCCAACTCGTGGCTCTAATACGTAGGACGTCGATCAGCCGGACTGAGCTGGGGCGGCGCCAGCCACAGATCAACATCTCCGGCGGGCGCTGGACGCCGCCCATTACGACGACATCCTTCTCAATGCCCATCGTGCTGCCGCCGGTCTGGCTGGCGTCGGCCTGGCGGATCAGCCGCTCCCCCGGCTCGCGCTTCTCGAGCTGGCGACACCGCAAACGCGACCGGGGCCGCCACGGCGGACAACGCGAACGCTACGGCTGTTCTGGTTGGGGGGCGGGTCCCGCCGCTCTAATGCCCGACGGGGCGGGCCTGGCGCATCAGGTCGTCGGGGGGGTCCACGATGGCATCGTAGCGACGGCGCCGCTCGTCTGACAGCCGGGCGTGCTCCTGGCGCAAGGAGGAGGCGCGGGATTTGGCCGAATCCAGCTCGCGCCGCAAGCGCTCCTGCTCGTCCTTCTTGGCCTGGATCTGGCGATCGAGATCCTGAATCTGCACCGTCAGGTCGTGCTCGCGGCTGTCCTTGAGGGGCGGCAGTTTGGTGCCACAGGACAGCAGGTAACCGGGGCAAGAGGAGTTCAGCTGGCTCACCAGCGAGGCCCGCGCCGACTGGAGCGCGCTCACGTCGTAGTCGATCCGGTCGATGGAGGGGGGGAGACTCTGAATCTGGCAGTCGACCTCGCGCTGCTCGGCCTCGATGGACTTGAGCTCCTGGGTAATCTCGCGACAACGATCGATGTTGGGCTGGTCGGCCGGGCCCCATCCGCAGGGCCCATCCTGGGGGATCGACACTGCTGGCTCCGCCGCCAGCGCCGCCTGCGGCCGGGAAAGATCGCTGGTGATTCTCGCGTTGACTGGCGTGATCAAAGGGAAGAGCGCCCTCCTGTCCAGATCGTCCCGAGAAATTTTAACACGGCATTCAGGCCGTTTTGTTACAAGATTGTAAGCTGCTGCTCATTCAGCCCGAATTTCTTGCTCGACATAAGGACGGATCGCATCGCTCGTTCTTGGCTGAAAGCGCGCTACGATGGCCTTTCCTCGATGTGAGGTGAGGACCAGGATCAAACAAGTTTCTCGGTAATGCACGCGTCCGGGGGTCGCTGAAGCTCCAGGCCCAGCCGGACTCTCCCAAGAACCACCAGCCAAAGATGGCCAGTCGGATTGGCAAACCAACCGTGATAGGACACGGTGTGTTGCCGGGACTTCGGGATGTGCTGCACCAGGCAGGCCACGAACTCAAGGGCGTGATTCCCGGTCTTGATGTCGCCGTTGCTGGCTCGGTAGCTGACCTCGTCGTAGTCCAGGCGCTTGAGGTTTCAAGCTCTCCTTGAGGGTGGTTCAACTTTTCGGGGATCACTCCAGCTACTTGAGGACGACGATCTCGACCCGCCGGTTCAGCTGCCGTCCGGCCGGATCATCGCTTCCGTCGGTGCCCTGATTCCGCGCTACAGGATGGGTCTCGCCCAGGCCGACCACCTGGGCCTGCTCCGCGTCCCATCCCCCTTCGCTTTCCAGCCACTTGCGCACGGACTCGGCGCGTCGCAGGGAGAGCTTCAGGTTGTAAGACTCGCTGCCCTTGTCGTCGGTATGGCCTTCGATGCGGATTCTCTTGTCCGGATAACGCTCGGACAGAGACTCGGCGATCTGTCCCAGAGCCTGCTGGGCGCTGGGGCGGATCTCGGCGCTGTCAAAGTCAAAAAGCACGTCGCCCGACACCGCATACACCACCTTTTGGGGTCCCTCTTTCACTACCACGCCGGGAACATCGATCTCTGGCAGCTCGATGGCTACCAGATCGGTATCCACCAGCACGTTGGCATCATTCACTCGAACCCGGCCCGTATCCACATCCACATCGACTCCCGGAACGTCGACGTCCATCCCCTGGCCAAGGTCGACCCGGGCCCCGGGAACGTTCACCCCGATCGCGCCTTCGCCCAGGCTGACGCTGGTGCCACCGGCATCGATGGACATGCCGCCTCCGCCCGTTCGGACACGGGTCGAGCCGCCCTCCACCTGCACCTCGTCCTGATTGACCTGCACCCGAGCTCCCTGGCCCCTCACCGCCACTTCGTCTGGGACGGTTCTAACATCGGCCTGACTGCCATCGGCGCCGCTCTGGGCCTGGACCGACACTCCGTCGCGGTCAGTTCGCACATCGACCCGATCGGCGCCGCCATCGGCCCGCACTGACACACCCTGAGGGCCGGCACTGATTTCGGCCTGACCATCCTGGGATCGAACCGAGACCCCTTGAGAGCCGGAGCTGGGCTGGGAAGAACTGCACCCTGCGGTCAACAGGAAGAGAGCGATAAGGGCGGACACCGTTTTCATCCCCACAGGTTAGCCATAGACCGCCAGGGTCCTTCGGAGAAGCAATGCTCGAGGCGTCACGGCCTGGCTGCCCTGCGCGCCCGAGCCCGTGCGGTCAAAGGGAATTTGATGCCGAGCACCAGCGCCGCCGGGCCCGGCGATGCAGGCGCGCGAACCCAGGCACCTCACCAGGCTGAATGCCCGGTCGAGCTCATCACAGGCGTGGGTCGGGCCAACAATCAGCAACCTTAATCCGGTGACCAGCGCCCGTGCTCGTGCAGACTTCACCACGTCGAGCCCCGCGGCGATGTGCGGACTCTCGCAGGCCAGCAAGCCGGAGACGTATCCGAGGGATACGATCGCGTGGCGGACGACTGCAATGGAGGGGGCTGCCAGCTGTGCGACGGGAAGGGCAAGCTCTGGGTCATCATGGCCCATCCTGGCCAGGCGGGATGAAAGATGACTGATTCCAGATTTCCTTAAGACCAGTGGGTTACTGTCGGGGCCAAACTGGAGAGGGAGACATAGTTCCATGCTGACCGGCCTTACCCCCAGCAATTTCAGCGCCCCGTTGCAGGCGGGCGGATTCAAGCCCAACAATCCCAACGACCTGGATGTCACCGCCTCGTTTCGGGACATCCAGTCCCACATTCGGGACCACAAGTCCACTCTGGCCTCCAACAAGACGCCCTACCTCCTGGACGGCAATCTCGTTTTCCCGAACCGGCGCAACCTGTTCGTTCCGCACGGAGCCCAGGCGCTTCCTGTAACCACCGGAGCCCTCTTGAATCTGGTCAACAACTTCATCGAGGAGAATCCCAAGCAGGCCGGCAAGAACCTGGTGTTCCTGGCCGATCGCGGCCCTCTGACCCCGCCCGGCCACGTGGCTGTCACGGCCAAGGGCAGCGGGCTGGAGCTCTTCTACCGCGTTTCGGACGGCAAGCCCATGGGCTCTTGACAGCCTCGTCCTACCGGTCAACACCGACATCAGTCCCGACAGTCGCTTTATCGTGGCCAGCGCCCCCGGCGCGCGGCCGGCGGTCATCGATCAGCTCAGCCAGACGATCGACCTCAGCCCCGTCGCTTGCAGGCAATCAGCACCTTGAGCGGCAACCACTTCTCCCTGACTTTAGCGGTGGACTTGGAAGACAAATGGAACTGGATCCGGTGCGCCGCAAACTGTACTTTTCCCGAGACGGGGAAGTGCATCATCTCGGGGGCCTGCAGGTCCGTCTGGAGGCCGCTGGCGGGGAGTTCGTCGCGGGGTCCAGGCTTTCGGTGGCGGACCTCCGTGCGTTTCTCTTCGTTCGCTGCCTCCGGAGCGGTCGCTTCGACCACCTTCGGTCGACCGTAGCGCTCAAGCGGGTCGAGCACCATCACATGGGGCTCTGGCTTGAGCTGAAGCCGGCCTACCGCGAGGAAGACTTTGCTCCAAAGGTGGCGCGAACCGCTCCGTCCTTGACCGTTACGCTCACCAGCGCCGCGTTGACGAGCTTGTTCGCAACCGCGTCGTCGTCGACACCCTGAAGGGGCGTGCTCTCGAGCTTCTCGCTCAGGACCGAGGACAGGATCGGCCGCACCTTCTCGAGCGGAGCGGGAGAGATGGCGTCCAGGCTCGCGTCGCGGAGAAAGAAAGCCTTTTGGGCGGGGTCGTAAGAGAGCGAACCGGAGACCGTCACGGAGCCCGGGACGCTCAGGGGGCCGTGCTCGAGCTTCGCGTTCATCGCGATGCTGATGCGGTCGGAGCCTTCCTTGAGTTGTACCTGCGGATTCTCCAGCGTCAGCCGGGCGCCCGGCCCGATATCTCGTTGCACGGGGAATTTCGACTCCACCTTTGGCTGGATCTGGTCCTGCCGCAAGGTAATCGTCACGCCGGCGCTGGCAAAGTGGTACACCACCAGGCCCCCGAGAACCAGCAACACGGTCAGGACCACAAGCAGCTTGCGCATGCCGGCTGGCTTTCGACAACCAGACCAGAAGTCCGCCAACCCCTAAACTGCGGCGCGTTGGGCATCGCAGTTCAGCAACGCGACCGCGATCCACCCCCGCCTGGTATCACCGCCGGGGGGCCCCGCCCGCCCGGGCGGCCCTACGGAGCCTATCGCGAGTTGGCTTTGGGCGAGCAAAGCCAGCAGTCGGTCTGACTGCGGGCGCGGACCTTTGACGGGATGGGCGGGTTGCTGCCCCTGAATGGGCGGGAGAGCTTCCAGGCCGTCCTGGCCAGCGTGCAGGACGGCCGCTCGCTGAGCCAGGCCACCGAGCAGTTCCTGCGCGGCTAGTTGACTGGGGACCTGACGACGGCCTGCCAGGCCCTGTCCCGGGCTCCCGAGCCGGAGGGCGGACACGCGGGATTGGGCTTTTCGGTGGGCGGGATTCGCTTGCGCTCTCCCTCGCCCAGGCGCGATCTACAAGATACTGGCCTCACACGCAGAATTCAGGCTTCCTTCAGACCCGCGCGCTAAGCTCCCCGCATGCCCACGGTGCAATATATCCCCCGGGAAGGGGGCGGCTTTCAGCCCTTCGCCAAGTGTCCCGCGAATGGGCGCAAGCACGCGCCGGGCGAGCACAACACCGCCCTGGTCGGCCGTGACAGCCGGTCGGTGAGCGTGGTCGACGCCAACGGGGTCGAGCAATTCCGCCACCAGACCGAAGACTTCGTCGAGACGGTCAAATACCAGCCCCAGGCCGACCGCTACCTGGTGCACCACTTCGGAGGCGTCGACGTCATCTCGGCCCGAGACGGAGCCCTGCTCGGGCAGGTCACGCCCGACAAGATGGACATCCAGTCCAACATGCAAACGCTCGCGGACGGCCGCCTGATGCTCAACGTCGGCACCCTCAGCGACGAGGGCGGCCAGCTCATCATGCTGCAACCCGACCTGCAACCCGCCTGGGACCACCCGACGCAACTCCAGCGCGCCCGCATCCTGGAGCTGGACAACGGGGCCGTGGCCGCCTTCAGCGGGCCAACCCTGGAGGTCTGCAACGCCCGGGGCGAGATCATCCACCGCAGCGACAAAGCCATGAGCGACCCCCAGCTCAAGGACGGCAAGCTCGTCTACCTCGAGGCCGCCTGGATGAAAGGCGAGGGACGCGTACGCGAGCGCTCCCACGGCATGCTCCTCTGCCAGCACGACCTGAAAACCGGATTGACCCTCGTCACCCCCACGACCGAAGACGTCGAAGCGTGCACTCCCCTCCCCGACGGCCGCTTCCTGATGAGCGAGCGCGGAATCGGGCACATGGCCCTGGTCCTGCACGATGCCGACGGAAAGCGCACGAGCCGCCACAAGTTCGAAGGCTACCTCTTCCAGCTCGACGTCTCACAGGACGGCAAGTTCGCCTACGCGATGGACGCCGACCCCCTGGTTACGCCCCCCGTCTACCGCCTCCAGAAGGTCGACCTCGAGACCATGACGGCCACCAAAGTGCACGAGGGGAACGACGACTTCATCGCCACCGCGCTGACGGACGGCCGCACGGCTCTCTTCACCAGGCAGGGCATCACGCTGCTCGAAGAAGGCCTCCACTTCAAGACTCCTGACGAGCTCCTCACCCACCTCGGCCCTGACGTGTTGCCCGCCAACAACACCGTGGAGGCGCGGGTCTCCAACTACACCAGCCCGGGCCCCGGGCCGGGACGCTGGGACGAGCTCTTCACGCGCGTCAACCATCGCCTGAAGCTCGGCAGCGCCGCCACGATGACCGCCAAACCGGGTCAGCCCTTCGTCACGCCCGACAGCTGCGTCAACTTCATGCTGCCCGCTCTGGACGCTCTTCCCGCGGCCGTCGCGGCCGCCACGCGCGGCGTGAAGGTCGGCGACCTGTTCCGCACCGACGCCATGCCGGCCTGGCTGCGCCAGGATGGCACCCAGCTCAAGCTCAAGGACGGCGAGAAGGAGCACTGCATCGTGGGGCCCTTCAGCCACGTGCTGCCCTTCACCGTGGAAGGCCGCCCCGTCGTGGCCGCCGCCCGCGACAACGGTCTCACCTGGTGGGACCCCACCCGGGTCTACGGCGAGTCGACCTATTCCCTGAACGAGAAGGTCGTGTCGCTCGAGCCCGCTCGAGACGGAGCCTCCGTCCTCGCCAGGACGGAGTCGGGCCAGGTGCTGCACATGGTGCCCGAGAGCGTCTCGCAGTTCGATAAGGCTCCCGAGGAACAGGAGCCCGATAAGAGCGTGGGCACATTGAAGGAAGACGAGCAGGGGATCCGCCTGCCGGGCGTGTTCATCCGGCGGAAGAAGGTTTAAGATGCTCGTTCGCCCGACCGGCCTGCCGCCTCTGCGTTCCGTTTACACCGCTTCCACGCGCGCCAGCGCTCCCGGCCCCCTGGACACCCTGCACCTCAGCGGCGGGGATTCCAAGCCCGGCAAGCCCTGGTATGCGCGACTCAAGGATTGGGCCCTCGGCACCAGCGAGCAGGCCGCCGTGAGCCAGGCTCCGCTGCCCGTGCAGGTGGCCAAAGCTGCCGAGCAGCCGCCGGCCCCGGCTCCCGTAAGGACGGCTCCGGCTCCCGCAAAGCCTGCGGAGGTAGCGCCCTCGACGCTCGACGACCTGCGTTCGCTCTCCCCCGCCAAACGCGCCAAAGCCCTGCCCGCCTTCTATCAGGCAATGAAGGCCGAGTATCCGGCCCACGTCGCGCTGGCCGAGAAAGCCTCCAAAGCCGCCTCCGACGACGAACCGCGCAGCGCCTTTGCCATCGGCGTGCTGAAGGCTGCGCAAACGGGCGCTACCCTGGAGCAGGCCGCGCTGGCCGGGATGGACGCGATCCCCTCGAGCTTCCCTTCCAACGCCGCCAACATCGGGCTGGCCGTGGGGCAGAACGTCCCCAGCCTCACGCTGGCGCGCGCCGGGCTGAACGCGGCTAGCGACAATACCGTGAAGATCGGGCTGATCCGGGCCGGGTTGAAGAACGTGGGACAACCACCCGGGCCGCTCGCGCAAGCCCTGCTGGCTTCCATCCCGAGCAACTATCCCAGCAACCGGAGGGCGGTCAGCGACGCGCTCGTCAAGGAGCTGAAGAAAGATCCCGAGGTCGGCCCTGCCATGCAACTGGCGGCCGGGCTGGCCGGCGCGTGCAGCGACACAGGTTTGCAGCCGGGCATCCACGAGAGCGTGCTGGCCAGCCGGTTGGCGGGCGAGACCAACCCCGGCAAGCTCGCCATGACCGGGATCAACTCCATCCCGAAGAACTATCCCAGCAACCGGGGAAGCGTTATCAAACAGGCTCTGAAGACCCTGCAGAGCGAGCCTCAGTTGGAAGGCTACGCGCGCCTCGGACAAAAAATGTGCAACGCGCTGAGCGACCAGGGCCTGGCGACCAACATTGGCCTGAGCGTGATCGACAGCGGCCTCCAGAACCTGACGCTGGCCCAGACGGCCAGCCGCGCCATGGATACGATTCCAGCCAACTATCCCAGCAACCGCAACCTGGTGGGCAAAGCCGTGCTGGGAGCGCTGGCCGACTCGGCCGACGTCAAGCTGGCCCTGAAGATGATCAATGCCAGCGACGATCAGAGCTGCCAGAACGCGATGATGGTTGCGGCCCTGGACATCGTGACCGGCGAGCAGAAAGACCCCCTGGTCGTGAGCGGCAAGAAGCTGCTGGCCACCATCCCAAGCAACTACCCGAGCAACAAGGCGCGTGTGGCGCGCGCCTTGTTGGACGAACTGCGCGTGCACTACACCGAGCCGGACGCCCGCGGCAAGATCGACGCCGCGATTCAGCGCCTCAAAGCCGGGTCCAAGACCGAGGTGGAAGTGCTCCTGGAAGAGTTGATCAAGAGCAAGACCGCAGCTCAGGAAGTCGTCGATCTGGCGAATGCGGTGACCGGCAAGGAAAACAAGACCGGCATCGAAGAGCGCGGCTCGGTGGTCGTCATCGGGGGAGTTCGGGTCAAGGTGAAAAACACGTGAGCGTCCGTTCCAAAGCCGAGGTGGAAGTCTGGCTGACCTTTCTGAGCGTCGTGCTGATCGCGGTCTTCATGGCCATCAGGCCGGGAGCAAACCTACCTGACGCAGCAGCCCGAGCTGGTCATTCACCGACCAGCGCTCCACACACAGCCCAGATGCAAAGCGGAGCACACTGATCCCCTCGGCCGCCACGGCCCGCCCGGTCGGCTCCACCCCCTGGAACGGCCCCGTGTGGAGGCCGTGGAACGTGAAGCGGCAGATGATTTTGTCCCCA
>JBDHVW010000152.1:0-14324 GCA_039809865.1 Vulcanimicrobiota bacterium
CGCGCCGGCCATCGGGGGCGGGGGGGCAGCCGGGGGGCCGGGGGCGGGCGGTGCGGGCGGACGCGGGGCCGCTGCGGGAGCTGCGGGAGCTCCCCCTCCTCCAGCCAGGCGCGCCTGACCTGCCTGGGCTTCGGCGCAGGACGGGTCGAGCTCGAGCGCGGTCTTGTAAATTTCAGCTGCCCGGGCATTGTCACCCCGGCGATGGAAGAGCTCTCCGGCGCTGGCGTAGTATTTGGCCGACTTGGGGAGCTGTCCCATGTCCCGGTACAGCTCGGCTACTTCGAGTCGGTGCTGTGCCTCTTCCTCGGTCGGGACGTCCATTTAACGGCCTTTCTCCTATCCTATCTGCTTTCTTGCACTTCTGGGCTTATTCCGCGCTTGCGCTTGCTTTTCGGTGAATCTAAGCCTTCTCCCTTCGGAGTAACAATCCGTTTACACGGTCTGCACAAACTGCGGTTATGCTGCTGGCGGATGATCCAGGGCTTGAGTGAGGCCGACCGGGTCAGCTGGCGCACACGGCGTCAGTTGCCGGAGCGGTCCAGCGACCTTTCCCCGAACGGGCGTTATGAAGTCGGCGCCTCGGGCGACGCCATTGCCCTGCAAGACCGCCAGGACGGGTTTTGCGAGCTCCGGCCCCTGCCGCCCGAGCGCGGTTTGGAGCGCACCACCATCGCCGACGACGGTCGCACGGCCGCGTTCAGTGCGCGCGACCCGCGCGGCGAAACCCACCTGTACGTCTCCACTCCCGAGCAACCCGCCCGAGAGATCGCCAGCGCCTGGGCTCTCTACGGTATCGACTTCTCCCCCAACGGCAATACGCTGGCCTACGTTTCGCTCGACCAGGTCAAGATCCACGAGGGCGAGACGACCAGAACCCTGGCGAAGCTCCCCAACCAGCTCGACGAGGTGCACTACCTGCCGGATGGACGTCTGCTGGTCCAGGGGCGCTCCACCCACTGGACCAACGGGTCGGTCCCCACGTTCTGGCTGCTGGACTCCAGCGGACAGTACGCTTTCGTCAACGACCCCAGGGCTGCTGAGGCCCTCGAGCCGGGGGTACTGAAGTCGCTCGACGAGGGCTACTCCAACGCGTTTCCGATGGCCGATGCCGAACAGCGCGGCGTCCTGATCGAGCAGTTCGGCTACCATACGCCGACTTTCCGCCAACCTTCTCCCGACAAAGACCGGATGGTGTTCTCGGTGCGGCCGCGGCTGGAGCCCACCGACTCCCGGGGCGGGATCTACCTGGCCCGGGGCGGCCAGGGCGCCGCGCAAAGGTTGCCTTTGACCGCGGGCAGCGAGCTTACCGACGTCGAGTGGCGTCCGGACAGCCGCGAAGCCGCGGTCGTTCTCACCCGCCCCAATGGGGACGCGCAGCTCCTCATCGTGGGTGACCGCGCCGAAGAGGCGAGTCTCCTCCCCCATCGTCTCGAGAAGCGCGAGACGCCCTGGTCGGGCAGCGGTCGTTACGCCGCGGCGCAGGTGCGCGTGGACGACCTGACCACGATCTTCGCGTTCGACACCGAGAAGCGCACGTTTCTGCCCGTGGTGACGGGCTACCAGCTCGAAGGCTGGAAGGGCGACCTGCTGGTGGTCAGCCGCGACGGGCAGACGCTGGAGCTGGAGCCCACTTTGCTCGACCCGCGCCATGCCCCGGGGCAACTGTTCGGCAGCCCCCTGCCCGAGGACGGACTCGACCCCGGCGTCCGCATCGAGCCCGAGCACGTGGTGGTCGGCGGGGTGCGCGTGCCCCGCAAAAGCTAGCCCTCCAGGCTATTCGATTTCAAGAAGCTGCGAGCTTTCTGCTCGAGGTTGGCCTGGTGGAACGCATCCCACTCCCGCTTTTCCTTGGTGCGCGTCTCGAGGATGTCGCGAAACTCGCGGAACGGCCGATGGCTGGCCATGGCGCGCCTGAGCGAATCTTTCAGGCGCGGGTCGGCCACCTGGTCGATGAATTTCTCCATGACGGCGTGGTTGTCGCGGGGGGCCGATTTGGGCACCTGGATGTAGCGTCCCTTGTCTTTCACGAGCGCGATCTTGATCCGCTCGAGCTCGGCGCGATCTTCCAGGTTGATCTTCTGGATGCGGCCGGTGGCTCTCTCGATCATATACTGATTGGCCGGCTCGTGGTCGGCCAGGATCGTCATCAGGGCTTTGATATCAACTTTTGGCATAAAAACGGGGTTTCTCGTACCACAGGACGGTCTCCTACAGGGCGGAAGGTGTCTTGGAAGGGAGACAGATGACTGATGAATTTGGACATTACCGCCCGCGAGGCCGAGCACCTGATTTCCGTCCTCGAGGACTCGCATAAGTCGATGCTTCAGGAGTTGAGCCACACCGATGCGCTCAGCGCCAAGGAAGTCATCAAGGAAAAGCTCGACAGTCTGGATCGAATTCGCTTGAAGCTGCGGAACCTTCAGACCCCTACCACGGGAAGAGCATAAGCGCGACCGCCCGCGTCCAGTAGGCGATCGCCTGGTCCACCTTGCCGCGCTGGTAAAAGAGCGTGCCTAAATTGTGGTACACGTGCCAGAATTTGGGATTGAGCTGGACCACCTTGTCCCATTCGAGAATACAGAGCTCGATCTTCCCCTGCTCCAGGTAGGCCTCACCCAGATTGTAGTAGGACTGCCAGTGGTTGGGGTTGATCTGCGTGACGCGCTGCCACTCCATCACCGCGGCATCCACCTGACTGCGGTGGAAATAGTAGGTATTGGCGAGATTCCAGTGGGCCGGCCAGTGCTCGTCCTTGAACTGGATCGTCTTCTGCCACTGCCCGATCGCCTCGTCGAACATCGACTGCGAGTAGTAGGCGTTGCCCAGGTTGTTGTGGGCCTGCCAGAAACCGTATTTGGCGCGCGTGGCCTTCTCCCACTCGCGAACGGCCAGGTCCACGTTGCCTTTGTCGTAATGCATGTTGCCCATGTTGTAATGGGCCTGCGCGAACTCGGGATTGACTTCGACCGAGCGCTTCCAGCACTCGACCGCGCCTTCCTGATCGCCCTGCTCCATCTTGAGCGAGCCCAGGTTGTAGAGCGCCACGGCAAACTGCGGATCGAGCTCGAGAGCCTTCTGCCACTGCTCCTTGGCCTCTTCCTTGCGCCCCTTCTTGTAGTAGGCGTTACCCAGGTTGTAGAGCACCTCGGCGAACTGGGGGTTGAGGATGAGCGCCTTCTGCCACTCCTCGATGGCCGAGTCGAGCTTGCCCTTCTTGTAGAACCCGTTCCCGAGGTTGTAGTAGGCCGGAGCGAACTTGGGGTTGAGGACGGTGACCTTGCGGTACTCCTCGATGGAATTGTCCAGCGCCCCCTGGCGGTAGAAGGCCGAGCCCAGATTGTAGTGGGCCACGAAGTTGTTGGGGTTGAGGTCCACCGCCTTGCCATACTCCACGATGGCTTCCGGGAGCCTCCCCAGGCCATCCATGGCGGTGCCCAGGTTGTTGTGGGTGAGGGCGTTGTAGGGGTCGAGGTTGGTGGCTTTCTGCCACTCCATGATGGCCAGGTCGAGTTTGCCCTGCTTGTAATAATTGTTCCCCAGGATGTTGTGCAGAGCGGCCTGGGAGGGGCTGATCTGCGTCTTGTAGAGGTCTTCCTGCACCTCCTCGACCTTCAGGCCCTCGATGAGATCGCCGACGTTCTGGAAGCGCTCCGAGGGGTCCTTGCGCATGCACTTGAGGATCGCTTGCTCGATCTTCTCGGGGATCAGGCGGTTGATGCCGATCGGCCGCGGCGGCTCGGCCGTGAGGTGGAGCTGGATGACGGCCGGAAGGTTGTCGGCCCGGAAGGGGACCTGGCCCGTCAGCATCTCGAACAGCACCACGCCCAGCGAGTAGATGTCCGCGCGGCGGTCCACCTTCTCGCCGCGCGCCTGCTCGGGCGAGAAATAGAAACAAGAGCCCAGCACCTGGCCGGGCTGCGTCAGCGTCTGCGACGCGCCCACCCAGGCGATGCCGAAGTCGGCCACTTTGACCTTACGGTCTTCGGTGACCATGATGTTGCCCGGCTTGACGTCGCGGTGGACGATGCCGTGCTGGTGAGCGTAGTCCAGAGCCTGTGCCATCGGGACGAAGATCTCGAGCGTCTCCTGCACGCTCATGGGGCCGCGCTTCTCGCGCAGCAGAACATCGAGCGAGGAGCCGTTGATGAACTCCATGACCAGGTAGTAAATCCCGTCCTGCTCGTTGATATCGTAGATGCCGATGATGTTGGGATGGTTGAGCCGGGCCGCCGCCTGCGCCTCGCGGATGAAGCGCTCCTTCGAGTCGGGATTGCCTACGAGTTGCTGGGAAAGGATCTTGCACGCGACGTGCCGGTTCAAGAGCGGGTCGTGTCCTTTGTAGACCACGCCCATGCCTCCCCGGCCGAGCTCTTGCATGATGTGGTAACGGCCTATGGTTGCGGAAACGCTCATCGGACTTCCAGCTTCTAGATTCCCCTACGGTAATACCTCGTATGGTTGCCGATGACTAGCCCCGGGCAGCTCTGACGCAGCTTTGCGAGCATGGCCGGCACTCCCAGCACCGAACCACCGGGTCTTTTTACCCATTCGGCGTAAAGATCGGGGTCGATGTTGAGGTTGCGCATCTGGATCATGTTGACACCTTGCTCGTGTACGAAGCGGATCAAGGCCTCGACCTCCTCCTCCGCGTCGTTCCAGCCCGGCATCACGAGGTAGTTCAGACAGACCTGAAGACCGCTGTCGGCGGCCAGCCTCACTCCCGCGGTGACGTCGGCGAACGTGTAGTTCTTGGGCTGGTAATAGGTGGTGTATTGCTCCGTAAGGACGCTGTTGAGCGAGACGCGAATCGAGTCCAGCCCCGCCGCGATCACCATGCGCAGGCCGGCCGGGCGGGAACCGTTGGTGTTCAGGTGAATGCAGCCCAGGTTGGTCTCGGTCCGCATGGCCTTGATCGACTTCGCGATCAGGTCGGCGCGCAGCAGCGGCTCTCCCTCGCATCCCTGACCGAACGAGTAGATCGCTTCCGGCGAGCCGTTCAGGTGCGCCAGGCCGACCTCGGCGATCTCCTCGAGACTGGGCACGAAGTCGAAGCGCTGCTGGGGTGAGGCCGGCATGTCCTCGGGCTGCAGCGAGATGCACCCTCGGCACACGGCGTTGCAGGCGGGAGAGACCGGCACGGCGCCCTCCCAGCGGTTGTAGAACACGTTCTGAGCATTGTAGCAGCCGTACTCCAGCGCGCAGACCTTGAGCTGCTGCAGCACCCGGTTCTCGGGCGATTTCTTCAGGCGCTGCTTGATCTTTCGCTCGAGGTCGGGCCGGTGATAGGCGGACGGCTCCCAGCGGGGATTGTCGTCGGTCTGGAGGGCTGCCGCGTAGAGCTTGCCCTTGCGAAAGACGACCGCGGCGTAACCGAACAGTGGCAGATGGGGAGCCTTCTCGTCGCGCCGGTAGGCCGGCAGTAACGTGCGGATGTAACCGCTCGGCAGCGAGCAGGCTAAAACAAGAGCGCCGTCCACGGGGCGCGGGGCCCCCTGGACGGCACCTTTCCAGCCCAGAGCCTGACGGCCGGGCAGGTACATAACGGGACTGTGGTCGGGTAGAGCGATGAGCTCTTCCTTCTCGGGAGGCCGAAACTCGTTGCCAGTGCGCGTCGCGGGAATCCATCCTGGTTCTTCCCAGAACGAACCGTCCACAGCGGAGGCAGCTAAAGCATACTTACCCGTGACTCCCGTCTCCCGTCTCCCGTCGCCCGTCTCTACTGCCCGCGAGCGTGCGACACCTCGCGTCCCAGCGTATTGAGGAACTCCTCGTTGGTCTTCGTGCGACGCATGCGCTCGATGACCGCCTCGGTGGGATCCTGGCCGTCGCCGAGCAGGTCGAGCGCCCGACGCATCAACCAGATCTTCTTGAGCTCCTCCTCGCCCAACAGCAGCTCCTCGTGGCGCGTGCCCGACTTCTTGATGTCGATGGCGGGGAAGATGCGGCGCTCGGCCAGGCGGCGGCTCAGGTCGAGCTCCATGTTGCCGGTGCCCTTGAACTCTTCGAAGATCACCTCGTCCATCTTCGAGCCGGTGTCGATCAGCGCCGTGGCGATGATCGTCAGGCTTCCGCCGTTCTCGATGTTGCGCGCCGCTCCGAAGAATCGCTTGGGCATCCGGAGCGCGGCCGTGTCGAGACCACCGGTGAGGGTGCGGCCGGAGGGCGGGGTGATGTTGTTGTAGGCGCGGCCCATGCGAGTGAGCGAGTCGAGCAGGATGACGACGTCCTTGCCCATCTCCACCATCCGCATCGCCTTCGCGAGCACCAGCTCGGAGACGTGGGCGTGCTGCTCGGGCGGCTCGTCGAAAGTCGACGAAATCACCTCGCCGTCGATGGAGCGCTCGAAATCGGTGACCTCCTCGGGACGCTCGTCCACGAGCAGCGCCATCAGCACCGTCTCGGGGAAGTTCCGAATGATCCCGTTGGCGATCTTCTTGAGGAGGATCGTCTTACCGGCTTTAGGCGGAGCGACGATCATGCCGCGCTGTCCTTTGCCGATCGGACAGAACAGGTCGATGAGCCGCGGCGACAGGTCGCCGTCAGGCGACTCCATCGTGTAACGCTCGTTGGGGAAGATCGGCGTCAACTGGTCGAAGTGCGGGCGGCGGCGCGCCTGCTCGGGATCCATCCCGTTGACCGTGCTGACTTTGAGCAGCCCGTAGTACTTCTCTCCGCTCTTGGGCGGGCGCACCTGGCCCAGCACCATGTCGCCCATCCGGAGCGAGAAGCGCCGGATTTGCGAGATGCTGACGTAGATATCGCTCGGGCCCGGCAGGTAGCTGCGCCCGCGCAGGAAGCCGTAGCCCTCCGGCAAGATCTCCAGGACGCCGCTGGCAAAAAGGCTGCCCAGGGGCTCGCGCGGCTCGCGCTCGGCGCGGCCCTCGAACTCACCGGAAACCTCGCCGCGATCCCACTCGCGGTCGTAGTCGCCCTCTTCGGCTTCCCAATCTTCGCCGCTGTGCTCGGGCTGGCGCTGCGCGTGCCGGCCTCCGCCTCTCTCCTCGCGCTCGTAGCGGTCGCCCTCGGTGCGCTCTTCCGCGCCCTGGTTGCGACCTCCGCGGTAGCGCCCGTAGCGGTCGCCTCCGCCATCGGTGGTCTCCCGGGTCTCGGTGCGCTCCTCGCCGCGGTCACCGCGGTCGTTGCGCTCGCCACCACGATCGTTGCGGTCGCGGCGATTGCGCCCGTAGCGCCCGCCTCCGCCCTCGTTGTCGCGGGTCTCGCCGCGGCCTTCGCCACGACCCTCACCGCGCTCGCCACGGCCCTCGCCACGGCTTTCACCGCGGCCCTCACCGCGGCTTTCACCGCGCTCGCCACGGCTTTCACCGCGCTCGCCGCGGGCTTCGTAAGCTTCGGTCCGGTCCTCGCCGCCACGGCCCCGGTTGCGGCCGTAACGCCCGCCACTCTCCTCACGCTGGCTTTCGCCACCGCGGTCATTGCGCTCGTAGCGGCCAGCGCTCTCGGAGTCGCGGGTCTCAGCGCGCTCGCGTCCCTCGTAGCGACCACCGCCCTGACGCTCGGCGTAGCTGCTGCCGCTCTCGTTGCGCTCGTAGCGGTCACCACGCTCGTAACGACCTTCCTCCTGGCCTGCGCCGCCCTCGGGGCGGTTGCGGCCCTCGCGGCGCTCGCGCGGGTGGCGGCGTCCTTCGCGCACTCCGCCGCCCTCGCGGCTCTCCGAGCGGCCCTCTTCACGGGCCGGCGCGGGCGCCGGAGCGGGCTCGCTCTCGGAGCCCTCCTCGCGCCGCGCATAGCGGCCGGGCCGCATGCGGGGGGTGTAAACTTCATCATCCGACTCGGCCACCGCCGCTGGCTGCGAAGCTGGCTCCTCGTCGGCCACGGCCTCGGCCGCTCCGTCGTCGTCCGAGCCACCGGTGGTCTCGAGGATGCGCTCCACCAGCTCGTCCTTCTTCAGCTTCTGATACCCAGACAGCCCGACTTCCTTGGCGATATCCAACAGGTCGGTGCGCGTTTTACGCCGCAGCTCGGCGCCGGTCATACCCTTATCCATTCTAAAACCCTTTCTAGTCTACCAATCGGTAGCTTCGCAGTTGCACGAGGCCGATCGCGAACGCTACCACCGCCGTACCGGCGAGGATCTCCAGAGCGGTTCCCACCTCACCCCAACCCGCGCCTCCCAGAATGGTCTGGTTCAGAGCCGTTTGGAGATAATAGGTGGGGAGCCAGCGGGCTACCTGGAACATCGCCTGGCTCACGTCGGCCAGGGCCACCGGCACGAACAGGAGCAGGTAGATTCCAGAGAGCACCGCGTTGGCGGTCGCCTGGCTCCGGACGCTCAATCCGACCAGAGTCCCGACCACCGCAAACACCGCGCAGCCCAGTGAGACCAGGAGCAGTTGGGCCAACCAGGCGCTCGTGAAGCCCCCATTGAGGGCCAGCACCAGGATGGACGCCAGATCTGCCAGGAAGAAGCCGGCTAAAATCTTGCCCGCCAGCACCTCCCACAGCTCCACTGGAGCCGCAAGTATCGCCGATAGTGTCCTTTTTTCCTTCTCCTCTACCAGGGTCGAAGCGGTCACCATCAGCGCGCCGAGCGCTGTGAAGACCACCCAGATGGGCAGAAGAGTCTTTCGGGGAGCCCCGGTGAACTCGCGAACCTTGTCCACCCGGATGTCCGCCGGGATCTCCTGGCCGGCCTGCTCGCGCAGGGCGGCCCGAATAGCCTCACGGACGACCGCCACCTGGCCCCGGTAGCTTTCATCCACTGCCAGGTCCAGACGAGGGAATTGATCTTGCCCGAGATCCCGGTCGAAGTCGGCCGGAACCCCCAGCAGGGCCGGAGCCCTGCCTCGGACCACCAGCTGGCGACCCTCTTCCCAACTGGCGACCGTCTCAATCCTGATCAGCTCGGAGCCCGCGAGCACCCGCACCAACCCGCTCTTGCCGGGGTCGTAGACCGCCAGCAGCGGGCGGCGGATGTCCGTCGACCCGAGCGATCGGGCCATCATGAACGATAGCACCACCGGCCCGATCAAGATGACCAGAAGCGTGTGACTGTGGGCCGCGTCCTCCAGGTCTTTCCAGAAGAGGGCCGCTATCGCACGCAGACTGGCCAAAAAACGTTCTTTACTTCGGCGAGCCGCTCGCCTCGGGAGGTGCAGCCGCGCCACCCGCGGCCCCGGCCTCCTTCTCGATCACCTCGACGCCCGCCAGCTCGGGAAGAGCGCGCACGTCGGTCTTCTGCTGGTCGCTGAGGTCCTTCAAGTCCATCCGCTCATAGCTCATGATCTGGGTCTTGAAGTTCTCGCGCACCAGGAACTGAATTCCATCCGAGGTCAGCAGCTTGGCGGCCGCCTTCTCGGCCAGCGGCTTTTTGGGATACATCACCCCGTAGGTGAGCACCGTGCCGCCTTCCTTATAATCGATCTTGTGCTTTTGCAGGCGGAGCGTTTTGGCCAGAGGGCCGAGCGTGTCCGGCTGGCCCTCGAGCACCAGCTTGTAGCCTTTGAGGACCTGCTTCTCCCCCTTCTCCCGAACGATCGGGACATCGCCAAAGCCTCCGTCAGCCAGGGCTTTCTTGATCTTGTTGGCTTGATCGCGCTTCTCGACCTTGATGGTCAGGTTGTACTTCTTGGGCTCCGGGGCTTTGGAGAAGACGCCTTTGGCGTAGGCGATCAAAGCTCCGTCGATGACGAGGCCAAGGAGGACAAGTGCGATCAGTGCTCTGCGGATGGTGGACACGCTGAACCTCGCTGGAAAGCGCCTTCAGTTTAGGCGATGATTTAGGGGACTGTCAATCGGGGGAGACAATCCTGGGAAATTGACCTGGATTCAACGCGAGGACCTCAGATCCTCGCCGAGCCGGGCTCTTCGACGGTATCATGGAGTCTCCTCCCCGTCAACCGGACAAACACTTCTTCCAACGAAGCCCCGTTCCGAAGCGCATCGGGCGCGTCGCAGGCGAGCATTTTGCCGCGGTCGAGAATGGCCACCCTCGCGCACAACTCCTGCGCTTCTTCCATGTAGTGGGTGGTCAAAAACACCGTCTTGCCGCCCTTGCAGAAGTCTCGGATCAGCTGGCGCACGCCTCGGGCCGCCAGCGGATCGAGCCCGGCGGTGGGCTCGTCGAGGAACAGCAGCTCGGGCGACCCCACCAGGGCCCGGGCCAACACCAGCCGCTGGCGCATCCCTCGCGACAGCCTGGCCACCGTCTCCTGGCGGCGCTCGTAGAGGTCAAAAGATTTCAAGAGCTCGTCGCAGCGACTCTCGGGTGCGCCGTACAATCTTCCGAAAAACTTCAGGTTACTGGCCACGCTGAGGCGGTCGTAGTGCCCCGCATCCTCGTGCGAGAGCCCGATGCGGGCGCGCAACTCGCGTCCCCTGAGGCTCGGGTTCAGGCCCAGCACTCTCACCGAGCCGGAGCTGGCTTTCAGTTGACCGGTGAGGATACGGATGGTGGTCGTCTTGCCGGCCCCGTTGGGGCCCAAAAACCCGAAGATCTGCCCCGAGGGAACCTCGAAGGAAACGTCGTCCAGCGCCGTGCGGGCTCCAAATCGGCGCGTCAGGCCTGAGACCAGGATTGCCTCTCCCCCGTCTCCCGTCTCCCGTCCCCCGTCCTCTACATGTAGCCCCATTCTTCTTCCAGCTTGCGGCGGGCGGCACGGTTCTCGCGCATGGCCTCGTTGATCATCTCGTTGCCTTCCCAGATCATCTGCAAGCCCTGATCCAGGACCGACTCGGGCACGCCGTCCTCGATATAGGTGTAGATCAGCTCGAGACCTTCCTCGTAGCGCTGCACGCCGGTGAAGCCCATCTCGACTTCCTGGGAGCCATACTCGAAGTAACCGGTCTCTTTCACGTAGCCGATGATGGCGTTCTTGTGACCTTCCAGGAAGTTGAACAGGTTGGAGATGAACTGCTCGAACTCTTCCAGGGTCCAGGCCTGAGTGCGCACCTTATCGCAGGCATCGCGAATCTGCTCGAACCGGCCCGTCTGGTGGCCCGTACCGCTCATGTTGGAGTTGGGGTCGATCTTGGGCAATGGGGCGTTACACTGGGAGCAATACCCAGTGCCACCGTTGGCGGTGCCGCAACTCAAACAGACGATCATGCTCATGGCGTTCTTGGGCGTTTGCCCTTCAACAAGTTCCCCCCGGAGTCCCTCCGGGTCAACCCGATGCCAGCCGACCTCCTTCCAAGTAGTACACCTGTTCGGCGTAAGCCGCTACGGCCGGATCGTGCGTAACGATGACCACAGTGACCTTCTGCGTATCGTTGATCGACTTCAGCACCTGCATGACCTCCTTGGTCGAGCGTCCGTCGAGGTTTCCCGAGGGCTCGTCGGCCAGGATCAGCTGAGGCAGGTTCCCCAGGGCCCGGGCGATGGCCACGCGCTGCTGCTGGCCGCCGGAGAGGCTGTTGACGCGCTGGGAGGCGCGCTGGTCGAGCCCGACCGCCTTCAAGAGCATTCCCGCCCGCTCGCTGCGCTCGGAAGAGCGCAGGCCGGCGAGTTGCATCGGCAACACCACGTTCTCGAGCACCGTCAGCGTGGGCAACAGGTTGTAGTTCTGGAAGATGAATCCGATGTGCTTGAGGCGGATGCGCTCCCGCGTGCCCTCGTCGGCGCTGGCCACGTCGCGGTCCTCCAGCATCACCTGACCGAACGTGGGGCTGTCCAGGCAGCCGATCAGGTTCAGCAACGTGGTTTTTCCCGAGCCGCTCGGCCCCATCAGCGAGACGAACGCGCCCGACGGGATGTGCAGCGTGACGTTCTCGAGCACCTTACACGGGCCGGCGGGCGACTCGTAGTATTTGTGGATGCCGTTCAGGCGGACGTGCATGTCAGTCCCACCTCAACCCGTCGACGATCTTGAGCCGCCACACGATGATGGCCGGCAGAGCCGCTCCCACCATGCCGACAAAGCACGAGAGCAACAGAGCCTCACCCACCAGCACCGGCGTCACCTTGGCCAGGGGGAAGGTGAGCTTGAACAGCACCAGCACGGCCCGGTCCAGCAGATAGGAGGCCAACCAGCCAAAGAAGATGCCCGCGATACCGCCGGCCAGACTCAGCAGCACCGACTCTCCCATGATCATCATCACGACCAGCATTCGGCTCGCGCCGATGGCCCGCAGGGTGGCGAACTCGCGCAGCCGCTCGTAAGTGGACATCAACATGGTATTCATCGCGGCGGTCATCGCAATCAAGACCCCGATGGCGGCAATGCAGAACTGGAGCATCCAGACATACTTGATGTAGTCGGCCGAGATCCCCATGTACTGCTGCTTGGTCAGGGCGTGGGCGCCGGGAATCTTGAGCTCGTTGATGCGGGCCGCCACTTCCGGCGCCGAATAGGGATCGCGCAGCTTGACCCAGACCTCCTGCACGCCTTGAGCGTTGGTCTCCTTGATCGCGGTTGTCAGCGGCATGTAGACGAAGTAGTCCTGGAAGCTGCCGGTGCTGGAGCTGACGAGCCCGGCCACCTCGTAGTGGTACTGGCCATTCTGGAGAACCGCTCCCTGGCCCAGGCCCTCGTTGGTGGCCAGGCCCTCCCCCATCAGCACCTGCCCGGTGCCCATCCTGCTGCCCTGCAGGCTGAGGTTGGGCATGAAACTGGCCATCTGCTCGGGATCGATCGCGATCACCGGCATCACCGCAGTGCGCCCGGTCCAGGACTGGCGCATGATGCCACCGACCTGCTCCACCTGGTCCATCTTCTTGATCTCGTCCAGCCAGCTCAGAGCGATGGTATCACTGGAGAGGCCCAGCGTCCCGACCGGACCGGTGGGGAGCGGCACGGCGGTGTGGGGAAGGACGTAGACGTGCACGTCGCGGCCATCCAGTTCGTTGACCACGCGGCGGTAGAGCCCCTCGGCCAGCGACAGCAAAGCCACGAACGAGCCCACCGCCAGCAGCACGCCGATCAGGGTCAGCAGGCTGCGCTCGCGGTTGCGAACCACATTGCGGGAAGCCAGTCCGAGGAAGATCATCGGCTCACGAAACGGCTCCCCTGGTGAGTGAACCGCAGCGGAGCGTCCTTGGCTTTGGTGATGCCGATGCGCAGGCTGACGGAGACGGGGGGAGATTCCGCTCCCCTTTGAAGCGTGAGCGGGCCGCTGAGAAGGCTCACCCCGTTGTGCCCGCGGTCGATGCCCAGGGCCTGGCAGAGGCGCCCCGGGCCCGCGGCCAGATGATCCGAGCGCTGGCGCCGCTCGATCATTGTCTCCACGCCGATCCGCGGCTCGAGCGCGCGCAACAGGACGGCGCCGGCCTTCCCCTCCGGGTGGGCCACCACGTTCACGCAGTTGTGGTTGCCGTAGCTGAAGTAGACATAGGCGCGGCCGACCTGCTCGAACATGATGGCGGCGCGAGGCGTGGGCCCGCGGAAGGCGTGCGAGGCCGGATCGTCCATCCCCAGATAGGCTTCGGTCTCGACCAGGGGACCGCCCACGCCCTCGTGCACAAGCCAGCATCCGATGAGGTCGCGGGCCACCTCAGCCGTATCCCGCGCGAAGAAGGATTCGGGCAGGGGCGACAGGCCGCGCAGCGGAGTCTCGGGACGAGGCGCCATTCAGGCGCTGCCCGCGAGCGAATGGCTCAGCCAGGCCTTCAAGTCCTCCAGGCTGCGGGTGTTGAGCACGTTTTCGGGGGTAATCCAGGCGCGTCGCGCCACTCCCACGCCCAGCTTGAGGTATTCGAAGTGGTCGGCGGAATGGGCGTCGGCCCCGATGGCCAGCATGCAGCCCAGCTCCCGGGCGCGCCGCGCCATCGTGTCTTTGAGGTCCAGACGGTTCGGATAAGCGTTGATCTCCAGCGCCGTCCGCGTGCGAGCGGCCGTCCGATAGAGGGCCTCCCAATCCATGTCGTAGCCCGGGCGGCGCCCCAAAAGGCGTCCCGTGGGATGGCCCAGGATGTCCACGTGGGGATTCTCGATCGCCTTCAACACGCGCGCGGTCATCTCGTCACGATTCATGTTGAGGTTGGAGTGCACGCTCGCGACCACGACGTCGAGCTCGGCCAGCACGTCGTCGGGGTAGTCCAGGGTGCCGTCGGGGCGGATATCCACCTCGCTGCCCCAGAGGATCTCCACGCCCAGGTTCATTTTGCGCACGCGCTCGATCTCGAGGCGGAGCTGGCGCAGGCGCGTCACGTCCAGCCCGTTGGCCACCCCCACCCAGGGCGAGTGGTCCGTGATGGCGAGATACTCCAGACCCTGTTTGGCGGCCGCGCGGGCCATCTCTTCCACCGAGTGCTGCCCATCGGACCAGGTGGTGTGCCCGTGCAGGTTGCCCTTGAGGTCCTCGCGCGTGATCAGGCGGGGCAGCTGGTGCTTTTCGGCCAGCTCGATCTCGTTGAAGCCCTCGCGCAG
>JBDHVW010000153.1:0-14286 GCA_039809865.1 Vulcanimicrobiota bacterium
CGATGACCGACCCGTCTTTGTCGTGGACGGTGATGAGACCCGTGCCCGGGTCGAACGTCCGCATCGGCTCGCCGGGACGCGGCTCGTAGTTGTCGTCGATGCCTTTGAGGAGGGTGGTGGGGGCGTCCTCTTCCTCCGGGTCGCCCAGGGTGACCCGGTCGGTGGTGTCCGGCGGGCTGGTCTCGGGGGCCTGCTCCGCCTTCTCTTCCTTCTCCGGACGCTCGACCCGCTCGACCTTGGAACCCGATCCGACTGCCTCGATGCCCACGACTGTAGCCCTCCTCGTCGATTTCTCGCAGCATAGGGGGGCGGTCTGGCGGGGTTCCAAAATCGCATTGCCGGTTTGTGAACACGGGACAGGAGATCGTTGCCGCCTCGCGCACCGGAGGGTATGCAAACCGACCTGACCGGGGGCGAGCTGATCCGCGCGTTCCTGAAGACCTTTGACATTCCTTACGTGTTCGGCAATCCCGGCACGACCGAAACCACCTTCCTGGCGGCGCTGGCGGAGAGCGGGACGGAGTACATCCTGTCCCTCCACGAGTCGAGCGCGGTCGGAATCGCCGCCGGATATGCGCTCATGACGTCTCGGCCCGCGGTCGTCAGCCTGCACACCTATCCCGGGCTCGCCAACGGGATGTTCAACATGCGCAACGCGCTGATGTCCGGGATTCCCCTGCTGGTCATCAACGGGCAGCAAGACTCGCGCTTCCTCATCCACAACCCGGTGCTCGGTGCCCCCAACACCCGCCTGGCCGAGACGGCCACGAAGTATGCCTACGAGGTGACCCGGGCCGACGACCTGGCGGTCGCCCTGCAGCGTTGCTACCTGCAGGCCCGGGTGCAGCCCCCCGGGCCGGTGTTCTTGTCGATCCCGATGAACTTCATGCAAGAGCGGACCGCCAGCACCAAATTCCGCCCCACCCGACTGGTGGACGACGTCGTCCCCCGCGGCCTGGACGAGCTCCAGAGCACACTCACCTCGGTGCCCCGCGGCAAGCTCGCCATCGTGGCCGACTACGCCGCTGCCGGGGGGATTCCGGTGCTCGGCGCCATCGCCTCCTCGCTGGGCGCGGACGTGTATGCGGCGCCCTTCCACGTGCAGGGAAACGTGGACCCCCTCAGCCCTTCCTTCAAGGGCCAGCTGCCGCCCACCACGCGCGAGATCGGAGCGATTCTGGGCGGCTACGAGGCGGTGCTGCTGATCGGCGAAAAGGTGGACACGTTCACCTACGACGGGGGCTTCGCGCTCCCCGACTCGGTGCGCATCTTCCAGCTCGCCCCCGCCGCCTCGCAACTCGGGTTCGACTATCCGTGCGACCTGGCGGTGCAGGGAGACGTCCGGGCCACGCTGGAGGCGCTGGCCGAACGGCTGCCCTCGGTCGCGGAAGGCGAGCGTTTGACTCCCCCGCTGGCGGCGCTGGAGGAGCGCTACGGTCAGGGGAGCGACGCCCTCATTCTGGAGGCGTTGTTGCGCCTGGATCGGGAAACCCACGTGGTCACGGAGGGCTCCTCGGAGGACGCGCTGGTGCAGGACATCGCCACGAAGCTCGGCTTTCGCTCCGTGCACTTCTCGCCGCGCGGGGGCGGGCTGGGCTGGGCGATGCCGTTGGGGGTTGGGATCTCGCTGGCTTCTGGCAAGCCCTCGGTGTGCTTCGTGGGGGACGGCGGGAGCTTGTTCTCCATCCACGCCATCTGGACCGCGGCGCGCTACCGCATCCCCGTCGTGTTCGTGTGCTTCGTCAATCACGAGTATCGCATTCTGAAAGACCTGTGGTGCCACGCGATGGGCACCGCGTTCCAGGACACCCGGTTCGTGGGCCTGGACTTCCGTGACCCCCAGGTGGACGTGGTGGCGATGGCCGCCGCGCTGGGTGCGCGGACCGAGAAGCTGAGCGAGCGGTCCGGGGTGAGCGAGGCTTTGGGTCGGGCTCTGGAGTACGCAGGGCCGAGCTTCCTGGTGATCGAGCGGTAGAGTCTCCCTCGGGACGCAGGCTCATAGCAGCGGACGCTTGGCGCGCGAGCTCAACCTGTGGACCGAGACCGACACGAGCCCGTACTGCCCCCACGAACGTGACGCTCGTGCTTTCGGGCGCGCCGGAGAGACACCCAGTCGAGCGAACATTAGAGCAGAGTCCAGGCCGGCTGCTGCACCGACCAGCATTGCGCCTGGGTGCGGCCGGAGGCGACCGCGTCGATGAATTTGGCGTCGGTGCGCTCATCTTCGCCCTGGATCCGGCCCGTGCGCTCCGGGATCCTCCGCCTCGGAGAGCATCATCCTGACGAGAAGCGCGGGTGGGGGCGGAACCGAGAACCTGAGGCAGCGGACAGAGAGGCTCTGGGTCGCCTCCAGGAACGAGCGCTAGAGACCAGCGAGACCCAGGACTCTCCGTCCCTGGAGCTCCGGATCGCTTTCGATCCGAGACTAGGGGATCCCCGAGCACGACCCGAAGGCCGTCCCGTGGCTATCGACGTCGTGGTCTTCCTGGACGAGTCCAGTCAGCGCACGGAGGAGGAGGTTGGCGACCTCCTTGCCGGCCTGGCGAAGGTCGTGGAGGTCCGGCACGAGGCGATACCCGCCCAGGCGTTGCAGGAGGCGTATCCCAACGACCCGAGCATCGCCAAGCCCGGGCGCAAACCCTCGGCCGCCAGACTGGCGCTGCTCACCGAGGACCGCCTCAGCGTGGTCTGCGTGGGCCAGGTGCTGGCTCTGGGCGGGCGGCGCGGAGGGGTTCCCTATCCGCACTCGGTGGCCTATCCCCGTAACCGGCTGGTGCTGGTGCCGGATGGGGCCGACGACGTCGCTTCCGCGCTCCAGGCGGTGCTGGAGCCGGCCGTGATGACGACCTCGGGGACGATCACTCCGCCGGCACCCAGGGTGCCCGAAGCTCCGAAGGCAGCCCCGGCCAGGGTACGCGCCCCCCTGCGCCTCGACCTCAAGATTCACCTGGTTCAGAATGCCCGCGACGGGGGCTCCGCCGATCAGAGCATCCTCGAGCAGGCCAACGAAATCCTGAAGCCGGCGGGCATCGAGCTGCACGTGCGCGAGTGGTCCACGACGCCGCTTTCGGACGAGGTCATCGAGAGCTTCCTCCCCAACGTGGCGGGCACCAGGACCTCCCGCGTGCCCTCGTTCGCCGCTCTCGAGGCGGTCCCGCAGTATGACAGGCAGCTGCACAACCTGTTCATCGTGAAGGCCGTGCGCGTGAGCGGGGCGACCCTGACGCAGCCGGTCACCGGGGCCTCGACCGAGCGCACGCTGGTGCTGGGCCAGAAAGCCGGCCACAAGCTCGCCTGGGGACTGGCGTTGCAGTGCGGACTGAAGACCGTCCCCGAGAAAGAGCGCCTGATGGGCGGCGGCACGACCCTGACCGAGGAGGAGTGCGAGCTGCTGCGCCAGGGAGCCATCCAGCGCGGGCTGGTCCACCCCGAGCCCTGCGAGCCCGCCCAGCCACTGCTGCTGTTCCCGATCAAGCTGCACTGCGTTCGCAACGCGCGCGACGGAGCCACGCTCTCCATGCAGAGGCTCGAGGCCATGGTGGCCTGGACCAACGAGGTGTTTCGCCCCGCGGGCATCGTGCTGGAGGTGGAGGCGCGCTCGGAGACCGAGTTGAGCGACGATCTGATCGCGGACATCCTTCCAGGCTCATCTCCGCAGTACGAAAAGCTGAAGGCGCTGCCCGAGTTCGACCCTTCGAGTTACAACGTCTTCTGCTTCAAGTCGGTGCGCGTGGCGGGCAAGGACCTGGTGCAGCCGTCGGCAGGGAGGGGGCTGCTGCTCGTCTCGGAGCGCGTTCCGAAGCGCGCGGGGCCGCAGTGCCTGGCGTGGGGACTGGCGACGCAGCTCGGTCTGACGAGCGTGGAAGGGCATCCGGATCGGCTGATGTCCAAGGCCGGCGCCACCGGGACGCGCCTCGCGCCGGACGAGATCGAGCGCCTGCGGAACGCGGTGAAGGAGCTGGTGGTGACGATGCCCGCGCCGTCCTCTCCTGCCCCCCCGAAAGCTGCGCCAGAGCCTGCGAAAGCCCCGCCCCCGGCGGTGAAGCTCGAACCGGTAGCCGCCAAAGATTCGCAGGGGCTCCTCGAGGTCCCCGTCCAGGTGACCCGAGTGGAGAACCCGCTCCACGGCACGGCCCGTTCCGAGGAGGAGGCGCGCGCCCTGCTCGACCGCGTCAACGCCGTCTGGGAGCCCGCGGGGATCCGCTTCCAGCCGACGTTCCACACGCGCAAGCTGGGCCCCGACCTGGAGAACGCCTTTCCCAACAGCCCGAAAGCCGACACGACGCGCAAGCCCGACCCGAGCGTGTTCTGGACGGTGCTCGACCGTGCCCAAGTGAACGTGGTGCTGCTGCGCGACATCCTCGAGCTGGGCTTGGAGGCCCCCGAACGGCGCGACTCGTGCAACTATCCGACGGCGAGGCTGGCGCTGCTGGCCGACCAGCCGCTGCGCCCCGAGGCCAAGCTGCTGGCTCGCGGGCTCGGTCTGGTCCTGGGGCTCGAGAACAGCGAGAAAGGCCTGATGGCTTACTACGCGCCAGACATCGACCTGACCAAGGCCGAGGTCCAGACCGCCCGGACGCGCGCCGCCGAGCTCCTCCGCCCCCCGGCCCCTCCCGCGGAGGCGCAGCCGATCAAGGGTCTGCCCGGCGTGAACGTCAGCCATCCCCCGCCCAACGACCGCCTGGAGGATGCGCTGGCCGAGTTGGAGGCGCTGGTTGGGCTGCAGGCCGTCAAGGCTCAGGTCAACTCGCTGGTGAACCACGCTCGCATCGAGACCCTGCGCCGCCAGAGGGGGATGGCGCGCAATCCCCTTTTTCTCAACGCCGTCGTGGCGGGGATGAGCGGCACCGGCAAGACGACCGTGGCGCGCCTGTTGGGGAGGCTCTACCGCGGGCTCGGCATCCTGCCCGGCGGACAGGTCGTCGAGGCCACGCGCGCCGCTCTGACGGGCTCCGAGGACAATTTCAAGCAGGTCCTCGCCCTGGCTGAGGGGGGCGTGCTCCTGGTGGACGACGCGCCCACCCTGGGCACGCGCAAGAAGGAGGACGCCGCTGGCAAGACCGCAGTGGCCGCGCTGCTGTGCCGGCTGGAGGAGGATCCCGAGCGGATGGCGGTTATCCTGAGCGGCTGGCCTGACGAGATGCCGGGCTTCCTGGAGGCTTACCCGGCCCTGGCCGCGCGCTTCCGCCACCGCCTGGAGTTCCCCCACTGCAGCGCCGAGGAGCTGCTGGCCGTGTTCGAGCAGTGCGCACGCACGCGGGGCTTCGTGGTGACCCCGGAAGCCCACGACGCCCTGGGGATGTTCTTCGCCGACCTGGCCCGCCAGACCGATCGCTCCTTCGCCAATGCCCGCACCGTGCACAGCCTGTTCGAGGAGAGCCTGGAGCGCCAGGCCAACCGCCTGGTCTCTTCAGCGGGGATTTCGGAGGAGGATCTGGTGACGCTGGAGGCCCAGGACATGCCCCGCGGCCACCGCAAGGGCAACGAGCCGCCGGGCGGGGATTCCCTCGAGAAGGTGTTGGAGGAGCTGAACGCGCTGGTGGGCCTGGCCCGCGTCAAGGAGCAGGTGCGGCGCCTGTGCAACTTTTTCACGACTCAGAAGGCGCGCCGGGAGCAGGGGTTGTCGACGACGCCTCTGTCGCTGCACATGGCGTTCCTGGGCCCCCCGGGCACGGGCAAGACGACCGTGGCCCGCATGATGGGCCGTATCTTCAAATGCCTGGGTCTGCTGGGACGCGGCCACGTCATCGAGACCGACCGCTCCGGCCTGGTGGCCTCGTACGTGGGCCAGACGGCTCCCAAGACCAACGAGGCGGTGGACAGCGCCCTGCACGGCGTCCTGTTCGTGGACGAGGCGTACATGCTCGCCGCCCGCACGACGAACGACTTGGCGCCGGAGGCGGTGGCGACTCTGGTCAAACGGATGGAGGATTCGAAGGACAAGCTCTGCGTCATCGTGGCGGGCTACACTTCAGATATGCAGGCGTTCTTCGATGTGAACGCGGGTCTGCGGTCGCGCTTTCCCCACCAGATCGAGTTCGAGGACTACAAGCCGGCGGAGCTGCTGACGATCTTCGAGGGGTTCTGCGCCTCGGGGGGCTATCGTCTGGACCCGGAGGCCCGGGCGGAGCTGGCCCGCCAGTTCGAGGTGCTCTACAACCAGCGCGGCTCGGACTTCGGCAACGGCCGCCTGGTGCGCAACGTGTTCGAGAAGTGCGTGGAGCTCCAGGCCTCGCGCCTCTCAGGGGCGCCCGGTGAGGACCTGTCGTTGCTTGTCTTGAAGGACGTGCCGCTGGTGAAGTCCTCCCCCGCGCGCGGGCCCGCCGGCGAGGCGGGGGCGGTGTATGCGATCTCCGACCCGCCGGCTCTGGACTCGCTGGAGGACGCTCTGCGCGACCTGAACGGGCTGATTGGTTTGGAAAACGTCAAGGAGCGGATCCGGTCGCTAGTCAACCTGATGCAGGTTTCGGCGTTGCGTGGGGAGACGACGCGGGCGCCGATGAACCTGATTTTCTCGGGAGGCCCGGGGACGGGCAAGACGACCGTGGCCCGCTCCATGGGGCGGATCTATCGGTGCCTGGGGCTGCTGGCCCGTGGACATTTGCTGGAGACGGATCAGTCAGGGTTGATCTCGGGGTTTGTTGGCGGGAGCGCCAAGCTGGTCAACCAGGTCTTCGACCGCTGCGTGAACGGGGTGTTATTCATCGACGAGGCGTATGCGCTGTCGGAGAGTGAGAAGTCGGGGCCCGAGGTGGTGAGCGCGATCGTCAAGCGCATGGAGGACCTGCGCGACAAGGTGGCCGTGGTGCTGGCAGGCTACACGACGGCGATGGAAGAGTTCTTGCTGGTGAACGCGGGGCTGCGGTCCCGGTTCCTGGAGCCGATCGAGTTTCCGGACTACAAGCCCGAAGAGCTCGTCTCGATCTTCGGCTGCTTTGCCGCCGGGCGTGGGATGACGCTGGAGGCTGAGGCAGCCGATCGGTTGCTTACGTTGTTCGGGGATTTGTATCGGGGGCGGGACGAGACGTTCGGAAACGGGCGCCTGGCGCGCCAGGTATTTGACGACGTGGTGCAGAGGCAGGCCAACCGGATCGGGGGGGCCGGTCTGACGTCGGGGCTGGACGTGCTGCTCGCGGTGGATGTGCCGGAGCAGTTTGGGAGTGCGAAAGGGAAGCGGGAGTTGGGGCTGCGACAGCGGCGTTGAGCGCGCTTACCGCTCGGGCTCGTAGAACTTGCGCAGGAGAACCAAGCTCGCGAAGCCGGATCGAAGTCTCGTCGTATACAAGGACTCGGCGGTCTACAATGGCAAATCGCAGATCCTCTTCTGAGCTTGTGGGGCGTCCTGAACACACGAGAATGACTACTCTAAAGCCTTTTCCTAAAGACACCGGATCAATCCGTCACCAATGAGTCTTAGCCACCTCCAGGATTCATTGGGGCTTGAAACGAATCGAGGCCGTCCGCAAAGTTTATCCGGTCGGATGTAAGTTGAGGAGGGGCTATGGACTTCATTGATCAGATTCGGGCGCTTGGGACCCAGGTGGGCCGTCTGAAGGACACCGTTCAAACGGAAGAAGCCACCAAACAAGCTTTTATCCTTCCGTTCCTCAACACCCTCGGCTACAACGTTTTTGATCCCACCGAGGTTGTGCCGGAACTCTGCGCGGATGTCGGCATCAAGAAGGGCGAGAAGGTCGACTACGCCATTATGAAAGACGGCAAACCGATCATCTTGATAGAAGCCAAGCATAGTGCCGTCAACCTCGATAACGTCACCCCGAGTCAACTCTATCGATACTTTTCGGTTACTCAGGCGCGTGTCGGCGTTCTCACGAACGGAGTCCTCTATCGATTCTTCAGTGACCTCGAAGAGCCGAACAAAATGGACCACAAACCTTTCTTGGAAATCAACATGCTCGACATCCAAGAGCCGATGATCGCCGAGCTCAAGCGCCTGACCAAGACTCAGTTCCAACTTGACGAAGTCGTCAGCGCAGCAGTTGAGCTCAAGTACACGAAAGAGATCAAGAAGGTGCTGGCTGAAGAGCTTGCATCGCCTTCCGAGGAGTTTGTTCGACTGTTCACCAGCCGGGTCTATACAGGGCGAATGACACCCGCCGTCCGGCAGCAGTTCACCGACCTCGTCAAGCGCGCACTTCACCTTTTCATCAGCGAGAGACTCAGCGATCGTCTGAAGAGCGCCCTGGCGCAGGAGAGTGGCGAGGTTATTGTTTCAACGGAGTCACCCGCCACCACGACAAGTGCTGCAACTGTTGAAAACAAAAGGAGTGGCGTTGTCACTACTGCCCTTGAGATGGAAGCCTACTACCTGATCAAGGGCCTCTTGCGAGACGTCGTGGCGCCAGCTCGCCTGGCTTACCGCGATGCAGCAAGCTACTTCTCGGTGCTTCTGGACAACAACAACCGACGGACCGTCTGCCGTCTCTATCTCGAGGGTCAGAGGCGCTATATTGGATTCATCAATGACGACCGCAAAGAGGAACGGATCGCTATAGCCGAGCTAAACGACTTGTTCCAGCACGCGGACCGGTTTCGCAAGGTGATCGCCAACCTGGAGCAAAGAATCAAGTCAGGGACGGAGTTGACGATGACGGACGGACCAGAAATGGAATCTGGGGCGGCAACGGAAGAAACGTTCAGCACCTCAGGTTTGGCCTAAATCCAAAGTCTGCTGGGCTCGGCTCACTCGTAAAGTTCAGGTCAGGATCATCTTGGCCGGAGACTGGCTCAAGGGAGCCCACCGTCCGCTGCTGAACAAGATCACGGGGTGGTGGACTTGACCTCCGAGCCAGAGGAAGGAACCTCCGGTCTAAGCCGGGCCATTGCTCTACCAATTCGCCCACACCCGCACGCAACGAATGAATAGCGAACTCGACCGACAGGCCATCCTGCTCCTCTGCGCCCCCCTCCCGGGAGCCGAGAAGCCGCTTACCCCGGGCGAATACAACCTGCTCGTCAGCTGGCTGGTCGAGCGCCAGAAGCGCCCCGGCGATCTGCTCGACTCGGACCTCAAGGGACTCCTTCAGGTGCCCAAGCTCGAGCGCGTGCCGGCGCTGCTCGGGCGGCAGCTCGGGCTGGGGCTCGAGGAGTGGTCGGCTGCGGGGCTGTGGGTTCTGACACGCGCGGACGACCAGTATCCGGCTCGGTGGAAGCGGTGGTTGGGACGGTCGGCTCCCCCACTCGTGTTTGGTGCTGGCGAGAAAACTCTGCTTACGCCTGCTCGTTCGGTCGGTGTAGTGGGCTCTCGCGATTGCTCCGAGGAAGGGTTGGCCTTTTGCCGTTGCGCCGGCAGGCGGGCAGCAGAAGAGGGATTCACCCTCGTTTCCGGCGGGGCCCGAGGAGCTGATCGCGAGGCGATGCAAGCGGCCTTTGATGCAGGCGGGACCGTGATCGGTGTGCTGGCCGACTCGCTGCGCAAAGAAGCTCTGTCCAAGCGCTATCGAGAAATGATCGGCACGGGCCGCGTGGCCCTCCTCTCCCCCTTCGGGCCCGATAGCCGCTTTACAGCCGGCACCGCGATGGCCCGCAACCGACTCGTCTATACCTTCTGCGACGCCACCCTGGTGGCCGACAGCGACCTCACCGGAGGCACCTGGTCGGGGGCCGAGGAGAACCGCAAGAACTGGGGCATCCCCGTCTATGTCCGGACTGGCGCTCATGAGGGGGAGGGCAATCGAAAGCTCATCGAGCTTGGCGCACTTCCGCTGACGGAGTCTCAGTTGGAGAGTGGCTGGGACGAGCTCTTCCCGAAGCTAAAGAAGCTCTCACGGGATCAGATGGAGCTGTTTGCGGTGTCGCCGTGAGATGGGTGCTGGGGGCGCTTCTTATCGTATTGCCCGCTCACGCGCAAGAGCCCCGCGAGCCGGTGCAAGTCGTGCGCGTGGTCGATGGCGACACAATCCGAGTTAAGAACATTGCGGGGACTGAGATCAAGGTCCGACTCATCGGGATCGACACCCCTGAGGTCCACAAGGACGAGCACCTGACCCGGCAGGCGGCCCAGCTCGGGGCCAGCCCGGACGAACTGGAGAAAGTCGGCGAGCTGGCCACTCAGAGAGCCACCGAGCTTGTGGGCAAAGGTCCGGTCTGGCTCGAGTATGACCAGGACCGCGAAGACCGATACGGGCGCACCCTCGCCTACGTCTGGCTCGACGAGCAGACGATGCTGAACGAGAAGATGCTGGATGAAGGCCTGGCCGTGACCATGTTTTTCAAGCCAAACCTCAAGAACCAGGCTCGGTTCGAGCAGCGAGCCTCCAGCGCCCGCGAGGGCCGCGTCGGTCTGTGGGCACCTGTCGCCCAACCCGAAAAAACCACTAGAACACCACCCAAGCCCAGACGGGAACCCGAGCCAGAAAGCGAGGAAGACTTCCCCGTCGGAATCGCGGTCGGACTTCTGCTCACTCTCGGAATGATCACTGCTGTGGGTCTGGTCGCCCTTCGCTCGAGGCCTCCGGTGAAGGACGAGGACGGCCCCTACCTCTAGCCACAACCAGGGCCGCCAGCACACCGACCAGGAGCACGCCCAGAACCCGGACCGGGTCCAACCCCACGGGGGGCCGTTGCACCGCTCCCTGGCCAAGCAACGTCAGCACCGGCGCCGTCAGCCCGCTGTAGAACATGATGGTCGGCGCCAGCAAGAACCCCATCGCCTGCGTGCGGCGGACGCCGGCCAGCGGGGCCACCATCCCCAGGCAGGTGGCCGCGGCCAGCACCACCAGACCCCAGAAGCCGGTCCAGCCGGCCACCAGGACCAGCAGCAGCACCAGCACCGCCACGTTCAGCCGCCGTCCGTGCACGCGCGCAAGACCTCGCGCCAGCCGGAACCCGACCCGGCTCATCACCAGGTGAGAGAGCACCCCGACCAGCAGGGCGGCCGCACCGAGCACCGCCATCTGGGCGAACGAGGCCTCCGGGAGCAGGCTCTCCAGAGCCACCGAGGCGCCGCTCCGGGGGCGTCCCAGCAGATACAGGGCGGCAATGCCGAAGAGACAGTCCGAGGTGTTCACGGCCGCCACGCGCGCCAGGTAGGCCTCCTCCGAGGTCACCCGGCCCCGGCGCTGGAACAGGTCGAACAGCGCTGCCATGTTGCCGGCGCCCAGGCCGGGGAGCAGGCCGACGCCCATCCCGCCCAGGACGCCCCAGCTCGACGTCCAGAGCACGCTGCGGGGCAGGCGGGCCGGCTCCTCGGAGAAAGTAGCGCAGGTTCCCTCGCCCAGAGAAAGCAACAGGGTGCTCGTTCCGAACAGGCCCGTCAGCGCCGGGAGGAGCGCGTTGAAGGGCGACTCCGACGAGGGCAGGCCCGGGAAGTTCAGCACCACCAGCCCGAAGACACCGCTCGACAGAAAGACGGCCAGTGCCCACAGGCGGGGACGGTCGGCAGCGATCAGAGCGGCCGACAAGCCGAGCAACAGCAGCGCCAGGGGCAGACCCCGCGCATCCTCCAGAAAGGCCAACCAGGTGGGCCCCAGCCAGGCGAGCAGCAGGCTGAGGAAGACGGCTCCCGTCAAGCCCACGGTGCTGCCCCAGAGCGACGCCAGCAGGGCCAGAGCGCCTCTCCCTTCGCGCACGAGGCGATGGCCCGGGAGCAGCGCCAGTGCGGGGTCGGAGGGCACGCCCAGCAGCAGGCTGGGGATCAGCTCCCAATAGCAATGGCTCACCGCCGCCGCCAGGACGAAGATGGCCAGGGGCAGCGGGCCCACTCCCAGAGAGGGCGAGATGGCCACCAGGAAGGCGGCGGTCACGTTGACGTGGATGCCCGGAAAGAGCCCGGTCAGGCTGCCGATCAGGAGCCCCGCCAGAGCGGCCAGGAACGTCATCGCGATACCCTGCGCACAATCAGGGAAGGCTTGCCGCGGTAACGGTCCGTCTCCGCCTGGAGCTCGAGTATCCCCCCACTCCGGACTAGCTCGACCTCCGCGGGCCCATAGCTGCCCTCGAACATGATCGCTGGACAACGCTCGGGGCCGAGCACGAAGCGCAGATGGGTCTTGCCGGCCCGGCTCTGGAACAGCTCCACCGAATCAGGCACGGCCTGCAGATGCACCCGTTGACCGGATGGGAGAGCCATCGCTTCAGCCACCGAAACGGACCGGGCCTCCTGCTTGCGCACGTGCGCCCGCGTGAGGGGCATGAAGAATTTGCGGCCCCGCCAGGTCCGCTCGTAACCCTCGACCTCGACCTGGTCGCCCGCGACAAACGGACCCACCAGGCCGAGCTGGGGGGAGAGCATCACCATCCGCTTGCCGACGCGCAGCATCACGCCCCCGCCCACCGTGGGGAGCACGCGGGTCACCTGACCCTGGAAGCGCTCCTGCGGTTCGGGCAGTGCGATCCAACGGCGCGCCACAGCCAACAGGAGGGTGAGCGCCAATCCGATCACGAGACATCGCCGGGCCATGGTGCTGCTCAGGATAGCACAGTCAGCCTTCCCACGGGTCCCGCCTCAGGAAGCGAGACAGTCGGCGCAGCGGGTCGAGCCGCGCCCTGCGCTCGAGCCGCTTCCAGAAGGGCTGCGCCATCCGGTAGAGGTGGACGTAGCGGGTGCGAATCCGCGCCAAGCTGCGGTCCAGCTCGGGGGTCTCGAGGCGCACGGAGGGCTGTCCGCGCTCCGTGCTCAACATGCGCACGATCAACGCGCGCACCGGGCCCGCCAGCTCCGGGTCGCGGGAGGCCGCCTGCGCCTCCTCGCGGGCCAGCTTCTCCGCCAGGATCTCACGGAACTGCCTCATGACCCGGGGACAACAAGCCGCGAAGCGCGGCGCCCGGGTCTCCAGCAAACGGACCGAGGCGCGCAGGGCCGCCGATCCCTGACTGGCCAGATAGGCGCACTGCTCCTGCACCACCGGCGCCAGAGCCTCGCCAGCAACCACCATCTGGAAACGCGCAAACACAAGCGCCCGCTCCGGGCCATACGGCAGCCGGCGGGCCTCCCGCTCCAGCAAGTGCATGGAGCGCTCCAACAGCAAATCCCGGGAGAACCGGGCCGCCAGGCCCAGGTAGAGCGCCCCCAGGCGACCCGGGTAGCGGCGGGCCGCGTAGACCAGCACGCCGACGTGCTCACCGGTCAACCGGCGCGCGGACGCCCGCACCAGCGACCAGCGGCCCCGCGGAGCCGCCAGCAGGATGGCCTCCGCGGGCTCCCCGCCCACGATCAGCGTCGATAGCGCCTCATCTAAACAATCCAACAGAATCAGCGCCCGGCTGCGGGCCACCACTCCCGTCAACCGGGCCAGCGCACGCTCCGCCAGCCACTTCTGCTGAGCTCCGCCCGCGCGCAAGGCGGCCTGGAGCAGCGCCCTCCCCACCAGCTCATCCCCGTCGGGCAGCGCCTCCAGCACGGAGAGCTGCTTGTCGTAGTCGCCGCGCTGCGCATGGAAGCGACTCAGCGCCACGCGGGCGGTGAAGTCGTCCCTCTTCTCGAGAGCCTCCAGCGTCAGGCGCTCGAGCAATTCGTCGGCCTGGGTGAATAAAGCATCCATGACCCGAGCCTAACATCGACCACTGACATCCGCTGTCAGTAGACTTGTAGAATCGATTGATATCATGTAACGTCGTAACATGGCTGCCGAAGAGTCGAACCCTCGCCCCGTCGTAAGCAAGCAGGTCCTGATAAGGCTGCCGGATGACCTGGCTGAGCGATTTGCCTCCTCTGTGCCTTCACGAAAACGAAGTCGATTTCTCCTTGACCTCCTCCGAAGGGAGCTTGACCGCGAAAGCCGGGAGCTATCCCAGGCCGCGAAGACCCTGACCGAATACGAGTCGAAAGACCCCAAACTGGGAGCCGAGACTGACGACTGGCTGGAAGCGTCCCTGGTGCAGCAAGATGACAACTTCGATCCCAACGAGTTCGAGCGCCAGTTCCACGCAGCGCAGAGTGAGCAAAAATCGGGCCGTGGGAAGTCATGACTGACATCGGGCGGGGTAGCATCTTCTGGGTCGAACTCGACCCCGTCAGAGGGTCGGAGCAGGCCAAGACGAGACCATGCGTGGTCGACTCCACGGAAGAGGTAAACTCGCACCGGAAGACCGTTATCGTCATCCCCCTGACCACGACAAAGTCGCCCGCAGTGCCTCCCCTGCTGGTCGCCGTTCCCTCCGCAGGCCGGGACTCGAAGGCGCGCGTCGAGCAGATTCGAGCGGCAGACAAGAGCAGGCTGCAGAATCGGCTCGGCACCCTGGCCGACGCGGATCTCTGGGCAATCGAGATAGCCCTTCAGCGCATCCTGAAGATCAGACCAGCATAGTCGCACGAGTGCCCTACCT
>JBDHVW010000154.1:0-14223 GCA_039809865.1 Vulcanimicrobiota bacterium
GGGCGTGAACACCGCCGGTCTGCGCGAGGTGGGCGTGTGGAGCCATCCGCCCGTGTTCGACGCCAGACCGGCCTGGGGACCGTGCTCGCAAGACGTCGGCAAGACCGGTCCCTTCAGCGCCACGCTTTACCTGCACGCCACCCCCGCGAAGGGCGACCACGTCGTGTGCGTCACCCAAACTCTGACCCAGGACGTGCGCGAGCACGCTCACGTGGTGCTGCCCGCCTGCGCCATTCCGGAGCAGCTCTGCACGCTGATTTCCACCGACGGCACCCTGCAGATGAGCCGCCAGGCCCTGGCGCCCCCCGGACAGGCTCGGCCCGACTGGAAGATTCTGACCGATCTGGCTGCCGAGCTCGGGCAGCTCTGGGGCTATCGCGACGCGGGCGGGGTGTTCTTCGAGCTGGGTCACTACCATCCAAAATACCCGGGCGCCACCTACGAGGGATTCATGGCCGCCGACGGCGTGCACTGGAGCTATCCGCAGCAGGGCCGTCTGGGCACGCCCCGGCCCGACCTCTCGGCCATCCCGGTGCGTCACGCCGACGCCCCGCCGTGGATTCCGGCGCCGCTCACGGGCAGCAAGGTGGAGGACGCTTCGCGCTACTCTCACGGCGACGTCAGCGTGCCCCGCGTGCCGGGACAAGAGGATCCGCGCCGCGTGGCCGCCGCGATGTCGCTCCAGGGAGCGCTGCAGACCTGGGCCATCAGCGAGCCGGGCACGACCATCGTGACTGAAGCCGCTCTGGTGGCCTCGATCCGCGGTCCTCAGCCGCCCGGACCTTCGCCCGCCTATCGCTACCATTCGCTGGGCGTCGGCCCCAAGAGCCATCCCGGTGAGGCCCAGCTTCCGGTTGAGGAGACCACGCCCGAATGACCCTCACCGAGCTCATCGTCAAGATCATCACCGGTCTCGGCTTCTGCGTGTTGCTGTTGACCGCGTTCGCCTATATGACGCTGGCCGAGCGCCGCATCGTGGGCCGCATGCAGTGGCGCGTCGGCCCGAATCGCGCCGGACCGTTGGGCCTGCTGCAGCCGCTGGCGGACGGCGTCAAGCTGCTGTTCAAAGAGCAGATCCTCCCCACCGAGGCCAAGCGGACGATCTACCTGATCGCCCCCTGCATCAGCCTCGTGGTCGCCCTGTCGGCCTACGCGGTCATCCCCGTCGGGATGGAGCCCTACAACGTGTTCGGCATCAAGGTCGAGCCGTGGGAGGCCAACCTCAACCTGGGCGTGCTCTACCTGCTTGGGATGACCTCGCTGGGCGTCTACGGCATCGTTCTGGGCGGCTGGGCCTCGGGCAACAAGTATTCGCTGCTGGGCGCCATCCGCTCCAGCGCGCAGGTCATCTCGTACGAGCTCTCGCTGGGGATGGCACTGCTGTCGCCGGTGATGATCGTCGGCTCGCTCAACTTCCTGGACATCGTGAAGTGGCAGGAGCAGAACCTCTGGCTGGTGTTGTTCCAGCCGCTGGCGTTCGTGCTCTACTGGACGGCCGCGGTGGCCGAGGTGAACCGCGCGCCCTTCGACCTCCCCGAAGCCGAGCAAGAGCTGGGCGCGGGCTATCACACCGAGTACAGCGGCATGCGCTTCGCGATGTACTTCATGGCGGAATACGTGGCCATGCTCACGGTCAGCTCGGTGGCGACGACGGTATTCTTCGGCGGCCCGCTGGGCCCGATCATGCAGGGCCCGTGGTGGTTCGTCCTCAAGGTGGCCTGCTTCATGTTCGTCTTTATCTGGCTGCGCGCCACCTTCCCGCGTTTCCGCTACGACCAGCTGATGCGCATCGGGTGGCAGATCTTGCTGCCGCTGGGGCTGATCAACTTCATGATCACCTCGGTGGGCGTGGCCACCAATCTGGTGGGGATGCAGAATTTCTACATCACGCTCGCCATCCTGGGCCTGATCTTCGTGCTGGCCGTGGCGGGCAAGATGAGGCGGTCCTACACCCACCGATGAGGTATTTCTGGCTGGCGCTGCTCCTGCTGATGCTGCCGGCGCCGGGCCAGATGCCCGAGATTCCTCCCGGCCCCCGCGTGAATGGTGTTTTGACGACGCGCGTGGATCCCGCGCACCCGACGGTGACCCTGACCTGGACCGTGGGCGACATCAAGGGCGTCAACGGGATTCGCTGGGAGATCAAGCTGGGCCCCTTTGGCGGCGAGCCGCACCCGGTCACCCTGAGCGACGAGCCTCTGCGCGAGGGCAGGTTCTCAGGCGCCCACGGAACCGGCGAGGTCGACCTGAAGGGGCTGCCTGACGGGGAATACTACATTCGCTTCATCGGGATGGATGGCACGCGCGTCGTCACCCTTGCTTCGGAGGCGGCGCGGTTCGTGATCATCGCGGGAAACAGCGGGCCGGTTTCCACACCTGGTCCGGGTTCTGTTGTCTCCGGGGGGGCGGTCGTTACGGGGCCGACGTTGCGGCTGGTGCCCGACTCGATCAACATGCCTCTCAAGCAAGTTCAGAAGTTCTGGGCTCCCGAGGGCACCACGGCGGTGTCCTGGAGCGTGGACGGGGCGGGGGCGATCGACCAGGCCGGCGTGTACCGCTCGCCGGAGTTCATCGAAGGGGGAGGGCTGACCGCGCCCGTCAAGGTGGTGGCCACGTTGAGCAACGGTCGCGTGGCGGTGGCCGACGTGATGCTCATCCGCCCGGCGCGTTTCCTGGGAGTGGAGCCTTCCGGAGGTGAGATCAAGGCGGGCAAGTCGGTGCAGTTCCACGGGCAGGCGGACGGGATGACGTCGAGCATTCCCATCTTCGAACTGGTGGCGGGTCCTGGCACGCTGACCTCGGGCGGGCTGTACAAAGCGCCTCAGAAGCTCGAATCGCCGCAGACGCTGCGTGTGCGGATGACCTGGCCGGGGGTTTGCAAGAACCCGGTGGTGGTTCAAATGACAGTGGTGCCCTGACGGAGAATCCTTTTCACCATGGCGCAAAAGTGGGACCTGTTCGACGTGCACGCGGGCCTCGTCAGCATGGAGGAGTACCTCATGCAGCGCCACAGCGAGGAAGACCTCAAGACGGTCGTGGAGATCCCGGCCGAGAAGTGGGTCGAGTTCGTGAAGCCTCCGCCCCCTCCGCCGCAGATGCCGCCGCGGCGCCAGGCCGAGTTCGTCATTCAGGAGAACGCGGAGCCGGAGCCTTCGCTCGAGGACCTGATGGAGAACTTTCAGAAAGCGGCGCGCGACTGGGAGGAGCGGAACGTCGAATGAGGGCTTCCGTGCCGGGCAGATACCGGCGCCGGTCTATCCGGCCGCGAGGCAAGCCCGGCCGCCGGTCCGGCTCGGTCGTCGCTGGGCCGCCCAGGTCTGTCCGAACCGCGAGGGCAACGCCGTGCTGGTCCGGCTCGGTCGTCGCTGGGCCGCCCCGGTCTGTCCGGGCCGCGAGGCACGCCATGAATGCGCCTCGCCCGGCCGCTGGTCCGGCTCGGTCGTCGCTGGGCCGCCCCGGTCTGTCCGGGCCTCGAGGCAACGCCGTGAATGCGCGCGCTAACGGGTAGCCTGCCGTCGGTAGGGGCACGGTCGACCCCGGCCGCTCCGGACGCCTACGCTGACCCCCGTTTGGGCACGCGCAGCAGCACTCCGCCCACGCGCAATCCGCCCGCTTCCACGCGGATGGCCGCTTTCTCGCCGCCCTCGGCGAGCTTCGTCGCCTGCTCGCGGGCTTCGCGGGCGGTGCGCTCGCGCTCTTCGAACACGGGCTGCCAGCGCTGCAGAACCTCTTTCATGCCGGACACCTGGTGGCGGTCGCCGAGCTTGCCGCCCACCCACTTGCCGGCCTGCCAGCTGCCGACCAGCGAGATTCCGCTGCCCATCACGGTTCCGCGGATGGCAGTCAGGGGATCGACCAGTCCCTGGCAGGCCCTCGCCACCAGAGCCCCCGTCAAAACCACGCCGATCCCGATCCCGGTATAGGTGCCCAGGCTTACGAGCCGCTCGCGCTTGCGGGTCTGCTCCTGCACCTCGGGTAGGGTCACGCCCTGAGCCCGACCCGCGACCTGCAAATCCTGGTCGATCAGAGCCAGCGCGGAGTTCTTGTCGGGACCGTCGGGAAAAGCGGCCAGCTCGGTGCGGACTTCGTGCAGCAGGTCGGTCACGGCGTTCTGCTTGCCGGGCGTTCCGGGTTGCAGAGGCGGCGTGTCGGCCGTCCAACGGTCCACGACCGCGCGCACCCCGACGGGCTGAATGAACTTGCTCGCGGCCGCGCTGCCTGCGTCGCGCCCCAGGTAGAAGAGCACCATGGCGCCCACGGCCGCGCCTCCCAGGCCGAGCACCGTGGCCGTGATCGGATCGCCTGCGTTCAGAGCGAGAGCCGTCCCGATGCCAAGGCCCAGGGCAACGCCTGAAACCTCGCCGCCGGTCTTCAGTCGATCAGCCTGATCGCAGTGACGGCGCACTTCGTCCAGCGTTTCGCCGCGAGCGCGGCTCAACGTGGCGAGATCTTCGGTGATCTGCCGCACGCCTTCCTGGCGGGCGGGGGAGGCAGGGCCGGTGTTGAGGCGGACGCGCGCGTCCTCCAACTTGTGGCGCAGGGCTTCGACTTTCACATGTGCAGTCTAGATCGCGGGTCTGAAAAATTGCGAAACAAATCGGTAACCTCGCGTGGGCCGCGGAAAACTATGCTGGGCCGACATGCAAGTCCAGTCGCTTCGCTTTCCGGTCAGCCGTCCGCGGCGCGCGCCCGTGGCTCCGTCCGCGCCGGCGCCGGCGCCCGCGCCGCCTCGCTTCGACCCGCGCTCCGAGCGGATCGAGCACTGGCTGCGCGGGGTGCAGGAGAACGCCCTGTCGGGTCTGCGCAGCGCGTCGTCGGCCTACGCCGGGCAGATGGTGGGAATGGCGGTCGGCGCGGCCGTCTCCGCTCCGCTCGCGGTGGCCACCGGCAACGTCTTTGTGTTCTTCGGCGGAGCCGCGCTGCTCGGCTGCGCCGGAGCGTATGCCGCCTATCGCGCCGACAAGAAGCGCGCCCAGGAGCCGCCCACCGAGTCGAAGCTCCTCAACGGCGCCCTGATGGCCGGAACGGCGCTGCAGGCCGTCCCGAAGTTCGTCTACCCCTCGCTGATGGGAGCCAACGCGGCCGACCGCACGGTCATCATGGAGGCGCTGGACAAGCTCCCGATGGGCTCGGTGACGAGCGTCTCGACCCTGCGCGTGCTGCCGGGCCTCGATCGTGCCAACGTTTCCGGAATGGCCCTGCCGGCCTTTTCGCAAAACCAGGTGCACGTCGACCGCGAGTCGCTGCATCTCTGGGGCAACTGGGGCGTGGAGCTGGTCGACCACGAGATCGGCCACTGCAAAGACTTCGAGAACGTGCGCGCGGGCATTTTCGGCGCTCACAGCCTGATGGGCCCGTTTGGTCGGGCGCCGTTCGCCTCGTGGTATGCGGGGAGCAACCGGATCGAGGACTTTGCCGAAACCCACGCCCAGTATCACGCGGGAGACCGCGCCGCGCTGGAGGCCGCCAATCCGGCCAAGTTCCACGCGTTGGAGCACGTCCAGCGCCCGGGGCTGGGGGAGCAGTGGGCCTCGCGTCCCGAGGTGCGCGGCGCCGGGCGCGAGATCGGGGCAGCCATCGGCACCGTGCCGTTCCTGCGCCAGTCGCTGGAGCTGGCGGGGGGCCTGGTGGCGCCGCTCCAGATTCGCCGGGGGGCGCGCAAGCTCGAGGACGGCTTCCTGCGGGGGGACGAAGCCCAGAAGTTCCAGGGCAAGATGGCGCTGGCCAGCGGACTGATGATGCTGGCTCCGCTCGGCCCGGCGGGAGCCCTGCTGACGGGAGTCGCGAATGGCGTGTTGCAGGGCATGGTGGCTGAAGGAAAGGTTTCGCTGGCTCAGGCCAACCGCGTGGGCGATACGGCCGTGGCCATCGCGGCCGGCCCGCTGGGCATGATGGGCAGCTCCATCACCGCCGAGCTCACGCGCAGCGGCGTGGACGTGGGCCACATCGGCTACGCTCCGGGCGAGCATCCGAGCGGCAAGCCCTCGGAGTTCGCCGGGACGCCCTGGGTGCTGGCGGGCGCGAGCGGCGGGCTGTTTCTAGGCGCGACCGTGGGGGCCCTGACCGGTGGGGTCGGGGGCGCCATCACCGGTATGTTCTGGGGGCCGCTGGCGGGTGGCGCTTTGTCGCTGGGTGCCTATCAGCTCAAGCGCAAGCCCTCGATGCCGACCATCATGGATTTGACCCGCTCGGACGAGGCGTTCCTGGGTCGCGTCATCGGCCTCGGGGCTGTGGGCGGGATCGCGGGCGGCTTCGTGGGCGCCCGAGTCGGTGCGGTGGCCGGTGCGGCCGTGGGCGGAGCGTTGCTGGGCCCCGCGGGCGCCGTGACCGGCGAGTACCTGGGCCACTTCGCCGGCATGATGGTGGGCACACTGGCCCTGGCGCGCGCGGGCGCGTTCGCGGGCCGCAAGTGGGACGAGGCCGTCTGACCAGTCCGTTCCCCTGACGCACGAATCGCCGCCCGTGGGAACGACGCCGTTCCCTCAGCCCGCGAATCGTCGCTGAGGGGAACGAACCTCGCGCGGGGCGCAGTCCGTTCCCCTGACGCACGAATCGCCGCCCAGGGGAACGACGCCGTTCCCTCAGCCCGCGAATCGTCGCTGAGGGGAACGAACCCTCGCGCGGGGCGCAGTCCGTTCCCCTGACGCACGAATCGCCGCCCAGGGGAACGACGCCGTTCCCTCAGCCCGCGAATCGTCGCTGAGGGGAACGAACCCTCGCGCGGGGCGCAGTCCGTTCCCCTGACGCACGAATCGCCGCCCGGGGGAACGACGCCGTTCCCTCAGCCCGCGAATCGTCGCTGGGGGGAACGAACCCCGCGCGGGGCGCAGTCCGTTCCCCTGACGCACGAATCGCCGCCCAGGGGAACGACGCCGTTCCCTCAGCCCGCGAATCGTCGCTGAGGGGAACGAACCCCCACGCGGGGAGGGGCACAGGGACGGATAGGGAGGGGGAGAACACGTTCGGTATGAGCGATTTGACGATTTGGACCCTGGACTGGGTGCCCGAGATGCCCCGCGGCTTCGTGCGCGATCTAAGGCTGCGATGGGCCTGCGAGGAAGCTGGATTCCCCTACCACGTGCGCACCATCGCCTTCGAGGATCGCCTGACCAACCACCTGGACCGGCAGCCGTTCGGCCAGGTGCCTTTCCTGGAGGATGGCGAGATCAAGCTGTTCGAGAGCGGAGCCTGCCTGCTGCACCTGGCGCGCCGGAGCGAAAAGCTCATGCCGCGCGACGCGGTGGGGGAGGCGGAGACGCTGCAGTGGGTGATCGCCGCGCTCAACTCGATCGAGATGGTGTCCGTTCCGTGGTGGTTCCTCACGTTCACGGGCGCGAAAGAGAACGGACTCACCGAGTGGCTGAACAAGCGGCTGGATCACCTCGAGGGAGTCCTGTCCGAGCGCGAATGGCTGGCGGCCGGCCGTTTCACGGTGGCGGACCTCCTGATGGCGGACGTCCTGCGCGTCGAGCTGCTGCGCAATTTCAACCAGCGCCCCGCAACCGAGGCCTACGTCAGGCGCCTGACGGACCGCCCCGCCTTCAAGAAGGCCCACGCCGACCAGCTGGCCCACTTCGAGGCGGCCGACAAGATGCGAGCCACCGCCGGTTAGGGAGCGCTCTCCGGGTGAAGCAGGTCGAAGAGGGCATCATCCAGGCCTGTCCGCCACGTGTGAACACTGCGCGCGTGGCGAAGCGCTCTCCGGAGAGGAATATCCTTCATGAACTGGCCGTCCGACTCCCTGGGAGTCGACGCCATGTTGTAGCTGATAGGGGAATCGGGCTCGACGAACGTCCCGACGCTAAAAGAGTATTTGAGAATGCCCTGAAGGGCGTCCTGGCCCGCGGCATCAAGCCCGTCGTCGGCGTTGTGGATGGCCCAACCTCCGATGGTGATGACAGCGCCCGACGGAAAGACGTCCTCGCGCTCCCCGCGAGGCAACGCCAGCCCAAAGGCTAACAAGAGTGCGGCGACCAACACCCCGTCCACAAACCGGTTGCGCCTTCTCCCATGTTCGCCGAGCAGCCTCCCAGGCCCGCCCGCAGGACTTCGTGAATCTTTTCACGAAGTCGCCCGACGCAAGAGATGGATGAGATTCTTTCCGATCTGGTGGCCCTCGGCAAAGGCCTGAGCATCACCTTCAGAAACATGCTGCAGAAGCCGGTGACCGTCGAGTATCCCGAGAAAAAGCGGGTGCTGCCGGCGCGCACGCGCGGACGGCACGTGCTGCACCGCTACGAGGACGGGCGCGAGCGCTGCGTCGGATGTCTGCTGTGCCAGGGCACCTGCCCCGCCTCCGCCATCTACATCGAGGCCAAAGAGAACGATCCCGCCAAACCGACCTCGGCCGGCGAGCGCTACGCCGAGATCTTCCGGGTGGACCTGCTGCGCTGCATCTATTGCGGGCATTGCGAGCTGGCCTGCCCCACCAACGCCATCACCCTGGAGTCCAATACCGCCCTGGCCGGCTACACCCGCCAGGCGATGGTCATGGAGAAGGAAGAGCTGCTCGAGCCGCGGGGCAGCGCCACCCTGGGCTCTACCGTAGCGTGGGACGCGCGTCCCCCCGAGCCTCTCACCAAGTTCGACGGGTCCGAAACCTCTGCCGCGGCGGTCGGCAAAGGCAATCTCCCCCGCAAAACCTCGGCAGGCTAACTTGGACGACCTGCTTCTCTGGCTCCTGGCCATCCTTTCCATCGCCTCCGCCCTGGGCGTCATCGGCTCGAGTCAGGCCGTGCACAGCGCCCTGTCGCTGACGGTCAACCTGCTGGTGATGGCGGTGCTCTACCTCTTCCTGGGAGCCGAGTTCCTGGGACTGGCCCAGGTGTTGATCTATGCCGGCGCCGTCATGGTGCTCTTCCTGTTCGCCGTCACCCTGCTGGCGCCCAGGGAGGAAGCTCTCTTTCACTTGAAGGGCAATCCCAGCCGCCTGCTGGGCCTGTTCGTGGGAATGGTGCTGGCCGTGATGCTGGCCGCCCTGATGACCCGCTACCCCCAGACGGCCGCCAGCCCCGACTTCCACGGCAGCATCCAGGCTTTCGGAAAGCTCGTCTCCTCGGCCTACGTCCTGCCCTTCGAGGCCACCGCGTTCGTACTGCTGGTCGCCCTGATGGGCGCCGTGGTGCTGGGCAAAAAGGAGCCCCGTGGCTGAGCAACCGATGTTCTTTCTCTTCCTCAGCGCCGTCCTGTTTGGACTGGGCGCCACCGGCGTGGCCGTGCGCCGCAACCCGCTGGTCATGTTCATGTGCATCGAGATGATGCTCAACGCAGCCAACCTGGCCCTGTTGACCTTCGCCCGCTATCCCATCGCCGAGCCGCGCACGGCCGGCGGACCTCTGGACGGACCGGTGTTCGTCTTCGTGGTGATGTTCGTGGCCGCGGCCGAGGCCGTGGTGGGACTGGCGATCATCATCACCATCTTCCGGAGCCGCCAGAACGTCGACGTCGACGATCTGAGCGCCATGAAGGGCTGACACCCCCGATGTTCTGGGCCGCGCTCTTCCTGCCCCTGATGGTCGGCCTGACCCTCTTGTTCTACGGCCCGAAGCTGGGCCGTAAACTGGCCATGTCGCTGGCGTGCGGCAGTGTGGGCGCGGGGTTCGTGAGCTCTCTGCTGACGTTCTTGCATCCGCCTCAGTCGCCCGACCAGGTCCTGTTCGTCTGGCTGCACCTCGGCGACGCCGTGGTCGACTTCGGCGCCTTGATCGATCCGCTCTCGATCACGATGCTGCTGACCGTGACGGGCGTCGGGTTCCTGATCCATCTCTACTCGACCGGCTACATGGCCGACGAGCCCGAGTATCCCCGCTTCTTCGGCTATCTGAACCTGTTCGTGGCCGCCATGGTCATGCTGATCCTGGCCAACAATTTCGCCCTGCTGCTGCTGGGCTGGGCCGGCGTGGGATTCGCCAGCTGCATGCTGATCGGGTTCTATCAGGACCGGCCCTCCGCTCTGATGGCGGCCCGTAAGGCCTTTGTGATCAACACGTTTGGCGATCTCGGGCTGATGGCGGCGGTGTTCGTGCTGGCCAACCAGGGCTCGGTCGCCTTCCGCGACACGCTTGCGACCCCGTCGGACGAAGGGGCGATCATCGTGGTGCTGGGCCTGCTGGTGGCCGCCTATGCCAAGAGCGCCCAGTTCCCCCTGCACACCTGGCTTCCCGATGCGATGGAAGGCCCCACGCCAGTCTCGGCGCTGATTCACGCGGCCACGATGGTGACCGCCGGCGTCTACCTGCTGGTGCGCTGCCAGCCCATCCTGGGCAGCGTGCCCGAGATGGGCGCGCTCATCGCCGCGATGGGCCTGGTCTCGGCCGCGCTGGCCGCCACCTGCGCCCTGGCCCAGACCGACCTGAAGCGCATCCTGGCTTACTCCACCATGTCCCAGCTGGGCTACATGTTCATGGCCTGCGGAGTGGGCGCCTACGGGGCCGCCATCTTCCACCTGGTCACCCACGCCTTCTTCAAGGCCCTGCTCTTTTTGAGCGCGGGCACCATCATCCACGCGCTGCACGGCGAGCAGAACATCTTCAAGATGGGCGGCCTGGCCAGAGTCAAGGAGCTGTCCACCGCGCGCTGGAGCTTCCTGATCGGCGGCGCGGCGCTGGCGGGGATTTTCCCGCTGGCCGGCTACTTCTCCAAAGAGGAGATCCTGACCGCGGTCCACCACGACGGGGTCACCCAGGCCCTGTTCTACGGAGGATTGCTGACCTCGGCCATCACGGCTTTCTATTTCGGACGCGCCTACATTCTGGTCTTCTGGGGCGACCGGGAGCACGAGCACCCGCACGCGGCCACCGCGCTGATGAACGGCGCCTGCTGGGTGCTGCTGCTGCTGACCGTGGGGGCGGGCGCGGCCCTGGGCTGGCCCACCAACCCCACTCTGGAGCACTATCTGCATGCCGTGCCGGTGGCCGGCAACCTGGGCGAGGGTTTGCTGTTGATGTGCGCCACCGCCCTTCCCGGGCTGGGTCTGGCCTACGCGATGTTCAAAACCCGTCCGGACGGCCCCGCCAAAGGCGCCATCTTCCGCTGGGCCGAGCAAGGCTGGGCGCTGGATGACGTGCAGCGCATGCTGGTCATTCGTCCCCTCCAGGTGCTGGGCCGCATGTTCGGCCGCAACATCGAGGACGCCGTCTCGCACAGCATGCCCGACCGGGTGGGCAGCACGGCCGTGCAGGCCGGCTCCGAGCTCGGCCTCATGCAGAACGGCCTGCTGCGCACATATGCCCTCGTTCTGCTGACCGGCTTGATGGGCGCCATCGTCTATCTTTTGTGGCAGGTGCAGGGCTGATGTTGACCGCCATCGTGCTGCTCCCCATCGTGGCCGCCGCGGCGGTCGGCTGGCTGCCGCCTTCGCTGGCCCGCCGATTGGCTTTTGTCACAGCCCTGGCCGATCTGGCCCTGGTCATCCTGGCCTGGCTGAACCAGGCTCCTCTGGAGAGCTATCCCTGGATTCCCAGCCTGGGCGTCGAGTGGCGCCTGGCCCTGGACGGCGTCACGGGCATGCTGGCTGGATTGGCCGCGCTGCTGGTGGTCTGCGCCCTGGCCGCCACCACCGAGCGGATCACGCGCCAGAACGAGTATGCGGCCCTGATGCTGCTGTTGCTCGGGTTCTTGCAGGGCGTCTTCCTGGCGTCCAACCTGGGCGTCTTCTACATCTTCTGGGAGCTGATGATTCTGCCGGCGTTCTTGCTGGTTGGCCGCTGGGGCGACCGCAAAGCCGCCTTCAAGTTCTTCCTCTACACCTTGATGGGCAGCCTGGCGATGCTGCTGGCGCTGGTCATCATCCTGTTCGGTGGCACGGCGCTGCCGGACCTGAACTACGCTACCCTGGCGCTGCACCCGTTCTCGCCCCAGATCGAGCAGGTGCTGATGATCCTGTTCCTGCTCGGTTTCGCGGTCAAGATTCCGCTCTTCCCGGTGCACGGCTGGCAGGTGGACACCTATGAGACCTCCCCGGCTCCGGTGGCTGCCGTCATCGCCGGCGTGATGTCCAAAGCGGGCCTCTACGGCTTGCTGCGCGTCGGCGGCGTGTTCTTCACCTCGGCTTTTGCCAACGCCATCCCCATCTTGCTCACCCTGGCCCTGGTGAGCCTGATTTATGGCTCGTTCTGCGCTCTGGGGCAGACGCGCACGCGGCGGGTGCTGGCTTACTCCAGCCTGGCCCACGTCGCCATGATGACGCTGGGCATTTTCTCGCTCCAGTCCGTCGCTCTGGAGGGCTCGGTGCTGCAGATGCTGGCGCACGGTCTGACCACCGGCGGCCTGTTCTTGCTGCTGGGCTACCTGGAGGACCGCGACCTTCCGGACGACCTCGATCAGCTCGGCGGCGTGGCCACCCCGATGCCGGTTTTCGGCCTGGCGCTGCTGCTCTTCTCGATGGCCGCGCTGGGCCTGCCGGCCCTGTGCTCGTTCCCGGGCGAGCTGCTCATCTTGACCGGCCTCTACCACCTCTCTCCCGGTTCGGCGATTCTGGCTTCGCTCAGCCTGGTGGCGGCGGCGTGGTTCTTGCTGCGCTTCTACCAGCGCATCGCCGCGGGCTCGGGCGCCAGGCTGCCCCGCCTCACCGATCTCGACTGGCGCGAGCAGGCGGTCCTGGTGCCGCTGGCGGTGCTGGTGATCTGGGTCGGTCTGCGGCCCTATGACTGGCAGGCCATCATCCGCGCCGCCATGATGACCTGGGGGATACAGTGAATCTGAACTGGATGGCGATGCTCCCCACCCTCATCCTGGCCGGCACGGTGCTGCTGCTGATGCTGCTGGACACACTGCTGACGCGCGCCCGAGCGGTCTTCCCGCTGGTGACCGCGCTGGGCGCCGTGGGGACGATCCTGGCGGCCCTCCTGACCCCGACGGGAGCGCGCTCGGGCGAGATTCCCTTTCTGGTCAACGACGGGGTCAGCTGCGGCTTCACGGTGGTCATCGCGCTGGCGCTGGGCCTGGTCGCGCTGATCGGAGACGTCGATCTCGACTCGCACCGGGTTACGCACCGGGGCGAGTTCTACGGGCTGCTGTCCTCGGCCGCGCTCGGAATGGTCATGATGGTCAGCTCGTGCAACCTGATCACGACCTTCCTCGGCCTCGAGCTCTTCTCGCTGGCACTCTACCTGCTGTGCGTGTTCTTCCCGCGGGAGAATCTGTGCCAGGAAGCCGGCCTCAAGTATTTCATCCTGAGCTCGCTGGCCTCGGCCGTGATGCTCTACGGCATGGCGCTCGTCTACGGCGCTTGCGGCTCGACGTTCTACGCCGAGGTGGTTCGCCCGCAGCCCGACGGCTCGCAGGCGATGCTGAGCTTCGTGGGTCTGACGCTCATCCTGTGCGGACTGGCCTTCAAGGTCTCGGCCGTGCCCTTCCACATGTGGACGCCGGACGTCTACCAGGGCGCGCCCACCAGCGTGGCCGGCTTCATGTCGGTGGCCACCAAGGCCGCCGCCCTGGGAACGCTCTTCCGCTTTACCCCGGCCATCTTGCCCCCGCCCGGGTTCGACCTGACGAGCCTCGACATGCCGGTCATGCCGGAGATGGCTTTCGTCGAAGGCACCAAGCTCTTGCTGGGCCTGTCGGTGCTGAGCATCGTGGTCGGCAACCTGATGGCGCTTCCCCAGTCGAATCTCAAGCGCATGCTGGCCTACTCCAGCATCGCACAGGCCGGTTACCTGCTGATCGGCGTGGTCAGCGGCAGCGCCGCCTCGGCCTCGGCCATGATGTTCTACCTGCTGGTCTACTGCCTGATGAACATCGGCGCCTTCGCCATCCTGGTGCTGCTCGAGCGGGGCCTGGGCCGCCCCGTGATGCTCGACGACCTTGACGGCCTGGGCAAGAGCGAGCCCGGCCTGGCGGCCGTCCTCTCCCTCTGTCTGCTTTCGCTGGCCGGGTTGCCCCCCGCCGGCGGCCTGCTGGCCAAGCTCTTCCTTTTCGGCTCCTCTTTCAAGGGAGCGTTCCCGGCCATCACGATGGCCATCGTGGGCAGCCTCGTGGGCGCCTACTATTACCTCAATCCCATCGGTCGGATGTACATGCGCGAAGGCAACGACCCGCGCGTCCCCTCGATGGGCTGGAGCTTCCTCCTGGTGCTGGTCATCGTGGTCCTGGGCCTGCTCATGTGCGGCCTCTACCCCCAGCCCGTGCTCGACTGGACCAACCAGATGGGCCAGGCCGCCTACCAGCAACTCCGCTACTGACCCCCCCAGGCGCCCCCGGCCCCCTCCCACCCCTCCGCAG
>JBDHVW010000155.1:0-13862 GCA_039809865.1 Vulcanimicrobiota bacterium
GCAACGATACCATCCACCAGAACGGTGGCAACGGCAACGATACCGTGAACGCCAACGGCGGCCGTGGCAACGATACCATCAACCAGAACGGCGGCAACGGCAACGACACCGTGAACGCCAACGGCGGCCGCGGCGACGACAAGATCAACCAGAATGGCGGCAACGGCAACGACACCGTGAACGCCAACGGCGGCCGTGGCGACGACAAGATCAACCAGAACGGTGGCAACGGTGACGACAAGGTGAACGCCAACGGTGGACGCGGGGACGACAAGATCAACCAGAACGGTGGCAATGGCGACGACAAGGTGAACGCCAACGGCGGCCGTGGCGACGACACCATCAACCAGAACGGTGGCAACGGCGACGACAAGGTGAACGCGGATGGAGGGCGCGGCGACGACCGCATTAACCAGAACGGCGGCAACGGCGATGACAAGATCAATGCCAGCGGCGGCCGGGGCGACGACAAGATCAACCAGAACGGCGGCAACGGTGATGACAAGATCAGCGTGGACGGCGGGAAGGGCGATGACCGCATCAACGTCAACGGGGGCAACGGCGACGACAAAGTGGACTACACCGTCAGCGACGGAAAGGACCGGGCCACCATCCAGGGCGGCGACGGCCAGGACAGCGCCACGATCCACGCCGGGAAGGGCGAGAACATCACCGTGGTCGACAAGGACGGCAACGTCATCTACCAGCAGGGCAAGGGCGGAACGCGCGTGACCGTGGACGGAGTCGAGAACATCAACGTGGTCGACGACAAAGGCAACACCGTGTGGACCAACCAGCCCCCCCAGCCCTGCGCCTGAAGCGGGAGCAGGGAGTCGGGAGTGCCCGGCCCGACTCCGGGTACCTAAAGAGGTTCAGGCAAGCGAAAGCCTATGGGCCCGCCCGCGAGGGTGGGCCTCTTTCTGTCAACCGCCAACCGCCAACTGCCAACCGCCAACCGGCACTCTCAGCGCGCGATGGTCACGAAGAAGGTGACTCCAAGCCCGTCGCGGGTGTTGTGCCCGGCCACCGTCTGGGTGACGCCCAGGTTGAGGCGCACGTCCGGGCTGGTGTAGTAGGTGGCGCCGCCGGTGACCGTCCAGGAGTCGCTGAAGGGGTCTCGCGAGTAACAGGCGTTGTTGTAGCTGACCTCGACCAGGGGCTGAAAGTCTTCGGTCAGCTGGTAACCGGCGGCCACGCTGGCCGACAACCCGAGCTCGAAACCGGGTCCGTTGGAGGCCAGGGGATGCAGGAATCCGAGGTCGGCCAGCAGTGACCAGTGACCGAGCTCTTTCTGCACGACCAGGCGGTGCGCCAGGGTGGCGACCTCCTGGCTCAGGGAAAGGCCCTGATCCGAGCCGTGCTGGGCGGTGGGGAAGGTGGTATAGGTGAGGTAGGCGAGCGCGAGCCCCTGGTCCTCGTCCTGATAGAAGCGCCAGCGGGTGCCGAAGGTGATGTCCGACAGGGAGTGGTCGCTCAAAAGGAAGGGCTGACTGGTAAACGGATCGGTCCCCGCCTGGCTGTCGTGGCCGCCAGCCAGCCCTGCCATCAGGTTGACGTCGAAATCGGGCACCACCCCGAAGGTGAGCTGCGTGGCCACCAGGTCCTGCTTGACGCTGCTGTCCGGCCGAGAGCGGCCCGCCCCATCGTAGGCTCGATCGCTGTAGAAGACAGCATAGCCGGGTTGGAGCTCGACCTGGCCCGGCTCGAGCACGCCCGCGTCGTTGGTATTGATCTTGCCCGGCTCGACCGGATAGAACTCGTCCTCGTCGGCCAGCGAGGGTCCGACGAGAGATGCCAGGAGAAAGAGACAGACTGCGAGCCCCCGCATCGCGGATTCAGTCCACCCCGACCATGACGTCGCTGGCCTTGATGATGACGTAGGCGGGCTTGCCGTCCTCGAGCTTCAGGCGGGTGGCCGATTCACGCGTGATGATCGAGGTGATCTCGATGCCCGGCCCCAGCTCCAGGGTAACCTCGCTATTCACGGCGCCGTGAGTAACTTTGGTGACTTTACCCTTGAGAGTGTTGCGTGCGCTGATCTGCATGGTGGCCCGGGCGTTCGCGCTAGCCGAACAGAATTCCCACCAGCCTGGCGACCAGCGCGATCAGCTCGGCGGCCGGGACGAACAGAAGCTGTGAGCAAAGCGTGCCGATGAATGTGCCGGCCATCAACAGCACCGCCATGGCCTTCATCTCGTCCATGGATCGGCGTCCTTCGATGGTATCGTCGGTGATGAGCGCGACCTTGGGATCGACGAGCACCGCCAGCGCGATGGTCGCAAAGCCGTTGACCACGCTCGAGAGCAGCGTGGCGGTGCGTTTGAACTCGGGATGGAGCGAGCCGGCGTAGACCGCCGCCATGACGCCCACCGTGTGGATCGAGATGACGACCAGATTGCCCACCAGGAAGAGCTTCGGAAGCCGCCGGATGGAGGCCGCGTTGAGGCCCAACAGGCTCGGACGCCGCAGGCAAGACAAGAGAGTGGGCCAGACGCGCGGGTCGAGCGTTCTTAGCAGCAATCCGGGGATGGACTTGTAGCGGTCCAGGGCCAGGATGGCCCGGCGGTAGATCTCGATGAAGGTCGGCATCAGGATCCAGCCCAGCAGCGCACCGATCGTGGCTCCGAACAACACCTGGCGGAACAGGGCGCCCAGAGCGTCCGAGTGGCCGGCGTTGCTGAGCTGGTCGCTGACCGAGCCCAGCACGGGCGCATAGACCTGCTGCGCCAGCCGGGTGATGAGGAAGAAGAAGTTGTAGATCGCCAGGGCCGAGGCGACCTGCCGCGTGATGACGGCCGAGACGCGGCTTGCCACCGTCGTGGTGGCCAGCAGCATGAACAGCGCGTTCAGGGCTCCCAGCAGGAAGACGAAACGGGCCAGGTCCTGACTGGCCAGAAAGAGCGTCGCCGAGCTGATGATCTTGATGCCGATCGGGAACACCGCCAGGCCCAGCAGCCCGCCCAGGAAGTTGCCGGCCGCCAGGTGCACGGCGGTGATGCGCACGCGCCGGTCGGCCTCGTCGTTCTCGGGGGGGAAAAGCTCGGTCGCCTTGGGGCCCTCCAGGGGGGCCTGGGAGAGCTTGCCACGCCGAACCCGGAAGCTGGGCACCACCGCCAGCGAGGCGCCCATCGCGTCCAGGGCGACGAGGTGGACGAACAGCGGGCGGGGCAAGCGATCGAGCAGCCGGATCGGCAGGACCGCACGGTCCGTGATCAGGGCGGCCTTCGGATCGACGAAGATCGAGAAGCAGATGGCGGCCACGGCGTTGACCAGCCCCGACAGCAACAGGGCGGTTGCGGCGTATGCCTTGAGCTCGGCGCTCACGTAGACGGCGCAAAGCGCGCCCACGGTCCAGACCGCGGTCGCCAGCACGTTGATGACCAGGAAGTCGACCGGTACGCCCTCGAGCTTGAAAAGTTTGATACCCAGGTTGGAAGGCGGCCGGAGCGAGCTCAGCAGCGTTTTCCAGCCGGAGGGACTGGCCAGGCGCAACAAGACCGCGGGCATCGACTGGCGATACAGCATCGAGCGCACGGCGCGCTCGAAAATCTCGATGAAGGTGGGCAGCAGCAGCCAGGACATCAGCGCTCCGCAGGCTGCGCCCAGGATGACGACCTGGATCTGCGTGTAGAGAAGCTCGGTATTGCCCGATCGGGTTGCCCGGTCGACGAACACCGCCATCAGCGGCAGGTAGAAGAGATTCGAGAAGCGGGTCAGCATGAAGAAGAATTGCGCGATGGTGAACGTGGTGGCCACCTGGCGCGACCGCACCGCCGCCGGGCGGGCAGCCACGTTCACGGTGGTGAGCATGGCCACCACCCCGCTGATGACGGCGAGGAACAGCAGTCGGGGGTCTGCGAGGAGAGATAATTTCACGTTCAAGCTGATTCCGAGAGGGTGCATGGCTTGCAGTTTGGCACCTCGGAGTGTCAATTCCGGGGCAAAGGGACCTTGGAAGGTGTATATCTTTCACCTGCCGAACAACAGGCGAAACCTGAAAAAAATTTCAGTCCTGCTTGCAGCGACACGAGCGCTGCAGGCCAATGTCAAGTCTTTGGAAGGGAGTCTAAGTCCGTGAAAAAGTGGGTTCTCCTGGGAGCAGCCGCTGCGGCTCTGATGGGCGCCACCGCCGCTCCGAGCCTGGCCGATTCCGGCAACATGATCATGCGGTCCCCCGTGACCATCAAGGTGGAGGGGGTCACCTATGAGGGAGTCTGGGCCTTCGTTGGCGAGCGTCCCTACGTGGGTGTCGAGTCCTTCGGCAATGCGATGGGCTATCCGCGCGTGCACAACGTGAAGGGCTGGAGTCTCAACCCGCCGGGCGCCCCGCGCAGCACCAGCATCAATCCGCTGGTTCTGGCCGTGGAAGCCGCCGGGCAGCAGATTCCCACATCCCGTTTCGCGGGCGCCACGATGGTCGATCTCCAGGCCGCCTGCAACGCGCTGGACATCCCCTACCACTACGATTTCGGTCGGCGCACCTTCGAAGTCGACAGCCCGTATCGCGGCGAGATCATGAAGGGCGCTCTCTACCGCTGGTACTCCAACCACTACCAGTGGTACGCCCAGGACGATGGCACGAATTGCCTGTGGGTCTACAACCCCGGCGCGCCCTGGCACCTGCCCTACTCGATCCCGTAAGAACGGCGGTCGGCGAGAGAAAAGCCCTCCCTGCGAGGGCTTTTTTCTTTGCCGGAGAACACTCCGGCATCCCAGAAAGGAATCCCAGACAATGACCGTAGCGACCTCCGAGCGCCTGTATAACTTTTCCGCCGGACCGGCCACCCTGCCCCTCTCCGTGCTGAAGAAAGCCCAGGAGGAGCTGCTCTGTCTGCCCGGAGCGGGCGCCTCGATTCTCGAGATCAGCCACCGCGGACCCAACTTCGAGCCCATCCTGGCCCAGGCGCAGGAGCGCCTGAAGAAGCTGCTCGGCATTGGCGACGACTGGCAGGTGCTCTTCCTGCAGGGGGGCGCCACCACGCAGTTCTCGATGGTACCCATGAACTTTCTCGGCGGCGGCAAGTCGGCCGACTACATCCTGTGCGGCACCTGGTCCAAGAAGGCCGTCGCCGAGGCCAAGAAGGTGGGCGGCGTCAACATCGTCTGGGACGGCAGCTCCGAGAAGTTCGTGCGCCAGCCCCGCCAGGAAGAGATCAAGCCCACCGCCGGGGCGGCCTATCTGCACTCGACCCTGAACGAGACCATCGAGGGCGTCGAGGCCGACTTCGATCTGGCCACCGGCGACGTGCCCCACGTCTGCGATTGTAGCTCCGACTTCCTGTCGCGGCCTCTGGACATGTCCAAGTACTCGATGCTCTACGCGGGGGCCCAGAAGAACGTGGGCCCGGCCGGCGTCACGCTGGTCGTCGCGCGCAAGGATTTCCTGGCCAGAGCGGGCGGCGAGAAGCTCCCCGTGATGCTCGAGTACAAGACCCACGTCGACAACGACTCGATGTACAACACGCCGCCCACGTTCGGCATCTACATCATCAACCTGGTGCTGGGCTGGCTGCTCGACGAGGTGGGCGGGCTCGAGGCCATGCACAAGCGCAACCTGGAGAAGGCCCGGCTGCTCTACAACGCCATCGACGGCTCGGAGGGCTTCTACAGAGGCCACGCCAAAGCGGACAGCCGGTCGCTGATGAACGTCACGTTCCGCCTGCCCAGCGAAGACCTCGAGAAGAAGTTCGCCAAGGAGGCCGAGGCCCGCAAGATGGACGGCCTGAAGGGCCACCGCTCCGTGGGCGGCATGCGCGCCTCGATCTACAACGCATTCCCCGCCGAGGGCGTGCAGGCGCTGGTGGCCTTCATGGACGAGTTCCGCAAAGCCAATGGCTAGCGTGGGGGGTCGACGGTCGACGGTCAACAGTCGACAGTAGAGGTTCCGAAGGTTCTTGCGGGGGAAATCCCCTGGAATTGCTCTGCGGCCTCCGCGATGTGCTCGACCCCCTCGGGGTAGCGGCGGGAGAAGTGGAACAGGTGGAGTTTGCCCACCCCCGCCGCGCAAGCCAGCTTGCCCGCCTGGCGGGCCGTCATGTGCAGGTGGTGGCGGGCTTTCTCCAGGCCTTTGTGCAGGTAGCAGGCTTCGCACCAGAGCTCGTCCGCTCCCGAGCACAGCTCGATGAGGGCTTTTGCGCTGACTTTGTTCCAGACCGTGTCGGTCACATAGGCCAGCGCCCGCGACGGGATCGAGAGGAGCAAACGCGAGGCCAGCTCGGGGTCCACCGAGGGGTCGCGCTTCAACTCCTGTAACCACGCTCCCGGGGCGCGGCCCAGCTCTTTCAGGGCGGCCTTGTCCACCCGGGTCTCGGCCGGCCACTCCAGGCGGTAAGCCAGGCAGTCGACGCCGTGGACGACGCTGGCCCAGCGCAGGCGCATCCCTTCCGGCAGCGTGCCGTCCCAGGCGAGCTCCCGGGAGGAAGACAGCGCAAACTTGTCGCGGCACCAGAAGACTTGCTGCAACACGCGGTCCGGTCCCAGCTCATAGGCCTCGACCCGAAAAACCGAGTCCTCGACCAGGTTCCAGGCATAGCCCTGCAACTTGCCGGCCACCTGCGCCGCGAAGCCGGGCGGACCGTAGACGCACAGCGGCTCGGTGACGAACAGCTGGGCGCGCAAAAGCCAGTCGAATCCCACGAAATGGTCGATGTGGGTGTGGGTGACGAAGACCCGTCGCACCCGCAGCAGTTCTTTGAGCGGCAGACGGCGAAGATCCCCGCAGTCGAGCAAGAAGCTGGTCGAGGTTCCGGTCAGGGAGACCAGCAGGGCTGGATCTTCCCCGGGAGGATTGACCAGGCAACTGCTCCAACTCATAGCAGCCAAGCTTCACGATAGGGATCCGAGGACCTGCCCTTTGGACGCAGTCGACATCAGCAATGCGCCGACCCACAAGATCGACAGTCTGTCGCGCACGCGTTTGTGGCTGCGGCTCAGCCAGGATGGCCAGAAGGCCTTTCAAGAGGGCGATTATCCCAAAGCCGAGCGGCTCTTCCAGTCGGCCGTAGAGCAGTCCACCCACCTCGAGCCCACCCAGTGGGCCACCAGCCAGAACAATCTGGCCGAGCTCTATCGCGTCCAGGGGCGCTACGCGGACGCGGAGCCTCTCTACCACAAGGCGCTGGCGCTGCGCGAGCAGCACCTCGGAGAGCACCACCCCCACGTAGGGGGAAGCCTGAACAACCTGGCCAACCTCTTCTACGCCCAGGGACGCTACTCGAAGGCGCGCATCCTCTATCGCCGAGCCCTCGATTGCTGGGAGCGCTCCCTGCCCGAGAGCGATCTGCGCATCGCCGTCTGCCTGAACAACCTGGCGGTGATCTACCGCATCCAGAGCAAGTTCCCCCAGGCCGAATCGCTCTACAAGCGCGCTCTCAAGCTGGCCGAGACCTACCAGGGCCAGAATGCTCCCCAGGTGGCGCGCATCTTGAGCGGTCTGGCCATGCTCTGCAAACAGAACGGCAAGTACAAGAAAGCCGAGGTCTACCTCGAGCGGGCTCTGGAGATTACCCGCAACGAGCGGGGCGAAGAGCATCCCGAGTCGGCCACCCACATGATTCATCTGGCCGCGGTCTACCAGGCCCAGGGTAAGCTCGGCCAGGCCAAGATGCTGGGCTCCAACGGGCGCTTCGAGGCGGCCGAGCCCATCTGCCGCAAGGCGATCGAGATCCGCCAGACGCGGCTGGGCGAAAGTCATCCCGAGGTGGCCGACGGCTATCGCGAGCTGGGGACTCTCTTCGAGGTGCAGCAACGTCGTGAGGACGCGCTGGAGGCCTATCTCAAGGCGGTCGAGATCTTCCACCTCTCCTGCGGCGAGGACCATCCCGAGCTGGCCAACACGCTCGAATGCCAGGCCGGGCTGCTGCGCCGGATGCAGAAGCACCGCGAGGCCGAGAACGTCGAGGCGCGGGTGCGCCAGATCCGCATCAATCTCGCGCGGGTGGCTGTGACCGAGGCGGGGGAGCCGGAGCCGTTGCCCGAGGAGGAAGCCGCAGCCGAGTGAGCAGCGCCCTGTGGTCCGAGGCGCGCATCGCGACCGTGCGGCAGTCGCACACTACCAGGGAGCGGTCCAGGAAGACGTGGTCGATGCGCCAGAGGGGCACGGGCTGCGGGTAGCTCATCCCGAATCCGCGGCCGGCGGTCTCGAACCCATCCTGGTAGCGCTCGCGCAGCAGGTCGAGCGCGTCGGTCGAGGCTGGCAAATTGAAGTCGCCCCCGATCAGCGAGAAATCGCCCTGGGCCAGCAGGTCGCGCACCTCGAGCTCGCGCAGCCGGGCGCTTTCGAGCAGGCTGGTCGGGCGGCTCCATTCGCGCCGTACCAGGTGCACATTGGCCACCCGCAGCCGGGTCGGGCCCAACGCGACGTAGGACTCCAGCTCCTCGCGAAAGCCGCCCACCAGGAACTGCCGAGGCTGGCGCAGGGGATAGTGGCGGCTCAAGATGAGCAGCTCTCCCTCGTATCCGCCGCGCACCGCGTGGGCCACGGGCATGAGCTGCAGCAGGTCGTGAGCCACGTCGTGCGTGGCCGTGAGGCCCGCTTCTTGCAGCAGGGCGATGTCCCAGTCGAGCTTCTGAAGGTCCTCGGCCGCCTGGGCCAGGTGCGGCACATCCACGCCCAGGTTCCATGAAAGCACCGTCAGCGTGGCCCCGGGCGTGGCGCTATGCCACTGCGGCCGGCCCACCATCCACAGGGCGAGTGCCCCCGCCATCACCAGCAAGAAGGGTGGAGTCGCCCGGTAGCCCAGGGGAAGTAGGGCCAGGTAGAGCGCCATCGGGAGCTGCGCCAGCACGGCCAGGAGCCAGTTGGAGGCAAAGAACATACCCGCAAACGACCCGGCCAGGGCGAGCAGGAAAGGGACCCAGCGCAGGACCTTCAGCAGCCGAGTTGCCGCAGCACGTCCTCGGAGTAGTAAACGTGGTAAACCAGGCTCAGCATATCGCCGGTCTGGTTGGAGGCGCCCAGGTGCAGATTCTCCTCGCCCAGGGCCTGGGAGAAATAGCGGCGCAGTTTGCGCCCGAGCAGCGTGTTGGCCGTCTGCACGTGATAGCGCACGGGCTTGATGCCGTGCACCTGCAGGGTGAGCGGCTGCTGCATCTGGTTGAGGGAGGCGGTCATCTCGATGTAGGGGCTGTTGCGGCGCCGAAACAGCACCACCAGGCGCAGGCACTCGCCCTCGGAGGAGTTGACCACGCAGACCATGCGGCGCAGCACCTTGAGGAAATGCTCCTCGAGGCGGCTGAAGTGAAAGAAGTTCTTTTCGAACCGCTTCCGTTTCTGAGGCTCGAAGTTATAGCTGGCCACGCAATGAGGATTCTCTCTGCCCGTCGGGGATTCCCTGCCGTGAAGCCAGCTTGTGGCTGAGAAATCCCACCGAGGCCAGGGCGCGTTTCTTCTGCAAGGCGCTGGACTCGTCGAACGAGAGCGTGTGGGCGGCGTACCGCAGCAGAGCGATCTCGTGCCCGAGCAGATCGTCCTCCTCCAGCAAACGGTCGACCCACCGGCGTAGAACGCCCAGGAGCCGGCCTTCGCGCGTGTTCGGGTCGGGGCCGTCCCGCTCGCTCAGCACGGCCCGCTGCAGGTCCTCGGGCGTGCGCAGGGGGGTGACAATGAACTTCAGGTCGTTCTCCAGCTTGGCCAGGTCGCGCACGGCGTGCCCATACTCGGTGTGGAAGAAGTCGATCACCCAGTAGTTGGAGTGGTCGTCGAGCAGGATGTTGGCATAGTTCAGATCGCCGTGGATCCAGGACGCGCTCGTCTCGCGAGGCGGATCGTCCAGCCGGCCCTCGGCCATGGCCAGGTAGAACGGCGTGGGGTCGGGGACCTGCACCCCCCCGATGCAGAGGGGGCTCTCCAGCGGGCCCCCATAGACCTCGGCCGCTCGCTCCAGAGTGTGGCGCGCGTATTTGGGCAGAAAGCTGTAATAGTCATAGAAGCGGAAGCGCTCCACGGTGCGGTGGCCGTAGAGGCGCCCCAGCACGTTCTCGAGCACCTCCTCGAGCACGGTCACGGCCCGGTCGTCCGAGGCGGTCTCGAGCCAGCTCTTCAGCGTTTGCACCGGACGCATCCCCATGGTCGCGTAGGTATACTTGAGCCCGCTCAGCTCGCCTACATCCACGACCTCGCGCACCTGCGGCGCGTTGCTGCCCAGGATGTTCTCTACCTGCTCGAAGCGCGCGCGCTCGTGGGCGATCTTGGCGCGCTGGTCCAGCTTGACGACGAACGGCGCCTGCTGGTAACCCAGCTCGTCGACGCTGCGGGTGCGATAGACGCGCGCCCCCGAGAACCCGCCCCCGATGGGCGTTAGCTCGACCGACTTGCAGTCGCGGAACATCAGCTTGACGAGGTGGGAGTCGGCGCCCTCCAGAGCCGGCTTCAGCTCCGGGAGCGGCGGCTCGGCGGCCGTCAGGTGCTCGCGGGCCGGGCTGGGCGCGCCCAGGAACTCGAGAAACTCGCTCACCGAGTCGATCACCTGCACGCGCAGCACGCTCTTGAAGTGGGCCAGCGCCTCGAAGTGCCGGCGGCGCTGACGGCTCGCGCAGAGAGCGCTGCAGACGGCGAGGTTGTGGCGATGAAAGCGTGTTTTGAGCTCGTAGAGCAGGTAGTGCACCTTGACGTCGGTCCAGACGCCGACCACGCCGATGGGGGAGTCGGGGTCGGACAGCTCCTCCACGCAACTCGCCAGGGCCAGCGTGTCGTTCAAGCTGGTGGAGTTGACCAGGCGCGTGCGGGGATGAGTGGTCATCGGCTCGTGCAATCCCGCCACGAACTCGCTGCCGGGTGTGCCCTGCACGCAGTGCGCGCCAAACAGCTCCATCTCGGCGCGCTGAGCGGGATCGTCGAGATCGTGCCAGTCGCGCACGTGGATCATGTTGAGGTCCGGATCGTCGAGGCAGGCCTTCAGAAGCGTGGCCATCGGGCCGGTCTGGAGGTCCTCGCCCATCAGGCGACGCGACTCGCTCCAACCGATGTGGAGCGGATTGGGCAGGCGCTCGTGGCGCTTGAGGGGGGCCAGGAAATCGTTCTGCAGGCACTGGGTGATGAGGAGGGAGCGCACGGCTGCAGGTTCGCGGCCGGAAGGGAGCAATCATTCCAGGCGTGCGCACGAGTCGGGAAGTCTATCATCAGCTGCGCTGGGACCCGCGCTTCGAGCCGGCCGAATACCGGCTCGGCTACCGCGATCGGAGCGGGCGCATGAAGTGGGTGCCGCTGGTCGATTTCGTGCCCGAGGGGGATATCCCGTGGCATCGGGTCTGGCTCATCGAGGGCCCGGCCGGCGTGGTCTGGGATCGCGAGGCGCGGTTGGACCGGGTGCAGCCCGGGGCCGGGCGCGTCTCCCCGCCGTCGTTCTTGCGCGTGCTGACCTGGAACATGATGGGCCAGGATTTCCCCCTGCCCGAGGCGGACATCATCGCGCTGCAAGAGTTTTCCGGCGCTGAGGGAATGATCGGCACGGGCTCGGTCTGGCTGCGTATCCCCACGCCGCCTGTGCAGGTGCTGTTGTGCCAGGACCGTGCCGTCGTGGTCGAGCTGGACGGCGGACTGCGCGTCGCCGCCCTCCACCTTACCAGCGATCGGCAGCCGCGCGCCGCCGACAAACGGTTCGTGCGTATCCAAGAGATTCTCGCGTTGGAGCCGACGCTGATCCTGGGCGACCTGAACGCCTCCCCCCGGGAGCTCGACTCCTGGGGCCTGGAGGGCTGGCAGCGGGCCCTGGCGGGCCCCACGTTCGATGCCGAGAGCAACCCCCTGACGCGCTCCACGAGCTCGCGGGTGGTCCAACTCGACCACGTGCTGGTGCGCGGGATGGCCGTGGAGAGCTGTGCGCTGGTGCCGGGGCCCGGCTCGGACCACTACGGGCTGCTGGCCCGGCTGACACCCCGGCTGGAGTTGAGCCGGAAAACGGCGCTGGTCATCGTGCCTCCCCGGGAGGTGTGGGGGCCCATCCAGCAGCTTCGGCGCGAGCGCGACCCGGGATTCGGGCGCTGGATGCCGCACCTGACGCTGCGTTTCCCCTTCGTGACGGACCTGGCCGCCGAAGCGTCCCGGCTCCAGGCCGTTCTGCGCGACTTCCAGCCGTTCTCTTTGCGCCTGGATCGGATGGGCTCGTTCGGTCGGGTGCACTGGCTGGGACCGTCGCGCAGCCTCGAGCTGCAGGAGCTGTATCGCCTGGTGGAGCCCGCCCCGGGCGAGCTCAACCCCCATCTCACCGTCGCCCGCGGAGCCGCGCCGCCGCCGCTCGAGCCGGTCGAGTTCACCGTGGAGAGCGTGCACCTGCTTCGCCGCACCGGGGAAGCGTTCGTTTCCGAGCACAGCGTTGCCCTGGGACGGGCCCAACCCCCTGACTGGCTGCGCCAGGCCTGTCCCGGGCCGCTGTACCTCACGGGCGCGGCCGCCCGCGGCGTGCCCACCGACGACGAGGACTGGGTCTGGCAGGGCGGTCCGTTGGAGGAGGCCGCCGCGCGCCTGGGAGGCCGGCTGGCCCTGACGGCGCAGGTTCCGCGCCTGTTCGTCCGGCAGGTGGACCTGACCGCCGTCGAGTCGGACACGCCCCTGCACCGTCTGGATCTGGCTCAACGCGTCCGGCTCCAGGATACCGCGGCCAGCGCCGTGTGGGATCACGAGGCGCTGCGCTCCCTGCTCGATCGCCGCTTTCTGCTGCCGCGCGCCCGCGAGCTGTGGCGCGAGGTCTGCGCCTGGGCCCGCTCCCGGCAGATCTATGGTCAGGCCTTCGGCTATCCCGGTGGGCTGGCCTGGTGCCTGATCGTGGCCAACGCCCTGGTGCGCTCGCGCGAGGATGTCCTTTTGTTCGCGGCCGAATGGCCCTGGCCGCGGCCGATGTCGGTGCACGACAGCGACTTTCGCACGTCGCGCCCCATGGCGGTCCTCACCCCGATCGAGCCTTATCGCAATGCCTGCCGGACCGTCTTTCCGGCCACGCTCCAGGCCATTCTCCGGGCGCTGCGAGACGAGCCCGAGCCCGAGTGGCCCCACCGGCTGGCGATCCCTTTCAGCGAACCCTCACGGCTGCTGGCTTTGCTCGTCGCGCTCGAGCGCTCCGGGGTGGCTCTCCGGCCCCGTCCCGAAAAATCTCGTTTGGTGCTGGACCTCGGTCCCGACGCCGATCTCGAGCTCGTCAGGGAACGAATCACACAAACAGGGTACGCAAGTCACTTTTTTTTCTGAGCGTTTTGTTCTGCGAAACCCGTTCGGGTGGCCGTTTCCCTTCGACGAACGAGGATGTTTCGGACCCCGTCATGAGGCCGTTGCGCGTACCGAAATCGAACGCGCGTCTTCCCCCGAAAGTCGCAGTACATGGGGATAGTACTGGCTGAAAAATGGGATAAAATCGGCGTTCATCCACAGGTGATCCACAAGGAGTTCACAGGCGGCCATCTGAATCTGAGGACCCAATCGCCGGTGACATGCCGGTTCTACTTCTGGGGAGGTTGCAGACGATGGTGAAAAATCAAACTTCGAAGAGCCGCCTGGTGAGCTGTGTGGAGATCGGCACGACCGATTGTCAACCGGCGAATCCGATCGCGATGCCAGGGAGGACGAGGTGGACCGCCCAGGTACCTCGAGGGGGACGAGCCGAGCAAGCACTCAAGCGCCTCAAGCATTCGGCCCGGTTGTATTACACGCTGGCCTCGGGGCTGTCTCGTTGAATCGCTCTTCCGCAAGAAGCATTCGACGAGCCGGCTCCCAAAAGGAGCCGGCTGGCGTTTGGTGGCTCGCGCTGCGGGAGCTAGACTGGCGCGAGAAACGGGAGTGGTATGCTCGCCGCGTCAAGTGCCTGACGCTGGGCGAGAAAAAGCCTCTCGAGAGCCAGCCAGCCGGCGTCGAGCATGCGGTTCAGGTCGCTGCG
>JBDHVW010000156.1:0-13861 GCA_039809865.1 Vulcanimicrobiota bacterium
GGACTTTCTGGGCACCTACGTGATGCACTGCCACCGGCTCAACCACGAGGATAACGGGCTCATGACCATGGTCAACGTCATCCCGGCGGTCTCGAGCTACGCCGTGGCGCGCGACGGGCAGGTGCAGGTGCGCGATGGCAATGGGGACAGGATGCTGGCCACCGTGACCCCCTTTCCCGAGTGGAAGGGACCTCTAACCGTGGCCATGGGCGACGTCAATCAGGACGCCGTTCTGGACCTGATCGTGGGCACCGGGGCCGGCACGCCCGCGCGCGTGGTGAGCTATTCGGGCAAGGACTTTGGTACGGAGTTGGCGCGGTTCGCGCCGTTCGATCCCGGGTTCTCGGGTGGAGTTACGGTCGCCGCGGGCAACCTGGATGGCAGCCCGGGAGCCGAGAACATCGTGGTCGGCTCGGGCGCCGGCATGCAGAGCCGCGTGCGGGTGTTCAGCTCCAGGCTGCCCGCGTTGGGAGCCGCGCCCGCCGTGTTCGGCGAGTTCTCGCCCTACCAGGGCAAGAACGGTGTGGTCGTCAGCGTCGGGATGGTGGAGGCCGAGTCGGGGCGCAACAGTATTCTGACCGCTCCGGGCCCGGGTCAGCCCTGCGTGGTGCGCGCCTATCGCTACGAGGTGGAGAAGCCCGAGTTCTGCGGGGGCCCGGGTCCGGTCAAGATCGCGGACTTCCCGGCCTTCGACGCGGGCTACACCGGCGGCGTGACGCTGGCCACCGACTGGATGTCGGCTGGTGAGGGCGGCGCCCAGATGATCGTGGTCGGCCAGCGCGCCGCCCCCGGCGAGGTGCGCATCTTCTCGAGCGGCTCGGCCCTGGACGGCTATCCGCGGATGTACAACAAGAGCCCCAACCACCACTCCATGCCGGTCGGCTTCCGCGCGGTAGTGAAGCTGCGCCCCTTCGAGGCGGTGTCCGCCCTGTCGGTGGCGACGACCAGCACCGCCAACGGCGCCGACCTGCTGGTCGGCGGCGCCGTCCCGGGCGGCCGGTCCGAGGTCCGCAAGTACCGCTTCGAGCGCACGACCAAGGCCAGCGTGCTGGGCGCGCAGAGGGTCGGCCAGGCGCAATCCCAGCCAGGCGCGCCCGCCACGCTCGGGGGGGACTGAAAATAAAGAAGCCCGACGGTCGGGGGGGGTCATCCGTCGAGCTTCCTGGACTCAGAATAACACGGCGCCGGTGCCGGGAGCAGGCACAATCATCTGATTGCCGGACTGGTAGATCTGTCGTCATCCCAGGACGGAAACACTTTCACAACAATCCGGCGCGGCCGGTGGGTATGCTGGGGAGGATGCGAATGACACGAGACCTCCCCCACATCCCGCCGCGCGACCTGCCGGTCAGCGAGCGCTTTGCCTATTACAAAGCGCAGGTCGAGGCCCACGGCGGCACCGTCGGAGGGACGACCATCCTCGGGCTGCGCGGGCTGGCGCCCGACGGCGCGCGGCACGACTCCAACGAGAACGTGGGGCCTTACAACGACACGTTCGTGGTGCTCAAGCAGACGCCCGAAGGGGAGCAGCGGATCTTCGAGCTCCGCGGCTCGACCCACGCAGGGCAGAGGTCGTCGAGCCTCTCTCCGGGCGGCGTGGCGCAGATTCGACCCGGTAATTTCCAGTGCGTGCCCAATGGGCCCCACAACGACATGCCCTCCTGGCACATCCGCACGCTCGACGATTCGGGCAACATCCCCGCCTGGCGCGACATCGACAAGAACGGCTACATCTCGCCGGCCGAGAAGCGGAAGGCCGAGTCCAACGGGGTGTTCGCCACGCAGATCCTGTTCCACAACGGGGTCAGCAACGACCACGGCCACTCCATCGGGTGCCAGACCTTGCCGCCGCGCACCATGACGCAGCTGATCGACCTCCTGGGACGCGACCAGAGCTTTACCTACACGCTGATCGACGCCAACCGGCCTACGCCGTAGCCCCGGTCTTCAAACGCTCCAGCCGCGGCCGGTCGAGCACGAAGATGCGCCGGCCCTCGAAGCCGACCAGGCCGTCGCGCCCCATGCTGCGCACGGCACGCGAGACCGACTCCACCGTCAGGCCGCAGATCTGGGCCATCTCCTCGCGCGTCAGGGGGTCGACCGTGCCCAGGCGGTCCGACTCCGAGCACTGCAACAGCAGGCTCGCCAGGCGGGCCGAGGCGCGCATGCGGGCCACCTCCAGCAAGCGGCTCTCGGCCAGGTCCAGCGAAGCAGCCAGCGCGGACATGACGTTGCGGGCCATCGAGGGGTCGTGGTCCAGGGCGTGGAGGACCGTCTCGCGGTCGAGAAAGCAGATGTCGCCTTCGGCCAGCACTTCGGCGGTGCACGAGCAGGGTAGACCCGTGATCAGCTCGCGATGGCCCAAGAACTGACCCGCGCCGGCCAGCCCCACCATCTGCACCTTGCCGTCGGGCGAGCTGCGGAACATCTTGACCCGGCCCGACTTGATGCAGAACATCCCTTTGCTGGTCGCCCCCTCCAGGAAGAGGGTCTGTCCCCGCTCGTAATGACAGGGCACGCGAGCCTGATCGAAGGCGTCCACGACCGCCGCGGTGGCTCCGCACAAAATCCCCATCCCGGCCCGCTGGCACTGGTGGCAGCCGCTGGTCAGAAGGGTCGGCCCTCGTAGCGCGCGATGTCGCCGGCGAAACCGCCACCCTGGACGTAGCCAATGATGGTCTGGTATCGGTTCAGGTTGTCGATGGTGCCGCTGTTGATGACCTGGTTGAGGGTGAGCGAGCCGCGATTGAGGGCCTGCGTGATGGCGCCGATCGTCTGCACGTCCGTTTTCCCAACCTGCGGGTTGTTGATCAGGTCCGCGTTGCCGGTGTTCTGAAGCAAGCGGCCAAGGCCCGGATTGTCGTAGTTGCCCGGTCCGTTGAAGAGGTTGCCCTTGAAGACCGAGGCCACTTGCATGAAGAGCTGGGCGTCGGGAGACATCTGGGGGAAGGCGTTCTGACCCGCCTGCAGTCCCTGGGCCGTGAGCGGATCGGCGCCGATGGCGTAGGCCGAGAATTGAGCCGCGTAGTCGCGGGCCACGGCGGCGTGCCACAGGGTCGGGTCGGCCTCGCGTCCGAAACGCGTGCCTGGAATGGCATCGTTTTGAGCAATCCCGGTCTTGCCCTCGAGCGTGCCGCCGATGCGTTGCGCCTGCAGGTAGCTGGCGAACTCTCCCGGGTCGGTGGGGCCGGGCATGCTGCCATTCGGGATCGTGTTGTAAGGGTTGCTGCTGGGAATGTTGTTGACCGCGCCATAGCCCGTGAAGCCCGCCGGGCGAGCGCCGGAGCCGTACAGTCCGGGAGAGAGGGCACCGGCGCCGTTGGCGTAACCGGGGGTCGGGGCCCTCCCTCCCGCGTAGCCGTTCCATCCCTGACCGAGTTGCGAGAATGCCTGGAGGATTTGCCTGAGCAGGCTGACGTAGTTGACGCCCCCGACTCCGGCTGAGCTCGCAATGCCGCCCTGGGTGGGCAAGAAACCACCTCGAAAGGGTGTGGTGAGAGAAAATCCACGGATCGCTTCCAAGTGGCCAAGGCTCCTTTGTCAGGGATGGGGTCCATCCAAGCGTATCATTCCTGGCCCATGGGCGTCATTGATCTAGATCATCTTTGGCCGGTTATCCGGAGTCGGCCGTGCGGAGCAGATCGGCCACGGCCAGCGAGATGGGTTGCTCGGTACGGTCCTCGTACCACTGGAAAGCCGGCGAAGGATTGACCTCGAAGCAGTAGGCCTTGCCTTCGGGCGTGATGCGCAGGTCGATGCCCGCCAGCACCAGGCCCAGCGAGGCGGCCACGCGACGGCAGACCTCCTCCAGGCCGTCAGGGAGGACGAAGGCCTCCAGCTCGGCCTTCTTGTCATAGCGATAGTCGCTCTCCTGGGCCAGGATGCGCGTGGGAAAAACGGCCTCGTCCACCACGTGCACGCGCACGTCGAAGCCCTCGACCCTCTCCTGAATCTGCACGGGGCAATTCTTCAGGGTGTCCAGCCGCTCCAGGTCCTCTTCCTTCATCACCTGCACGATGGAGCGGACGTAGGAGATCGACTTGTAGATCGCCTGGCCGTCGACGAAATCGTAGAAATCGCGGGCGGTCTCGCTCAGGTTGGTCACCATCGTCTTGGGGATGGCCAGACCCAGCTCCTCGACCAGGGCGATCTGGTACGGCTTGGAGGCGTTGGTTCCGGACGCCGCGGGACGATTGATGACCAGGCCCGGGTGGCAGTTGAGCCAGCCGTGGAAGGCGCTCTGGCACTCGTAGTTGACGAAGGTCACCTCGTCCTCGGAATACTCCTTGTAGACCTCGAAGTTGGAGAAGCCGACCCGGTGGTAGATGGCGCCAATCTCGGAGAGCTTCAGCACGCGGCCGTCGGGCAGGTAGAAGGCGCCGTCCCGGCGGGGCAGCTCCAGCTCGAAACGCACGGTGTTGGGCACGTCCTCGGTGTTGATGCGTACGAAGTCGTGCCCGGACGTCTCCAGGTGACCTGCCACGGAGCGCATCATCGGATCGCTGACCGGTCCCATCAGGAGGATCATGTGGGGGGCATCTCCTGCTCGAGCAACACGCAGGCTGCCTCCAGGATGTGGGGCTGGCTCAGAGCCTCGGGCGACAGGAAAGGGCGCAGCCCCGTGACCATCCACTGCTCGCCCAACTGCCGCAGGGAGAACTCGGCCAGGTGCAGCGAGAGGAAGTTGCACACCAGACTCAGGCCGTGCATCACCGTCACCGGGGGCTTCTCGCCCTCGGGCAGCTGAAACGGCATGCCGCCCACCACCACGATGCGGCAGGCCCAACCCTGGGGCATCTCCTCGTAGTGGACCGGGCACAGCGTCAGACGGTGCAGCTTCTCGAGGTCGGCCGCTCCGACCTCACGGAACACGGGCGCGGGACCGGCGACCGACTTGCAGACCACCCGTCCGCCCAGGCTCTCGTAAAACTCGCGCGCCGCCTGGGGGCGGCTGGTCACCAGCGTGCGCGGCACTTCCAGGCCGCACTCGGCCAGCAGGTTGAGCTCGGCCCAGCGGCTCGTCAGGTAGTCGCGCCGGGTCACGTGGTTGGCCACCAGGCAGTGGCGGGACAGCTGGTGGAAGAGGGAGATGAGGGTGGCCCAGCTCTCCGTCTGCAGATACTGCGCGTCCTGCTGGGAGAACTCGTTGAGCCCGGCGGGCGAGATGACGAAGCCGTCGACCGCCACGCTGCACAGGTCGGTGAGCGAGACCTCCTCGCCGCCGAGCAGCAATGCCCCGTGCAGGCCCTTGCCCACCTTGAGGTAGATGCCCACCCCGAACGGAAAATGCTCCTGCAAAAGGAACATGCTGCGCCGCCGGCCGCGGGCCGTCAACGCCTGGTGCAGAAGGCCCAGAGCGGCGTTGTCGCCGCTGCCATAGAGCAGGATGGTGGGCTCGCTCAAAGGGGAAGTTCTTTCACGCTCGCGGGCTTCGTCCTCATCGGACGGACGCCTTCAAACGGACTAGGCGAAGAACCGGCCCGACGGCGCGGCCGTGGCAAAGCGGCTGTCGAAGGGAAGAACCTCGAGGTCTTTCTCCAACAGCGACTTCTCGAGCTGGGCCACCTTCTCGAAGAACTTCTCGCCCGGCTGCTTCTCCAGGCCGAACTTCTCGATCTGCTTCTCGGCCGCAAACTTCTCGATCTGCTTCTCGGGAGCGAACTTCTCGAGTTGCTTCTCGGGAGCGAACTTCTCGAGTTGCTTCTCGGGAGCGAACTTCTCGATCTGCTTGTCGGACTGCTTCTCGAGACCCTTCTCGCCATTCTCCTTGGCGAACTTCTCGATCTGCTTGTCGCCCAGCTTCTCGATGCCCTTCTCGCCATTCTCCTTGGCGAACTTCTCGATCTGCTTGTCGCCCAGCTTCTCGATGCCCTTCTCGCCGTTCTCCTTGGCGAACTTCTCGATCTGCTTGTCGCCCAGCTTCTCGATCTGTTTCTCGTTGGGGAATTTCTCGTTGATCGGCTTGTCGGCGCGGAACTTCTCGATCTCTTTCTCGGCTGACTTCTCGACCTGCTTCTCGTTGGGGAACTTCTCGCCGATCGGCTTGTCGGCCCGGAACTTCTCGAGCTCCTTCTCGTTCTGCTTGTCGGCTTGCTTCTCGGGAGCAAACTTCTCGATCTGCTTGTCCCCGAGCTTCTCGATGCCTTTCTCGCCGTTCTCCTTGGCGAACTTCTCGATCTGCTTGTCGCTGAGCTTCTCGATGCCTTTTTCGCCGTTCTCCTTGGCAAACTTCTCGATCTGTTTGTCGACCTGCTTCTCGTTGTAGGGCTTGTCGTCGGCCTTCTCGACCTCTTTCTCTCCCGGGAACTTCTCGTAGGGCGGCTTGTCGGCGCGGATCTTCTCGATGTCCTTCTCGCCCTGCTTCTCGGCGCCGCCTTTCTCGCCGGTGTCTTTCTCGTAGCCGCCCGACTTCTCGGGGATCATCCCCTTCTCGCCCTGCTTCTCGGCGCCGGCCTTCTCGCGGGCGTTGGCTTTCTCGACGGTGTCCTTCTCCAGGCTCCGCTTCTCGACGTCTTTCTCGACGCGGCCCTTCTCGACGGTATCTTTCTCGAGGCTACGCTTCTCGTTGGCCTTCTCGTCGTCACCCTTCTCGACTTGCTGCTTCTCTTTGACGTTGGCCTTCTCGACGTTGTCCTTCTCGGCGTGCTGCTTCTCTCTGCCGTCGGCCTTCTCGACGTTGGCCTTCTCAACCTCACCCTTCTCGCGGGCGTTGGCCTTCTCGACGTTGTCCTTCTCGACGGGGCCCTTCTCGGCGCCTTGCTTTTCGACGTAGTCCTTCTCGTTGATCGGCTTGTCAGCGCGAACCTTCTCGATCTCCTTCTCGTTGGAGCGCTTGTCATCGGCCTTCTCGGCGTACTTCTCGCGGGAGGCCTTCTCGGCCTCGCCCTTCTCACCAAAGCTCTTCTCGGGCGAGAGCTTCTCGTGCACGCCCTTCTCGTCGGTGCCCTTCTCGCGCGCGTACTTCTCGCTGGCTTTCTCGGGCGAGACCTTCTCGGGAGCGTACTTGGCGACCGTCAGATTGACCCGATCGGCATCGGCCGGGGGACCCCCGGCGGGAGGCGCCGTCTGCCCCGTGGGCAGGGAGCGCAGAGGCGCCGCCGGACCACCCACCGCGGGACGAAATTCGGGTCGAATGAAGAGATCTGCCATGGAAGCACCCCGATCCTCAAAGCTTAATCAGGGGTATTATCCCCCCGAACTACCGACAGTAAAGAACGCTTCAATCTTCCTGCGAGACGTAAGTTCCATTGCCGTTTCCAGCCTGGAGCACCGGGCTCACGAGGTTGGCATTTTGCGTCCCTGTTACGCGGCGAACCTTCACCGAGAACGTCACCAGTTCCTCGGGCGCATGGACCGGCGCCTCGACCGGCAAGCCGGCCACCGTCGGCGCGGGATTCTTTCGGGTTGTCTCCACCGGGATCTCCTCCCAAGACTTCTCACACTCATTCTAACGATCGGGTCGGCGAACCAACACGTGAACATTGTTGACAGTTAGTAACCCCTGTTGCCGAAAAATGAACAACTCGCGAGGATCTGCTTCCCGGGGCACGAAGCCCCCGCCGTCCAATAAAGGAGGCACACTCACATGTCCAACCCCCGTATCGAAATGAAAACCAACAAAGGCACCATGGTAATCGAGCTGTTCGAGAAAGATGCCCCGGGCACGGTCAAGAACTTCCTCGACCTGACCAATAAAGGTTTCTACAACGGCCTCACGTTCCACCGCGTGATCTCCAACTTCATGATTCAGGGCGGCTGCCCGCTGGGTACGGGAACGGGCGGACCGGGCTACAAGATCAAGTGCGAGACCGAGGGCAACCCCCATAAGCACGTGCGCGGCACCCTCTCGATGGCCCATGCCGGCAAGGACACGGGCGGCAGCCAGTTCTTCATCTGCCACTCGCCCCAGCGCCACCTCGACGGGATGCACACCGTGTTCGGCCAGGTGGTGGAAGGCATCGACGTGGTCGACGCCGTGCGCCAGGGCGACAAGATGGAGAGCGTCAAGGTTCTGGCCGCCGCGCCCTAAAAGGTCAGGCCGGCAAAGAGGGGCCCGTTTTCGGCGACGAGAACGGGCCCTTTTTCATGGCCAAACCACGCACGAACGTCGCGGTCAAAGCTACCGATGAGGCCCTGGACACGCTGGTGCAGCAGTTCAGCCAGCCGCTGGCTTTTCTGCGTGAGCTGGTCCAGAACGCCCTGGACGCCGGCAGCAACAAGGTCGAGGTCGAGATCGACTATGATGCGGGCGAGAATTGCGCCCGCGTTCAGGTGACCGACTGGGGCGAGGGGATGAATCGCGAGGTCATCGACTCGCAGCTCACGCGCCTCTTCAGCTCCAGCAAGGAAGGCGACCTCACGCGCATCGGCAAGTTCGGCATCGGGTTCGTCTCCGTCTTCGCCACCCGGCCTCGGGCCGTGGTGGTCGACACGGGACGCGATGGAGAATACTGGCGCGTGCTGTTTCACGAGGACCGCACCTTCGAGCGGCTGGTGCGCCACGAGCCGATCGAGGGGACGCGCGTGACCAGCTTCATCCCGCTCGAGAAGAACAAGCTCAAGGGTTTCATCGCCGACTGCCGCGAGACCGTCCAATTCTGGTGCAAGCACTGCGACATCGAGATCCTGGTCAACGGGCAGCCCGTCAATCGGCCTTTCGAGCTGGGGCTGCCCGGGGAAGTGCGCCTGCAGGTGACCGGCAGCGAGGTCGTGGCCGCCCCCAGCCTGGAGGAGAAACCCTTTTGCGGTTTCTACAACCGCGGCCTGACGCTGCTCGAGGGCAAGGTCTCCCCCCGGCCCGGGGTGACGTTCAAGCTTCGCTCGGTGTATCTCGAGCACACGCTGACGCGCGACAACGTCGTGCAGGACAAACACTACAACAAAGCCATGGCGGTGTTGGACAAGGCCATCTCGACCCTGATGCCCCGGGCCATCCTCGAGGAGATCGCGCGCCGCCCGGACGAGCCCGTCCTCTGGGAGCTGGCCCTGAAGGTCTTGGGCCCGAAGGTGCCGGCCGACTGCCTCGACATTCCGGTCTTTCCGAGCCACGAGGGCCGGCTTTCCTTCGCCCAGCTGGCCGCCCGACGCAAGGTGGGCTATTGCGACCAGAGCTCGCAGCTGGTGGAGAGCCTGTTGAGCCAGAACATCGCCGTGCTGCCCAACAAGAGCCACGTACTGGCCCTGGCCCGTAAACGCGTCAAGCCCCTGCCTGTAGACGAGACCTGGTTCCTGGCCACGCCCGTCGATTCCGAGGGAGCGCTGGGCGACCTGCTCGCGATGGCCGCGCGCATGCTGCCCGGTCAGAAGCTGCAGGGGGCCTCGTTCGATTGCTGCGGGCACAGAGGTGGGCAGGTCAGCCTCCCCTCCTCCACCCCTGGGCAGGCGGAGGAGTTCGCCGGTAACAAGAAGCTGCGGCTGATCAACGTCCAGCACACCCTGGTGCAAGACCTGGTGCGGGTGGTGCGGCACGATGCGCCGCTGGCGGCGTATCTGTTGAGCCGGGCCGTGCAGCTGGAGTCCAGCGGGGAGCCCAATGACCTGCTGGTGAGCGCGTTCAAGCTGCGCAGGGCCCGATGAGCCTGCTCCAATCGCTGCGCGCAGCCGGGAGCTTCGATTCGGAGGGCGCCTTCACGCTCGACGTGGCCAAGGCCCGCGACAAGATGGCGCGCTTCCAGCTCACCGACCCCGAGCGCTACATCCTCGAGCTGGTGGCGGCCGCGTTCGCCACGGGGGCTCCGGACCTCGCGGTGAAAGTGATCGGGGACACGCTGGAGTTGCGCTTCGGCGGCAACCCGCTGAGCGAGCTGGAGACGCTCGAGGACTACCTGCTCGTGACCGAGGGCGTCACCCCCGCACTGCGCTACCTGGCCGTGGGCCTGAACGCGCTGACGCGGCTCAAGCCCAAACTGGTGCGGCTCGAAACCCCGGCCGGAAAGGCGCTGGAGCTGCGCGGGGGCAAGAAGTCCGTGCGCCCGGGCAAGTTCACCGCCCACCGGCTGGTCATCGAGCGGGCGCACGGATTGCTGGTCAGGCCCAGTTACGCGAAGGAGCTGGCCCTGTTGGCAGACGAGGCGTCCGAGGGCGGCCGTCCCTTACGCATCAACGGAGTGGTGAAGTCCGGTCCCGCGCCTCTGGAGCTCGTGGCCGGGCGCGAGCTCTCGGAAGTCAGCCTGGTGCTGCACGGGGTGACGCGGTCCCGCGTGCGCGCTCCGGGCCTGGCCTGTCGGGCGGTCATCGAGAGCGATGACTTCGTCCTCAACGCCTCGCACGCGGGGATCGTCGAGGACGCCACCTATCACCAGGCCATGGAGACCCTGGAGGGCCAGGCATTGGAGCAGTTGCACCTGCTCTGCGTCCAGGCGTCCCAGGACCGAGAAGTGCTCGACCGTCAACGGCCCTACTTCCTTTCCCTGGGCGAATTGAAGGGGGACGGGCCCTGGCGGAAGGCGTTGGAAAGCCTGCCCATCTTCCAGGGCCCGCACACCGAGCGGCACTCCTTCGCGGCACTCGAGGCGCAGCGCAAGCGTCTGGGCTTCATCCCCACCACGTCCCTGCGGATGTCGTTCGAGCCCGAGGGATTGCTCATCGTCCATCTCGAGGCCGGTGCCGAGGGGAAGTTCCTCGAGGCTCGCAAGCTCACGACCCGGGACGCCAGCCCGTCGCTGGTGGGGCAGATGACGACCCGCAACAATCGCTTACGCTGGGAGCAGTCGCCGCGACCACGAGCCCTGCCCGAAGGCGACTACCTGGCCAGCGACCAGGGCGAGGTCGACGGGACGTTCCTGGCCGTCGGCCTGCCGGCGAGGGTGACGGCCGGCTCGCTGCTGCACGTCCTCTATCAGGGCAAACACCTGTCCAGCACCACGCTCGAGAACGGCCTTTGCTACGTGGCCGTGCTCGACTTCCCCCAACTGGAGATCGCCGACGACTGGTCGGGTCCCGACAGCGACGGCAAGCTCTATCGGGCCGCGCGCAAGGAAGTGGCGGCGCGCGCCCAGGCGCTCTACGAGGAGCTGGCCCGCAGCCCGGGTCCGCGCGGGTACGACCAGCTCTTGCTGAGTCTGGTGGCGCAGGGCGAGAAGTCACCGGCGGTTGGCCTCGATCTCATCCCCACTCTGCAGGGCGGACGGGTCAGCCTGCGCGCCCTCAAAGAGGCCAAAAGCGTTGGAACGGTGCCCGCTCTCCTCCCCCCGCTGCCGGCGGAGCTGCCGCCCGGAGCCCTGCCGGAGGGGCCGATCGTGCGGGCCACCGAAGCTCTGACCCCGCTGTTGCGCCAGCAGCTGGGCAAGAAGCTGGTGGATGCGCGCACGCAGGTCGATCGCCTGCTGGATCTGGCCCAGCGGCTGAGCCACCCGCGCGAGCCCCGGTTGGACACGCCGGGCTTCGCCTTCGAGGGACCTGTGCGGGGCGAGCTGAGGCTGCGCAAGACGCTGGCGCAAGGCAACTCCCGGCTGACCGTGCTGCGCGAGGGCGTCGAGTTGGAGCAGCGCTCGCTGCAGCCGATCGCCTGGCCCTACGACGCCATCGTGGACAGCCCCCGGCTCAACCCGACGCCCGACTGGCAGCGGGTTCAGGCCGACCGGGCCTGGCAGGAGGTCGTGGACCGGCTGCGCCTGGCCGAGCAAGAGGCCTTCGTCGAGCTGGCCCTGAGCGTGACGGCCACTCCGTCCCTGCTTCCGGGCTGGGAAGAGGCGCTGCTGAAGGCGCTGGGCAAGTTTCCCGAGCTCAGCTCGCGCGTGGCCTCGCTTCCCCTCTTCCCGAGCAACGGCGGTTACGGCCGCATCTCTCTGGCCGAGCTCGAGACCGAGCTGGCCCAGCACGGCCGCCTGGCCTTCACGCTGGGAGGCTCCTCGGTCCTGGGAGTGCTCCACAAGCCCGATCAGGAGCTGCTGGCCAAACTGCTCCCCGGCGTGAGCTTCGAGGTGCACCAGGTCCCCCGGGTCCAGGAGAAGCGCTCCTCCGAGGCACCGCGTGCGCAGGCAGAGCCGGCCGTCCTGCAGGGCCGCTACCTGCTCAAGCGCCAGCTGGCCTTTGGCGAAGTCGGCCTCACGGATGCCCTGACCGGCGGCACGCTGCGCATCACGGGACGCCCCGCGGTTCCCAACGCTCTGCCCCGCGCCGCCGACGCCGCCATCACGGCCGACGGCTTGAAGTTCGGGCCAGACCAGAAGCCGAAGCGGGACAAGGTCTTCGAAACCCGCCTCCGGGAGCTGCGCGAAGCCATCGGCGCCATGGCCATCGAATGCAGCCGGGACGTGGTCGCCGGCAGCTCGGTCGGCTGGATGCTGCTGCGCCTTCTGACGAGCGTCCTGCCGGACCAGGCGCGCAAGACGCTGGAGGTCCTCCCGCTCGTGCCCATGCACGCCGCGCCCCCGCTCTCGGTCAGGGAGCTGCGGCCTCAGCTGGACCGTCTTCCGGCCGTCCCCATCATCGAGGCCGGCTTTCCCTTCGCGCCGCTGGCCCAGCGGCCGGTGATCTGCGCCACCCCGGAACAGGCCCAGATCCTTTCCAACCTCTTCGAAAAGCCGTGTCGCTCGGACAAGGACGAGCTGGTCCGCGACGAGGAGCGCCGCAAGAACCGGCGCAAATCGGCCGGGCTCAAGGTGCGGCTACCAGCCTGCCTGGCCGAGGTCGAGATCGAGCAGGGAGTTTTTCGGGGCCGCGTCGGGCTGGCGCACAATCGGAACCAGTCCGTGCTGATCTGCCTGGAGGACGACCAGCCTGTGGGCGAGCTCCGGGATACGGGGCTGGCGGGCTATGTGCGGGGCAGATTCGCCTTCTCGGACCTGCACGACCGCGTGATTCTGGACCGCGAGCAAGTCCGCGCTCTGCGCGAGCTGCAGGTGTCCCTGATCGAGCAACTGGCCACGGATTACGAGTTGAATCCGTCGGAGGCAGCTCGCAAGCGGCTGCTGCAATTCTTGACCGACAACCGGCGCGAGATGGGCTCCAGGAGTCCGGTCGGGCAGGTCGTGGACCGGGTGCTCGAGCTGGCTCTTTTTCCAGCCGCGGAAGGCCGCCGGGCAACGCCGCGCAACCTGCTGGAGGAGGCGGGCAAGGGCTCGCTGGCCTATCTGCAACGCCCGGGCCCGCGCGACGAGGAGGGCCAGCTCCTGCCCGTGCTGCCCCCCAGAAGCAGCGAGTGGGAGGCAGCCCGCGCCCTGGTCGGCGAGAAACGACTCCAGCTCGAAGTGCGGCCCACCCTGGTGGAGCGCGGCTGGAGCTGGGTGGGCTGGGGATGGCGCCAGGCCTGGGCCGGCCTCGACCGCCAGCTCACCCGGATGGTCGAATCCTCGGCCCGCGGCGAAAGTGTGCGCACCGTCGAGGAGGTCCCGGTAGAGTCCCCCGAGGAGAGGCTGACCCGAGCTCTGCGGCGCGAGTTCAACCTGTTGGGGATGCGTGGAATCTGGATCCCCCTGATCGAAGGACTGACCGCCAACACCTGGCTGGATGCCGACGTTTTCGGCGGCGCCGTCGTCTTCAAGAAGGGCATGCCCGTGCTCAACTGGACCCACTCCGCCGTGCGCTACACCCGCGACCACCATCAAGAGGATCCGGGCTGCCTCACGCTGCTGACCGCCCACCTCTTCTGCGAGCTCAACCGGGCTCGCTGGGACATCACCGACGAGCAAGAGATGGCCTTCTTGACGAAGCTCGCCCGCAAGCTGAGGAGCTCCTACGATGCGAATCCTGAAGCTGAACGCTGAGAACCGGCCCCTCTACCTGTCCCAGGCGCTGGAGCTGCACCGTCGCTTGCTCGGTCCGCTGAGCCGTCGACGTCTGGTGGAGCGTCTGCGCGGCAGGAAGCCTCTGTTGCTGGTGGCCGTCGAGGGAGACCGCGTGGTCGGCTACAAATTCGGCT
>JBDHVW010000157.1:0-13842 GCA_039809865.1 Vulcanimicrobiota bacterium
ATGCGGTTCAGGTCGCTGCGGGAGAAGGGGGCCCCTTCGGCCGTGCCCTGCACCTCGACCAGGTCGCCGCGACCGGTCATCACCAGGTTGAGGTCGACCTGAGCCTTGGAGTCCTCGGGGTAGTCGAGGTCGACCAGGATCTCGCCGTCGAGCAGGCCCACGCTCACGGCAGCCACCTGGTCGTGCAGGGGGAACTGGGCGATCTGGCCGGCGCGCAGCAGCTTGTCGCAGACCTGCGCCAGGGCCACCCAGCTGCCGGTAATCGAGGCGGTGCGCGTACCGGCATCGGCCTGGATGACGTCGCAGTCGCAGATGATCTGGCGCTCGCCCAGCTTCTCCAGGTGGGCCACGGCGCGCAAGCTGCGGCCGATCAGGCGCTGGATCTCGTGGGTGCGACCCGAGTTGCGGGACCGCTCACGATTGGTGCGGTTCTTGGTGGCGCGGGGCAACATCGAATACTCGGCGGTGACCCAGCCGCGCTTGTTCTCGCCCATCCAGGAGGGGATGCGCTCTTCCAGGGTGGCGGCGCAGAGCACGCGGGTGTGCCCCGTGCTGATCAGCACCGAGCCCTCGGCGAAGGGCGCATAGTTTAACTCGAAAGAGACGGGCCGGATCTGGGAGGGAGTGCGGCCATCTGCTCTAGTCATCGTTTCCTCCTAAGACGGTGTGAGATTTCCTCACGCTCACAGCCTAAGCCTGCCACTCAACATAAGAAAAGGGAGTATTGTACCAATGATCTGGACCGAAGAGAAAACCCCCGCCCTGCAGGACGTCATCTCGCGCTGCCGCGCCACCCTGGAGGAGCACGTCCTGGACTCGAATTTCCTGGTGTCTCGCGAAGGAGACAGCTTTCTGCTCTACAGCAAAGGCCCGCTGACCCAGGTGTTCGCCCGCATGGTGGAGATCCTGATGGAGGACCTGCCCCAGGTGGAGCGTCCCGAGCGTCCCGAGATCAAGGTGCCGGCTCCCCGTAGGAAGGCGCGCCGCTAAGTTCGAACCGCGTCGGGATGAAGCTAGGGATCGCCCCCATCGGGTGGGCCAACGACGACATCCGCACCTGGGGCCACGAGCGCAGCGGGGCGGAGATCATGGCCGAGGTGGCCCGGGCCGGCTACACCGGCTCGGAGATGAGCTACACCTACCCGGCGCAGCCGCGGGAAGAGCTGGCCGCGCACGGGCTCTCGCTCTGCGGGGCCTATCGGTGGACGAACCTGGCCTCCCCTTCGCAGCACGCGGAAGAGGTGGCTCTGCTCGTCAAGCACGTGGACTTCTGCGCCGATGCGGGCGCCTCGTACGCCATCATGGCGGAGGGGTGGGGGAGCCTGCACTGGAGCCTGGCCGGGGAGAGCCCTGCGGTCACTCCTCTGGATGAGGCGGCCTGGCTGCGCCTGGCCGACGGAATCCGGCGGGCCGCGGCTCACGCCGCCTCGCGCGGGGTGCGCCTGTGCTACCACGCTCACGCCGGCACCGCCATCGAGCGGCGCCGCGAGATCGACAAGCTCTTCGGGCTTCTCAAGCCCGAGGAGCTTTCTTTTTGCCTGGACACGGCCCAGCTGGCCTACGCCGGCGAGGACCCCTTCGAAGCGGCGCGCGACTACAGCACGCGCATCCCCTACGTGCACCTCAAGGACGTGCGCCCCGCGGTGCTGGACCGGGTGCACCTGGAGGGTCCTCGCTTCCTCGACGCCGTGCGCTGGAACGTGTTCTGCACGCCCGGCCGGGGCGGGCTCGACTTCGCCTCCATCCTACCGCATCTGCGCGGAGCCGACTGGTGGGTCGTGGAGGCCGATCAGGACCCGGCCCAGGCCCCGCCGTTCGAGGTGGCCCTGGAGGCCCGCCGGTTCGTGGAGAATTACGCATGATCGGAGTCGCCGTCATCGGAGCCGGCCGCATCGGCGAGCTGCACGCCCGTCACCTGCTGGGCTCGGTCAACGGGGCCTCGCTGGTTTGCCTGGTAGACGTCGAGCGCACGCGCGCCGAGCGCATCGCGCAGGGGCGCCCCGTCTTCGACCGTATCGAGCAGGCGCTGGAGCTGCGCGAGGTGCAGGCCGTGGTGCTCGCCTCTCCGACCGACCTGCACGCTCACCAGATCGAGTTATGCGCCGCCGCGGGCAAGGCGATCTTCTGCGAGAAGCCCGTCGGGCTCGAGGTGGACCGCTCCGAAAAGGCCCTCGCGGCCGCCCGGGAAGTGCCCTTCCAGATCGGCTTCCAGCGCCGCTACGATCCGAGTTTCGCAGCCGCACGGCGGGCTCTGGAGGACGGCCGCATCGGCAAGTTGGAGATGCTCCGCTCGCTGACCTGCGATCCCGCTCCGCCGCCTCTCGAATACCTGAAGGTGTCGGGCGGCATTTTCCGCGACATGGCCATCCACGACATCGACGTGGCGCGGTTCTTCGGCGGCGAGATCGTGGAGGTCTCGGCCACCGGCTCGTGCCTGGTCGACCCGCGCATCCGCGAGCTGGGCGACGTGGACACGGCCGCGGTCACCCTGCGCTTCGAGTCGGACGCCATCGGCGTGCTGCAGGCCTGGCGTCGGGCTCTGTACGGCTACGACATCCGCGCCGAGCTGATGGGCTCGCTGGGCAAGATTGTGGTGGACCAGGAGTCGGAGCTGGCCCTGCGCACCTACGTCTCCTCGGGCGTGGCGAGTGGCTTTTTCGACGGTTTCCTGAGCCGTTTCCGGGAGGCCTATCGGCTCGAGCTGCAGGCCTTCGTGGACAGCGTGTCCGCCGGGCGCGCCCCCTCGCCCGGGCCGCACGACGCGATGCAGGCGCTGCGGGTGGCACTGGCCTGCACCGAGTCTTTGAAGACGGGACGTCCGGTCCGATGCTGAAGCTCGGTCCTCAAGAGGGCCCCACGGTGGTCGAGGTCACGCCGCGGATGGCGGGTTGGAGCCATCTGTCTTTCCGCGTGGCGCGCGTGAAGGCGGGCGAAAAGTTCTCCTGGGCCAACGACGACGAGGAAGCCGTGGCCGTGTTGCTCGGCGGCGCCGGCGTGATGCAGGGCCAGTCGGTCGTGCGCGAGAGCGTCTTTCACGGGCTGCCCTGGTTCGCTTACGTTCCCCGCTGGACCAACTTCGTCTACGAGGCCTTGACCGACAGCGAGATCGCCTACGGCTCGGCGCCCTGCACCGAGGACCACCCGGCCCGCATGTGCGGCCCTTCCGACTGCGTCGTGGAGATGCGCGGCGGCCGCAACGTCACGCGCCAGATCACGCACCTGGTCGATCCGGGCTTCTGCCAGCGCCTGCTGGTGGTGGAGGTCTATACTCCCTCGGGCAACTGGTCGAGCTACCCGCCCCACAAGCACGACGCGGATCGCCTGCCGGACGAGGTCGACCTGGACGAGGTCTACCACTACCGGATGGCCCCCGGCGGCTGGGCGGTGCAACGGCTTTACGACTGGGATTTCGACGAGCTCTTCCTGTGCCGCGACAGCGACACGGTGGTGGTGCGGCGCGGCTATCATCCCGTGGTGGCGGCTCCGGGCTACGATGTGTACTACCTGAACTTCCTGGCCGGCCAGAACCCCCTGTGGGTGGTCTGCGACGATCCGGAGCTGGCCTGGGTGCGTGGGCCCTGGGACGCCCGGGAGCCCCTGAAGCTGCCCATGGAAGCCCCGTGAGGATCCGCCCCGAGGAGCCCTCCGACTTCGCAGCGATCGGGGCCGTGAACCGGTCGGCGTTTCCCGGTGAGGACGAAGCTTTGCTGGTGGAGCGGTTGCGCGCGGACGGCGACCTGCTGGCCTCGCTGGTGGCCGAGTGTTCCGAGGGCATCGTCGGCCACGTCGCGTTCTCGAAGCTCCGGCTGCTCGGCGAGGCTGGCGAGGAGCAGGCCGTGGCGCTGGCCCCCGTGGCCGTCCTCCCGGCCCGGCAAAACCAGGGCGTCGGCTCGGCCCTGATCCGTGCGGGCCTCGAGCTGTTCCTTGACCGGCTGGTCGTCGTGCTGGGAGACACCGCTTACTATCCCCGCTTCGGATTTCGCCCCGAGCACGCCGCGGCTTTGCGCTGCGCCTGGTCGGGTCCGCACCTGATGGCCACGCGGCCCGCCGCGGGCGAGCTGATCTACGCCGGAGGATTCTCCTGATGGACCTCATCTCCGTCGGCCGGTGCATGGTCGACCTCTATTGCGATCAGGTCGGCAGCCCGCTGCGCGAGGCGCAGTCGGTTTCGATGTACATCGGGGGCTGTCCCACGAACGTGGCGGTGGGCGCCGCGCGGCTCGGGCTGAAGGTCGCCATGCTGACCCGGGTAGGCGACGACCGCACCGGCGAGTTCGTGCGCGAGACGTTCCGGCGCGAGGGCGTGGACGTCTCGCACGTGGTCAGCGATCCCACTTCGCACACTCCCATGGTGCTGGCCGAGATCGTCCCCCCGGACAAGTTCGCGCTCACCTGGTATCGCGAGCGCGCTGCCGACCTCAAGCTGCAGGAGTCCGACTTCGACCGCGCCTGGCTGCGCCAGGCCAAAGCGGTGCTGATCTCGGGCAACTCGTATTCCACCGAGTCCTCCGCCCGGGTCACGCGCACGCTGGTCGAGGAGGCCCGCGCCGCCGGCTGCAAGATCGTCTACGACATCGACTACCGGCCGGTGCTCTGGTACGACGAGAAGCCCGACGGCACGCGCACGTTGGTGGAGCCGGCCCGCTTGCGGGAGATTCTGCCGCAGGTCGACCTGCTGGTCGGCACCGAGGAGGAGTACGCCGCCCTCGGTGGCTATGAGGACGCCCGCCAGCTGGCTCCCCGGGCGGTCACGGTGCGCAAGCTCGGTCCCCGGGGCGCCCAGGTGGCCCGTCCGGGTGAGGGTCCCGTGGAGGTGGCCGGCTTCCCGGTGAAGGTCCTCAACACGCTGGGCGCGGGTGACGCCTTCATGGCCGGGTTTCTCTCGGGCTGGCTGCGCGACCAGACGCTCGAGGAGTGCGTGCGCCGCGGCAACGCCAACGGCGCCCTGGTGGTGACGCGGCATGGCTGCGCCCCCGCCATGCCTTACGCCGACGAGGTCGCGCACTTCATGCAGCACGGCCTGGACGACACCGTGGAGCGCCTTCACGCCGCCGGCTCCCTGCCGGTGCAACCGGCGCTGCCGCTGGCGATTCTGGCCATCGACCACCGCACCTGGTTCACCCGGCACACGCAGGACGACGACCGGGTGGCGGCCTTCAAGCTGAAGGCCTGCCAGGCCGTGGCCGAGCGGCACCGGCGCAAGCGCTGGCCGATCGAGCTGGGGTTCATCCTGGACCGCGAGGAGTGCCTGCGCTGGGCCGACGACCAGGGCTTCTGGACCGCGCAGTGCCTCGAGGAGGCCAACAGCACCCCGCTGCGGCTGATGGGTGGCGACGCCGCTCTCACCCTGCGCTCGCGTCCGCGCCGTCGCGGCGTCAAGTTGCTGGTAACCTGGGACGGGGACAACCCGGGCGACCAGCTGGCCACGCTGGACCAGGCCAGGGTCGCCTGCCGCGCGCTCGGGCGCCCCTGGATTCTCGAAGTGCTGCGCCCCGACGGTGGCCGCGACCTGACGCGGGAGATGACCCAGCTGCGGGCGCTCTCCCCCGATTACTGGAAGGTGCCCATCCCGGACGAGGTCTCGCCCCTGCTGACCAGCGTGGTCACCGAGGACCCGTGCTGCCGCGGCGTGCTCTGGCTGGGCGGCGGCCAGCCTCTCTCGGAGCTTCTCCCGCGCTTGACCGAGCTGGCCCGGCTACCGATCTCGCGAGGATTCGCGGTCGGGCGCACGGTCTTCGAGCAGCCTTTCCTGGATGACCAGCCCGAGGCCGTGGCCGATCTCTTCGAGCAACTCGTCCAGGCGTGGGGGTTGTGATACTTATCACAATGTTTCAGCCGCAGTTATGCTACTGTGCACGCATGGGGAGGTGTTGATCCAGTGCCCAACCGTTCCGCAATCGCAGCCGCTACCGAGCACCGCGACATGGCCGAGGAGGCCTTCCATGTCCTGAACTTCAATCAGGGCCTGGTGGAGTTCGCGGACAACAAGGCCGGCACGCTGATCGTCATCAACAGTCTGTTCATCGCGGCGGCCCAGGCGGTGGCCGGCAAGACGATGATCGTGGCCGCGGCCGGCGCCGTGTCGGTGGTGACCGCAGCCCTGGCGATCTTCTTTTGCTTCTCGGTCATCAGCACGCGCTTCGTCGGGCCGAAGGGGACCCGACACGACCTGATCTTCTTCTCGGACGTCGTCAAGCGCGCCAGTGCCGAGCAGTATGCCTCGGATTTCTTCGCCATCCAGGGCGCCACCCAGGTGGAGGACGTGCTGCGCCGCTGCTACGTGACGGCGACCATCGCCAAGCGCAAGTTCACCGCGTTCTCGACCGCCCAGATGATGACCGGCGTCTCGGGCGTGGCCTGGGTCGCGTTCAACCTCCTGGCCCTTATTCTGCGCTGATGAACACGACCAGAGCGGTGATGTTGTCGCGACCACCGCGTTCGTTGGCCTGCTCGACCAGGACCTCGACCGCCTCCTGAGGCGTCGAGGCGGCCCCCAGCAGCTGTCCGATCAAGTCGTCGGGCACTTCTTTGTTCAGCCCGTCGCTGCACAGCAGCACGCGGTCCCCATCTTCCAGCGTGAGGCTCTGGGTGTCGAACTCGAGCCGTTTCTGGCCCATGTGGCGGATCAGCTGGCTGCGCCAGGGGTGCACCTCGGCCTGGCGGGCCGTGATGGTGCCCTGCTTGAAGAGCGCGTGCACCAGGGTGTGATCCTCGGTCAGCAGGCGGATCTCCCCGCCCCGCAACAGGTAGACGCGGGCGTCGCCAGCGTGGGCGATGTACATCTCGCTCTCGCGCAGGTAAACGGCCACGACGGTGGAGCCCATCCCGAACAGGGAGCGGCTGGAGGCGGATTGCTGCCAGATCTCGCGGCTGACCTTGCTCAGCGCGTCTCCCAGCACTTCCAGTGGCTGCCCCTGGGTGAGCTCGGGCAGCACCAGAGGCGGGACGCGCTCCACGGTCATGCCGGCGGCGACCTCCCCGCCATTCATCCCTCCCATCCCGTCGGCGACCAGAAAGAGCTTCTCTTCCTCAAAGAGGGCGAAAGCGTCCTCATTGTTCGATTTCGTCCGACCGGGATGGCTGTGAGCTGCGGCTCGAACCCTCACGAGGGCCCTATTCCCTCTGAAGGGGAAAGCATCCCCCTCGCAAACCCCCCTTCCCATGAACAACCTCATCCAGACGGTCTTCCCGATGTTGCTCTACGTGCTGGGAGGTCTCGTTCTGGGCGTCAGCCTCTTTCCCGCGGTCAGCCTGACCGCCTGGTTTTACGAGCTGACCGAGGGGATGGCCCGGTGGATTCGCCTGATGTCCATTTCCTGCGGAATCGGAATCGGCTATTTCCTCTACGGTTTCACGCTGATGCTGGTCACCTCGCTGCTGAACACGGTGATGGGTCTGCGCTTGAAGCCTGGTCGCCACAAGTATTTCTCGGCCGAGTGCATGCGCTGGATCATGGCCTCGGGCCTGCACCTGGTCGTCAAGGTCACGTTCGTCGATTTCGTGATGCTCTCGCCCTTCCTGAACATGTACTACCGGATGATGGGGGCGCGCGTGGGCGAGGGTGTGATGATCAACTCCAAGTATGTCCACGATATGTCCCTGCTCGAGATCGAGGACGGCGCCATCATCGGGGGCGAGGCGGCCATCTCGTGCCACGCGGCCGAGAAGGGCTACATCGTGCTCTCCAAAGTGCGGATCGGCAAGGGAGCGCTGATCGGACAGCGCTCCATCCTGATGCCCGGGGTCACGGTGGGCGCGGGCGCGGTCGTGGCGGCGCAGGCGGTGGTTTTGAAGGACGAGGTCATCCCCCCCGGCGAGACCTGGGTGGGCATTCCGGCCCACAAGCTCCACGACTGAGAGGCGAGGGCGCGGGGGCGGACGAAACCCCCCGAAGTGGGTAGTCTTTTCAAGCCGGGGGCCCGCGCCCGCATCCAGGTCACTTTGCCACCGAACTGGCACGATATCAGCCATGGGGGGCGGTTTCTCTATACCCGGAGCCGTGAGGCCGGAGCGGGCGTTCTGCAGGTTTCCATCACCGGCGCCAAGGGAGCGGGCGACCGCCCCAACTCGACCGAGAACAACCTGATCCAGCTGCTCCAGCAGCGTTCGGGTGCGCGGACCCCCATCACGGTCGTGTCGCTCGAGAACGGCCAGCTCGCCTCGTCGTGCTGGGGCAAGACCTGGGCCACCGCCCTGTGCGAGTGTCCCGGACTGACCCACGTCCAGGCCTGGTGCATCTCCAACGGCGACGACCTTCTGTTCGCTACCTACCTGACGCGCGCGGCCACGGTCTACGAGGAGCTCGAGGAAGCCCGCGAGATCGCGTTTCGCCTGGCTTTGAAGTAGACCTGGCTAGAGGATCCATCGGGGATCCTTGAACGATCTTCGCACGATCCGCGAAAAATGGCTCTATTTTAAGGTTTGTTTGGGTTTCTGGCGGGTAAACTGTCCACGTTATGAGATGTGAAGCCGTCACCGCCGCTCCCCTCCAATCCCGGCCACGCGCCGCCGCCGTTGCCCCCGAGCCAGCGCCGGAGCCAGCGCGCGATCGGGTCGAGCTGGTCGCCCAGGGCCTGGGCCGCACTTGCCAGGCCGCTGCGCTGGTAACGGCGGCCCGGATCGGGTTGCAGATCGCCGCTGCCCCGGGGATTGCCGGCAAGGTGGCCGCGGGCGCGATGACGCTCGGCGCGGCCGCCGCCGGCCTGGTGGCGGCCGATTTCGCCAGCGGCGTCTTCCACTGGTCGGTGGACAATTACCCGAACGCCGACACTCCGCTCATCGGGTCCACCGCCAGGTCGTTCCAGGATCACCACCGCTCCAGCGGGATGGACGAGACCAGCGTCTGGAAGAACATCCTGCCCAGCACCGCGGTTTTCACGGCTCCGATGGTGGGGCTGGCCGCCTTCACCCCGCACTACGGCCTGGCCGCCTTCGGACTCGCGTTCACGGGTGGGGGAGTGCTGGCCCAGGCTTCCCACCGCTGGGCCCACATGCAGAACCCGCCCGGGCTGGCGCGCGTGCTGCAGAAGCTGCGCGTCTCCCAATCGGCCGAGAACCACGACCGCCATCACCAGGCGCCTTTCGACGAGCACTATTGCATCGTCAACGGCTCCCTGAACGGCATCCTGGCCCGGACGAATTTCTGGCGGCACGCCGAGCGCGGGGTCTACAAGCTCACGGGCGCCGAGCCCCGTTCGTGGGAGGATCCCATCGTGAAAGAGATGGCCCTGGGCAAACTCTCCCGCGCGGAGGCCCTCGAGCGCAGGTCAGTCGGCTGACCAATGGTGCGCGTTACACGAGTCGTGCGATCCTGTTCGCCCGTCGTGACAAGCCAGGCCGCCCGGTTGCGCGTTACACGAGTCGTGCGATCCTGTTCGCCCCTCTCGCGTAACGCGCCCGGCTGCCCGGGTGCGCGTTACACGAGTCGTGCGATCCTGTTCGCCCCTCTCGCGTGACACGCCCGGCTGCCCGGGTGCGCGTTACACGAGTCGTGCGATCCTGTTCGCCCCTCTCGCGTGACACGCCCGACCGCCCGGGTGCGCGTTACACGCTCAGGCCACGGCGGCCAGGAGCTTGGTTTGCAGGCGTTCCAAGAAGTCCGGGGACAGAGCGTCCTCCTCGGTGAGCTTCACCCGGGGCAGGCGCAGGGCGGCCGTGCGGTCGCGGTCATACTTGGTCTTGTGCAAGGGCCCGTCTACCTCGACGTCGACCCACACCAGCCGATCCTCGACCCGCACGCACGCCAGCAGGTCGACTCGGTAGGCACAGCTATCCCACGGCTTCAGCCGGACCTGCGGAAGGAGAGCGAACAGCAACGGACCATCCACCACGAATGCGGGCCACAGACGATCGTTGACGACATTCTGACTGGGGTGCTCCACCACGGGCATCCTGCACCACCCGAGCCGGGCAGGCGATACGTAAGAAATGAGGACGCCCGCTACGATCAACTGCAACCATACGATGGCTTCCAGTCCCGATTCGCAGCATCCGTAGTGGACGAGGTCGTCCAGCACGGTGCGCCCCACCATCTGGATCGCGCGGGCCAGCAAGTAGTCGTAGATCCGCCGATACTGCTTGCGGGCGGCGCGAAAGCGGGTCCAGTTCTCCCGGTCACGGTCGACCCGGTAACGCTCGGGACGGCCGCGGAACTTCTCCCAGAGCTTGGAGCGCTGCCACTCCGGCCAGCCACCCAGCGGCTGGCGCTCTCGGATGCGGCCCAGATTGTCGCGTGGCATCCCCAGCGCCCGCACCAGACTGGAACGCTGACGATTCGTCGGAATGCGTTGAGCGTGCTCGATGAGGCTGATCAGCGAGCGGGACATGCCGGCGCGTCGCCCCAGCTCCCGCTGGGTCCAACCGCGCTGGGTGCGTTCGAACTTGAGTTGGGTGTGAAAGTGCTTGTTCATACCCCTATTTTGCGCCCCGGGTGTAAACGGATTGCTGCCGCGATTTTGCCCCGATCTTACGGCGATGTTGCCGAAAGATAGACGTGCTCAGGCGTTGCCGTTGTGGTGCGGATCGGCGGCCAGGACGGCCTTCTCGTCGATGGGGGCGGCGGTCTTGAAGGCGCGGAAGCGCGGATCCCAGCCCAACTCGCGGCTGACGGTCTCCTTCACCAGGTTGGCCAGCACAGCGTGGCCCGTGTTGCTAAGGTGGACGCCATCATAGCTGAACACTCCCTCGCGTCCCGTGGCGTCGCGCGCGCCCGTGAAGTGGGCGCCCAGCACCACGGGCTCCCCGGCTCCGATCAACTCGTGACCGGCGGCGATCTTGTCGAACTCGGAATGGGCGTCCATCACGTGCACGCGGCTGTCCAGGGTCGCCGCCTCGCGGATGACCTGGTTGTACTGGGCGATACGCCCGGAGATGACCGCCATCTCGTCGGTGTCCAGCACCTCGTCCTGGCCGAACTGCCAGTTGTCCATCATCTCCTGGAGCTCGGCCTTGGAAGAGACCTCTCCGTGGGAGATAAAGCGATTCAGGACCACGTTCATGCTGACCTTGGAGCCGGTCGCGAAATCGCCCTGAGGCAACACCCAGTTCTCCACCATCGGCGTCACGTCGGTGCCGTCCGGCAGCGTGACCTGAAAGGGCAGATCGCCCACCTTCTCGCCCAGAGTGCGCAGCGCGGGGATGACGGTCACGTCGGGCAGCGTCATCACCAGAATCTCGGACTTCGTCTCGCGCAGGAGGCGCGGAACGATGCCGCTCGGGCCCATGAACGTGGTGCGGAAGCCCTGCACGGGGTAGGGAGTGGTTTTGGAAACCCCGTTCTCCTGATAGGTCCAGACGCGGTCCTCGACCGGGGTCAGCAGCCTGTCATCCACGCGCCCGGCGCCCACCGTCTCGAGCGCGTCGTTGTTGCCGGCCCAGACCACCGTCAGGTCGGGCTCACGCGCAATGGCCTGATCCAGAGCCGAGCCACGGGGAAGATCGCCCCCGTTCTGAAGGAGGTTGCGCACCAGCGGTACTTCCCCCGCCAGCCCACCGGCTTCGACGCCGTCGCGCATCTGCATCAGGTATTCGTCGTAGTGGCGCACTCCCGCCACGTGGCGCGCCTCGTAGCCGGGCACCGCGAAGTTGCTCTGACGGTGGAACGGCGCGTCCTTGCTGTGCTCGGTGCGGTGGCCCATCCCGCTGATGTTCCAGATGGGGGTCAGGTCCTCGGGGACGTGCCCCGCCTTCAGCTCAGCCTCGATCGGGCCGGTCGCCTGAGCGATGGCCTGGGCGCGCTGCTGGGCGTGACCGTAGTTGAAGGTGCCGTTCTCGAACACGCGCGGGCCGATGCCACCCTCGGAGATGGTGGCCATCTGGAACGGGAAGCCCACCTGACGCGAGAGCTGGGCCAGGTAGGACATCTGCTGCGAGCTCTCCACCGTGGTGGAGTCCATCGTGCCGGCGGTAATGCTGTCGCCCACCGCTACCACGCGCAGCGGGCGAAAGGAGGTCGTGGCCGGACGGACTTGCATGGCCGGAGAGTATCATTGCCGGCTCCGGCATGAGTTTGCCGTGATGTTAAGGAGAGGACTCCGGCGAGGGGGAGGGGCTTGCGGGGGAAGGGGATTCGCTGGGGGACGGGCTCTCGGCCGGCGGCTTGTGCATTGGGGCCTGCAACGCGGCGGGTTTGTTGTAGGGGACTTCGCCCTCGCCGATCATCACGCCCGCGATGGCGGCGGTCTGCAGGCAGACCAGCGTGCCGGCCAGCAGAGCGTTCAGGCCCAGTTTAGCCATGTCGGAGCGACGGTTGGGCGCCAATCCGCCGATGCCGGCGATCTGGATCCCGATCGAGCTGAAGTTAGAGAACCCGCACAGCGCGTAGATGGCGAGCATGATGGTGCGACCGGAGAGGGGACAGTTGGGGTCCTGGATCTGCTTGGCCAGGTCGAGGTAGGCGAAGAACTCGTTGATGACGAGCTTTTCGCCCATCAGGGTGGCCACCGGGCCGGTCTGGGCCGTGGGGATGCCGATCAGCCAGGCGAAGGGCACGAACACCACGTAGAAGATGTCGTCCAGCCCGAACTCCTTGTGGCCGAAGAGCCCGCCGACCAGGCTCAGCACGCCGTTGATCAGCGCCACGAAGGCGATGAAGACGATCAGCATGGCGGCCACATTCAGGGCCAGCATCAGGCCCTGGCTGCCGCCCGCCGCGGCCGCGTCGATGACGTTCGCCTCGGAGCGCTCCAGCTCGGCTTTGACGGCGCCGTGCGTCTCGGGCTCCTCGGTCTCGGGCAGCATCATCTTGGCGAGGAGGAGCGCGGAGGGGGCCGACATCACGCTGGCGGCCAGCAGATGGCCCGCCGCGTCGGGAAAGACGTTGTTGTCGCCGTTCAGGATGACCGCGTAGACGCCCATGACGCCGGCCGCGATCGTCCCGAATCCGCTGGTCATCACGACGAACAGCTCCGAGCGCGTCAGGCGGGCGATGTAAGGCTTGATCAGCAGGGGGGCCTCGGTCTGACCCAGGAAGATGTTGGCCGAGGCGCACAGCGTCTCCGCGCCGCTCGTCCCGAGCAGCTTGATCATCACGGAGGCGATGAGCTGCACGACCTTCTGCATGATTCCCAGGTAGTAGAGCACGCTGGTGAGGGCAGAGAAGAAGATGATCGTCGGCAGCACTTTGAAGGCGAAGATGAACCCGACCGACTTGTCCTGCCCGTTGACCAGGTTGCCGAAGACGAAGTTGGAGCCCTCGTCGGTGTAAGACAGAAGCGCGTTCACCAGGTCGCGCACGAACCCGAAGAGCAGCTTGCCCACATCGGTCTTGAGCACGATGAACGCGAAGGCGAACTGCATGAGCACCGCCCACAACACCATCTTCCACGGAACGCGCTTCTTGTTCTCGGAGAACACCCAGGCGATGAGGATGGTCACCACCACGCCCAACAGGCTGATCAGTCTTTCCACGCTACCCTCCCTCGGGACAATATTCCAGCCATGCTGTCAGGCCGGCCGGAAATTGTCCTGAAAGGTGGGCGTTACACGAGAGGGGAGAACATGATCGCACGACTCGTGTAACGCGCCCCGGGCGGGGAGCGTGTCACGCGAGAGGGGAGAACATGATCGCACGACTCGCGTAACGCGGCCCGGGCGGTGGGGACGTGTTACACGAGAGGGGAGAACATGATCGCACGACTCGTGTAACGCGCCCCCGGGCGGGGGACGTGTCACGCGAGAGGGGAGAACATGATCGCACGACTCGTGTAACGCGCCCCCGGGCGGGGGGACGTGTCACGCGAGAGGGGAGAACATGATCGCACGACTCGTGTAACGCGCCCCCGGGCGGGGGGACGTGTCACGCGAGAGGGGAGAACATGATCGCACGACTCGTGTAACGCGCCC
>JBDHVW010000158.1:0-13576 GCA_039809865.1 Vulcanimicrobiota bacterium
TTGCTTTTCTGGCTTACGGCCGGGGTTCTGGCCCAGCCCGCCGACCTGATCCTGCGCGACGCCCGGGTCTACCCCCTGGATGGGCCCGTGACCGAAGCGGTGGCGGTGCGCGACGGGCAGATCGTCTACGTCGGTTCGAACGCCGGGCTCGGGCCCTACACCGGCGCCCACACCCGCATCCTCAGCCTGCCGGGCCGGATGGTGCTGCCCGCGTTTCACGATTGCCACACCCACCCGGCCGAAGGCGGAGTGGAGCTGGGGCGGCTCCTGCTCGACAGCGCAGCCAGAGACCCGCGCGAGTGGCTGGATGCTCTGCGCGCCTATGCGGCGCAACACCCCGACAAGCAGTGGATTGTCGGCAGCGGCTGGGCCAACCCGTTGTTTCCCGGCGGAAACCCGGACAAAGCCCTGCTGGATGCGGTCGTGAGCGACCGACCGGTGTTTCTGGCCAGCGCCGACGGACACTCGGTCTGGTGCAACAGCAAGGCTTTGGAGCTGGCCGGGATCACGGCCGCGACTCCCGACCCGGAGGGCGGCCGCATCGAGCGAAAGCCCGAGGGCACGCTGCGCGAGAGCGCCATCGACCTGGTCGCGCGCTTGGTGCCCGAGGCCACCCGGGAAGAGCGCGAGGAGGGGGCGCGCAAGGCGATCGAGATGGCCAACAGCTTCGGCATCACCACCCTGCACGACGCCCACGCCCGCGAGGGAGAGCTGCAGGCCTACGCCGATCTGGAGGCCAAACACCAGCTCAACGCCCGCATCCTCGCCTCGCTGCACACCACGCCGGGAGCGGGCGCCGGGCAGGTCCAGGAGCTGATGGCGCTGCGCCAGCGCTTCACCAGCGAGCTCATCCGGCCCACGGCAGCCAAGATCTTCGCCGACGGGGTCATCGAATCACGCACCGCCGCTCTGCTCGAGCCCTACCAGGATGGCACGCGGGGCATCCTCAACCTCCCCGCGGAAGAATTGACACCGCTGGTGGTCGCGCTCGACCGGGAGGGCTTTCAGGTGCACGTGCACGCCATCGGTGACCGGGCGGTGCGGGTAACTCTGGACGCCTTCGAGCAAGCCGGCAAGGTCAACGGCAAACGCGACGCGCGCCATCACATGGCCCATCTCGAGCTGGTCCACCCGGACGATCTGCCCCGCTTCCGCCAGCTCGACGTCGGAGCCACCATCCAGCCCCTCTGGGCCTACCGCGATCCCTACATCCGGGACCTGACCGAGCCCTATCTCGATGCCGAGCGCAACGGCCGACTCTATCCGCTGCGCTGGCTGGCCGAGAACGCCGAGCTGGCGAGCGGCAGCGACTGGAGCGTCTCGTCGATGAACCCCCTGCTGGCGATGCAGGTGGCGGTCACGCGGCGCGGCCCGGACGACGGTCCGGGCGATGCCTGGTTGCCCGACCAGACCCTGACGTTAGACACCGTCCTGCGCGCCTACACGGTAGGCGGCGCCTACCGGAGCTTCCAGGAGAGCCTGACCGGCACGCTCACCGTCGGGAAGGCAGCCGACATCGTGGTCCTGGAGCGGGACTTGTTCGAGCTGAAACCGGAGGACATCGGCCAGACCCGGATTCTGTGGACGTTCTTCCGGGGCAGACCGGTGTTCGAGAACCGGTCCGGTCACGCCGACTGAGCCATCCCCAGGGCCCGCGCGGCGTCGACCAGCCCGGCGCCTTCCTCCATCGGATCTCCGGTCACCGGGAGCGCCGTCCCCCGTAGACAGACCTTCGCTTCCAGCGGCGACAGCCCCGGATAGGCCTCCTGCAAGACCGCCACGGCCCCCGCCACCAGCGGGGTCGCCATCGAGGTGCCGTAAGTGATCAGCACGTCCGGCGCGGGCTGGAAGCTGGGCGGAAGGGCCGGTTTGAAGCGCTCCGCCACCTGTTCCGCCGACATCTTCTCGACCTCGTCGTGGGGCAGGCCAAAGCGACCGACCAGCTCGGGCTCGTCCAGCAGCCGCTGCTTCAACGCGTCGGGCGAGGCCCGGCGCAGCTCCTCCAGCGTGTCGCTGAGGCGGTCCAGGGTCGAGCCCTCGGCGTTCCAGCTGGCGATCATCTCGCCGGGGGCCAGCACGTCGGGCTTCTGATTCTGGCTGTCGGTCGGCCCGCGGGAGCTGAACTCCGACAGCCTCCCCTCGGGCGACACCGAGCCCACCGTGATGGCCGACGGCGCGTCACCGGGTGAGCCGATGCTGCGCGGATTCGGGCCGCGATTGCCGGCCGCGGCCACCACCGTGATGCCCTCGCGCGAAGCTTCCTCGATGGCTTTGTTCAGGGGGTCCCAGAGGTCGGGCCAGCCGTCGGGTCGGTCCGCGATCGACATGTTGACCACCGTGAAGTTGTGCGCGCCGCACCGATTCTGCTCGCGCACCCAGGTCAGCGCGTCGATCATCGAGCTGGCGGTGGTCCGCCCTTCCTCGTCGGCCACCTTGACCACCGTGATGCGGGCGTCCGGCGCGGCCTGGTGGACGAGGCCGGTCACGTGCGTCCCGTGACCCTCGTGGTCGTTCGGGCTCGCCGAGCCGTTCAGAATATCTTTCCAGCCATCCAGCTCGTAGTCCGGGTAGCAGAAGCCAGAATCGAGCACGGCGACCTCTACCCCCTTCCCGGTATATCCAGCGGCGTGCAAGCGGTCCAGCTTCAGAGTGGCAATCGGGTTCATTGCAGGCTCCTCCAGGCGTTGAGTCGGGCTTCGCTCTTCACCTTGCCCTCCAGCGCGGGCAGGGGCTCGGCGCCCTCGAGCAGGCGCCGCTTGATCTCGTCGTTGTCGGCTTCAGGATGGGCGCTGGCGATGAGCGCGGCCACGCCCGTCACATGGGGCGCGGCCTGGGAGGTGCCGCTGCGCACGATGAAACGCCCCCCCGGCGCGGTCGAGTAAATCTGCTCTCCGGGAGCCGCCAGGTCGACCGAATTCGCGCCGTAGCCGCTCGTCGTCCCGAGCGTGTCCTTGCGGGTGGAAGCGGCCACGGCCACGATGTTGGGCAGCTCGAACGAGCTGGGATAGTGCGGTTTGGCGTCGTTGTCGCTGCCCTGGTTGCCGGCCGACATCACGTGCAGGGCCGGGCAGTCACGGTACGCCTCGTACACGCTCTGGTCGAAATCGGGCGCGCCGCCCACGGAGTTATTGGTGATGCGAGCTCCCATCCTGGTGGCGTAGTTGAGGGCGCGCACCAGCGTGGCGGCGTCGCTGAAGCCGTTCCGGTCGAAGATGCGAATGGGCATCAGCTGCACGTTGCCGTTGGTGGTAGCGGCCACGATGCCGCTGACGTGGGTGCCGTGCTGACCCGTGTCGCGCACGTCGCCGGTATTTCGCGTGGCGTCGTAGCCGTGCACGTCGTCGGCCACCCCGTTGCCGTCGTTGTCGAGGCCGTCGCCGGCGATCTCGCCGGGGTTGGTCCAGAGACAGCCCTGCAGAGCGGGATGGTCCACGTCCAGTCCGGTATCCAGCACCGCCACCAGGGTGGGCGGTCCGTCCACGAGAGCCCAGGCCTGCGGCGCCTGAATGCGCTCGAGCGACCAGCGATCGGCTCGCTCATAGACGCGGTTGACGTCGACGAAGGCCACCCGGGGGTCCGCCTGCATCGCCCGGGCGACCTTTTCGGGGTCCTGTCCCTCGGCCAGCTCGATCTGGAGCAGCTCGGGAGGACGGTCCCCCAGCAGTCCGGCCGTGTGTGGGCCTCCCAGCTCGATGCGATCGAGCAAGGCGGCGTCATAGGTTGCCAGAAAACCCTCCTCCGAGCGGAGAGACCCCGCCGTGGAGGGCTCGCGCAGGCGAACGAGCAGCTCACGCTCTCGGATCACGGCGCACCTCCTGATGAATGAGGTGTGGTCCGAGGGTGCCCGTCAGGACGAATCCCTCGCCCATCGGGACGATGCTCTCGCGCAGGGGCATCGCTCCGAGTGCGCCCGTGACCTCCATCCGGCCGTCCTCCAGGGTGACGATGGTCGCCGAGAACCGCTCTCCGCCGAGTGTGCCGCTGATTCTCTCCTCCGGGCCCGCGTCCAGGGCCACCGGCACGCTGCCGATCTGGCCTCGGATCTCGTCCCGGTCCTCGGTGGGGTGGATCTCGAGGCGCAGGTCCGGCCCCGTCAGGGTCCGGCGAAAGTGGTGCCCGGCCTGGGACGTGAGCTGCACGTCCCCCGCGCCAAAGTCGGCGGTGATGTCGTAGGAGTCGCCCCGGATGGAATACTCCAGAGGCTCTCCGTCGACGAGAGTGGTGACGGTCGCGCCCTGGCGCCGGTTCTCCAGCAGGGAGACGGCCAGGGGTAGCGTGATGAGGTCCGCCCCCGGCGCGAAGAGCGCCTCGGCGGGCTGGTCGATTCGGTGAAAGTCGATTCGCATGTCTGCAGCCTAGCGGTCGAAGGGCGTACAGAGCACGATCCCGGAGCGATCCCGGGAACCTTCTCCAGTCTTGCAAGGCGGGGGTGCGGCCAGTGCTAGCGGGACCGGTCACCTCTGATTTCGAACCGCGCGGGATGGAGATCGTCATCCTGCTCAAGAATTACTCGTCCTGGTCGCTGCGCGGCTGGCTCGCGCTGAAACAGTGCGGAGCGCCTTTCACCGAGAGGAAAATTGCCGCGGGCGCCGTTCCCGGGGCGCACGAAGAGCTGCGCAGGCTCTCCCCCAGCGGCAAGGCTCCGTGCCTTCGCACCCGGGAGGGGCTGATCTGGGAATCGCTCGCGATCGGGGAGTATCTGGCCGAGCGCTATCCCGAGGCCGGTCTGTGGCCGCAAGACCCCTGGCAGCGGGCCCGCGCGCGTGTGGTGAGCCACGAGATGCACGCCGGCTTCGTCAACCTGCGCAGCCACTGCCCGATGGACATCCGCAATCGCTACCCCGCCGAGCCGCTCCCGACCGCGGTGGGGGCCGACGTGGCCCGCATCGAGGAGCTGTGGCGCGAGTGCCTGCAGGCCTCCGGGGGGCCGTTCCTGTTCGGCTCAGGCTTCACCCTGGCCGATGCGATGTATGCCCCCGTGGTGACGCGCTTCCGTACCTACTCGCTCGAGGTCTGCCCGGATTACTGCGAGGCGGTCCTGCGGCATCCGCCCATGGCCGAGTGGTGCCGCGACGCCGCCGCTGAGACCGAGGTCATCAACCCCGGTCTGCACGGACCTGTCTAGAGAAGACGCTGGCGAAACTGAATCCGGCCACCTGCCAGAACCAGACGCTGGTCACCAGGAAGCCCAGTCCGAAGAACAGTCCCAGGAAGCTCAGCATCAGGGCCGTCAACGCGATACCCCAGGCGTGCCAGTAGGCCCGGCCGCCCTGGGCCACCCGGCTCAGGGCCCGCACCGGGTCGAAGATCTCGCGCGGGTCGTAGCTGCGGCAGTAGTGCGTCATGAAGCCCGGAATCGCGATCGTGGCCAGGGTGAGCAGCACGATTCCGGGGATGCGATACCCCAGGTAGAGATTGACGGCGCCCGGGCTGTAGTAGCAAACCATCCCCAGAAACGTGACCAGGCCGCTCTTGAGGAGGCGCGGATAGTTGCGCCAGGCGGGCCAGGGCTCCTGGCCGTGGTGCATCCGGTGCACCATCTCGATGCGGTGGCCCATGTTGAGCAGCCAGCCGAGGCCCGGGAGCAGGATGAGGAGCGCGGCTCCCCACAGCACTTCCCGTTTGGCCAGCTCGCTCTGCAGCGGGAATCGGAACGAGTTGCGGAGCTTGAGCGGCGTGAGGAGGTTGATTTCCATGCCGGTCCGCTTCGCTCTAGAGCTCGCCGGATCCGCCGCAATACCAGCACTTTTTGTTGCCGCTGCACATCGAGCAGGTCCCGCTGATCGTCTGGCCCGTGCCGCCGCAGGTCCAGCACCTGCCGTTGCCGCCACAGTGGCTGCAGGGGGTGGCCGCCAGAATGATTCCGGTAAGGAGCAAAAAGAGGAGGATGAACTTTCTCATGCCCTGAGGAGATCAGGGGGTCAGGAAAAGTTCACTCGCCCGGAAAAAATTTTTCCAGCAGGGCGAAAGACACGCCCAGAACGTAGCCGCCCTTGAGTCCGTAGCCCCCCTCACGCACGAGGATGACACGGGGCCGGGCGCGGTCGGGCTCGAGCAGGTCGCGCAGCTGGCTGATAGCCTTGCGCACGGCCGCATCGCTGTCTTGCTCCTGATAGGGCTGGTCCCAGGCCTCCTGGTAGAGCTCCTTCTGGCTCCGCGGCTCGGGATACGCCAGCATGAGCGCCCGCAGCACCGCCGTGATGGTCTTCCTGCGCAAGATAGGGATGTCCTGACCGAACGCGGTCAACGTGCGCGCTATCAGGTCGAGTTGTAGTTCAGCCGGCGGGAGAACGGGCTCACCGATCCCGCGCTCTCCCGAGCCGTCCTTGAGGCGATAGGCCGCAATCGCGAGGCGTGCCCGCTGAGCGGTACCGCGCAGTCCGGATGCCCGGGCCTTTTCCCGCCACTTCGCCAGCCTTTCGGCGGACGGCTGGCCGGCGAGGGCCTCCAGGCGAATCCCGAGCTCGCACTCGAGGGGGATCGCCCCCGCCTCGTGCGCGAGACGCAGCCCGCGCTGGCAGGAGGCTTCCGTGCCCTGCAGCAGCAAGACCTGAGCCACGAACACCTTGCCGCCGTGCTGCTCGGCCAGCGGCAGGGCCGCGTCCGGGTCGGGGCGTCCCAGCTCGGCCATCGAGCGCGACAGCGGGTCGGGATACGGGTCGTCCAGGCTGGCGCGGAAGACCGCCGAGGCGTCTCGGCCCAGTGCCTCCAGCGACTTCCCCTCCAGGAAGCGCCCGAGAAACCCCAACCGCCTCTCTCCGCCCGCGACACAAGCCGACACACAGGAGCGGGCGGCGCGCAGGCAATCCTCCCAGCGATCCTGGGCCCAGGCCGCCAGGGCCAGGGCATAGTGGGCGTAGGCCTGTCCGCGCGGGTCCCCGATGGCGCGCGCTTGCTCCAGAGCCTCGCGCGCGTTGCGCTCGGCGTCCTCGACCCGCCCCATTCGCGCATAAGCCAGAGCCAGGCCGTTCAGCGCCTTCACCCGCCCCGGGCGGCGCCCCGCGGCGCGCCGTTGCAGCTCCAGCGATTCGCGCGCCAGCCGGGCGGCCTCGTGCAGGTCGCCCTGCTCCAGCACCAGGTGGCAGCGCGAGTTGAGCGCCTGCATCCGCTCCTCGGGGTCACCGGTGCGCTCGACCTGCTCGAGCAGGGCCAGGCTCTCGGAGGTGCGACCCAGGTAAGCCAGGGCGTCGGCCCGGGCGATCTGGAGCCGCTTCCCGCCCTCCAGGCGCGCGCACCATTCCAGCAAGAACTCGTACTGGGCGCTCTGCAGCAGGCGCACGTGGCACTGCTCGAGCAGATCGGCGGCCTCGGTGACGCGCCCGCAGGCCTCCAGGTGGCGCAGGGCGTGCCGCGCGGCCTCCAGATCGCCCTGCTCTTCGTAGCCGCGCAGCTCCAACTCGGCGGCGCGCGCGTGCAATTCGGGGGAGCGCGTGAGAAAGCGCTCGCGGAACACCTCGTGCGCCCACGTCAGCCCGCCGGGGCCGCGATCCACCAGGAAGCGGCGCTCCAGTCTCTCGAGGGCGGGGCTGTCGGGCAGCCGGACCGGCCGCCCCAGAACCGCCAGGAACTCCATGGTGGAGCGGTCCTCGTCGGCGAGCGACTCCTCGAGTTGCTCGCAGGGACGCTGGGCGAGGTCCAGCTTGCCGTCGCGGATCAGCCCCACCAGCGTCTTGATCTCGAGCGGAAAGCCCTGGGACAGCGCGTGCAGCTCTTCCAGGCGGGGCAGCCACTCGGTCAGGCCGTGCTGCTCGAGTAAAAGCCTCAGAAAGCGGACCGCCTGATCTTTCTCCAGGCCGCCCAGACGCAGGCGGAAAACGTCCAGGTCGGCCTCGCTCAGGCGCTCGCGGCTGGTCAGGATGACGGTGGTTCCGCGCAGATACTGGCTCCAGACGCGCAGGAGCAGCTCCCCATCCTGGATGCGGTGGAAGTCGTCGAGCACCAGGGGCGTCCGCAGCTCGCGGGCGGCCAGGATGAGCCGCTCGGTGAGCGGCAAAGGGCCCTCCATCGGGGTCTGCAGCGCGTAGAGGACCGACTCGCAGTGCCAGCCTGGCTCGGCCCGCAGCCAGAGGGCGCCTTCCAGGCGGTTGGCCAGCTCCAGAGCCAGCGCTGTTTTCCCCGATCCTGGCGGCCCCTCGAGCGCGATCACATGGAAGGCTTCCAGGGCCCGATGGAGCCGTTCGAGCTCCGCGGTGCGGCCTGTGAAATTGCGCACGGGAGGCGGCAAAAGGGGCACTCCAGGCGATTCTTTAGGTCGTCAGGTCGTCCCTGCGGCAGGAACCGCAGCCTCGGTGTCCTACTGAACGGCATGGATTTTCCCAATATCGTCCGCTCGGCGAAGATCAAGGGCACCAGCGTGCGGGTCGCCTCGGTAGCCGCTTGCGCCGCCTATGGCAAACCGCCCGACTGGATCGCCGAGAATCTCGGCATCACGCTCGAAGAGGTTCAGTCCGCTCTTACCTATTACGCCCACAACGTGGACGAGATCCGCGCCGAATGGGCCGACGACGACAAGATCGAGAAAGAGGGCAAAGGCATCCTCTCCGAGCTCTCGTCGCGCCTGGAGCAGGCCAAGAAGGACGCCGGCATCAATATCGACCGGCTGGACCGTCTCAAGAAGCTCGAGGACAAGATCGCCGCCCTGCGCGGGGGACGCACTTAAGCCTCTTCCAGGTTGGCGTCCTTCAAGCGCACCACCGGAGCGCCGCACACCGTGCAGCGCAAGAGCCCGAGTTTGACCGGCAGGTCCTCGCTCCAGTGAGGGAAAGCCTCCGGATTGCCGGCCCAGTGCTTGCAAGTCTTCTCCGAGCAGAACACGATGAAGGGGAAGTCTTCGTCATCGAAGTGATGGGTGACGAAAATTCCCGAGCGGATAATGGGCCCTTCGCTCATCGGTAGCCACAGAGGCAAGCGCCGAACGGTCGGTTGCAATAGGCACAGAACCCGACGTTGAAAGGCCGGTAGTTGAAAGCGGCCGACCAGCGGCGGTTGTGCTCCTCGTGGGCGCGCACCTGGTTGGCGTGCGCTTCGCTCTGCAAGCGAAAGACGTAGTTCTGAGCGTCTTGCTGAATGGCCCAGCGCTCCGCCTCGTGGCGGCGGCGACCGGCCTCGATCTGCGCCAGCACGGAGAGAGCCGACGAGAGATCGCGCAACTCGACCTGCAGGGCGTCGTGCAGCAGCGTCACGCCGTGCTGGAGGAAATAGGCCGCCGACTGTCCGTAACGGAACAGCAGCCCGTCGTGCAGACCCCGATAGAGCGCGGTCAACTGCTGGACCTCGGTCTCACTGGGGGCCCGGCTGCCGTCGTTGATGGCGGCCGCCTGGGCCCGCCCGGCCTGCGTCTCGTCGCGCAGAGCCTGAAGCCATTTGCCACAGTCGGCGGTCAATTGGATGAGGTTCATCGGCTGGAAACCTTTCGGTCACTCCTCCGGACGGACCTCCAGCGCGCCCATCGAAGCGACCACGAATCCCAGGGCGACTCCGCAGGGGACCGCCACCGGAAATCCCAGTGCCAGCATCGCGGGAATGCTCTGCAGCCAGACGGGAAGCAGTTGCGCAAAGCTGCGGGACGAGCCGGGCGCAGCCGCGTCCAGATACAGAGCCAGCAGCACGGAGAGGGGCACGTTGGCCCAGCCCAGGACGCCCCCGAGGACGAGGCCGGCTCCCACCCGCTTGAGGTAGGTCCCCGGACGGAAGGGCCCCAGCGTCCAGTCCAACAGCACCGACGCCAGGGCCGCGCCGGGCGCGACGATCCAGAGCAGGTCGAGCGTGTCGGGCAGATTCACGAACATCGGGAACATCTGGTAGCCCAGCTCGGACAGCTCCATGCGGACGCCGTAATACACCAGGGGCGCCATGGCGGCCACCACCCAGGCGATCATCCAGTTGCGCGAGAGAAGATTAGCGAGACGCCGGGCGATCACGCAGAGCCAGAATCTTGTTCGGATAGGCGGCCATCTCGCGGTACTTGCGTAAGGCTTTGGCCTGGCCGAAGATCTCCTTCACCGCTGCGTACAGCGGGGACTGGCGCGGATTGTCCACCGGCGCGATCAGGTTGTCCCACTTGCGCGGGTCGACGCCGTCATCGATGGCGCGAGCCATCGCGCGCAGCACCGTGCCGCCGCCGCCGTTGTAGGCCGCCAGGTCGAGGCGCCACAGGTCGTCACCGCCGGGCTTGCCGCCCGTGGCGTAGGCGGCGGCCACCTTGGCACCATAAGGGGTCTCCGGGTCAGGATTGACGACCACGTTGTGCTTTTCGGCCAGGACGGCCACGCCCACCGGGAGGCACTTCTCGGGAATCTTGCGCTCGTCGATGGGGCGCAGCTTGAGGCCGTGGGCCGTGGCCGTGCCGGGCATCAATTGCGCCAGTCCCACCGCGCCCGCTGGCGAGGTAACGGTGGGGTCGAAGCTGCTCTCGGTGGCCACCAGGGCTTTGTACATCTTGGAGTCGAGCGGGTGCTCGGCGTCGGGCCAGGTGGTCGCGGCCGTGGCGATGGCGCTGTTGAAGAGATTCTCATTGGCGCCGTAACCCCAGTTCGTCTGGAGCGGGTCGGGCGGGGGCGTCGGGGGGGCCGGGCTCTGCCGCGCCGGCTCGACGGACGACGGCCGGCAGTCGACCGGGGAGAAGAAGACGGGAAGGCGGTAAGCCGTGTTGATCATGCCGCCACCAGGTATTCTTGTGGATCGCCGGGGGCCCACAGGTCGCCCTCGCCGGCACCCCCTTCTTTGGGCGGGTCGGGCTTGATCTCGTTCTCGAGGGTGAAGTAGTCGCGCACGCCGCGCGCGATCGAGTGAGCCGTGCTCTCGCGGAACGTCTCGTCGCCCAGTTTGGCCTCGTCGCCGGCGTTGGAGATGTAGGCCGTCTCCACCAGCACGGCCGGCATGTCGGTGTTCTTGAGCACATAGAAGTCGGCGGCGCGCAGCCCGTTGTCCTTCAGGCCCAGCTCGTCCACCATGTGCTGGTGGATGAGCCGCCCCACTACCTTCGAGCGGCTGGAAGCGTTGCGGGCGTGGTAGACCTCGGTGCCGTTGACGTTGGAGTTCGTGTTGGAATTGGAATGCACGCTGATGAAGAGATCCGCCGGCCAGGCGTTGGCGGGCGTGCAGCGGGCCTGGAGATCGTCGCGCAGACTGCCGCCGGGCAGCACCTCGGTATCGGTCGAGCGCGTCAGGCGCACCTCGGCGCCCATCTCCACGAGGTCTTCCTGAAGCTCGAGCGAGACGTCCAGGTTGACGTCCTTTTCTTTCAGGCCGCTCTGGCCGATCGCGCCCTGGAAGCGGCCGCCATGACCGGGATCGAGCATGATCTTCTTGCCCGCGAGAGGCAACGTATTCATGGAATCCTCCGGGAGATCTCGTAGCGCGCTCGAGCGCGTCTGTGTCTGGGGTATCTTAGGCAAGACGGCCGGGAGAGTTGTTGCGAATAGGTAAACGCCCGTTGCGAGCCGAAGTCTTCCGCGCTGACGAGCGACGACAGGAGCGGCAAGTAAACAGCGACGACAGGAGCGGTAAACAGGTTGTGGGATTACATCGTGGTGGGCTCGGGGTTTGGGGGGAGCGTCGCCTCGCTCCGCCTGGTCGAGCACGGCTATAAAGTCCTCCTGCTCGAGAAGGGCCGCCGATTTGCGCCCGAGGACTACCCGACCACCAACTGGGACCTCAGACGTTGGATGTGGGCTCCCGCCCTGGGACTTCGGGGGCCGTTCAAGATGACGTTCCTCCCCCACCTCACCGCCGTCTCGGGCGTCGGGGTCGGGGGCGGCTCGCTGGTCTACGCCAATACACTGCCCACGCCGCGCTCCGACTTCTTCCAGTCGCCCAGTTGGGCCGATCTGGCCGACTGGGAGACCGAGCTCGAGCCCCACTACGCCACGGCCAAACGCATGCTGGGCGCGGTCCGAAACCACATGCTGACGGACCCGGACAAGGTGCTGCGCAACGTGGCCGAGCGCGTGGGCCAACCGGGCGATTACGAGCCCACCGAAGTGGGCGTCTACTTTGGCAAGCCCGGCGTCACGGTCGAAGACCCCTATTTCGGAGGCGAAGGCCCGGCCCGCACCGGCTGCATCGGCTGCGGCGGCTGCATGCTCGGCTGCCGCTACGGCTCCAAGAACACGCTGGACAAGAACTACCTCTACCTGGCCGAGAAGAAGGGCCTGGTCATCAAGGCCGAGTGCAAGGTCGACTGGGTGCGTCCCGCCACCGAGCCCGAGGGCTACTGGGTGGAAACCCTGGAGGGCGGCGAAAGACGGCTCTACCACGCCCGCAACGTGGTCTTCAGCGGCGGTGTGCTGGGTACGGTTCCCCTCCTGCTCAAGCTGCGCGAATCGGCCCAGGGGCTGCCCCTGTTGTCGGCCCGACTGGGCAACCAGGTGCGCACCAATTCCGAGGCGCTGATCGGGGTGACCACGAGCCGGCGCGATCTGGATATGTCCCGCGGCATCGCCATCGGCTCGATCTTCCAGACCGATGCGCACTCGCACCTCGAGCCCTGCCGTTACCCGGCCGGCTCCAATTTCTTCCGCATGCTGACCACGCCCCACGTCCCGGGCAACACCTGGCTGGAGCGGCTCAAGAACGTGGTCAGTATCCTGCGCAAACGCCCTCGCCCGGCGGTGCGCGCCTGGCTTACCTGGGACATCTCGCGCACCACGATGATCATGCTCTACATGCGGACCCTGGAGGGACACCTCAAGCTGCACCTCGGCCGCTCGCCCTGGACGGGCTACACCCGCGGTATGGTGACCCGGCTCGAGGACGGCCCGGCCCCCACCTGCTCGATTCCCGAGGCCACCGAGCTGGCCGAGAAGATCGCCGAGGAGGTCGAGGGCTTCCCCCAGAGCCTCATCACCGAGACGCTGCTGGGAATTCCGACCACGGCGCACATTCTGGGGGGTTGCTGCATGGGACGCACCGCGGAAGATGGCGTGATCGACTCCAACCATCGTATTTTCGGTTACAGCGGGCTCTACGTGGCCGACGGCTCGGCCGTGAGCGCCAACCCGGGCGTGAATCCCTCGCTGACGATCACGGCCATGGCCGAACGCGCCATGGCGCAAATAAAAGAGGCGCGGCCCAGGTAGGTAGCAAAAACCTGGACCGCGCTCGGGGCTTGTCGGGGCTTGCGCCCCTAATTCTCAGACTCTCTTAGCGACGAAGGGCCGCTTCGTAGGTGCGGATGTTATCCGCGTTGTACTTCGCCAGGATGGTGCGGATCTCGTCCTGCTGGAGCTTGTTGGAGGGGAAGCTGATGGCGATCATGGCGCCACCGTGCTCGACCACCTTGCTGTACTCCTCGGCAGCCTTCTCGTCCACGCCCATGTCGCGCAGGAAGCCCGCGGCTCCGCCCGCGATGGCGCCACCGACGGCCGTGCCAGCCGCACCGATGAGAGCCGTGGCCAGCGCGCCGCCGCCCGTCACCAGACCGAAGCCCGGGATGACCAGCGAAGCTAGACCCGCGAGGATACCGATGCCCGCGCCCACGCCGGCGCCGATGCCCGCGCCCGCGGCCGCATCCTTCCCGGTGGTGGTGGTGATGCCGCTGTCGGCCTTCTCGACCAGATTCTTGTCCTTGGGCTCG
>JBDHVW010000159.1:0-13228 GCA_039809865.1 Vulcanimicrobiota bacterium
GGACAGCACGAAGACGGCCGGCAGGGTCAGCACCGCAAAGCTGAGGAAGTTGGCCGCCGCCGCGGGCCAGCCGGCGCCCGTTCCGGTCAGCAGCCGCACGAGCGGCACGCCCAGCGCGCCGACGACGGCGCCGCCCAGCATCAGGCGGACGCGCGTGCCGATGCTCAGGGTTGCCCTGGGAGCGGCCAGAGTGCAGGCGGCCAGGCTGAGGAGCAGCCAGGTCAGCATCGGTGCCATCTCTCGGGGGAGCTTCTCATAGCTCGACCCACTTCCAGCCGTCGTGCACGCCCGACTCGGCCACCGGCTCCTTCAATCCCAGCGCCGCCCGCAAAGCTCGCGCGAGCATCCGCGGCCTCCCCGACAGGTCGGCCCGCAGAGCGATCCGGTCGGCCTTGCACAGAGCCGCGATCGAGCGCGGGAAGCCGTCCTCGTCGGCCCGGTAGGTCCCGGCCCAGTCCACGCGGCCGCCCAGGTCACTGGCGAAGGTCAGCTGGCCGAGCCGCGCGCGCACGTCGGCCGGGAGCGTCCACAGCACCTTTTCCAGCGCCTCGGCCTCCTCTTGCGAGGCGCCGTAGACCCGGCCGCCGGGCTCGAGGGCCACGCCGTCGCCCGGAAAGAGGTCCACCGTCTCGAGGTAGCGCGCGCAATCCGAGATGAGCAGCCGTTTGCCGGCCACCACCCCGCGGGCGATCTCGACGAACCCGCCGGGACGGCCCTCGCGATAATACGGGCGAGGATTCTCGGCCGAAGCGGGCTGGTCGGGCACGTTGGGGGCGCCCAGGTATTCGAAGTAGGTGCCGTCCGAGCGCGAGCGCAGGCCCTTCTCGTCGGGCTCGCCCCAGCCCACGCCGCTCAACTCGAGGGGCGGCTCCACGGGAGCTTCGGTGACGGGGGGCAGCTCGCGCAGGGGCGTGGGCCAGACGGGGACGCGCAGCTCCTGGCCGCGCTCCACCGCCTCGGCCACCAGGCCCTCTTTCCCCTCCAGGAACCCGGCCAGCTGGCCGCGCACGACCTGGTAGCGCGTGTGCAGCTCGACCAGCTGGTGCTCGAGGTCGGTCCACTCCGACTCGGCCGCGGCCGTGAACTTCTGCATGGCCGCCTCGAACTCGCCCTGCAGCTCGAGCAAGGCGCCCGGCAGGTCTTCCACCGCGGGCAGCTGCTCGGGGGCGACCACGACGGGGGCGGCCACCGGCGTCACGACCTCCAGGCGCGTCCCCTCACGCCGCTCCAGCTCGTGCCACGCCTCGGCAGGCAGCCAGTAAGGCACGAACCGGCTGCGGTGCGTCCAGATCAGCACCAGCGCGAGCAGCGCGGCCAGCACACCCAGCGACGGGTCGACCGGCACTTGCGTGGCGGCCAGGAACATCAAGTCTGCACCTGGCGCATCATCCCCGCCCAGGCCTTGTCCAGGCGGGCCACCCAGGCGGCCGCCAGGGCCGCCGCGGCGGGCGTGTCGGGGGGAACCTCGGCCACGCGCTTGAGAGCCTCGTCCAGCTCGGCGGCCAGCGAGGCGCCGCGGGCGCAGAGGGCCTGGCGCAGCTCGGCGAGGTCCTGGTTGCAGCGGCGCGCCTCCTCCAGAATGACGTCGCGCTGCTGACACCAGACCCGCAGCTCGTGGGTCAGGTTGTCCAGCTCTTCTCGCTTGGCCGCATCGCTCTCGGCCGCCAGGGCGTGATCCAGCTTCGTGCGCAGGTCGTTCGTCACGACCGGCATCGGCAGATCCACCTCTCCTGCCAGCCCGCGCAGGCCGCGCGCCATCTCCTGCAGGTTCCCCGCCAGCAGCTGACCGGGGAAGCCGGTCGCGCCCGCCGGCCAGGTCCAGGAGCGCCAATCGCCCTCCCAGTCGGACTCGCTGCCCACCAGTTTGCGGGCCAGCGCCCGCCGCCACTCGGGAATCCAGCCGTGCAGCTCGGTCTCGGGAGCGGCCACCGGAGCGTCCAGCACCACTTCCTCGCCGCCCTCGTCGCCGATCAGCGCCTTCAGGCGCTCCGCCACGACTCCGGCCGCGGGGCGCTCTTCGGGGCGCTTGGAGACCAGGCCCAGGATCAGGTCTTCCAGTTCGCCGGGAAGGTCGCTCTGGTGCTGGCGCGGAGGGATCGGCTGGGAGCGCAGGTGCTGCTCGAGCAGCTCGAAATCGGTGTTGCCCATGAAGAGCGGCTGGCCCGTGCAGGCCTCGTAGAGGCAGGCGCCCAGCGCGTAGAGGTCGGAGGCGCTGGTGAGCTGGCCCGAGATGATCTGCTCGGGCGCGAGGTAGGAGTAAGTGCCCACGATGGCGCCCTCGGTCGTGAGGCGCGTATTGGACTCGAGCGCCTTGACCAGCCCCAGGTCGGTCAGCTTGGCCACCGCGTTGGGAGCGATCAGGATGTTCTCGGGCTTGAGGTCGCGGTGCACCAGGCCCTGCTGGTGCAGGTAGTCGAGCCCCAGCGCCACGTTGTAGAACAGGCGCAGCACGGTGCGCAGCGGAGGGCGCGTCTTGAGCAACCGGCGCAGATCGCCCCCGGCCACGTATTCCAGCACGATGTACTGCCGGCCGTTGCGGCTTCCCTGGCCCAGGTAGCCCACCAGGTTCGGGTGGGAGAGGTGCGAGAGCTCGCGCGCCTCGCGCCGCAGCCGCTCGGAAACCGACTTGGTGGCCACCGTGCTGTCCGTGATGACCTTGATGGCCACCTCGTTATTCGTTTCGCGGTCCAGCGCGTGATAGACGATGCCCATGCCGCCGCGCCCCAACTCGCCACGCACCTGGTAGCGAGGGGGCAGCGGGCCGTCGGAGTCTATCGTGCTCTCGAACCGGAGCTTGGGACGGGGTGTTTCCGCCATGCCCTGCCCGTTCTCCACCGCCTACCGGCTTGGCCTGCCATCTCCCAGGTCGTGGTCCGCGGGCGCGGCGGTTGCTGGGCCTTGAGGTGGCGCTGCAGCCAGGGGCCCAGCAGATGGCGCCCCGGGCCTTTGAGGCGCAGTTGCACGCCCACCATGAACGTGCCGTCCTCGGCCCCGCGCACCCACATCGGGATGGCCTCGCCTTTCAGGCGATGGTCGTGCTCCAGGTTGAGCGTGATCTCGAAGGGGCCGTCCGGCATCCGCTCGGTCACCAGCCGGGCGCCCATGCGCGAGACGTCCATCAGGGCGCCGACGCGCCAGTTTTCGCCGGGGAATCGATACCACACGGGAAGAAGCCGCACCACACGGCTGAACTCGCGTTGCTCGCTCATTGCTACCTCCGTCGTTCCGTGGGCTCATTATGCGCCTCGGGGGCGCGCCGGAGAATCGGCTGGGATCCCCGGACTTTAGAGTACCCGAGTCTCTTGCCATCATCGTCCGCCCGTTGAGGTTTTGTTGATCCACCGGAAGAGAATGGGGGAGTCAACCATGGCACGTCCAGCCGGTTGACAGGCTGCGCATTTCCCAAAAAGCGTTAACCGACCAAATTTGCTCACCAATAAAAAATCACTGCCAAAAGAGAAAAGGATACGTACTAAAGAAAATCGAGAGAATTTAAATCTTATCGACGGGAAAGCTCGACTTATCCCCGAATATGGGTTTCCGAGAGCGGGGGGAGTTTTCACAAAAAGCACACACCCCGTCCGATACAAGTGAACCTTTAGGCCAATGGGGTGGCGAAGGTGAGCGGTCTCGGAAAGTCGTCCAGGCCTGACCGTGCTGGAGGCCGGAATGTTGATCGGGTCAGGTTATGGCCCGTAATGCTGCTTCTCGTGCTTCTGTTTCAAGGTTGCGGCGGCCAGGAATCGAGTGGGCCGACCCGAGAGTTCCTGCCCCCTACTCCCGAAACAAGCAAAGCAATCGGGCGTCAGCGGAAACTTCAAGGAGGCCGCGATCGTGAGCTTCCTTGCTCCTGCCGATGGTCCGGAAGGACTGGTGGATATCACCCCCGGCGCGATGTCCGACCGGGAGAGAAATGCAATTTTGAGCCGGGCCGCCCTGCCCGAGACGCAGGCCCGTCTGGACAAGACGATGGAGCGCCACATCGACGGTGACACCCACAGCCACCTCTATCAATTCACCGTCCGATCCCAACCAGACGGAAGCTTCGTCCGTCTGCTCTACGGACTGGACCGTCTGCTCGGCGAGGCCGAGCCTTATGTCGGCTATCGGCCCGAAACCTTTCTAAGTCGTTCCATCCACAATGGGTTCTCGGCCAAGCGCACCTGCACGGCCCTCGAAGCCGCAGGCCGCGAGATTGTCGGCGCCAGCGGTCGAAGCTCTGTCGAGGGGAACCGCTTGACCCGGAAGAATCTCCTCCAGTTGTCCCACAGTTGATTCTGTCGTCATGCAGCGTTCTGGACTTGAATGATTATAACGACTACTATGCTCTTCCGCCCGTTCCTGAAGACCCCTTTCCGCTTGAGCACGCTATGGATGCTGAATTTGCCGCTCGACGCCCGATCAAGACGCTTCCGAGCTTTCCGCTGTCGCCCGGGCAAGCTTGGCAGGCAGCCACAACAGCGGAATCTGGCGGGGTTATCCTGCTTGGCTACGCGGCGACGGCGCCTACGCAGGGAACTGAGTTCGTCTTCCAACGCTACCGCGAAGCTCTGGCCGAGGGGCGTTCGGTGCCTGTCGCCTGGGTGCTGGCCAACATGCGAGTGGCGCGTGACCCAAACGTAAAGACCCTCTACAAGTCTCAATTCATGGCTGCGTGCGCCTGGGACGGAGACAATTTCTATTACATTCCGTACGGGCTTCCGACAGAAAGACTGAAGGCGAATCCAAGCACGGCTCAGGGGGTATGGAGGATTCCTAAGAGCAACTGGAACGCCGTCCGCGGCACCGCTTGGCGAGAATTACGTCCTCAAGATATTGGATTTCAGGAGGTAGCCCCGTGAGACGATCGATTACCCGCTGGGCTCTTCTGCTCCTGCTCTCCGGTTTTTTGAGTGGCCCAGCGGTCGGGCAGCCGGTGCGAACTTACGAACCCTTTGTGCCCACCCAGGAGTTTCGCGAGGCATTCCGGATGGTGGACCGTGGAGAGATCCGCGCCGGGGTGCAAAAGTTTCGTGAGATCGCTGCGCGGAACCCAGGTACGACTTTAGGGGCGATGAGTCTCTTCCGAGTGGCATTCTGGGCCGAAACCTCCGCCGAGCAGCGCGCAACTTACCAGGCGATCATCGTCGAATACCCACGCTCTCGCTTTGAGATCGACGCTCGCATCAGCCTGGCCGAGCTGGACCATCCTGAGAACCTTCCCCAACTCCAAGCCTTTGATGAGATTGTCAGAGCCTATGGAGGACCGGGTTTGCAAGAAATTGTTCGAGCGAATAATAGGAACCAGATGGTGCGTCAATTGCGCGCCCTGCCGACCGAATTCCAGGATGGACTTGCAGAGGTATACGAGACCATGGTGGCCATTCTGATGAATGGTCTGCACCGATACGAGGATGCCTTACGCCTGTCTATGTTCATGCGCGAAGCCTTCACTCGAGGCATCACCAGCTTTCGTGCGGCTGGCAACGTATTCGCCATCTTGACCATTAAAAAACTAGGCGACCGCGCTTTTAAGGAATTACCCCCACCCGCCCCCCCGCGCGAGCCCGACATCACCATCAAGAAACCCAGACCCGACAGTCAAACAGGTCCTCGCCCAAAAATTCGGGTCGAGTGCACTGCGGGCGACTATCGTCAATCATACATCGACGTTGAAAAGATCCAGCTCAAGCTGGACGGCCAGGATCTCAGACCGGTTATGGAGGTCCGCTCCAAGTACGACCCGTCCCTCCGGCTCAACCAGCCCTTCGAGCGCATGCTGCTGATCGCCAGACCCACGCAGCGATTGTCTCCAGGCCGTCATACCATTACGCTGGAAGTGCCGGCCCGAGCCATGGCTCAACGCAGTTGGTCCTTCTGGGTCAGCCGAGCCCGCGATGAGGCGGATGACGAGTGCGAGGACGGCGACGACTGGTAATAGCTCTCGGTAGAGTTTCGGGGCGTTCCGCTAGCCTGGAAGCGATGCAATCCGACCGTCTTCGTGGAGAAGCGACGGCTCTAGTGGCGGTGGCAAGATGCCTATCGCCCGGCAACCCCGGGCAGAAACTCGGCACATCGCGCCTGGGCGTGCGCACTCCCGACGAGCCCAATCACGTCTGGCCGGTGCGCAATCATGAAGACCTCGCGATGGCGCGCGGTCTCTACCGCGAAAGAGAGTCCGTTGAGCAGCTGGTGGACCAGGGAGTGCTACAACCGCAGCAGGCCTGCCGCGAGGCTACGGACCCAGAACCGCCTTCGGAGCCGGCCGGCTCTCGTTGCCGCTCTCGTCGATGGCCGTCACGAATACGTTGTACTTCTGCCCCGCCAGGGCGTTCTCGACCTCGACGGTGGTCGTCTCCGCGTCCGCCAGCAGCGGCAGCCGCAAGCCCTTACCCACCGGCCACACGTAAACCCGATAGCCCTGAAGGTCTTTTGCCGACACTGCGCTCCAGCGCACCACGTTACCCTCCACCGTCACGCTGCCCGGCACCGGCGGAGGCGTCTTGTCGCGCGGCGCTCCGAAAATGATCTCCGACAGCGCGACCTGCTTGCCGCCCTTGATCTGCGCCACCGAGAACGCCCACGCCTTGTCGTTCACCAGCCCGGGAACGATGGCAAACGGCTTGGTGACCTGCGCAACCTTCTTCAAGGACGTGGGAGACGGCCCGGCGTAGACCTCCCAGACGCCCCCGGGGACGCCCTTCCAATTGAGCCGAATCTTGCCGTCCATCGGGTGCGCTTCGAGCCCGTCCACCAGCGGCAGGGCCGGTCCGGGAACCATGACCGACTGATAATCCCCCACTCCGGAGGCCGACTTGCCCAGCAGGCGCGCCCAGATCTGCGCGTCGCGCACACCCCAGAGGTCCAGGGCGACCTCGCCGGAAGTCCCGGGCGGAACCACGAAGCTGAGCCGGTGCGCCAGCGCCGTGGGCATCGGCCCCATGAGCAGGTCCAAGAACGTATCCTTCCCCAGGCCGGCGGCCTTGGCCGTGAGGCGCACTGCCCCCGCCGGGGTCCGCTCGGCCTGGACCGACTCGAGCGCGCTCACCGCCGGGCCCTCGGCAGGGAAGTAGCTGCGCGGGTCCGGGTCGATCTTCATCAGGTCCGGCGTGGTCCAGTAGGTGGGACCGGCCACGTCTTTGAGGATCTCCTTCTCGCGATGCAGGAAGCTCACGAAGTCGGGCTGGTTCGGGTCGCGGTAGTTGAGGAACAGCAAGAAGAAGCCGTCGGCAGCGGTGGCGTTCTTGAGCACCGGGTCCTGCAGAACCTCGACCTGGTCTTTCAGAACGGGGTGCTCGATGCCGATCTGGCGCTCCCAGTCCCAGTCGGTGACGAAGCTCTCGTACATGACCCCGTCCAGGGCCGCGCGCATGGCCGGGCCGTCGTCGTAGAACAGAGACAGCCCGCGATTGGCCACCAGGATGGCGTTCGGATTCCACTCCCGCACGTGCTGCACCAGCGCGACCATGTCTTTTTCCATCCAGGGATAGGTTCCCCAGCGCGTGGACGTGTCCAGCGTGTCCAGGAAGAAGCCGTCCGCTCCCAGGTTCTCCTGCACTTTCCGGGTGCGCTCCTGGATGATCGCGCGCCATCCCGCGTCGCCGGCCGAGGTGTAGAAACTGCCCCAGACTCCGTTCTCGTCCGGAAGGCCGTCCTGGCCGGCCACGGTGACGCGTCCTCCCTCGGCCCCGGCTTTGAAGAAGCCGTCGGGGCCCAGCACCAGCTTGACCTCGTCCAGGTAGTAGGTGGGAAAGTCGTTCTGGTCGCCCACCAATCCGGTAGCCGTCTTGTGCATCGGACCCGGTAGCCCCCCGGGAGCCAGACCGCGGGGTGGGGTCTCATCCTCGCCCAGCGAGACGTAGCAGAGAACCTTGACATCGTCGGCGGTGCCAATCTGCCCGTCGCGCCCTGCCCGCAGCTGTTGCAGGAGCTGGCGCGAGATGGCATTGGGCTGCAGGATGACCAGCTCGAAGCCGAGCGCTTTCTGCACCGTGCTCGCGTCCCACTCGCCGTAGTAGACGAGATAGTTGGCGGGAGTCCAGGGGGCGTGGGAGGGCGGGCGGGCGCCCGCCAGCGGGGTCAGGCACAACGCCAGCAGAACGGCTCGCAGAAGGTTCACGCCGACAACTACAGAAACTCCGGCCGATTTCCTCCCCAGAGTACGCCAGTACCGAGAGCCCGAGTATGGGCAACCGGGGGTAATCAGGTCTCCGATACCAAATCTCGACACGTTTTGGAAGAATAATGCGCACCATAACCACATATTTGCTGCTCCTGACCCTGCTGGTCTCCACCGCGATGGCTGACAAGGGCACCGTCCTGGCCGTCTATAAAGGCAGCGAGTTCAAGACCCCCGCCGCCACCCCCATCAAGGCCCAGATCGAGAACGTCCTGAAGAAGCTCGGCTACAAAGTCGTCTACCAGGACATCGACAAGAGCCTTCCCTCGAGCGAGGAGATGAAGAAGTTCGTGGCCGTCATCAGCTGGCACCAGACGGCCAAATACAAGAATCCTCAAGGCTACGTGCGCTGGCTGCGGGACCAGGTGCTGGCCGGGCGCAAGGTGGTCATCCTGGGCAACTTCGGAGCCCACACGACCGACGAGAAGACCTGGCTCACCAACGAGGAGCTCAACGAGTTCTTCATGCCGTTCGGTCTGGATTATGAGGCGGCGTTCACGGGCGCGCCCGAGCAGCTCCAGATCGTCAAGCAAAACCAGAAAGTCGTCAAAGGCACGGTCAAACCGTCCTACTACCTGCTGTTCCGCTCGCACGACACGCGCAACGAGGGCGACCTGGTCATCAAGCGCAAAGACATGCCCAATTCGGACAGTTACCTCGTGGTGCGCACGCCCAACGGCGGCCTGGCCGGCGAGTCCTACGTCTGGAAGGACAACGCCATGCGCATCGACGCCCAGGCCTTCCTGGCCGGAGCGCTGGCCCCCACCCCGGCGGCCGCGCGCCTCACGCCGGGCGGACAGGTCCTGGGGCTTTACAAAGCTTCCGAGGGAACCAGCAACGACAACAACGAGATCAAGCTGTTCCTCGAGGCCCCGCTCAAGGAGATGGGCTACACCGTGGCCTATCGCAACATGGAGGACGGCCTCCCCAGCGCCGAGGAGATGAAGCAGTACGTGGCCGTGATCACCTGGTACCGCGGCCCCTCCACCAAGAACGCGGCGGCCTACGCCAACTGGCTCACCGACCAGATCGTGGCCGGGCGCAAGGTGCTGGTCTTCGGCAACTACGGGGCCTTCCAGGAGCAGCTCAGCACCGACCCCAAGAACCCGCTGGATCGCTGGCTGCTGGCCGAGGAGTACAACAACTTCTTCTATCCGTTTGGCCTGCAGTTCAAAGGCAGCTGGACCAACGATCCCACCAAGATCCAGGAGACCAGCCGCGATCCCGAGATGATCCCCTGGCTCGAGAAGTCCAAGGAGAACCACTACTTCCAGTTCAAACCCGTCAGCCCCGAGGACAAGACGTTCCTCGGCCTCAACCGCACCGACCTGCCCGAGGGCGAGAGCTCGATCATCGTGCGCACTCCGTACGGCGGACTGGCGCTCGAGAACTACATCGTGATGTTCGACGGGAAGGAAAACAAGTTCCACCTCGACCTCAAGCGCTTTCTTTACGAGACGCTGACCTACCGGCCCCAGAGCGCCCCCGTCAAGCGCAGCGTGGCCATCACCCCCACCACGGTGCCGGCGGCTCCGGCCACGCGCCTGGTGCAGAGCGGCCCGCTCCCCGGCGGAACCACCGAGGTCAAGCGCCGCGTGCTGGCTTTTTATACTCGCAAAGCCAAGGAAACCGCCTACAAGAACTCGATTCACGAGCAGGCCGAGACCGTGCTGAACTACCTGGGCCTGGTGGTGGACTATCGCGCCATCGAGGACGGGCTCCCCAGCGACGCCGAGATGGGCCCCTACCGCGGCATCATCACCTGGTGGGCCGAATCCAGCCTGCCGGACGCCCAGACCTACAACGAGTGGGCCCAGCGCCAGATGAGCGCGGGCCGCAAACTGGTCATCCTGGGCAACGTCGGCTCCACCGAGGACAGCAGCCTCAAGACCCAGGCCGACGCCGGACCGATGCTCGCCCAGCTGGGCTTCAAGCTTTCCCCGGCCGCGACCTCGGCCAGCACGCGCTCGGGCCCGCTCGAGCTCGGGATGCCCAACAAGGGCTTCGTGGAAGTGCTCAAGCAGGACCCGAAGGTTTGCAACTACGAGAGCTCGGTCACCGGCAACGAAGCCGCGCTCAAGAAGCAAGACTGGCCCATCCTCACCCTGCAAGATCCGGGCGGCAAGGTCTACCTGGCCACCAAAGATCCTCGCGGCGAGAGCGATGTGGTGGCCGTGACCGACAAGGGCGGCGTGGCTCTGGGAGACTTCCCGTGCTTTGCGCCCAACGCGCGCCCCCTGCGCATGGAGTCGCTCCCGCCCGATGCCTCCGCCTCGCAGTACGCGGCGGTGGAGCGCGCCCAATCGACCAAATGGCAGATCAACCCCTTCATCTTCTTCGCCGAGGCGCTGGCGACCGATGAGCTCCCCCGGGCCGATCTCTCGACCCTGAACGGCAGTCGCATGTTCTGGGCCCACGTGGACGGCGACGCCTCGGGCGGCATCTCGCTGATCGACAAGTCGTCGTTGAACTCGGAGATGATGTACCGGACCATCTTCACCAAATACAGCCTGCCCTTCACGGTCAGCTACGTCACGGCCGACCTCACCAAGCGAGCCAAACCCTACTACGTTCGCGAGCTGGACGCCGCCCGGCGCATCCAGTCGCTGCCCAACGTGGATACGGCCACCCACACCACCAACCACCCCTTCGACTGGGTCAAGGGCGACAATTTCCTCGAGGGCGACCACCTGGTGCGCACGCCGCCGAGCCTGCCGGGCGAGATCGCGGCCTCGGTCGATTTCCACAACCAGCTCATCGCCCCCGAGAAGCCGGTGCGCATGCTCTTGTGGTCGGGCCTTTGCAACCCGACCCCCGAGGCGCTGGCGATGTGCGACGCCCTGGGGATCGAGAACATGAACGGCGGCAACCCGGTCTACGACAAGACCACTCCCCACATCGCCGAGATCTACCCCAGCTACTCCGATGTGGACGGGCGCCTGCAGTACCACACCGCGGCGGCGGGCGACTTCTACTACACCTATTCCTGGACGCGCGACTACGACGGGATGAAGAATCTCGTCGAGTACTTCGAGATGACCGAGAAGCCTTATCGCATGCGCCCCATGAACGTGTATTTCCACTTCTACCTGGCCGAGCGGCAAGGGGGCCTCGACGGCCTCAACGCCGTGTTCGACTGGATTCTCAAGCAAGACGTGGCCCCGATTTTCGCCGCCGACTATCCACCCGTGGTGCAAGATTTCATCACGCTGAAGATGGGACGCACCTCCGATGGAGGACTGGTCGTCGAAAACGGCGGGCATCTCCGGACCATTCGCATGGACCAGACTCGGAAGTCTGTTGACTTGAAGCGGTCTCAAGGCGTAATTGGCTTTACGATGCAGGATCAGACCCTCTACATCCACCTGGATGAAGGCAGGGAACATAGAATTTTTTTGCAGGATCAAAGTCCCTCTCAGGTGTATTTAGAACGCGGGAGTCATTCCATCGAAGGGTGGCGCCCGGGACCCAACGGGGTTTCCTTCCGAATGAAGGGCACGGGCCCGGCCTTCTTCAAGCTGGCCAACCTGTCGCCCAATGCGAGCTACCGGGTAGCGGTGGGTGGTCTGGGAAGCCAGAGCCTCAAAGCCGATGCCCAGGGGTCGCTGACATGGAGGGGAACTCTGGCTGCGTTTCGGGGGACCTATCCCGTGGAAGTAAGCAAATAGGGGAGCGACAGTGAATATTAAGAAGCGTTTTCTGGTGCTGGTCTCGGTTTTGAGCCTCGGCGCGGCGACACCCGTGCTGGCCCAGACCCCCGATGCATCGCCTTCGCCCGCGCCAGCGCCGGTTGTCGAGGTCCCCGAGGGGATGAGCCGAGAGCAAGCCGCTCAGGAGTCGTTGCGCAAGGGCATCGAGCTCAACAAGCAGGGCTACACCGAATCGGCCATCGTGGAGTTGCGCAAGGCCATCGAGCTCGACCCCAACCTGGTGCAGGCTTACTCCGAGCTGGGCACCATCCTGTTGCAGAGCCGCAACACCGCTTACGCCATCACGATTTACTCCAGGCTGGCCGAGCTCGAGCCGCAAAAGGCCGAGTGGAAGGAGATCCTGATGGAGCTCCAGACCACCTACGACCAGCCGCGCGCCGCCGCCATCACGGGTGAAGAGCTGCTGGTGCTCAAGCCCGACGACCAGACCCTGATGCAGAAGCTGGCGGACCTCTACGGCATCAACGGCCTGACCTACGAGCAGGCCCGCATGCTCGAGCGTCTGGGCAACGTCAAGGGCAACGACCCCAAGCCTTACTCCGACTCCGCCAAGCTCTACCTGGACGCGGGTCGCTCGCAAGACGCCATCCGCGTGCTGGAGAAAGCGGCCGCCCTGGACCCCAAGAACCTCGAGCTGCAGGCCCGCCTGGCCGACGCCTACACGCAGGACGAGCAGTATGACCGGGCCGAGACGCTGCTGACGCAGCTGCAGAAGGACAATCCCCAGTCGGCCGGTCTCAAGGACAAGCTCGTCGACGTCTACGTCGGCCGGGGCGACCACGCGCTGAGCCGCGAGGGCTGGATGGCCGCCGCCGACTGGTATCGCCAGGCGCAGGGCCTGGTGCCGGCCGAGGGCGCGACCTACAAGTCCCTCCAGGAGCGCATCGATAAGGCCGAAGGGATGCGCGAGCCGTATTTCGACAACTTCTACGAGTACGGCTCCTACACGGGCAACTTCTCCAATCGAGTGGTCAATCGCCTGAGCATCCCGATCACCGACTCGGATCTCTACGCGCAGCTCTGGCACGACTACCGCACCGTTTCCACCAGCAACCCCGGCATCGGCGCGGCCGAGCAGACCTACGGCAAGGTTGGCCTGGAGTATCGCGACGCCAACAACGATGCGATCTACACCGGCTGGTACGGCACCTCGGGCCTGTTCCGGGTGGGAGGCCGTTACGACGGTCCTCGCATCCAGGGCGGCTTCTACCTCGTGCGCGACGTCAACTACGACACGCCGTTCGCCCTGGGCAACGAGCTGAAGTATTTTGGCGAAGAGGGCTTCATCGACGGCCAGATCAACGACTGGATCGGCATCGGCGGCAACTTCCTGAACGCCGACTACATCGACGGCTCCAAC
>JBDHVW010000160.1:0-12863 GCA_039809865.1 Vulcanimicrobiota bacterium
GTAACGCGCGACCCTGTGTCACGCGAGTCGTGCGATCCTGTTCGCCCCTCTCGCGTAACGCGCGACCCTGTCGTGCGATCCTGTTCGCCCCTCTCGCGTAACGCGCGACCCTGTGTCACGCGAGTCGTGCGATCATGTTCTCCCCTCTCGCGTAACGCGCGACCCTGTGTCACGCGAGTCGTGCGATCTTGTTCTCCCCTCTCGCGTAACGCGCTGCAGCAACCCAACTCGAGTGCTGACGAGCGCCCGCCGGCGCCGGAGCCCTCCTGAACGCCGCCACCAGGCGGGTCCTTGTTACACGGTTCACAACCTGTCTATAACGGCAACATGAAAGCAACATCTCAAACGATTCAAGCTGCGAGTTTTTCTCTATCCTGAGGCCACGGAGGACGAAACACTTGCTCAACTACCTGCGTGAGATCCAAGCTCTTCAGAACGGCGAACAGAACGGTGGCCAGCCGGTCAACGTGACCCAGTTGGGCAGCGCCCTGGCCCGCCTGACGGGCAACCAGCCCGGCGCCGGGTGCCCCAATGGCACCTGTGGCGGCAATCAGGACGCAGCGGCCACCGAAGGCGCCATCGCCAATGGGGCGGCCGCCATTCCGAACCTGGGCAGTCTGTTGAGCTGGCTGACTCCGCAGAACGGGAACAACAACAACGGCGTGGCTCCGGTGGGCGCCGCCTCCGGGCCCCAGAACGCCAATGGTGCCTCCGGTCCCCAGGCGGCCGCGCCGCAGGGCGCGGCTCCGATGGGCGGCGAGGGCCAGTGGGGCCCCGAGGACGAGCAGATGCTCGAGAAGGCCGTCAGCGCCACCGGCGGCGGAGGGGCTCCCGGTGCGGGCGCGGGCACGACCGAGACGGGCGCCAACGGCAAGGAGATGTTCAACCACCTGTTCGAGGACTTCGGCCAGAGCCAGGAAGGCAACTGCGCCTCGGTGGCCGTGATCAAAGCCGCCCTCGACAAGTACAAAGGCAAGGTCTTCAACTCGGTCAGCAAGCAGGGCGACGGCTACAGTGTGTCGCTTCAGGACGGCGGCAACGTTCAGGTCAGCAAGCAGGACCTGTCCACGGCGGCCAAACACGCCAAGCTCAAGAGCAACAAGCCCAGCGAAGCCAAGTCGATGGCCGTGCTGATGTATGCGGTGATCGGCAAGCAGGCCGCCAAGGAGAACGGCGGCAACTTCGAGAGCGCTCTGTCGAGCCTGGGCAAGGGCAAGGATCCTCGCCAGGTCGCCAAGTGGCTCGGCCTGGGCAACAAGATTCGCGAGGTCAACCCCAACGACAAGGGCCAGGAGGCCGTGGTCGCCTGGAACGGCAACCACGCCGTCTACATCGACGACGGCACCAAGACCGACAGCTATGGCCAGGCCAAAGCGGCCGACGGCACGGACACCCGTGGCGGCCGCCTGACCAACGCCTTCACGTTCGCCTAGAGCTCTTTTCAAGAGCGGTCTCGACCGTCGGGTCCGGCTCTTGCGTGGGTGGGGCTCGGGGCGAATGGTCCCTGAGGAGGCGCCGCCAGAATGCGTTGAGTCCTAGCTTCGTTCGCTGCTGCCGGGGCGGCCGCCCGGTGCGCGCCAGGCTCGGGCGAATCGTTCCCCAAATGCAAGAATCGTCGCTGAGAGGAACGATGTCGTTCCGCTAAAGCGCGAATCGTCATTTGGGGGAACGATTCCCGCCGGGCGTAGTCCCTGACTGTGTTCGTGTGGAGAGACTCTAAAGGGCGCGAGGGATCTGGCTCGTCACAGGGGGATCCGCTCCCCGGAACGGATCCAGATCCGCTCGCGGGCGTGGATCTCGCTCGCACAGGGGGATCCGCTCCCCGGAACGGATCCAGATCCGCTCGCGGGCGTGGATCTCGCTCGCACAGGGGGATCCGCTCCCCGGAACGGATCCAGATCCGCTCGCGGGCGCGGATCTCGCTCTCACAGGGGGATCCGCTCCCCGGAACGGATCCAGATCCGCTCGCGGGCGTGGATCTGGCTAGCACAGGGTGAATCCGCGCCCTCTCGCCCCCGACCAGAGGCCCTGGCGACCCGCCCCCCTCGTCCCCCGGGCAAGTCCCCGACCTCGTGGCGCGTCGCTCGCACGACCTGCTTCTCGGGCCCCGTCCCGACCAGAGCACTTACCCCCACCTGCCCTCTCCCCAACCCCAGTTGCCCCCAGCCCGGAGCACCTCAGACGGCCCCCGTTACCTGGCGCGAACAGGAATCCTCGAAACCGTGCCTCGAAGCGCACGCAATGAAAAAGTTTTTCTCTTGCCTCCTCGCATGCACCCTTCTCTACAGCGCTTGCTCCAATAGCGGCGCCGACGGTCAGTCGGGGTCCGTCACCGACACCCCACCCGTGGCCGTGGTGCAGCCCGAGGCGGAGCTCTTCGTCTCCCCCGCCGGCAACGACGCCAACGACGGCAGTCAGGGAGCTCCGTTCCTGACGCTCGCGCGAGCGCGCGACGCGGTGCGCACGGCCGGGGACGGCAGCTGGGACGGCGACGTGGTCGTCCACCTGGCGGAGGGCGTCTACCGGCAGCCCGAGCCCTTCGCGCTGGGCCCCTCCGACTCGGGGCGCAACGGCCACAATGTCGTCTACAGAGGCGAGAACGCCACCCTCTCGGGGGCCACGCAGGCGACCGGCTTCACCCTGGTCGACCCGGGCAAGAACATCTACAGCGCCTTCGTAGGCCATCGCGAGTCCCGCCAGCTCTATGTGAACGGCAAGAGGGCCATCCGGGCGCGCACCGAGGAGTACCCTTCCGGATTCCTGCCCGCCTTCGTGTGGGATGGGCTGAGCCCGGTCCGCCTGGGCATCGAGTTCATCCCCACCGACCTCAATCCAGCCGACTGGCGCGATCCTTCCAACTGGACCAACATCACCGAGGTCGAGGCCGTCATCGTCACCCAGTGGAAGCAGATGAGCGTGCCGATCCAGTCGGTCACCCCCTATCCCGACTACACCATCGACCCGAAGCTGCAGCCCCTCACCGAGCTCTATCCCAATCCCAAGCCGATCAAGACCGGGCTCCTGGTCATGCAAGAGCCCGGCTGGACCAACGCCAACGAGTTCCTGCTGCGCGACACCAACCAGCCCGGCCCCTGGAGCTTCTGGCAAGTCACCCGGTTCGAGAACGCTTACGAGTTCCTCGACCAGCCCGGCGAGTTCTACCTCAACGGCTCCACCGGCTACCTCTTCTACATTCCGCGCCCCGGCGAGGATATGGCCACGGCCGACGTGGAGCTTCCCCTGCTGGAGACGCTCGTTTCGGGCGACCATGTGAGCCACGTGCGTTTCGAGGGCCTCACGTTCACCGGCTGCACCTGGAACGACCCCAGCACGGGCAACGGCTACGTCACCGACCAGAGCGCCTTCCACCTGGTGGGCACGAACCACAAGCCCAACGTCTGGGGCCACGACCAGTTCACGGTGCGCACTCCGGGCAACCTGGCCTTTCAGTTCAGCACCGACCTGCAGTTCTTCGGCAACATCTTCGAGAACCTCGGCTCGGTGGCGCTCGACCTGGACACGGGCTCGCAGCGCGTGCTGGTGGAGCAGAACCTCTTCACCAACGTGTCCTCCTCGGCCATCGTGCTGGGCGGGATCGATCCCGAGGACGCCCGGCCCATCTCGCCCGACCAGGCCACGAGCGACAACATCATCCGGGGCAACCTGATCCGCAACGTGGCCGTGGACTATACCGATGCCGCCGGCATCTTCGTGGGCTTCGTGTCCGACTGCACCCTGGCCAACAACACCATCGCCGAGGTGCCCTGGTCGGGCATCGCGATGGGCTGGGGCTGGGGCCTGCTCGACAAGGGGATGTTCCCGGGCAACCCGGGCTCGGTGCGCGGCGAGTGGGGCACCTACACGACCGACACCGCCAACAGCGGCAACAAGGTGGTCAGGAACCGCTTCTACGCCTGGGGCAACGTGCTCTGGGACACCGGCGCCATCTACACCCAGGGGCAGCAGGGCCGCTCGGCCGACGATCCACTCGTGATCGCGGGCAACGTGGCCACGGACAAGCGGCCCTCGGCCGGCAGCAACGTGTTCTACACCGACGGCGGCAGCCGCTACATCACGCTGCGCAACAACGTCTCGGCCGACAATCCGGTGGGCGACGTCTGGTTCGGTCCGCTGCCCAGGCTCTTCGATCCCCTTCCCTACCCGCTGCTCGGCCTGTTCAACTGCCTTCCCTACGGGGCCGACATCGGCGGCTGCGTGACCTACGGCGACATCAACTACATCGGCAACTACTGGAGGAGCTCCGAGTTCTATACCCCATGCCCGTTTACCGAAGGCGGGGTGGTTTACCCGACCAATCTGGTCTTCCAGAACAACCACCTGATCGACTCGCTCGCTCAGGTGCCCGCGTCCCTGGTGGCGGAGGCGGGCGTGCAGGAGCGGCCCGCGAGCATCCCCGCGGACAAGTGGGTGCTGCCCCCCGGTGGCGAGCCGGGGGAAAGGACCGTCACCAATTGCGTCAAGGCGCGCCAGGTCCTGGAGGAGCTCTGTGGCGAGAAAGGGACGCTGAGCCTGGAGAAGCTCTACGGAGCTGCCTTCAAGCGAATTGATCCCTGATCCGCTGCACCTGCGGAAGGTTGTCGAGAAAGACGTCCACGATGCGAGGATCGAAGTGCCCGCCTTTACAGCGGGCAATCTCGGCCACCGCGTCCTCCACCGACCAGGCGCGTTTGTAAGGGCGCTCCGAGGTCAGGGCGTCAAAGACGTCGCACACGGCGACCAGGCGACCGTTGAGGGGGATCTCCTCCCCCGCCAGGCCGTTGGGATAGCCGTTTCCGTCGAACTTCTCGTGGTGCGTCTGGGCGATCTCCTCGGCCACCTGGAGCAGGCCTGAGGTCGCTCCCGACAGGATACGCACGCCGATCTCGACGTGGGACTTCATCGTCTCCCACTCCTGGGCGTCCAGCTTTCCGGGCTTGAGCAGGATGCCGTCGGGTATGCCGATCTTGCCCACGTCGTGCATGGGGCTGGCGCGCCGCAGGTGCTCGACCTGCTCGTCCTCCAGGTGCAGGCCGCGGCCGATCAGAGCCGCGTACTCCCCGATGCGACGGGCGTGGTTGCCCGTGTCGTCGTCGCGGTATTCCGAGGCCCGACCCAGTCGCTGCAGGATCTCGCGGTAGGCTTTGTCCAGCTCGAGCGTGCGCTGGGCGACCATTCGCTCGAGCTCCTGGCCTCGCTCGGCCGTGCGCCGATAGAGCCTTCGGATCTCGAGCATGTTGCGCACCCGGGCGATCACTTCGACGGGCATGAAGGGCTTGACCAGGTAATCGCGCGCGCCGCTCAGCAGCGCGCGATTCTTGTAGTCCGGGTCGTGCTCGCCGGTCAGGATGAGAATGGGCGCATAGCCATTGGGCTCGAAATCGGTCAACTGCCGGAGCAGCTCGAGACCGTTGACCCCGGGCATGTGCAGGTCGAGAACCACCGCGTCCGGGCGATGGTCCTGGTAGAGCCTGAAGGCGTCCATGGGTCGATCCGTCGCGATGACGTTCTCGAACCCCACGTGCTTCAGGATGGTCATGAGAAGATTAACGATGTCCAGTTCATCGTCCACCACCAGGATGACCGAGTCCTTGAGTCCACTCAAGGCTTCCTGGCTCAACATCGATTTCAGATCAAGCAGGGATTTGCACCTCCGTAGGCCACCACGCCCACGGTCATTCTCAACGGAGGGAATCAACAAATCCTCAACAGCGCAATTGTGCAGGTCCTTGACCGATCGCGCAACTAGTCCAGGTGCATGTCTCCCCCGTCGTAAACCTCGGCCATGTAGAGCGCCTCGGCGAATTCCGCCAGGGTTTGGATGCGATCGCCATAGGTCACGCAGTAACGGCGCTCGAGCTCCTCGGCGGGAGGGATGTCGCGGACCTTGTTCCAGAGTAGCTTGACGAGCCGCTCGTAATCGAACGGCTCTTTGTTACTCGCCTCCTGGCTCACGTCGTGCTCCCTCCTTCGTCCTAAACACAAAAGCCCCGCGCAGGACGGAGCTTTCGGGTGGCTGAGGCGCTAGGATTCGAACCTAGGAATGCCGGATTCAAAGTCCGGTGCCTTACCGCTTGGCGACGCCTCAATGTGGATGGGGAGATTATAGGGCCGCCTTCCGCAGGTGTCAAACAGCGGCGACAGCGAACTTGCACAGGTGATCAACCCCCTGGGCAACCTGACGGGACCGCCGGCCAGCCGGCTGATGACCGCCAGCGCGAAAGCCGACGCGCCCGGCGACGGCTGGGGTGGCACCGTGGAAGCGAGCCAGACCGGAAAGCCCACCTTCAAGCCCGGCCTCGAAACCAGCGCCCTGGCCGCCATCGTCGCGGAGACGGCGGCCGGCGTGGCCCGGTCCCTCACGCTCTACGACTGGAAGAGCAGAACGAATGTGAGCTTCGGCCTGGATGACTATCCGCTCGTCGCCGCGCACTGCAATCAGCAAGACCTGGGCCCGTTCACCTGGAGCCCGCAGGCGGCCCGGGAGAACATCCCCTCCCTGGAGCGATGCCTGGCGGGTTTCGAGGACCCCGGGAAAGGCCTGCAGGACCTGCAGGAAGCCTTCCGGCAACACTTTCCGCCAACCAGCTCCTTCTACAGAGAGAAGCAGCCGGGGATGATCGTCCCCGACTTCCTCAAGTCGTTTCCTCACGCGGTCGCGCTCAGCCAGCGCGAGAAGGACAAATTCTACACCTATCCACCCTCCTATTACCTGAGCAAAGTCGTCTCGCTGGCGCCCAAGGCGGCCGTGCAGGTTATCGAGGTGGCGGCGGGAGGCCGCAAGCTGGAGCAGGCGGCCGCCCTTTGGACCAAAGCCTCCGAAGGCGTGCCCCAGGAGCAGTGGCCCGCGCTGGCCTCCCACCTTGCCTTCGCCGCTTCGTGCTGCGAGCGCGACGAGCATGCGCTGGAAGCGGTGACGCGCCTGCAAGCCAATCCGGAGCTCCTGATGCTCGCCAGGCAGCTCCCCAACGAGCGCGGGTATCTCCCCTACCAGCTGCGCGGGCTGCAGGCTTGCCTCCAGTCGGGCCCTCCCGAGGCGGCTCTGGCCGTGGTCTCGGCCGGAGCTTACTGGAACGAGGCCCAGCTCGCGGGCTACGTCGGGGCCAGCCCGGAGCGCGCTGACGCGGCCGGCAAGCTCTTTGCCTCGCGCAACAAGGATCGGGACGCCAGCGTCTTCAACCCCGCTCTCCAGACTTTGCAAGACCTGCAACTGCTCGACTCCGTACGGGGGGACGAAAGCCTGGGCTCCATCCTGAATCGTTTCATGACCTTCCGGACGGCCCACGGCCGCGATTGGGAAAGTCTGGTGGCCCGCACCAGGTTTCTGGAGCTGAAGCTGCACGAGCCCGAGCGCTTCGCTCGTTTTGCCCACTACCTTCCTTTTTGTCGCGCCAACCGCAACGTGACCTTCTCGCGCTGGGAGCCCGCCACCCAGGCGGCCGAGCTCGAAACGAAGGAGCACCCGCTGTATGACGCAGGCGAGCGTCGCGAAATCCTGTCCCGCTTGATGGAGCAGAACGAAGGACGCTTTTTCCCCACCAGCGCCGAGTTCCAGGCGGTCACCGCCCGGCGGCATCCCGGACAGAGCCTGGCGGGACGGATGGACATTCTGCTGAGCCTCAAGGCTCGGGCCGGGTCCGAGAGAGCCGCTGCCGAGCTGTTTGCCAGGATCGATTCTCCCGACCCGGGCGACGCCCAGGCCGCCGCCCTCCTCCTGCTGGAGGCGCGCAAGCCCCGAGAGGCCGTGTGGAGGGTCAAGGACGACCTGGCTTTGTGCGAGCAGGCCCGCCAACCGGGCGAAGCGTTGTCGCAGACAGCCGCCAGACTGGCCGCCATCTTCAAGCACGAGCCGGTCGATGGCGTGGCCAAACAGCTCTTCGAGTGGTCTGCCGCGCACCCCACGCGCAGGCTCGACCTGGACGGAGTCGTCGCTCATCCGACCTTCGAGCTGAATTGGGACAAACGGCGCCTGGATCTCTTCTTGAGCGCCCCCGAGGAGCTCGGTGCGGCGCTTTCCAAGCTTGCGAACCTGCCGGAAGCACACAACGAAGTGCTCAAACATTTGGAAACGCTCCTGGCCCAACGACCCGGCGACGAGCCTCTCACCCGGACGGCCGAGCGCTACGCACGCCTGCTCGCGGCGATCCCCGATGCGGAGACGGCCCGCAAGCGCCTGGAGTGGGTCGGGCCGAGCGCGCAGGGCCAGGAGGCGCTGACGCGTGTGGCCGAGGTTTTGCCAAGGCGGGAGCAGATTGCGACCGATGCGGCTCTCTGGCTCCAAGACGCGCCGGGCGACCCCAGAGCCAACCTCGACCTGATGGTGCAGGCCCTGAGCTCGTCCAAAGGCGATCTCGAGTTGGCCAAGGCGGCCTTTAAACCGCGGATCACGGCGGGGGTCGAGGTCCACGAGGGAGGTGTCACCGTGGGAGGTGTCCGCCTCCGCAAGCGCACGTGACCGACGTCCTGACGCGCCTGGAGCAACGCCATCCCGGACTGGAGAACTATGCCCGGGCCATCGGGAGCTATTTCGGACTCGAGCACGAGGTGATGCGGAAGGCCTACGTCCGCTATCTCAAGCCGTTCGACGAGGAGGAGCTGGCCCGCCACGCCCGTCGCTGGGAAGAGCTGGGCGTGCTGCCCGATCTGGCCATCGACCGGGACGAGCAGGTGGGGGCCATCTGGGCCAATCCTTTGTTTCCTCTGCTGGCGCTCGACTTCTGTCCGCCCCCGGACGTCGACCTGCGCGAGCACATCCTGCCTCCCGTGCGCCACCAGGAGGATCTCCCTTCCCGGCTGGTGTTCCCCGAGCCGAACGTCCGTCCTTACTGGCAGGCGGCCCTCTGGCGCACGTTCCCAGAGCTCTTTCTCCTCCCCGAGCTGAAAGAGCCCGGGCGCGGCCTGGACATCGCCTGCGGCTGGGGCCGCGCCAGCCTGTCGCTGCGCCACGACCTCGAGGTGCACGGCTGCGATCTCACCGAGAGCAGCCTCGAGCTGCTGGAGCGGCTGGCCCGCAACATGGGCAAGCAGAACGTGCATACGAAGGTCGGAGACGTCACGGGCCTCCCTTACCCCGAAAACCATTTTGACTTCATTCTGGCGTTCGATATCTACGAGCACCTGACCGATCCGGCGTTACACCTCTTGATGTCCGAGACGCTGCGCGTGGCGCGCGACCATGCGGTCCTTTACACCGAGATCCCCGTCGAGATGTATCACCCCCCGATCACTCATTTGCAGAACTTCAAACTTGACGAGCTGGTGGACCGCTTTCGCAACTTCCAGGCCCACGGCAAAACCTTCGAGCTGGTGCGGTTTACCCCCGAGGTGTCGGACCAGTTCACCTTCCGTGTTCGTTCGACCGCTCCTGACCTCGCTAATTTTTAAAGATTTTTCAGGGTCCTGACCTAGCCTGGTAAGCAGTATGGATCCGTCCGTCGTCACGCAAGCCCAGCGGGGCCTGGATGCCTCATGGGCGACGCCTTTGAAATTCTGGAGCGCGCGCCATCACCGCACCGAGAACGCGGAGCAGGCGCTCGACCAGTTGCAGCTGCACGCCGAGGCGAAACCCGCCGTGGAGCTGGCCCGGGCTGCCGCCGAGCAGGCTCCGGAGCGCAAGCTCGAGCTCTACCGCGTGGCGCTGGAGGCGCTCGGCCAGGCGACCACCACGGCCGCGGCAGGTCCCATGGCGGGTCTGGCCTTGAAGCTCTTGAACGAGACACAGCTCGTGGGCGCCAAGCGCGAGGAAGCGGCCGCCAGGCTGTTCGACCACACGCCGACCACTCTGGCCGTGCGCACCCTGCTGGCCGAGACGCCCGCGCCCCAGCGCCTGCAGCTCGTGCATGAGTGCGCGACGCGCGAGGCGATGGCCCTGCGACTGCCCGATCCCAGACCGCTCGAGGTGGCCCGGGAGAGCGACGCCTTCCAGGCGCTCCCCGAGGACGCGCCCCACAATGAGCTGGCGCGCAGTTTTCTGGAGCATCCCGAGAGCTGGATGGCGAGCTGGCTCCAGGCCCATCGCGACCATCCCCAGGCCGAGAAGCTGGCCCGCTGGACGATCGCTCAGGCCCCCGAGAGCGATTGGAAGAAGCACGACGACCCGCTGGCCGTGGCGATGCACATTCACCAGAGCTACACCGTCGAGAACCTCGTCAAGGCGGCGCTGGACTCGCAGCATCCCGAGAAATGGCTGGGCGAGTTGCGTACGCAAGCCCAACATCGTCCCCAGGAGGGGGCCCTCAACCTGGTCGGCGAGTTGCCCGCAGTTGAGCTCAGAAAGGGTCTGGAGCTCATCGACAAAGGCGCCAACGCGGCCGCGCTGGCCACCCACTTTCCGGCCCTGGCGGGGATCGCCCCGCGCGAAGGTTTCCTGAAGCTGCTGGGCGATCTGCCCGAGGTCGTGCAGGCGCGCTGCCTCAAGGCCAGCGGGGAGCAGCCCGAGAACCTGGCCGCCATCGCGTTCCGGACGGCCGGGGCAACGCCCGACCTCCGCACCAAATTCCGGGTGGCCCAGCTGGGCCTGATCGAGCTGGACCGCACCGCCGGGCGCAAGCCCGCCACCCGGTTGCTCTGGAATCTGACCCGCCTGCACCTCAAGACGCCCCATCCGCAGGCGGCCTGGCTGCGCACCGCGATGGCCCTGGAAGGACTGGCCGTGGCCAGCCGCGGGACCCTGCCCGAATCGCCGCGCGGGCTCGTCGAGCTGGGCATACGGATGATGGATTCGTCGTTCATGGTCCCGTCCTGGTTCGCCCCGGTGGCGACGACCGTCATCGAGACGCTGCAAGATTGCGCCTCCACGCCGCTGGAGAGCGAGATGCTCGAGAAGCAGAAGCGCCAGCTGCTCGGGCGCGTCCAGCCCGAGGATGCGCGCAAGGCCCTGGTGGAGCTGCGCGAGCTGATGGATTCGACGCCCTATCGCCTGAGCAAGGGCGAGCGGCGCACCGGCATCTCCGAGGAGGAGGGGTCGGTCATCGTCGGGGGCGTGAAGGTCAACCGGAAGGGCCAGGATCGCCTGACCTCGCGCGTCGAGGAGCGGGCCGCGGCCGAGTCGGAGTGGCCCGAGCTCAAGCCCGACGTCGTCAAGTCCGATTTTGTCAGCGCGGTGGAAGTGCGGACCGCGACCTCCGGCTCCGTCCAGGGTGTCTTCAACCCGAATACCGGCGTCGTCGAGTGGGAGACCTCCGCCAGGCAGCTGGCCGGGGCCTATGATCCGCGGTTGGGCGAGGTGAAGTGGGTGCAGGCTGACAACGGCGGCATCGCGGCCCTGTACAGCCCCCTCGAGGGCCGGGTCGTATCCCGGTCTTGCAACGGCACCATGCAGGGGCTGTTCAACCCCGTCAGTCGCAAGGAACGTTTCGAGTCGGTCTATACCGGGCGGCGCCCGGGAGCGGTACGCCCGCTGGATGGACGCGAGCACTGGGAGTCCTGCACCTCGGGCTACAATTCGGGCGTGTACGACCCCGAGCGTGAGGATTTCCGCTTCGAGACCTCTTACTCGGGCGCGATCGCCGTCGTTTCGAACGACCCCTCTGCCTGTACGCTGGCCTCGAACGGGACCGGGCCGAGCAAGCCCGGGACCGGCACTTCGTGGACCGGGCCGCGTTGACCTCGCCCCGCGGCCCGGGAGGCGCCCGCAGGATCAGGCTCCCGGTTGGCAAAAGAGCCGGGTGTTATGCCAAAGACCGTCGCCTCTCGTGAAAAGAACTCAACTGATACTCTGCCCTTGAAGGCCATCGACCACCTCGAGCTGTGGGTGGGAAATGCCAAGCAGTCGGCTTTCTATTACATCCACGCGTTCGGGTTCGACCTGGTCGCCTACGCGGGGCTCGAGACGGGGGTGCGCGATCGGGCGTCCTACGTGCTGCAGCAGGGCAAGATTCGCCTGGTTCTCAGCACCCCGCTCGCCCCGGAACATCCCATGAGCGAGCATGTGCACCGGCACGGCGATGGGGTAAAGCGCATCGCGATCGAGGTCGACGATGTGGCCGAGACCTATCGCCTGGCGATCGAGCGCGGCGCGGTCAGCGTGGAGAAGCCGAGCGAGCTCGAGGACGAGCACGGCATCTACAAGTGGGCCAGCATCGCCACCTATGGGGACACGATCCACACGTTCGTGGAGCGCAAGAACTACCAGGGTCCGTTCGCTCCGGGCTACCAGAAACGCTCGCAGAAAGGCGGCGGGGTCGGGCTGGCGGCCGTGGACCACATCGTGGGCAACGTCGAGCTCGGCAAGATGGACCACTGGGTGGACTACTACAAGCGCATCCTCGGGTTTGCGCAGCTGGTTCACTTCGACGACAAGGACATCTCGACCGAGTACAGCGCGCTGATGTCCAAGGTGGTTCACGACGGGAAAGGGCGCATCAAGTTCCCCCTCAATGAGCCCGCCGAGGGCCGCCGCAAGTCGCAGATCGACGAGTATCTCGAATATTACCGGGGTCCGGGCGTCCAGCACATCGCCCTGATCACCGGCGACATCCTCAAAACCGTGAAAGCTCTGCGCGACCGCGGGGTGGAGTTCTTGCGGGTGCCGGCCACCTATTACGCGGAGATCCCTGACCGCGTGGGCCCCATCGCCGAGAACCTGAAGGCGCTCGAAGAGCTGGGCATCCTGGTGGACAAGGATGACGAGGGCTACCTGCTGCAGATCTTCACGCGACCCGTGCAGGACCGCCCGACGGTCTTCTTCGAGGTGATCCAGCGCAAAGGCAGCCAGGGATTCGGGAAGGGGAATTTCAAGGCTCTCTTCGAGGCCATCGAGCGCGAGCAGGAGCTCCGCGGCAACCTTTGAGACTGCTGCTCCTTCTTCTCCTGGCCCTGCCATGTCTGGCCCAGCAGCCGGCCAGCCTGGAGATCACCAGCGATCC
>JBDHVW010000161.1:0-12746 GCA_039809865.1 Vulcanimicrobiota bacterium
GTGGGCCTCCTCAGCGGTGCCAGCCTGACCAGCGAGAAGGCCTACCTGATGGGCAAATTCGCGCGCCTGGGCCTGCGGACGCCCTACATCGACTACAACGGCCGGCTCTGTATGGTGAGCGCCGGAGCCGGCAACAAGAAGGCCTTCGGCGTCGACCGCGGGGGCAATCCGTGGGAGGACGTCCCGCGCGCCGAGCTGATCTGGGTGAGCGGAGCCAACGTTGCCGAGTGCGCTCCCATCACCACGAGCTATATCTGGGAGGCCAAAGAGCGGGGCGGGAAGCTGATCGTGGTGGATCCCCGCCTGACGCCCATCGCCCGCAACGCCGACCTGTTCTTGCCTGTCAAGCCGGGACGGGACGTGGCGCTCTTCAACGGGGTATTGCGCCAGATGATCGAGCGCGACTGGATCGACCATGCGTTTATCCGAGACCACACCGTGGGCTTCGAGAAAGTGCGAGAGTCCGTCCAGGAGTGGACTCTACCACGTACCGCCCAGGTCACGGGGATCGCGGCGGCCCGCATCGAGCAGGCCGCCGAGATGTGGGGCACAGCGCGCACCAGTTTCTTGATGCACGCGCGCGGTATCGAGCACCACAGCCACGGGGTGCAGAACGTCCTGGGGGCTATCAATCTGGTGCTGGCCAGCGGCCGCCTCGGGCGTCCGGGTTGCGGCTACGCGACCATCACCGGGCAGGCCAACGGTCAGGGCGGTCGCGAGCACGGGCAGAAGTGCGACCAGTTGCCGGGTGGCCGCGATATCTCCAACCCGGAGCACCGCGCCGAGGTGGCCCGCGTCTGGGGCGTCGAGCCCGAAGCCATTCCCGGGCCGGGTGTCGACGCCTACGAGCTGATCCGCCTGATCGATCAGGGCAAGATCAAGGCCCTGATCACGCTCTGCTTCAATCCCAAAGTCAGCCTGCCCGACAGCGAGTTCGTTACGGCCGCGCTCGAGAAGCTGGACTTTTACTGCGCCATCGACTTCTTTCTCAACGAGACGGCCCAGCACGCCGACATCATCCTGCCAGGCTCCCTGCAAGAGGAGGACGAGGGGGTGGTCTGCTCTGCCGAAGGACGTGTCATTCGCATCCGCAAGGCCATCGAGTGCCCGGGCGAGGCACGCCAGGACTGGCAAATCGTTCAGGACCTGGCCCGGGCCCTGGGGCGCGAGAAAGGATTCACGTTCGCCGACCCCCACGCGATCTTCCAGGAGCTCCGTCAGGCCAGCCGGGGAGGAGTGGTGGACTATTCGGGCATCACCTACGAGAAGATCGAGCAGAGCCACGGTGTCTTCTGGCCTTGCTACGACGAGAGCCATCCGGGTACGCCGCGGATGTTCGAGCCGGGCAGTTGGAATCCGGTGGCTCGGGGTGCCGGACCCTTCTATTTCCCCGATGGGAAGGCGCGCTTCAACCTGGCGGCCTACAGCCCACCGGCTGAGGAAACGGATGCGGAATATCCCTTGATGCTCACCACGGGCCGCGTGGTCAGCCAGTTTCTCTCTGGAACGCAGACCCGGCGGATCGGGCCGCTGGTGGACCAGTACTCCGAGCCCCGGCTCGAGGTGCACCCGCGCCTGGCCGAGCAGCTCGAGCTGCGCGAGGGAGACCTCGCCGTGGTGGAGACGAGGCGCGGCAGCATCGAGCTGAAGGTCATGGTGGTCAACACCATTCGCCCCGACACCATCTTCGTGCCCTACCATTGGGCCGGGCGGCAGAGCATCAACCGGCTGACCATCGCGGCCCAGGATCCCATCTCCAAGATACCGGAGTATAAAGTCTGCGCCGCGCGGGTTCGGAAGGCCTGAGATGGAGCTCGAGTTCTTCCTCGATCCCAACCGTTGCATCGGCTGTCAAGCGTGTGTCCACGCCTGCTCGGAATGCGACACTCACAAGGGCGTCTCGCTCATCCACCTCGAAACGGTGGATCGGGGACGCTCGGTGCAGACGGCTCCCGTGGTTTGCATGCACTGCGATCAACCCACCTGTGCCGAGGTCTGCCCGGCGGACGCCATCAAGCGCACTCCCGACGGCGTGGTGCAAACCGCCCGCAAGCCCCGCTGCGTGGCCTGCAACAACTGCGTGCTGGCCTGCCCGTTCGGGGTGCCCAAGATGAACACCGGCAGCTCCGTGGGGGTGGCGGGCTTCAACCTGATGATGAAGTGCGACATGTGCTACGACCGCACATCCGCCGGCAAGAAGCCCATGTGCGCCAGCGTGTGTCCAAGCGGCGCCCTGTCTTTCGGACCGCGCAGCACCTTCGAGGCGACGCGGCCCTCCTCGCGCTCGCTCAATCGGTTTCAATTCGGACGTCAGACGATCACCACGAGGGTCAACCTGGTGGTGCCCCGTAAGCACCCGGACGACCGCCTGGACGTGACCGTCGGGCTGGACGAAGAGCCCGATATTCTGACCCTGGGCCTGTTCGAGGAGGATTGACCATGGAGCAAGGCCACCTACCGCCTTCGGGCTCGGAGCCTCCCAACGGCCGCAGCTGGCACGAGCAGGCTGGCTGGCGCAACGATTTCCCCATCGACTGGGCCCAGGATCACTACGTGCAACGCCGCGAGTTCGTCAAGTTTCTGTGTCTGACCAGCCTGGGCTTCGCGGTGGGGCAGCTCTGCCTGTTGGGCAGCTCCTGGCTGCGCCAGGAGACTCGGCCCGACCGCAAGGAGATCGCACGTCTCGACCAACTGAACATCGGCCAGGTCGTATCTTTCCGCTACCCGACCGAACGCCATCCGTGTCTCCTGGTAAGGCTCGGCCCGGACGAGATCGTCGCTTACAGCCAGTTGTGCACGCATCTCTCCTGCCCTGTCGTGCCTCAGCTCGAGCAACAGCGTTTCTTCTGTCCCTGCCACCACGGGGCATTCGATCTGCATGACGGCCGTCCCATCCTGGGTCCGCCTCGGCGTCCGTTGCCGCGCGTGGAGCTTCAGGTCGAGGGGGGAGTGATCTACGCGGTCGGGGTGAGGGCCAGCACAACTTGATCTAGATCATTTTCCGCGCTGTGCGGCGATGGCAAACTTGGAGGCGAGAATGAGGACCTACACGCGCGAGCAAAAGATGACCATCATCCACGGCGTTCTTTGTTTCGTAAGCCTGCTCGTCATTCTTCAGTTGTGGTTGCTCACGGCTTCGATGAACGCCTACCTGGGAGGCGACCGGCACGTCTTGTGGCCGGCCGCCCTCGTCAGCCTGGGGCTGTTGGCGCTCAACGGAGGGTTGTTGAGCTTCCTCTATCGTCTGCAAAGGTCGTGACTCATGAAAGCTCGCCAACTCGCTCTCGGAACCGGGGCCTTCGCCCTCTGTTTCGCGGTCTTCGGATCGGTCTCGGCGATGATGCCCCTGATCCGCAAAGACCTGTCGCTCACCCCTCTGCAGGTCAGTCTCGCCCTGGCTACGCCCGTGTTGCTGGGCAGCCTGGGACGCATCCCGCTGGGCTTGCTGGCCGACCGCTTCGGAGGCCGGCGCGTCTTTCTGGCGGTGATGGCCTTCTCGCTTCTGCCCGCCTTCCTGATCGGTCTGAACCATAGCTACTCCGGTCTCCTGGCCCTCGGCCTGCTGATTGGCGTGGCTCTGGCCAGCTTTTCGGTCGGGGTGGGCTTCGTTTCGCGCTGGTATCCGCCCGAGCGCCAGGGATTCGCGCTCGGCGTCTACGGCGCGGGCAACGTGGGGCAGTCCATGGCCGCCTTCGGCTCTCCTCTCCTGGCCGGTTGGCTCGGTTACCGCTGGGGGTTCTGGTCGTTCGGGGCCCTGCTGGCGGTGTGGCTGGGCATCTTTGCGCTGCTGGCCCGCGACGCCGCCCCTCCCGGCCAGGCCCGCACCCTACGCCAGGCCCTCGAGCCTTTGCGCGACCGCAGGAGCTGGAGTCTCAGCCTCTACTACTTCCTGACCTTCGGGGGTTTCGTGGCCATGGCGGTCTATCTGCCCACGTTCCTGACCGAGATGTTTCGCTTGACTCCCCAGGATGCCGGCCTGCGCACAGCCGGCTTCATTCTGCTGGCCACCGCGATTCGCCCGCTGGGAGGCACACTGGCCGATCGATTCGGGGGGCAGCGCATCCTTCACTTCGTTTTTCCGACGGTGGCCGGGATGGGACTGTTCCTGGCCTGCCCCATGCTTTCCACTTTCACCGTGGGGGCCCTGGGCATGGCCCTGGCCATCGGTCTCGGCAACGGCGCCGTCTTCAAGTTGGTGCCCGAGTTCTTCCCGCAGTCGGTTGGAGCCGTCACGGGGTTGGTGGGCGCGGCCGGAGGCCTGGGCGGTTTCTTCCCGCCCCTGCTGGTCGGGGCCCTCTACCAGGTGACCGGCACCTTCAGCTGGGGCTTCGCGCTGCTGGCCACCTTCGCGGCGGTCTGCGCCGTGGTCAGCCACGGCCTGCCGCGCCCCGCGTCCAGCCGGTGCGTGGGGCTCACGCCCGGCTGAGGCTACGAGACCGGGAGGTCCGTCCGCCGGTCTCAAGAAGTGGCAGCTTCATGCTGACACGCCGCAATCTCCTCAAGAGCACCCTGGGACTGACGGCGCTCACTCTCGCGGGTTGTGGCGGCAGCGCCGTCGTCGCGCCACCCATCGCCCCGGCCGACCCTCTGCAGCAACTGGCGCGCTCGCTCAACGGCACCCTGTTGCTGCCGGGCGATCCCGGCTACGCCCGGGCCGCTCTGCCCTGGAACCTGCGCTTCGCCGAGATCATGCCCACCGCCATCGCGAAGTGTGTCGACGCCAACGACGTGCGCACCGCGCTACTCTGGGCCCAGGACAACGGCGTGCCTCTGGTGGCGCGCTCGGGAGGCCACTCCTACGCCGGTTACTCGTGCACGACCGGCCTGCAGATCGACCTGACCGAGATGAACGGCTCGACCCTGGCCGGGGATCGGATCACGTTCGGTGGGGGCGCCCGCAACCGCGATGCGGCCAAGGCTCTGACCCCCCTCAGCCGGGCGATCCCCCACGGGCGTTGCCCGCGCGTGGGGCTGGCGGGGCTGACTCTGGGAGGCGGCATCGGCTTCGACATGCGCCGCGTCGGGCTCACCATCGACAAGCTGCTCGAAACCCAGGTGGTCACGGTCGACGGGCAGATCCTCACCTGCAACGAGCTCGAGAACCCGGATCTGTTCTGGGCCTGCCGGGGCGGCGGAGGCGGGAACTTCGGCATCAACACCTCGTTCACGTTCCAGACGTTTCCGGTGGACCAGGAGACGGCCTACCAGATCCTCTGGCAGGACCAGCTCGAGACGCTGTTGCCGCTCTTGCTCGCGACTCTGCCGGCCACTCCCCGCGAGCTGGGCGCCAAGGTGTCGGTCATCAACGACGGCACGGCCCTGAGCATCGAGCTGCTGGGACAGCTGCGCGGCACCCCCGCGGAGCTGGACGCCCTGTTCGCCCCCTACTACGCCGTGGCCACCCCGACCACGAAGCGCGTCGAGCACCTCGACTACTGGGCCGCCCAGACCTTCCTGGAGGAGGCCGACGAGCAAGACTACTCCCACGAGCGCTCGCGCTGCATCTTCGAGCCGTTCGATGCCCAGGCGGCCTCGCTGGTGATCTTCGACTTCCTGAAGAAGTGGCCCGGTACGGGCGCCTCGGCCAACTGGAAGATCTTCCTGGCCGGCGAGGCGGTGGCCGAGGTCGCTCCCGACGCGACGGCCTATGTCCACCGCGCGGCGGTGATGATCAGCAGCATCGAGCTCGACTGGCTGGCGACCACTCCGCCCGACGTGATCGCCGTCAACCAGCAGTGGCAGGACGATTTTCACGCCGCCATGGCGCCGCTCACCTCGGGGCAGAGTTACCAGAACTTCATCGACGAGTCGCAGTCCGACTTCCTGACGGCCTACTACGGCAGCAACTTGCCCCGCCTGGTGGACGTGAAGCGCGCCTATGACCCGCGCGAAGTCCTGCGATTTCCGCAAGGGATACCGACGACCCTATGATCCAGCGACGACAGGAGCGGCCAACGTGATTCGACGACAGGAGCGGCCAACGTGATTCGACGACAGGAGCGGCCAACGTGATTCGACGACAGGAGCGGCCAACGTGATCGAAATCGTGATGGACGGTCCGGGCAAGAACTGCCTGAGCGTCGAGATGCTGGCCTTCCTGCGCCAGCGTCTCAAAGAGGCGGGGGGACAGCCGTTGCTCCTGACCGGGGCCGGAGACGCCTTCTCGGCGGGGCTCCACCTCAAGCAGCTGGCCGCCATGAGCCAGGCGCAGATGCTGGGGTTCCTGCACCAGGTAGAGAGCTGCTTCACCGATCTCTACCAGTATCCCGGGCCGACCGTGGCGCTGGTCAACGGCCACGCCATCGCGGGGGGCGCGGTGCTGACCCTGTGCTGCGATCACCGGGTGGCCGTCAACGAGCCCCGCGCGCGCATCGGGCTGAACGAGGTGGCGCTGGGAGTGCTGTTCCCCCCGCGCACGCTCGAGATGGTGCGGGCGCGGGCGCCCGAGCGCGCCATCCTGGGCGGCATGCTCTTCGACCCGGCGACCTCGCTGCAGCTCGGACTGGTGGACGAGGTGAGCGAGCACGCCGGGAGCCTGGCGCGCCAGCGCCTGGCCGAGCTGGCCAGCCATCCCCACATCGCCTATGCCCGGACGAAGGCGGCCCTGCGCGGGATCCGCCCGCAAGACATCGTCTCGGACGAAGAGCAGGCGCGCGGCCTCGAGGAGGCTCTGCCCGCCTGGACCTCGCCCGAGACGCGCGAGCGCATTCTGGCGGTGCTCAACCGGTGAGGAAGCTCGTCATCCTGCTGTTGCTGCTGGCCCTGCCGCTGGCGGCCCAGACCAAGCGCCAGCGGGCCTTTCTGCTCTTCGACGACAACAAGCTGGTGGAGGCTCTGCCGTTGCTCGAGGAGCTCGCGACCGAGAATCCCAAGGACGGCCAGGTCATGCTGAAGCTGGGATTCTGCCGGCTGGTGCAGTCCAACACCCTGACCGACCCGGAGGCCCGCAAAAAGGGCCGGGCGCGCGCCCGCGAGGCTCTGGAGACGGCCCAGCGGCTCGGGGTGCAAGACTCGCTCCTGACCGCGGCGCTGGCCAGCCTGGCCCCGGATGGGGGAGAGGAGACGAAGTTCTCGGAGGTGCCCGCGGCCGAGGCCGCCATGCGGCGGGCCGAGGCGGACTTCTCGGCGGGCCGATATCCCGAGGCGCGGGCGGGCTACCAGAAGGCCCTGGAGCTCGACCCTCGATTGTATGAGGCGGCCGTCTTCCTGGGACAGTGCTACCGGCTGGAGGGCAACGCGAGCGGGGCCGAGGAGTGGTGTGCGCGGGCGGTCGCCATCGACCCGACCCGGGAGACGGCCTATCGCTACTGGGGCACCTCCCTGCTGGCTCAGGGCAAGTCGTCCGAGGCGCTGGACAAGTTCATCCAGGCTTACCTGAGCGAGCCCTACGGGCGCCTCTCGCGCAACGGACTGATCGACTACGCCCGGAAGAACGGGCTCAAGCTGTCGCATCCCAAGGTGACGATCCCGACCGAGGTCGAGGGCGACACGATCAAGATCACTCCGGACGCCGGCCCCGCCTGGCTGGCCTACGCGCTGGCCCACACCGAGTGGAAGGCCTCGAAGTGGGCGGAGAAGCATCCGGGCACGGCCTATCGCCCCAGCGTGGAAGAGGAGGCGGACGCCATTCGCACCGCGCTCCAGGTGGCCAGAGAGAGCAATATCCCGCTCGATCCGACCTTGACGACGCTCCAGAAGCTGGACCAGAAGGGGCTGCTGGAGGCCTATATCCTGCTCGGGATGCCCGGCGAGGGCATCGTGGACGACTACGCGGCCTACGCGGCCGCCCACCGCGACCTGCTCGAGCGCTACGTGCGCGAGGTGGTCTTGAAAGGCGGGGCGGTGTGAAGCGGCGCCTGGGCTCGACCGGGCTCATGGTGAGTCCCCTCGGCTTCGGATGCTACCGCGTCGACGAGCACGCGCCCGCCCAGCGCGAGGCGATGGAAGCCGCGCTGGACCGGGGCGTCAACCTGATCGACACCTCCACCAACTACACCGACGGCTCCAGCGAGCGCCTGGTGGGAAAGGTGATCGCGGGGCGTCCCGAGGTGGTTGTCGTCTCCAAGATCGGCTACGTGCAGGGCACCAACCTGCGCCTGGCGCGCGAGCGCAAGCTACAGGGCAGGCCGTTTCCGGAGATGGTGGAGTACGCCCCGGGCTGCTGGCACTGCCTGCATCCCGAGTTCGTGGCCGATCAGCTCGACCGCTCGCTCGAGCGCCTGGGGCGCATGGACGTCTGTCTGCTGCACAATCCGGAGTATTTCCTGATGGAGGCCGCGCCGCGCCGCGAAGACGTGAAGCCCGAGTTCTACCGGCGCCTGCGCGAGGCGTTCGCCTACCTCGAGACGCAGGTCCAGGAGGGGCGGATCAAGGCCTACGGGGTCTCCTCCAACACGGTGGCCGATCCCGACGAGGAGCCCGAGGCCACGACGCTCTCGCGCATCCTGGAGGCGGCCGGGCCGAATTTCCGCGTGCTGCAGCTGCCGATGAACCTGGTGGAATCGGAGGGCGCCCTCGGCCCGGTGCTCGAGGAGGCTCGCCAGGCCGATCTGGGGGTGCTGATCAACCGTCCCCTGAACGCCTTCATGGGACGCAGCCTGTTGCGTTTGGCCGACCCCCCGGCGCTGGGCAGGTCGGACGAGGACTTCGACGAGCAGCTCGCCCGCCTGCGCTCGCTCGAGCGCGACCCGGTGCGCATCGCCGGCGAGCTCGAGCAGGTGGCGGCCACGCCGCTGGCCTACTCGGATTGGATGGATGCCGAGCAGAACCAGATCTGGCCCTATACGCTGGACCAGCTCGACTCCATGCAGCCGCCCGATCCGGAGTGGCGGCAGGCCTTCCTGGAGGCGTTCCACACCGTGCTGCTCGAGATCCGTCGCCGCTCCGCCGAGGTGAGCCGCGGACGCAACGCGGTGCTGCACGCCAAGCTGCCCGATCACGAGGGCGCCACGCTCAGCCAGAAAGCGCTCTGGACGCTCCTGAGCACCCCCGGCGTCACCAGCGTGCTGCTGGGTATGCGCCAGCTGGCTTACGTCCAGGACGCTCTGCCCGTGATGGGCTGGGAGGCCATGGAGAACCCCCTGGCCGTCTACCGCGCTTTCCAGGGGAAGACCTGATGCTGCGCACCGCCGACGGCGTCGAGCTGGCCAGCACCTGGCTCTCGCCGGGCGCGCCGCGCGGCGTGGCCGTGGTCGCCCCGGCGATGGGCGTGACGGCACGCTTCTACTCGCGTTTCGCGGGCTGGTTGCAGGAGCAGGGATACGCCGTGCTGACCTTCGACTACCGCGGCATCGGCCAGTCTTTGCAGGGCTCCCTGCGCGACGTGGAGGTGGACGTGGTGGGCTGGGCCCGCTACGACGCGGGCGCCGCTCTCGATCAGGCCGCCTCCACGGGGCTACCCATTCTCTGGATCGGCCACAGCCTGGGCGGGCAAATCCTGCCTTTCATCCCCGGCATCGAGCGCGTGGGAAGGGTGGTCACCGTGGCCACCGGCAGCGGCTACTGGCGCGAGAACGCCCCGCGCCTGCGCATGGCGGTGTGGTGGCTCTGGTATGTGGCGGTGCCGATCTCGATGCGGATGTACGGCTACTTCCCGGGCCGGCGCCTGCGCAAGGTGGGGGATCTCCCCCGCGGGGTCATGGCGCAGTGGCGCCAGTGGTGTCTCGATCCGGAGTATGCCGCGGGCACCTTCGCCTCGCTCTACGCCGAGGTGAAACTGCCCATCACCAGCCTGTCGTTCACCGACGACGAGTTCATGTCCGAGCGCAACATCCGCTCGCTGCATTCGCACTACACCGGCTCGCAGGTGGAGCTGCGCCGTTACTCGCCCGCCGAGGTCGGCCGGGTGGGCCACTTCGGGTTCTTCAAGCGTCCCGACCTCTATCGGCTGGTGCTCGAGTGAACGTCCCCATGCGCGTTACCAGCTTCCTGCGCCGCGCCACCCGGCTGTTCGGCGAACGGGTGGGCGTGGTGGACGGCGACCGCCGCTTTACCTACCGCGAGTTCGGGGAGCGCTGCCACCGCCTGGCGGGGCAGCTCGCGGGCCTGGGCGTGCAGCCGGGTGACCGGGTGGGCATCGTCAGTCCCAATTCGCACGTCTTTCTCGAGTCGTTCTACGCCACGGCGCTGCTGGGCGCGGTGCTGGTGCCGCTCAACTATCGGCTGGCGGCCGAGGAGATCGGCTACTGTCTCGAGCACGCGGGCGCGCGGGTCTGCCTGGCGGACGCGGAGTATACCGCCCTGGTCTCGGGTCCCGAGGTGCGCGTCGCCTTCAACGGGTCCACGGAGGGTTGGCTGACCCTGGACGAGTTGCCGGTGGCGCCGTTCACCGTGCACGAAGGCTCCGAGGACGACCTGGTCAGCCTCAATTACACCTCGGGCACCACCGCGCGTCCCAAGGGCGTGATGCTGACGCACCGCAATTTCACGGTCAACGCCTACAATTTCCTGACGCTGCTGCACGTTTCGTCGGACGACGTCTATCTGCACACGCTGCCGATGTTCCACTGCAACGGCTGGGGCGGTGTCTACGCCCTCACGGGGATCGGAGCGCTGCAGATCATCGTGCGCGCGCCCAGCGCAGAGCTGGTTTTTCCGGCCATCGTCAACGAGGGCGTGACGCTCGCCTGCATGGCCCCCATCGTGCTGGGGAGGCTGGTGGACAGCGAGCTTCTGGGCGGCAAGCTGCGGGTGGTCTGCGCCGGAGCGCCCCCGCCCGCCTCGCTCATCGAGCGGATGGAGACGCTGCTGGGATGGCGTTTCATCCAGATCTACGGCCTGACCGAGACTTCCCCCATCATCACCATCTCCGATCGTCCGGACGAGAATGCCGTCGTGCGCGCCCGCGCGGGCTGGGACGCGCTCGACTGCGAGATGGCGGTGCTCGACTCCGAGGGCGTGCCCGTCCCGCAAGATGACACCGCGGTGGGCGAGGTGGCCGTGCGCGGCAACATGGTCTTCGCCGGCTACTGGAACCAGCCCGAGGAGACCGCCCGCGTGATGCGCCACGGCTACTTCCTGACCGGCGATCTGGGCACCTGGGACGAGCGCGGCTCCATCCAACTGGTGGATCGTCTCAAGGACGTCATCATCTCGGGCGGCGAGAACATCTCGTCCATCGAGGTGGAGGAGGTCCTGTATCGCCATCCCGCCGTGCTGGAGGCGGCCGTCATCGGCGTGCCCTCCGAGGAGTGGGGCGAGACCCCCCTGGCCGTCGTGGTGGCCCGCTCGGAGGTGACGGGGGAGGAGCTGCGCGCCTTCCTGCGTCAGCACCTGGCCGGTTTCAAAGTGCCTTCGCGTTACGATTTCGTCGCTGCGCTGCCGCGTACGGCCACGGGCAAGCTCAAGAAGTTCGAGCTGCGCGAGCCTTACTGGCGAGGGCATTCGCGCCGAGTGCACTGATCGGTTGGCCGTTGCGGAACGGTAACATGTTCAGAGTGGTTCGGCCGAGACTCCGTGGATAGACTGCCCCCACACAGAGAGACAACGTATCTGGAGGGGTTCCTATCATGTCGAGTATCGCAGCTGCGCCGCGGCTTACGCCGGCGCAAATCGCTCTTTTACCCAATCACGATCCCATGGTTGGCCGCGCCGTCGGCCAGATCTTCAAAGCCCAGCAGTTCAACGAGAAGCCCGAGAAAGTGACCCTGTCGGGTCAGGTCGACGGCAAGGATCGCGTGTATCTCACCTACGCCCGTCAAGCTGACGGCAGCGTCGCCGTGGATGGCGTCGTGGCCGGTCTCGAGGTGCACGAGAAGATCGCTCCCGTGGCGGGCGACACCAGCGGCGGCAGCTTCTTCGGAGTCGGAGGCAACGTTACCCAGGAGCGTGGCGCCGTCGTTACCGGCACGATCGGCGGCGTGAAGGAGGAGATCCACCTGGCCGTCAATCGCGACACCACCACGGTGCCGCTCACGAGGGAGCTTCAGGACAGCGCCGACTCCGGCTTCAAGTGGGGCATGAAAGTCGGCATGACGCCCGCGTTCGGCGGCGAGTCGTTCACGCCCAACATGCAGCCGGGCGAGTATCCCCAGACCACCGCGCCGCTGCAGTTCCAGGACACCTATTTCGTGCAGGGCAAGGTCGGCGACGTCGATGTCTCGCGCTACGTGCGCTGGAACACCACCTCCTGGACGGTCGTGTCCAACTCCCGCGAAGGCTGGGGTTGGAGCGAGTTCTTCCAGGTCTCCTCGGGCCAGGCCGGCCAGAGCATCGCCAACAAGTCCGAGGGCCTCTCGGCCCGCGCCACCCCCTTCAGCGTGGAGAAGAACCTGGTCACCGCCAGCGGCTTCCTGGAGCTCTCCAAGGAGAACGGCGCGCGCGAGCAGATCGCCTTCTCGAGCCGCTACGAGCAGATTCCCCAGAAGATGGCTTTGAAGGTCGACGAGACCATCGGAGAGCACACGCTGAGTTTCAGCGTGTTCCCCGAGACCGCTCTGCAAGCCCAGGCGCCCGCCATTACGGTGGCCGTGCCGGAGGGCGCCGAGGTGCGGCAGGCGAGACGGTAGACGGGAGACGGTGGACGGTAGACGGTAGGAGGAGACCGGGGATTGGTCTTCACCAGCTTGCGCCGGAGCCGCCTCCGCTCGAGCTGCCGCCGCCGAATCCGCTCGAAGAGCTGCTGCTGCTGCTACTGCTGCTCGAGCTCTCGCTGCGCTCCTTGCGGGGGATCGTGTAGTAGCTCGTGTGCGAGTAACTGCAATTGCGGCAGTTCTCCTCGCGCCGACCGCGGCCCGAGGAATACTCGG
>JBDHVW010000162.1:0-12707 GCA_039809865.1 Vulcanimicrobiota bacterium
GCCCCCGAGCCCCAACCCGCCCGGACCCCCGACGCTCCCAAACCGCAGCCCGCTCGCGAGGCTCCCGAGCCGCCGCGGGCGGCTCCAAAGGCCGAGCCGCAGCGTCCGCCCGAGGTTCCGCGCGCGCGCCCGCAAGAGGCCGCCGAATCCACCCGGCAGCGCCCCGAAGCGCCCCGCCGCCAGGACGAGCCACCTTCGCGCATGCTCCCGCGCGGCCAGGAGGGCGCTCCCGACCGCATGCCGCGCGTCCCGAGCCTGGTGGCCCAGAACGACAACCGCCTGCTCGAGCGCCACCTGATGCCGAAGCTGCCCGACCTCAACGAGGAGCTGAAACCCCACGTCCAGCCGACCTCCGCTCAGAGCGAGAAGCAAAAGGGACAGGGCGGCGGCAGCGGACAGCAGGGCGGCGGCGGACAGCAGGCTGCCGTCGGCGCCGAGGAGGCGCCCGAAGCTGCCCTCGAGATGCCCAGTGCCGGCCCGCGCTCGCTGGTGCGGCCCGGTGTGCGTCCGCTGGTGGGCACGCTGGCCCAGCTCTTCCACCAGGCCGGCCTCCAGTATGTCCCGGAAACCGAGGAGACGCCCGAGTTCATGCGCACGTTCTGGGTCTCCGCCGTGTGGCTGAATCGCCACGAGCAGCACCGCCTGACCGAGCGCATGGTGTATTTCGGCGCTGCGATGTTCGACGGTCTCTTCGGTTGGAGGCGGCGCAAGGAGCAGTCCACCGAGGAGAGCGTGGTGCAGCAGCTGCTGGCCGCGCTGGCCCGCGAGGGGGGCTTCCTCTCCGAGCATTCCCTGCGGGTGATGACGCTGTCCGACGCCGTTTGCGACGAGCTCAAGCTGCCCGACCCCGATCTCCGCGAGCAGGTCCGCTCGGGGGCGATGCTGCGCGATCTGGGCATGGGCGCCGGCCTGAGCCCCTTCCTCGAGGCGCAGATCTCGGATTTGCGCGAGTCTGGCGATCTGCACATGGCGGCGCGCCTGGCGGATATCGGCTCGCTGCAGATTGCCCAGGAGATCCGCCTGAAGCCCGGGCCTCTGAACGCGGGCGAGCGCTCGGAGGTCGAGCGTCATCCCGAGCTCAGCGAGCAGGTTCTGCAGAAGTTCCCGCCCTTCCGGCATCTCTGCCCGGTCGTGCGGGCCCACCACGAGCGTTGGGACGGCCGGGGTTATCCGGATGGGCTGATGGGCCGGCGCATCCCCCTGGCGGCGCGCATCATCGCGGTGGCCGACACGTTTGACGCCATCACCAGCGCCCGCCCCTGGCGCGAGGCGCGCAGCTTCGAGGAGGCCCTCCGGGTCATCACCGACGGTGCCGGCACGCAGTTCGACCCCGAGATCGCGCGCGCTTTCGTCCGGTGCGCGCGGCGCCTGCGCTCGCAGGGCTACCTCTAGTCGAGGGGGTGCTCGAAGCTGAAGCGGATGTTCTGCTCGTTCTTTTCCCAGAGGCCCGAGTAGTCGCCGCGCAACTCACCCGCGACTGTGTCGTCCCACTCGCGGTGGCGGCGGTGCCGGCGGGCTCCGTAGCCGTAGCGCAGGGCGGGCTCGGCTTCCTCCCAGCCCAGGTCGTGCTTCGTCTTTTCCCAGTCGGCTCGAACGGCTTCCTTCACGCGTTCCCAGCCCTCATCGAACTCGGATTTCCACCAGGAGGGGTTCATCCGAGGAACGTTCCGAGGCTGTTGGCAAAGCTGCCCGGCAGGCCCATGTAGCCACTGGGGAAGCCTCCGCCCACGGTGCCGAGCGTGAGGCCCTGCTGCTGGTCAGAAGAGATCATCTGCATCTGGGCGGCCTGCATCGCGGCGCCGCCGCTGAAGGCCAGGCTGGGGAGTCCGGCGGTCAGCCCGTTGCTGCCCCCCGCGTTGAAGCCACCGGTGGCGAGACTGGGGAACGGCGTGGCGGCGAAGGCGTTGCCGTTGAGCGGATTGGCGCCCATCCCGAAGTTGGGGTTCTGGAACTGCGAGCACGGGCAGCCCCCGCCGTTCATCATCTGCGAGAGCATCTGCCCGGCCATCAAGCCCTGCATGAAGGAGAGCAGCTGCTGCATCTGTTGCTGCTGCGGATTGATCCGCCCGCCCCCGGCGTTGTTCCCGTTGATGTTCCCGGCCATTGCGATTGCGATCTGTGTCATACTCCGAGCTTAACGCGCCCGGGGGTCGCCGTGGGCGTCAGAGGTATTAAAAATTGATTGCCGATGTTGTCTTTCTGTTAACAGGCGTTTCAGGAGCGTGTGACCGCCACGACTCGACCGCCCAGATAGACCCCGCGCAATTTGTAGGGCACCTTGCTGGCCCGATACCGGGTGGTGAAGACGATCACCTCGCCCTCGGGCGGCCCCTGCACCGCGAGGTGCAGGTGAAAGCGCCAGGTGCCGCTCTGGTCGACCCGGCCCGGGAACAGCCGCGGGCGCGCGAAGCTGTTCCTGGACCAGAGGTCGCCCCAGCTCGCGGGGGCCTCCAGGTCGGCCTCCACCAGCAGCACCCCCTGCGTCACGACCGCCGCCACCCGCGTGGGCGCCAGCGGTAGCGTCACAACACGTCCTTGAAGTCCACCACCGTGATCGGGCCGAGCTTGAGCGCCTCCAGCTTGGGACGGATCACCTTCAGGTCGCCCACGATGACCACCGCAAAGCTCTCCGGCTGGATGTACTTTTGCGCCGCCGCCTGCACCTCGGCCGGCGTCACCGCCAGCACGCGGTCGACATAGGTCGCGTAGTAGTTGTCCGGCAGCCCGTAGAGATACTGCTCCTCCAGCTGACCGGCCACGTCCGAGTTGGTGGCGAAGTTGCTGGGGAAGCTGTAGGCCAGGTTGTTCTTGGCCTTGTCCAGCTCGGCGGCGGGGATGGGCTTGCGGATGCCCTCCAGCTCCACGAAGAACTCGTGCACCGCCTCGGCCGTCTTGTCGGTCTGCACCGCGGCCGTGGCTACGAAGGGCCCCGCCAGCCGGCGCATGTCGAACCCGGAGCGGGCCCCGTAGGTGTAGCCGTGCGTCTCGCGCAGGTTCTGGTTGAGGCGCGAGGTGAACGAGCCGCCCAGGATCGTGTTGAGCACCTCCAGGGCGAAGTAATCGGGGGTGGCGCGGTCCACGCCGAGCCAGCCGATACGCACGACTGACTGGGCAGCCCCGGGCTTGTCCACCAGGTAGATGTGCCGCGGACCGTGCTGCGTGCCCGCGTTGACCACCGGCTCGGGCTCGAGCGGGCCGGCCTTCCAGGTTCCGAACTGCGTCTCGAGTTGGGCCAGGACGGCGTCCGCCCGCACGTCGCCGACCACGAAGAAGGCCGCCTTGTCGGGACGGTAGCGCGCGGCGTGAAACGCCGCCAGTTGCTCGCGCGTGAGCGCCTGCACCACGGCGGGCGTGCCCGACAGACCGGTGCCGAAGCGGTGCTCCTGGCCGTAGAGCACGCGCGGATAGGCCAGCCGCGCCATGCTGGTCGGGTCGTCGGCCACCTGCTGGAACTCGACCAGCCACTCGGCCTTCATGCGGTCGAGCTCCTGCTGGGGGAAGGTCGGGCGCAGGGCGATGTCGGCGAAGAGCGGCAGCGCCTGATCCAGGCGCGCCACGGGCACGAACAGCGAGACGCTGGTGGCGTCGAAGGTGGTGTTGGCGCCCATGGTGGCGCCCAGGTAGTCGATCTCGTCGGCCAGGGCCAGCGAGTCGCGCGTGCCGGCCCCTTCGTCCAGCATCGCGGCGGTCATCTGGGCGAGCCCGTAGGACCCGACCGGGTCGGCGGCGCTGCCGGTGGTGAGCATCAGGTCCACCGACACTACCGGCACGGCGTGCCGCTCGACGATCCAGACGGGGATGCCGTTGGAGAGCGCGCGCTTCTGCACGACTGGCAGGGTGAGAGAAGGTGGACGACCCGGCTGGGGTGGCTTGGAGCGGTCGGGTTGCTGCGCGCCGGCGGGGGAGAGCAGCAGGATGACGGTTACCAGCGCGAGCAGGGTCAGGGTTGCAAGATCAGGCGAAGAGGTAGCCGCAGGGCTCTTCTTCGCGCTCGGGGCCGAGGTCGCCCGCATCACTTCGCCACCTCCGGGATGACGGTCAGCTCGACGCGCCGGTCAGAGGGCAGGTAGCGATCCACCGTGGCCTGCAGGTCCACCGGCCGGATGGCCTTGTAGCGGTTGAGGTCCTGTTGGAAGTAGTCCGGGTTGCCGGTGGCGACGTAGTAGCCGTTCATCATGTCTGCCTTGCCCCCGAAGCCGCTGAGCTGCTCCAGGCTCGAGAGATAGGCCGCTTCCAGCCCGTTGCGGGCGCGGTCCAGCTCGCGTTGCGAGACGGGGGTGGCGCGCAGGGCGGCGAGCTCCTCGTCCACGACTTTCTTGAGCTCGTCCACGGTGTGCCCCGGGCGCGGCGTCAGCACGATGTGGAAGGAGCTGGCCAGGTTGCCCGAGGATTGCAGCGCGGAGACGTCCTGCGCGATCTGCAGGTCGTAGACCAGGCGCTTGTAGAGGCGGGAGTTCTTGCCTCCGGCCAGCACCTGCGCCACCATGTCCAGCTCGGCGTCGCCGGGGGCGTAGTGCGCCGGGGTGACCCAGGCGATATCGAGGCGTGGCAGCTGCACTTTGTCGGTCATCGTCTTCTTGACGACCTTCGTCAGCTCGACCTGGGGGGCCGCGACGCCGGGGACGGGCGCGCCCGCCTTCACGCCGGCGAACCACTTCTCGACGGCGGCCCGCGCCGCCGCCGGGTCGATGTCCCCCGCCACCACCAGGCTGGCGTTGTTGGGGATGTAGTACTTCTTGAAGAAGTCCGCCACGTCTTTGTGGGTGGCGGCGTCCAGGTCGGCCATGTAGCCGATGGTCGGCCAGTGGTAGGGGTGCCCCGGCGGGTAGAGCAGCTCGTCGACGGCGATCTCGGCCATGCCGTAGGGGGCGTTCTGGTAGCTCTGGCGCAGCTCGTTCTTCACCACGGCGCGCTGGCCGTCGACGCGCGCGGGTGTCATCGTGTCCAGCAGGTAGCCCATCCGGTCCGACTCGAGGAACAGCGCCAGGTCGAGCGCGTTGGAGGGGACCGTGATGTAGTAGTTGGTGCGATCGCTCGTGGTGGAGCCGTTGTTATCCCCTCCCACCGCCTCGAGCAGGTTGTCGAAGTCGCCCTCGGGCACGTGCTTGCTGCCCTCGAACATGAGGTGCTCGAACAGGTGCGCAAAGCCCGTCCGCTTGGGTTTTTCGTTGCCTGAGCCGACGTGATACCACATGTTGGTGGTGACGATGGGCAGGCTGTGGTCCTCGACCAGAATGACGTGCAGCCCGTTGGGCAGGTCGAACTGCGTATAGGGCACGGATTGTGCTTGCGCCGTCCCCGCCAGGACGGCCGCCGCGGCCACGGAGCAGGCCAGGCGCGAGAGCGAGGTAAGTAGCTTCATGGCCGCAGGTTCGTTCTCGGGGTTGGCACTCCTCGGCCGGACCGGTGGGAGGTTGCCCGTTGCCAGCCAAGTCGTGCCGGCATGCCAGGGCGACTCGCCCGGCACGCCCGAGGTGCCCGTTGCCAGCCGAGTCGTGCCGGCATGCCAGGGCGACTCGCCCGGCACGCCCGAGTTGCCCGTTGCCAGCCAAGTCGTGCCGGCATGCCAGGGCGACTCGCTCCGGCACGCCCCGAGGTGCCCGTTGCCAGCCGAGTCGTGCCGGCATGCCAGGGCGACTCGCCCCGGCACGCCCCAGAAAGGCGAATCCGCAGGCAGGGCCATCGCCCCGCAGCACAAAGGTGAGCCCATGTACAAGACGATCCTCGTGCCGCTGGACGGCTCATCCCTGGCCGAGCAGGCCCTCCCCCACGCGCGCGCCATCGCGACCGGCGTGGGCGCGGAGCTGATCTTGCTGCAGGTGATCAGCCTCTCGAACATCGGCAAGGTCACGCTGGATACGGAAGTGCCCATCGACTTCCCGGCCGTCGAGCTGCAGCTCAAGGAGCGCGGCGGGGCCTATCTCGACTCGGTGGCCCGCACGCTGGGCGTGAAAACGCGCACTCTGATCGCGCGGGGCGGGCCCGCGGCCACCATCCTGGACATCCTCGAGCGCGAGAAGGTCGACCTGTGCGTGATGACCTCGCACGGCCACAGCGGCCTTAGCAAATGGGTGCACGGCAGCACCGCCCAGAAAATCCTCGACAACACGCCCTGCCCGGTGCTGCTGATCCGCTCCAAGTGACCTACCGCTACCTGCTGGTCTCGCTGGTCGCCGCTATCCTGACGGTGGGCCTCAAGCTGGGCGCCTGGTGGGTCACGGGCTCCGTCGGACTGCTCTCGGACGGCCTCGAGTCCATCGTCAACCTGGTCGCGGCCGGACTGGGTCTCTGCATGCTCTGGTGGGCCGAGCAACCCCCCGACGAGGGCCACCCCTACGGTCACGCCAAGGCGGAATACTTCTCCAGCGGCGCCGAGGGAGCTCTCATCGTGCTGGCCGCTCTGAGCATCATGGCGACCTCGGTGCCCCGCTTCTTCCACCCCGCGCCTCTGCAAGATCTGGCTCTGGGTCTCGGGATCTCCACCGTGGCGTCGGGCATCAACCTCTTCACCGCGCTCTTCTTACTGCGGGCGGCTAAAAAGAAGAACTCCATCGCGCTCGAAGCCGACGCACGCCATCTGCTCACCGACGTCTGGACCTCGGCGGGCGTGCTGGTCGGGATCCTGCTGGTCTGGCTCAGTGGCTGGCTGTGGCTGGACCCCGCCGTGGCCGTCGTGGTGGCCATCCACATCGTCTGGACGGGCGTCACGCTGGTGCGCCGCTCGGCCCAGGGCCTGATGGATGCCGCCATCCCGCGCTCGGAGCAGGAAGCGATCGACAGAGTTCTGACCAACTATCGCGCGCAGGGCATCGACTTCCATGCCCTGCGCACCCGCCGCGCCGGCGCGCGCTCATTCGTCTCGCTGCACGTCCTGGTGCCCGGCGAATGGACGGTGCAGCGGGGCCACGACAAGCTCGAGGAGATCGAGCGCGACCTCTGCGCGATCTCTCCCGCCAGTATCAGCCTGATGACTCACCTCGAGCCGCTGGAGGACCCGGCGAGCTTCGAGGACCAGGAGCTGGACCGCTAACCGAGCTTCTCGTGGAGCCGGTCCCGGATCTCCTCGAGCGCTGCGCGGGAGAGGCCACGGCCCACCATGATTTGCTGACCGGCCCCCTCCACCAGGAGGCCGCTCTGCTCTCCCTGGTCGAGAACCTGCATGTCCTCGACGGGGAGCCTGAAACGGCGCGTGTGCAATTCGCGACCTTTGAGCCGGCAAAGCACCCTGCGGTCACTCTGCCTTAACCACACTCCCGCAAGGGTCGCCATCGATCCGGCGATTCCGACCGCCAGACCTAGAGCGATCATGACTTGCGTATCACGCTGGTTGGTTTCACCCCATCCAGAGGTCATTGCGATACACAATCCGGTCATGACCACCGGCATCATCATCACGACCAGCCACACGAGGCCCCAGCGAGGGCGCCCCGGAACCATCCAGACGCGTAACCCCTCTGGCGACTCTGCGAACCGGATCAAAGCTTCTCGCCGCAGTCCTGGCAGAACTTCACACCCGGGTTGGCGCGCGTGCCGCACTTGCCGCACACGCGCGCGGCCGCAGCCGTGGGCTTGCCGCACTCCCCGCAGAACTTCTTGCCGCCCGTCTCGGCGCCGCAGTGCGGGCAGCGACCGGCAAGAAGCTCGGCCTGTGCCTTGAGGCGGTGCTCCTCCTCGAGGTTGAGGTCGTTCCCGATCGAAACGGCCGCGAACTGGGCCCGGGCCGACGTCTCCAGCTCCTCGGCCAGGGGGGCGCAGCTCTTGCACATGCGCGCGTTGGCGTTCCAGCAGACTTCTTTACACATCCAGTTGCCGCACTTCTTGCACTGGTTGAACATGGGGCGGATCTCCGCCACGGCCTCGCGCACGGCGTTGTCGTGCTGCACTCCGCCCACGGCGCGCTGCACGTGGTAAGCCGAGTCGGCCGCCTGGCCGAACATACTGCCCAGGAAGGTCGAGGCTCCCCGCAGCAGCTCGCCCGCCATCCCCAGGTCGTTGCGCTGGAACGTGGACATATACCCGCTGCCGCACTGCTCGCAGTAGAACTTGAACTGGAAGCCCACATCCGTGGACAGGTCCTGCATGTTGCCGGTGAAATCGATCGTGGCCACTTAGTATTGCTCTCCCAGGGCGTTCAGCAGGGTGTCCAGGCGTTGCACGGCCTGGCGCTCCTGCGGCGTGAACACGAGGGTTCCGCGGCGCTGCCGCCACTCCTCGTCGCGTCGGCGGACCTCGCCAAAGTAGCCCCGGGCGGCCCCGTCGTTGCGCTCGACCGCCAGCCGGAAGTCGCCGATGGCCAGCACGAGAGCCCCCAGCGCTGCCCGCGCCGGGCCCGGATTGGTCTTGCCGTTGGGCCTGGCGTGATGGGCGATGGCCAGGACGTCCTGGGCCAGAAACTCCGTTTCCTCGAGATCCACGGCCGGGGCCGCGGGAGGGGGAGCCACTGCGACCGGGGGCTCAGGGTCGGGAGAGGGCATCGCCGTCACGGGCGGCTCATCCAGCCCCTTCTTCTTGAGATAAGCCTGCGCGTCCTGATAGCGGACCGAAGGGTTGGGATGGGTCGGGAAGAGGTTCACTCCGCCGCTCTCGGCCTGCATCTCCTTGAACACCCCGAGCGTGGTCAGAGCTCCCCGCGGATCGTAGCCCGCCGCCTGCATCAGCTCCATCCCGCGCAGGTCGGCCTCTTTCTCCATGCCGCGCGAGTAGCCCGAGACCAGGACGCTGTTGGTGATATTGGCCAGGAGGTGCACCCACTCTTGACTGTTTTGCACCAGCAGACCCAGCAGAAGGCTCGTCACGCCCGCGTTGCGGGCCAGGCGCCCGATGTGGTTCCTCTCCAGGTGGGCCAGCTCGTGGGCGGCTACGAACGCGAGCGCGTTCTCGTCGCCCGAGGGGAGCCGATCGAGCAGCCCTGTGAGAAAGACGACCTGCCCATCGGGCAGCGAGAACGCGTTCATGGTATCGTTCTTGACGACGTAGATGCGGTACGTGATATCGCGCCGCTCGGTCTGGGCGGCGATCTTGTAGAACATCTGCGAGATCGGGCTGTTGGGGTCGGGCACGACGGGCTCGCCGTACTCGCGCCGGATGGCGTCGCGGATCTCGTCCGAGCTTTCGTCGCGCTGCTCGGGTGTGAGCTGGGCGACAGCCAACGAGCTCAATTGGAGCCAGACGAGCAGCAAGAGCAGCCAACGCATGCAAGAGGATTTCTCTTCCATGCGCTGGCTTCCTAGCTAATGCCTGTCGCCCTGGGTCGCCTGCCGCAGCTCCTGCATCGCCTGCTGGATGTGCACCAGGGCGCGCGCCTTATGGCCATTCACGTCCTTGGCCTTGCCGGCCAGCAGCATCTTCTTGGTGTGCTCGAGCTGAGTGGTGGCCTCGGTCCAGGCCCGGTGCTTGTTGGGAAGCGGCTTGGGGGTTTTCTCCGCCGAGGCCAGGGGCGCCAGTCCAAAGCCCAGGCTGGTGGCGAGCATCAGTGTGCAGATCGTTTTTCGCATCGTCAAGTCCTCCGAAATCCAGCATAACGCTCCCGGGGGCCTCGTTCGGAGAGTGTTCGATAACGCGGCGGGCGGTATTTTCAGACTCCTTTCACCGTCTCGTCCTAGCATGGCCCTCGTGCAGGTCCAGACCATGAGCGCGCCGGCATGGAAATATCCAGCCGCCGCGACCTCGCGCCGCGTCCAGCTTGACGATGCGGTGCCGGGTGAGACGGTGGAGTTGAGCCAGGCTCCTCCCGCGGAACGCCTCGAGAAGGCGGAGCGCCGCGCACTGCTCAAAGAAGCCCTGGATACGGCCCTGGAGGCCAGTCACCAGTTCGCCTTCGGTCCCGCGGCCCAATTCGCATGCCGTAAGCTGAAGGGGATTCTGCGCACGGGTCCCGCCAGAGTTCCGGACAACGAGCTGGGGCCGCTGCCCCCCTCCACCATCACGCGTCCCGTTCTTTTCGTGCCGGGCTTCCACACGCCGATGCACCGCTTCGATCCGCTGGTCGAGAAGCTGACCGAGAACCAGTCCAATGGCGGGCAGCCCTACTACGTGCGCCAGGGGGCGTTCTACCTCGACCGGGAATGCACGCAGCCCGCGCCGGCGGTGGATTCGGATGCGCGCGTCTTCGTGACCATCTTCAGCCAGCCCAACCTTCCCCCCGACGAGGGAGCGGTCGAGCTGCGCCAGAATCTCGAGTCCATCGAGACGCTGACGGTCAGTCCCAAGGTGGACGTGGCGGCCTTCAGCCTGGGTGGGCTCTCGACGCGTCATTACCTCGACGAGGGCGGCGACCGCGTGGGCAAGCTCCAGTTCATCGGGACGCCCAATCACGGCTCGGCCCTGGCCCGCATGTCGCTGGGCCTGCTCGATGGGAAGGACGACGGCTACGACGTCGACCTCCTGCTCTCCATCAAGAACCTCGGACCCGAGGACCGCCGCGCGCTGGAGTGGCTGGAGCCCTCCTCGCCCCGGTTGGCCGGGATGAACTCCCGCTGGTCCAAGCAGAGGGCCGCGGTCGAGTCGGTGCGCCACTTCGGCTCCGACGCCAAGATGACGGTGGGCAACAAGTTCTGGCTCCAGGCCTCCCGCGGCGACGGCATCGTCACGAAGGACAGTCTCCACCTCGACGGCATGCCCGTCCGCCTGCTCGAGGACAAGAAATACGCCCTGCACGGCAACCTCATCACCAGCCCCGAGCTCTACGACGAGCTGCAAGACCACTTCGGCTGGCGCTGAGCCGGGGGGCACGTCCCCCCGCTGGACCGGACATGTCCCGGCCAAACCCCGGACACAGGGCACGTCCACCCGCTGGACCGGACATGTCCAGGCCAAACCCCGGACACAGGGCATGTCCCTCCGCTGGACCGGACATGTCCGGGCCAGGCCCCGGACACAGGGCATGTCCTCTCGCTGGACCGGACATGTCCGGGCCAAACCCCGGACACAGGGCATGTCCACCCGCTGGACCGGACATGTCCGGGCCAGGCCCCGGACACAGGGCATGTCCCTCCGCTGGACCGGACATGTCCGGGCCAGGCCCCGGACACAGGGCATGTCCCCTCGCGTTGTCCGTGAAGCCATTCGGCAAAGCGAGCCAGGCGGACGATGCCATCACCGCCCTGCTGATGACGCCCTTTCTGAAAAACCTGAAAATCCCTCAACGCCCCCTGTCCGTACGTACACAAGACGGAAACATCACCCATGGTCCCCCTGCATATGATGGGCCCAATCTGGGGGAGGAATTCCAACGATGGTAGTACATCCCGGCCTGACAGGCCGTTTGATAAAGGTCGCCGAGGGCAATGTAGGCTCGGCGCGCATCTCCGGCGACGGCTCCACCGTGGTTTGGAACGAGATGGTGGACGGGCAGCTCGAGGTGATGCGGTGGCACGACGGACGCACCGACTGCCTCAGCAAGGACGCGCGCGCGGATATGCATCCGGACGTGTCCGAGGACGGCCGCACGGTCGTTTGGAGCCGCTTCTCCAACGAGAATCCCAACGGCGAGGGGTCGTGGGATGTCATGATGTGGAAGGACGGCGTCACCACGCAGATCAGCCAGGACCCGAAGGGCAACGAGCTCTCCCCGCGCATCTCGCGCGACGGCCAGGTGGTGGTGTGGGACAACGACCAGACCGGCCACTACGGCCCCTGCCGCGTCGAGAAGTGGAAGGACGGCCAGATCGAGCAGATCACCGAGGGCAACCCCGGATCCAGCCAGGAGTTCCCGTTCCTGAACGGGGACGGCTCCCGGGTGTTCTGGCGCGAATACGGCGCCGGCAACTCGGACATCTGGATGCGCGACCAGAACGGCGTCACCAAGCCGGTGGTCTGCACCGACAGCCAGCAGGTCACGCCCCAGGTCACCCCCGACGGCTGCAAGCTGCTCTGGACCGATGACGCCAAGGGCGACGACGACGTCTACATGAGCGACCTCGACCACGGCAACCACTACCAGGTGATCGCCGGCCAACAGGGCGTGGACGAGACCTGGGCCAACATGACCGCCGATGGCCGCACCGTGGCCTGGACCAACTTCGACCGCAGCGAGAACAGCTCCAGCGTGAACGTCTACCTCAAGCAGGACGGAATCGTGCAGCAGGTCACGGTGGAGGACGGGGGGCTGAACACGCATCCCGGACTCTCCGACGACGGCAGCCGCCTGCTCTGGCAGTGGCAGGACGGCGACGACACCCATCACTCGTGCCTCTACGTGCTGGAGAGGAACTCGTAAGAAGTAGCGAAGGGTGCTCGTCCGATGTTGGACGAGCGAACGGGCGCTGCCTGTCTCAAAGAGCGATTCACCAAAGCCGGCTACGCCATCGAGGAGAACTTCCCGTATGACGTGGACGGCGCCACCATTTACCTCGACGGCTACGACCCCGAGCAGAAGGTGGGCTACGAGTTCCTGACCACCGAGGCCGGCGACCGCCAGGAGCTGACCCCGGAGATCATCGCGCTCCTCGAGGCGCGCGCCGAGGACGGGAAAGCCTGGATCCTGCTGGTGGACGAGGTGGACGCCCCCGAGGTGACCGACCTGGCCTTCGCGGCGGACCGCTTCCTGGAGCAGGTGGCCAGCCGCAAATGAGCGTCTACACCGTCGCGGACTTCCAGCGGGCCTCCGGCGAGCGCATCGCCGAGATCGACCGGGAGCTGGCCGAGATCCAGCAGCGCGCCCAGCAGAACTTCCAGCGCAAGAATGAGCTCCAGCAGCGCAAGGACCA
>JBDHVW010000163.1:0-12696 GCA_039809865.1 Vulcanimicrobiota bacterium
CAACTGGGCCGGGAGTAGATTGATGTCGCTCAACCCGCGAATGTCTCCGTGTTCTCTGTGCTCTCCGTGGTTTTTCCAAGTGCCGCCCAATTGAAGAGCAGTGAATGTCAACAGGCCCTAGGCCGCTTGCTCGAGCCGGAAGCGGGCCACCAGGCTGTGCAGACTGGTGGAGAGCTCGGTCAGAGCCTCGCTGGCGGCCCGCACGCGCACCACGTCGGCGCTGGTGTCGCTGGCGGCGACGGCCACGCGCTGGGAGCTGTGTGCGATGTCGGCGACGCCCCGGGCCGCCTCGGTCACCGAATGGACGATGGCCTGCGTGGTGGCGCTCTGCTGCTCCACGGCGCCGGCGATGGAGTTGGAGATGTCGTTGATGCGCCCGATGATCTCGCTGATCTGGGCGATGGCGGTCACCACCGACTCGGTCTCGGTCTGCACCGTCTCCAGCTGGCGGCCGATCTCGAGCGAGGCCTGGCCGGTCTCGCGAGCGAGCTCCTTCACCTCGTTGGCCACCACCGCGAACCCGCGGCCCAGCTCCCCGGCGCGGGCCGCCTCGATGGTGGCGTTGAGCGCCAGCATGTTGGTCTGCTCGGCGATGTTCGTGATGGTGCGGATGACCTTGCCGATGTCGGCCGAATTCTGCCCGAGGCGGGTCACGACGTCCGTGGTCGAGACGGCTACCTGCACGGCCGCGGCCGCAATGCGCGCGGCCTCGACCGAGTTCTTGGCGATCTCGCGGATACTCGAGCGCATCTCCTCGGCCGCCGAAGCCACCTCGTTCACGCTGACGGAGATCTGCTCGGAGGCAGCCGCCGTCTGCTCGGCGCGGCTGGAGACCTCGACGGCGTTCTCGCCCACGCGATCGCCGATCATCTTGAGCTCGCGCGAGGAATCGGCCACCTGATGGGCCTCGGTGTAGATGTTCTGCAGCGAGCCGCGGACCTGGTCGACGGCCCGGTTGAGCGCCCCGGCCAGCTCGCCCAGCTCGTCGCCCGACTCCACCGCTACCCGGGCGGTCAGGTCGCCCTGGGCCAGCTCCTCGCAGACCCGGCGGGTCTGGTGCACGGGCCGCGTCAGGCGGGCGGCCATCCAGTTGGCCAGCGTCACCAGAAAGGCCGTGGAGAGCACCAGACCCCACAGCATCGTGCGCAGGAGATTCTTCGCTTCGGCGGCGTCGCCCAGAGCCTGAGAGGCCTCGTAGTGCAGGACCGACCCTACCAGCAGCATGGGGGTCAGCCCCAGGAACAGAAACGTGCAGATCAACTTGACTTGGAGGCTCTTGAAATTCATACGGACTCCCTCGAACGTGATGCTCTCCTATCGGCCGGTGGGCCCGGGCGGTTAGGTCACGAAGCTGCCCAGCAGACTCTGCGAGATGAGGCTCCAGCCGTCCACCAGCACGAAGAGCAAGAGCTTGATGGGCAGCGAGATGGACATCGGGGGCACCATGAACATCCCGAGCGCCATCAACACGCCGGCCACGACCAGGTCCACGGCCAGAAAGGCGAGGAAGAGCGCGAACCCCATGGTGAAGGCCGCCTTGAGCTCGCTGAGCACGAACGCGGGGATCAGGATGCGGTCGGGCACCTGCTCCAGGTTGGCCGGCCGCGGCAGGCGCGAGGCCTGAATCAGCAATCCGAGGTCCTTCTGGCGGGTGTTCTTCTGCATGAAGCCCCGCAGCGGCGTGGCCGCCGCCTCGTAGGCCGCCATCGGGGCCAGCTTGCCGGCCATCGCGGGCTGGAGGGCATTGGTGTAGATTTCGTCCACCATCGGGCCCATGCTGATCAGCGTCAGAAACCCGGCCAGCGGGATGAGCACGATATTGGGCGGGATGTTGGGGGTACCCAGTGCCTGGCGGCAGAAGGCCAGCACGATCAGAATGCGCGTGAAGCCCGTCGTGAGCACCAGGATGGCCGGAGCCAGCGCCATGAGGGTGAGAGCGAGGAGAATGTGGAGCCCGCTGGCGAGCTGATCGGGACCTTGAGCGGTAAGGAGTTGCTGCATGCCCGGAGTATTGCCCCCGGGCCCACCGATCACTTGACCACGAACACAACTTCCACCCGGCGATTGGCCGAGCGCCCCTCCGGCGTGCGATTGGTCTCGCGGGGACGCTGCTCTCCGAACCCCATCACGCTGATCTTCTCGGCGGGCACGCCGGCCCGGATCAGGCTGTCGGCCACCGAGGTGGCGCGCAGCACCGAGAGCTCCCAGTTGGAGCGATAGCGCTCGTTGTGGACCGGCTCGTTGTCGGTGTGACCCTCCACGCGCAGGTCCAGTCCGCAGCTGCGCCCCACCACGGCGATGCGACGCAGCAGCTCGCGCCCGCGGGGTTGCACGTCGGTCTGGCCGCTGGGAAACAGCAGAGGGCTGTCGACCATGGCCACCACCAGGCCGCGCTCCTCGTTGCGCAACTCGACCAGGGCATTGAAATCCTTGCCCAGCGCGTTAGTCAGCTCCGAGCGAAGCCGGGCTCGGGGGTCCTCGTCCGGGGGCGGGGGCGGAGTCTGGCTGGGCTCCGGCGGAGGGGGTGGGGAGGCCATGGCGGCGGTCACCGCCTCGTGGGCGGGTTTCAGGCCTTTGCTGAGCGCCCGGGTGAAGTTCTGGAAGCGCGCATTCTGCCCCGCGTAGGCGAACAGCACCAGGAACAGGGCGAAGAGCAGCGTGACCGTGTCGGCGTAGGAGAGCAGCCAGCGGTGACGACCGGTGGCCTCGTTCTCGGGCCGGGCGCGCCGGCGGCTAGACCGCGGCCGCACTGGCATCCTCCTTGCGACCCGAGTGCGAGCGCAGCCGCTCGCTCAGGGTTCGGGGCGCCTCGCCGCGCAGGACGCTTGCCAGGCCGATCATCATGCCCTCCAGGGTCTCCTCGGCCAGCCGCGCCTGGTGCTTGAAGCGCGCCGCCATCGGCAAGAAGAGCAGGTTGGCGAACAAGATGCCATAGAAAGTGGCCACGAAGGCCGCGGCGATGCTGCCGGCCAGCTGCGCGGGCTCGTCCAGGTGGCCCAGCACGCCCACCAGCCCCATCACCGTGCCCACGATGCCGAAGGTGGGCGAGTAGCCGCCCAGCGACTCGAAGAATCGCTCGGCGGTGGTCAGGGGCACCAGCTCGCGGTCGATGCGCAGGCTCAGCATCTGCTCCATGGTGTCCTGATCGCTCCCCTGGACGATGAGCTCGAGGCCGGCCCGCAGAAACGGGTCGGGCTCGTTCTCGAGGTCCTTCTCCAGCCGCAGCGCCCCGTGATGGCGAAAGACCATCGCGTAACGGGCCAGCGCGCCGGGAGCGCGATTGCGGCGAGCCTGAAGGCGCCGCTCGTAGTTGCGCAGCTTGTGCAGAGCCTGTTGCAGCTCGTCGGTGCCGAATCCGATCAGCGTGGCTCCCAGCGAGCCCCCCGCCACGATCAGGAAGGCGGACAGGCTGAGAAAGTTGGTGATCTGGCCGCCGTCGGCGGTCAGGTTGACGAGCAGGCAGAGGACGCCCAGAGCGAGACCGACCAGCACCATCATAGGCTACGAGACCTCTTTCGAGAACGAAGATTGGGGAACGGAATCCTCCGTCCCCCAACGCATCGGCCGATCCCCTGACCTGGTAAGGGGAATCTTGGCGGCCCCGGGTCGTGGCCACGGCGGACCACGACCCGAAGAGCCTAATCTCTATTCACGCTGACCAGGTTTAGCGTTTCAGGTTGCTCACCTCGCCCAGCACCTCGTCCATCGTGGTCACGACTTTCGAGTTGGCCTGGAAGGCGCGCTGGGCGGTGATCAACCGGGTGAACTCGGTGGAGAGGTCCACGTTGGACATCTCCAGAGCGCTGGCGGTGATCTCGCCGAGCGGGGCCGAGCCCGGGGCGCCCAGCTGGGGACGACCCGAGTTGGGCGTCTCCACGGCCAGGCCCGAGTTGGTATGCGACAGGCCCTGCGGGTTGTTGAAGTGCGCCAGCGCCACCTGACCGAGGTTCTTGGTCAGGGCGTTGGAGTACTGGCCCACGATCAGGCCGTCGCGGCCGATGGTATAGCCGGTCAGGTTGCCGGCGGGGAAGCCGTTCTGGGTCGAGGGGGTCACCGAGTACTTGCCCGCCGTCGTCAGCTGGGTCATGGTCGAGAAGTCGGGCGTGATGCTGACCGGGGACGCGCCGTTGGTGGGTGCGATGGCGATGGTGCCGGCCGTGGACAGGGCCCCATCCACATTGCCTGAAGAGTTGAACGCGATCTGGCCGTTGCCCAGCGACGTGGCTCCCAGCGAGGCGCTCCAATCCCACGCGGCGGCCGCGCCGACCGGGGCGGCCGCCTTGTTGAACGTCACGTCGATGCGGTAATCCTGACCCAGCGAGTCGTAAACCGTCACCTGGGTCGTGAAGGTGCCGCCCGTGGGCGGCGGACCGGCGGCATAGACCGCCTGCGAGGCGTCCAGGTTGCCCACGAACTTGGCTGTGGTGGTGGCCTGGGCCGTCATCGAGTCGCCCAGCGGGATGCGCACCGGAACCAGCGCCTGCGTGTTGTCGATAACACCCATCGTATCGGCGGCCCAACCCTTGAGCCCGCGTCCGCCGTCATCCACGATCGCGCCTTTGGCGTCCATCGAAAAGTGGCCGTTGCGAGTGAAGGCCGTCTCCGTGTCGTCGCCGACCACGAAATAGCCGTCGCCCGTGATGGCCAGGTCGGTCTCGTTGCCGGTCACCTCCAGCGTGCCCTGCGTGAGGATGGAGTCGATGCTGCCGATGCTGCTGCCCAGGCCGATCTGGACGGCGTTCGTCCCGCCCAGAGCCGGATTGGGACCGGCGGCGGGGCGGATGGTCTGGCTGAGCATCTCCTGGAAATTGATCTTGCTGCTCTTGAACCCGGCGGTGTTGACGTTGGCGATGTTGTTGGCGACCACGTCGAGGGCTTTCTGGAAGTTGGACAGACCGGTGACGGCGGAGGAAAGGGCGTTATTCATTCTGAGTGCTCCTTTGGCTTATTGAACCGAAATCATGGTGCTGGCAGCGTAGTTTTTGCCGTTGATGACGAGGTTGGCGGTGCCGTTGTCGACCCGGAGACCCTCCACCTTGCCGGTGATGGTCTTCTGGGTATCGTCGGGGTCTTGCACGGTGACGTCTCGGCCAATGAGGTTGGCCGAGCTCATGAACATGTTGGTGTTCAGGCTCTTGATAGAGGTCTCGAGCTTCTGGGTGCGGTCGAGGCTCTCGATGGTCACCATCTGCTGCATCATTTCCTGGTTGCTCATCGGCTCCATGGGGTCCTGATGGGTCATCTGGCTCATCAGCAGCTTCATGAAGCCGTCCTTGTCCTGGCCTTTGCGGGCCGCTTCCTTCTTGGCGTTTTCCGCCTGGGATGCCGCGTCCGTCCTGGTCGCGGTGGGGTTACTCGAAACGAACATTCGCACTCCTGTCGGGCGCCCAGCGCGCCTGGATTAGACTCTCAGGCTGAGGCCGGAATCCCGCTGGGAGCGAGCGTTCTGGACCGCGACCTGGGGTCGGGGTTTGCGCCGGGGCTGACCGTCCTGTGGCTGCTGAAAGGGATTCTGGGAGCCCTGCTGATTCTGCCCGAGGGAGAAGTCGCGCAGCTCGATCCCTGACTGAGCCAACCGCTCGCGCAGCTCCGGCAGCTGGTTCCCCAGGGCGTAGAGCGCCTGGGGATTCTCGGCCTGGACACGGGCGGTCACGGTGGAGTCGGGCTGAACGGTCAGCTCGATCTGAAGCTTGCCCAACCGCGGGGGGTCGAGTCGGAGCTCCAGTTGGCGGGGGCCTCTGGCCATCTCCTCGAGGCTCCGGCGAACACGCTGCTTGAGCACTTCCGCCAGCTTCTCGATGCGAACCGGCACATCGGCCTCGCCGTTGTTCACCATCGTGCTTGCCGTCATGTTCGGCTGTTGGATCGAATCGGTAAGGGGTTCGGGGCGAACTTGCGGGAAAACTTGCTCGACTCGCGCGGGCTTGTCCTCGGGCTCCTGCTGGCCGGCGCGCGTCAGCCCGGCGGCAGGCGTGAAGCGGGCTTGCGGGCCCTGCTCGCGCTGCAGGGGGGTGAGGCGGGAGGCGAGTCCCTGCCCGACCGTGCGAGCGACTTTCGGCTGGTCCGGCAGGTTGACGTTTTCGGAAAGCACGAACGGTCGGTTCGCGGTCGGGGCCGGTTGGGACTGTGGCCTGGACGGCTCGAGCGCGCCCCAGACCTTGCTGGCCTGGGCCCTCGGCTCGGGCGCAAGGGGCTGGAACTGCGGTGCGCGGGCGGGCTTGCCCGCCGGCTCGGACTTTGGCGCCGGCTCCTCGGCGGCGGGCTGGCGGGTCGCGCCGGCCTCCTGGAAGGGAGCGGTCGGGGCGGGCCGGCCCGGGGGCTGGGTGCCCGCCTGGTTGGCCGGCGCGCGTTTCGGCGTGGCCTGCTGGGGCGTGGCCGGTGAGCCAGCCTGACGGGATTCAGCCTGGGCGAACGCGGGCGGCGCGGAAGCGTGCGGTGCGGAGGTGTTCTCGTGCTGGGATGCGGTCTGCCCGGATGTCGGGGTCACCGGCTGGCGGGCATCCACCCGGGCGGGTGCGCCGGCGGGCCCGGGCGTGAGGGCCTCCCCGTGCTGAGCGGGAACCCGGGCGGCGAACTCGGCGTGCGGGGGAGCGACCGGAGCGGAGGCATCGGCGTGCCGGGAAGCAGCCGGGGCGGGGGCGTCCGCCTGCCGGGGAGCAACCGGAGCGGCGGTGTCCGCCTGCCGGGAAGCAACCGGGGCGGGGGCGTCCGCGTGGGGAGCGACCGGGGCGGGGGCATCCGCCGGCTGGGGAGCAACGGGAGCTGAGGCATCCGCCGGCCGGGAAGCAACCGGAGCGGCGGTGTCCGCGTGCCGGGGAGCGACCGGAGCGGCGGTGTCCGCGTGGGGAGCGACCGGAGCGGGGGCATCCTGATGAGGAGCAACCCGGGTCGTCGGGGCGTCCACCTGATGGGATGCGTCCGCCGACCAGGCACCCTCGGCCTGGTGGGGAGAGACCGGCGCGGGCGGCGCGGCCTGTCCGGGAGCGGGGGTCGCCTGCCGGGATGCGACCGCACCGGGACCGTCGGCAAACCGGGCAGCAATCGGCCCGCTCGTCGGAGGCACAGTCTCGTAAGCAGGCGGGACATCGGCGCGCTGCACACCTACCTGCCCGGAGGTCGGGCTCTGCTGAAAAGTGGCCGGAACGCGGGCGTCCGCAGCCACCTGCGCGGAAATCGGGCCCTGCTCAGAAATGGCCGGAACGCGGGCGTCCGCGAGCTGCGCAGCCAACTGCCCGGAGACCGGGCCCTGCTGAGAAGTGGCCGGAACGTGGGCGGACGCGGGGGCCTCCACGTGGTGCGGGCCAACCTGTGCAGGGACCGCCGGCTCGGAGGCGACCGGAACGGCGGCGTCCCGATGCCGGGGAGCCACCTGCGCGGAAGCGGGCGCGGGGGCCTGCCCGGACACGGGCGCCGCCGGCTGGAAACGAGCCTGAACGGGACCGTCCGCGGGCTGCGGTGCCGCCTGCCCGGAAGCGGCCCCCGGGGCAACGGGTGCGGGTGGTGCGGAGGCATCCGGCGTGGCGGCGCCGAGCTGGTGCACCTCCGCATCCGCCTCCCCGAGCAGAGCCGTCGTGAAGGTGGGCTCGAAGCTCGCCGGGGTCATCCGCGCGGACACCGGGAAGGGGCTCGAGAGCTCTCCGGCGGGCAGGAAGAGCCGCTCTTCGGTCGCGGGCGCGAAGTCGAAGGCCTGAGAGCCCGGCGCCCGGGGAACGGCCAGTGGCAGGGGCGCCGAAAGGGCGCCAAAATCGAGCAGGGACGCCTCGACCGGTCCGGCGGAAGGCGAGACCGCAGCCGGCAGGCCTTCCCACCGGGGCGCGTCGGCGGCCAGGATCTGCGAAACCGTGGGCATCACCCCGACCGGCTGGGGGAAGCCCGTTTCGGGCTGGATGGCCTGGCCCTGCCCGGCGTGCATGAAGGCCAGCTCGGAGGTGGCGTTAGCGCGCGCCTCCGACGATGGCAGCGACGGGGTTTCCGCCGCCGGCACGAACGGTCGTGCGGCCCTCGAGGGCTCGGCGTGCACCTCCCCGGTAGCCGCATCCATGCGGAAGAACTTTACCCCTTCGGGAGAGTCCGGCACCGAGGGAGGCGGGGGCTGCACGAACGTGATCAGGCCGGCCGGAATCGGCACGTTCATCCCCTGCTCGTTCCGAACCGTGGCCTTCTTCTCGCCCAGCGGGACGAACCTGGTCGGCTCCGGGGCCGGTCCCCCGCCGAAAAGCCGCTCGGCCACGCCGGCGAAGAACCCGATGGCGCGGCCGGCCAGACCGATCATGGGAGCCGCCCCGGCGACCACACCCAGGACCTGTGAGGCCACGCCCAGAGCCGGAGCCACCGAGCCCGCCAGCGAGCCCAGTTGGCCCAGTACAGCCGAGCCGGCCAGCGCGCCGGTAGCGAGCTCGCCAACCTTGTCGGTCAGTGACGTACCCTGCCACGAGACATTCTGAGGAAGCCCGAACCAGCGCAGCACTTCGGGAGCGGCCGCCCTGGGAGCTTCCCGCACGACCCGATTCAGGGCGCTCTCCGTGTCCGCGCGCAGGGGCTGAAACTCGACCCTGGGAACGCTGTCGCCACGCAGACTCGAGAGGAGCTCCGCAAAACCATCGCCGGCTCCCCTGGCCAGCTTGACCGAACCGTTGACCAGCTCCGGCCCTGCGGCCAGCAACGAAATCAGATTCACTCTACTCGGCTCCTTCCATGACGGCGCGCATCCACTCCAGCGTCTGGGAGGGCTCCAGCAGCTCGTCCGTCTCTTGCTTCAGGAATCTCTCGACCTCGGGCTTGAGGGCCAGGGAGAAGTCGATGTCGGGCGAGCTGCCGGGCACGTAGGCTCCCAGGTTGACGAGGTCCCTGGTTTCCTCGCATACGGCCAGCACCTTGCGCATGCGACCGGCCGTGCGGTAGTGGTCCCGGTCCACCAGCTCGTTCATCAGGCGCGACACACTCTGCAGCACGTCCAGGGCCGGGTAGTGGTTCTGGTGGGCCAGCTTGCGCGACAGCACGAAGTGGCCGTCCAGGATGCCGCGAGCGGCATCCGCGATGGGCTCGTTCATGTCGTCACCGTCGACCAACACGGTGTAGAGCGCCGTGATGGAGCCCTGGGCAGCGGCGCCGGTGCGCTCGAGCAGGCGGGGCAGCAGCGTGAAAACCGAGGGAGTGTAGCCTTTGGTGGTGGGCGGCTCACCCACGGCCAGGCCGATCTCGCGCTGAGCCATGGCCACGCGGGTGACCGAGTCCATCATCAACAAAACTTCCTGCGCCTCATCGCGGAAGGCCTCGGCCAGCGCGGTCGCCAGCAGCGCCCCTTTGATGCGGACCAGAGGCGACTGGTCCGAGGTGGCCGCGATGACGACCGAACGTGCTAAACCTTCTTCGCCCAGGGTCCGCTCGATGAAGTCCCGAACTTCGCGACCGCGCTCCCCGATGAGGCCGATCACGTTGACGTCCGCCGAGCTGCCCCGAGCGATCATCCCCATCAAGGTCGATTTGCCCACGCCCGAGCCGGCGAAGAGGCCGACGCGTTGACCGCATCCCATCGTGAGCAGACCGTCGATGGCCCGCACCCCAGTCTTGAACGTCTTGTGGATGGGCTGGCGCTCGAGCGCGTGGGGCGGGTCCGCCTCCACCGAGATCCAGCGCTCCACCGGCGGCAGTGGCTTGCCGTCGAGCGGGTTGCCCAGTCCGTCCAACACGCGGCCGCGGAGCGCGTTGGAGAAGCCGACCTTGAAGCCCGAGCCGTGAGCGCGTACCAGCGCGCCCGGGGTCAGGCCGGCCGTGCCCCCGAGAGGCATCAGCAGCACGCGCTGATCCCGGAACCCCACCACTTCGGCGGGGACCTCGCGATCGCCCAGCTCCAGGGAGCACATCTCTCCCACCGAGGCGCGTGGGCCGGCCGACTCGACCAGGGTGCCCACCACCTGCCGCACGCGGCCGCTGACCTCGAGTGTGTCCAGCTGGCCAAGCTTGTGACGAAGTTCCGAGAACATCATAGACATGCACCCTCACTATCGGAGCCGGAGGAAAAAAATTTAGGGGCTTACCAAAATCCGGGCCAGGTCGATAAGACCGGCGGAAGCGAGGTGAGCACAGCGGGTCGTAGGAACGGCACCGCGCCCCACATAGGCAAACCGGGGACGACAAGGACGTTGTCTCCTCCCAAAGCCACAGGCGGCGGGGAAACATTCAAGGAGGAATGCACCAAATGGGACTTCGCGTCAATCAGAACCTCAGCGCTAACACCGCGCTGAGCTACGTCCGGAACAACGACGTCGGACTGAACAAAGCGATCGAGCGCCTCAGCTCGGGTTTGCGGATCGTCCGCGGGGCCGATGACCCCGCCGGACTGATCATCTCGGAGAAGTACCGTGCCCAGGTCGAGGGTCTTGGCCAGGCGACCAGCAATGCCAAAGACGGCATCAACATGGTACAGACCGCCGAGGGCTCCCTGGACGAGGTCAGCTCGATTCTTCGCTCCATGCGCAACCTGGCGCTGCACGCTGCCAACACGGGCCCGAATGACTCCGAGGCCCTGGCCGCCGACCAGAAGCAGATCAACGAGGCCATCGCCACGCTCGATCGTATCGCCAGCACCACGCAGTTCGGCTCCAAGAAGGTGCTCGACGGTTCCGCCGGCACCTCCGCCACGGTCACCGACGTCAACGTCAACTTCGTCTCCGGCAGCGAAAGCACCAAGGCCAACAGCTACGCGGTCAACGTCACCCAGGCTGCCACCAAGGGCAAGGTCACCTCGAACAACGGCGCAGGAGCGGCCGCCGGCCGCACCGTCGCCCAGTTCGACGGCGCCAACGCCGCCGCTGGCGCCCTGGACGGCACCGCGACCCTGACGCTCAACGGCGCCCTCACGGGCGGCTCCGCCATCAACGTCGCCCTGACGGGCGGCGACGACCTCAGCTCCATCGTCAACAAGATCAACGCCGACGCCAACGTCAAGTCCAACGGCCTGACGGCCAGCGTCCAGGGGGGCAAGCTGCGCGTGGTCTCCGACCGCCTCTCGCAGGGCGGCAACGCGGAGCTCACCGTGGGTATCGCCGCGGGCACCTCGACCAACGAGGCCGCCGTCTCCGGTCTGTCCGGCGCCGAAGTCGCCGGCACGGCCGCGGCCAGCGGCGCGAGCAAGATCCGCAGCAGCGAGCTGTTGACCTTCTCCAACGGCACCAACACCGTCAACGTCAACCTGACCGCGGGCTCCACCCTGGCGGCGGCCGTGAGCAGTATCAACAGCGCCCTCGACAACGCGGGCATCAAGATGACCGCCGCGTTCGACTCCAACGCCCGCTTCACGCTCGAGAACGACGAGTACGGCTCCTCCACGAGCATCAACAACTCGTTCTCGTCCAGCGCCTCGGGCGCCCAGAGCACCGGCCTGGCCGGCGCCAACGGCACCAGCTACAACGTGGCCGCTTCCGGCGCCGTCCTTTCGGGCGCGGCGGGCTCGGCGGGCCAGGATGTGGCCGGCACCATCGGCGGCTTCGCGGCCACCGGCAACGGTCAGTTCCTGACCGGCGGAGCGGGCACCGACGTGGAAGACCTGAAGCTGCGCGTGACGGCCTCCTCGGCCGGCGCGTACGGCACGGTGAACGTGGCCAACAACGCGCTCAAGTTCCAGATCGGAGCTTTCGACCACCAGACCGTCTCGCTGTCCATCGACTCGGTCAGCTCCTCACGCCTCGGGACCAATGCTACCGGCACCATGCACATGGCGCAGGTGGACCTGGCCCACATCGACGTGACCGCCAACAACGGTGAAGGCGCTCAGGATGCCCTGCGCGTCATCGACTCGGCCATCAGTCAGGTCAGCACCCAGCGCTCGAAGATCGGCGCCTTCCAGAAGGACGTTCTCGAGACCACGGTGCGCAGCCTGAGCTCGGCGCAGCAGAACATTACGGCTTCGGAGTCCAACATCCGCGACGCCGACTTCGCCGAGGAGATGCTCAAGTTCTCGCGCGGCCAGATCCTGGCCCAGACGGGATTCTCGATGCTCACCCAGGCCAACCAGTCCGCTCAGCAGATCATGAAGCTGTTCGGCTAAACCGAGCACGGTCGGTGGGGAGCTCCGAAAGGGGCTCCCCGCCTCCTCCCAGGTTTGTGCCTGGGGGTGATGAGAGCCGCGCCGCCTGGGACGGAATACCTCACTGTTGTTATCGGTTTTCGCACTCCCGATAGCGGCCCCTCACACGGACTTTACCTCCCCGGCTCGTCCCTCATCTCCCGCACGCACAAGCCGCTCCCGCGAAAGGATCTTCCCCGATGGCATCCCTCAATGGAAGCAGTTTCCAGATCGCCGGCATCTCCTCGGGCTTCGACACCGAGAGTATCATCAGCAAGCTGATGGAGGTGCAGAAGAAGCCCATCACGGAGGCCCAGAGCAAGCAGGCCGAGGCCACCAAGCAGCAGGCCGCCTGGCGGACGCTCAATACCAAGCTCCTCACGCTGGATGGCGACCTCAAGACCTTGACCAATGGCGAGACCTTCAAGGCGCGCGCGGCCGTGAGCTCCGATGACACGGTCTTCAGCGTCAGTGCCGATCAGGGCTCCGACCTGGGCAACTTCTCGGTCACCGTCAAGCAGCTGGCCCAACAGCACCAGATGATCTCGAGCGGCTATGCCACCCAGGACGCCAAGATCGGCGTGGGCAAGAGCACCGGCACCAAGCTCATCAGCGCCGGTGGCAACATCAAG
>JBDHVW010000164.1:0-12668 GCA_039809865.1 Vulcanimicrobiota bacterium
GGCGAATCCAGGGGTGCCTTCCAGCGCCTCCTGGCGCAGCAGCGGGTCGAGCCGTAAGGCCCGCGAGCCGGCCACGCGCACGCCTTCGGGCGTCTCGATGCGAGCCAGCCGAGGATAGCCCGCGCGTTGCAGGGCGCCCGGAGGGGCCGTGGACAGATGCACGTGCAGCTTGCCCGTAGGACTGTCCAGCGCCGAGGCAGCTTCGGTCTGGCTGATGGTCCAGAGAGCCAGATCGAGCTGGCTGTAAAGCGCGCGCGAGCTTCCCGCGTAAGCCAGCAGGCAGCTCAGGCTCAGCACCGCCATGGAGAGGCCCGTCAGCGAGGCGATCAGGCGCTGGCGGAGGCTAGTGGGCGGCCGCATCGGTTCGGAGCACGTAGCCGGCCCCGCGTATCGTGCTGATGTAGTCGGGACCCAGCTTCCCCCGCAGATGGCGGATGTAGACGTCGATGACGTTCGAGCTGGGCTCCTCGTCCGTCTCCCAGATGTTCTCCCAGAGCGCCGTGCGGGTAATGACCCGGTCGGGCCGGCGGAGCATGTATTCCAGCAGTTGGTATTCGCGTGAGGTCAGCGCCAGCACTTCGCCATCGAGCTCGACCCGGCGCCGGGCCGTGTCGACCACCAGACCGCCCACCTGCAGCTTGTCGTTTGGCTCGCCCGCGACGGGGCGCCGGAGATGGGCTCGGATACGCGCCAGCAGCTCCTCGAAGGCGAAGGGCTTGAGGATATAGTCGTCGGCCCCCATGTCCAGACCGGTCACCCGGTCGAGCACGGCGTCCCGGGCGGTCAGAAAGAAGATCGGGCGGGTATAGCCGTTCTTGCGCCAGTGCTGACAGAGATTGAAACCGCTGCCCCCGGGCAGCATGACGTCGAGCAAGACCAGGTCGTAGAGCGTTACCGCCATGGCGCGGTCCGCCTCCTCGGCGTCGACCGCCACGTCGACCGTATAGCCCTCCTCGGTGAGGCCCCGCCGCAAGAATGCGGCCGTGGGAGCCTCGTCTTCGATCACGAGCAGCTTCAAATGGCGACCCTCCAGCTGGATGAAAATGCTTTCACGTGCGCTTCATATTAGCTTCACCCCCCGTGGTCTACCCTGACCGATATCATTGACAAGCTCGAGGTGAACGTGAAAAAATTCATCCTGACTCTGGCCGGTTGTGCCCTACTCTACGGATGCAGCGGAGGGGGCAGCAGCTCCAGCGTCTCCACGGCGACTCCCGCGCCGATTCCCACCACCACGCCGGCCGACAGCGTCACCCGCGTCTTCGTGACGGATAATCCCGAAACCGAGCACCAGCAGTTCTGGACGCGCGTCTTCAAGGTCGAGGCGCTGGACGACAACGGTGGAGCTCGCACTCTGTTCGACGATCCGCGGGGCCGGGTCTTCGACCTCAAGACTCTGCGTGACGCGCAGGGCAACCGCTTCGCGTTCCTGGGTCAGGCCACCGTGGAGGATCGCACCGCCACGCGCCTGCGGGTTCACCTCGAGGACCGTTTCGTGGCCATGCCGGTCGGCTCCAACGTGGGAGTCGAGCTGCGGGGTGCCGATGATCTGGGCCGCGACGCCCAGGCCCACGTCGAGATCGAGTTCGAGCTGCCCGGCGGCCTGGATGACAACGTCGTGGTCGACTTCGATCTGGCCAACTTCACCATCGCGGGCGGCACGGTGCGTCCGGTCCTGCGGCTGGCTGCCCATACGGGCCTCGATGACGTGGCCCGCCACGAGGTCGAGGACACCGCCGGCGTGGTTTCCAATCTGACCGCGAACAGCTTCACCCTGACCGGGAACGGCGGCTCGGTCGTCGTTAGCCTGAGCGCCTCCACGGTGATCTACGCCATCAACGGGGCCGCCGGGGCGACCCTCCAGAACGGTTTGCCGGTCGAGGTGGAAGGCCGGTTTGACACGGCCTCGGGTCGCCTGATTGCTCAGACGGTCAAGATCGAGGATGGTGCCGCGGGCGAGGCGGAAGCCGAGCTGCAGGGCGTGCCGGGCTTGATCGATGCGGCCGCCAAGACCTTCGCGATGACCGCCAGCCGGGCCGACAACTTCCAGCCCGCGGCGTCCAACGTCCAGGTGGCCACGACCAACTCCACCGTGTTCTTGAGCAACGCCGGCGTCAGCATCGGCGCGGCCGACTTCTTTGCCCAGCTGGCCACGGCCGGCTCGGTCGAGGTGCGGGGCGCCTATGACCCGGCCACCAACCGCCTGACCGCGGATCGGGTCAAGCTCGACGCGGTCGAGGCCGAGGCCGAGGTGGAGCACGGCGTGGAAGCGCCCCAGACCCCGGCCGACGTGCCGGGCGCGGATGACCCGGCCAACCACGGCTAGATCCTGAAGGTCGCTGCCGCATCGATCCGAGCCCGGGTCGATGCGGTTGCGCGTACGGGGGTCTCTAGGCCCCGCGTTGCTTGAGGCGGGTGCCGCCGACCATGAGCGCGCCGTTGGTCTGGGCCAGAATTCCTCCGCCTCCGCCCAGGCCGCGGGTCAACTGCTCGATCTCGGCGGCCATCTGGGCGCGCTTCTTCTCGTCGACCTCCGCCTGGTACTGGCTCACGACGAACTTGCACGCGTCGATCATGCCCGCTCCGAGCCCCTGCCGCTCCACCGCCTCGCGGCTGATGCTGTAAGCTTTCAGAGCGACCATCCCGGTGCCGGCGAAGGCCAGTCCGCCGGCGTAGAGCGCGGGCATCATCAGCGCGGGCGCCGCCACGGCCACGCCCACGCCGACCGCCGCGCCCAGCAGGGCCAGCCCGAGCCACTTCAGGCTCTTGGTCTTCTGCGAACGGGCGATTTCGCCAAGCTGGTCCTGCATGCGCATGTGGCTGTCGATGCGGCCCTGCCAGTCCTGCACCTTATCCTCGGGGCTGCCCGAGGAGGACGCGCGCACCGACTGGCCCCAGGTGGGGCGGACGAGACTCTGGGTGGCGCTGGTCATCATGGTGCCAGTGTAGCTCGGCCGGCTGAAAACTTCCTGATGTCTAGGAGAATTGCGCTCGTCCGAGCGCATCCAGCGCCTGCGCGGTGTTGGGCGGGTGGAAGGGACCGGCCTGCGCGTCGCGCAGCAAGCGCTCGAACGGCAGCGCTTGCGACATCGCCGCCCCGCCCACGATGCGCGCCGCGCACTGGGCGGCATTCAAAGCGGCATCGGTGGCCTTGATCTTGGCCAGACCGACCTGGGCGGCCAGCTCTGGGGAGGGGTCGAGGTCCCAGGCGCGGGCCACCGTATACATCAGAGCGCGCGCCGCCACGAGCTCACCCTCCAGCTCGCCCATCAGCCGGCGGATGCTCTCCAACTCGCTGATCGCCTTGCCCCCGAGGTTGGTGGGGCGGCGCTCGGCCGCGTAGCGCGCGGCCTCCTGGCGGCAGGTCGCGGCCAGGCCCAGGTAGACCGCGGCCACCCCCAGGAAGAACCAGGGGCGCGGGTTCGTGCGCATCCGGTCGCCGGAGAAGCGGCGCAACAACTCTCCCCGCGCGTCCTCGAGCATGATGTCGTCGCTGGCCGTGGGGCGCATCCCCAGCACGTGCCAGGTGGGGTCCACCTTCACCTGGTCGCGCGGCACCCAGAACTCGCCGATCTCGTCCTCGAGGCGGGCCTGGATCAGGAAGTGGGTCAACACCGGCGCCCCGGTGGCAAAAGTCTTGCGGCCGTTGAGCCGCCACACGCCCCCGGTCTCCAAGGCCGTCGTCACCGGCAGGGCCCCGCGCGAAGGGCTGCCCAGCTCGGGCTCGCTGGCCACCGAGTTGATCAGCGCACCGTTGAGAACCTCGCGGCACAGCCGCGCGTAGACCTCGGGCTCGAACCCCGCCTGGCCGCCCCCGATGAGGTGCAAGGTCATGGTCAGGATCAGCGCCGTGCTCGGACACCCGCGCGCCAACCGCTCGATCACCAGCAGCGTCTCCACCAGGTCGTAACCCTGACCGCCGTGCGCGCGTGGCACCGAGAGGGCGGACAGACCGTGGGCGCGCAGCGGCTCGAAATTCTCGACCGGACAGCTCCCCTCGCGATCATGCCGGGCCACCCGCGTGGCGAAGTCGGCGGCCAGCTCGTCGAGCAGCGGATAGAGCTGCTGTACGCGAGGGGAGGCGAAGACGCAATCGATCATAGGGTGGCCAGTTCGAAACGAAAGGGCATTCCGCCCTTCAAGACCTACGGTGTCAGCGATCTCAAGTAATCAACGGTCTGGTCCATGCCCTCCTCGAGCCCGACTCGCACCCGATACCCCAGCTCGCGATACGCCGCCTCGAGGTTGTAGTAGTGCGACCTGGCCATCTGGCAGGCCAGAAAGCGCGTCATGCGCGGCTCCTCCGTGCGGCCCAGCAGGCGATAGGTCTTCTCCAGGGCGCCTCCCAGCGCGTAGGCCACGCCGAAAGGCACCGACCGGCTCAGCGGCGCCATCCCCAGGCGACTAAGCCACTGGTCCACCCAATCCCAGAGCACCACGGGCTCGCCCTGGCTGATGAAGTAGGCCTTGCCTGTCAGGCAGTCCAGAGCGGCAATGTGCGCCTCCACCGCGTTGTCGATGTAAGTCACGTCCACCCGGTTACGGCCGTCGCCGACCCGCATCAGCTTGCCCTCGCGGGCCCGGCGGATCAGGCGGGGGAGGATGTGGTTGTCGCCCGGACCCCAGATGATGTGAGGACGCAGGGCCACCGTGGAGAGGCCGTGCACGCCGTGGGCCTTGAGCACCATCCGCTCGGACATCGCCTTGGTCTGGGAGTAGTCGTTCAGAAAGCGGTCAGGGTAGGGGAGGCGCTCGTCCGCCCCCAGATGGTCGTGGCCGTCGAACGTGACGCTGGGAGACGAGGTGAACACCAGCCGGGGCACGCCGGCTTCGCGACAGCCGTCCAGCACGTTCACCGTGGCCAGCACGTTGGAGTCGTAATACTCCTGCCACGAGCCCCAGATGCCCGCTTTGGCGGCCACGTGGAAAACCACGTCCATTCCCCGGCAGGCGGCCACCACGGCGCTGCGGTTGGCCAGGTCCGCCACCACGCCGCGAGCGCCCAGCGCTTCCACGGCCGGGTAGCGATTGCGGCCCAGCACGGCGACCTCGTGCCCGTCGCGCAAGAGCCGCGCCACCAGGGCGCTGCCCAGAAAACCTCCGCCGCCGGTCACCAGCGCTTTCATCGCTGCCGCGCGGCCCAGCGGGCCAGCTCCTCGCGATGGATCTTGGCGTTGTGGCGCGGGTCGACCGGGAAGCTCGGATGGTAGAGCACGCGCTTGATATCCCGGTAGAGGGGATGCGCGCTCAACGTCTCGACGATCTCGGCGGCAAGCGCGCGCTGGTCATAGCGACCGGAGGGCTCCACCACCAGCACCGGCGACTGCTGCCCGGTCGGACCCACTCCCACCAGGGCCGACCGCCCGACCTTGGGATGCGGGTTGACCATTCCCTCGGCCTGCTCGGGATAGTAGCGCTGGTGGTTCTCGACGCGGTGCGACTTGCGCCCGAGCAGCCAGAGGCGCCCCTCGGCGTCGAAGTAGCCCATGTCGCCCATCCGGTGCCAGACCCGGTCGCCCTGGAAGATCTTGGCGCGCGACGTCTCCTCGGGCAGCTCGTCGTACTCCCACGTGACCACGGGTCCCGCCACCACGACCTCGCCGTACTGACCGGGCGGCAACGGCTGCAGAGTCTCCACCGGACCGTCGCTGATGGCGATGATGCGCACCTCGATGCCGGGCAGCGGCCGCCCCACGCAGGTGCCCGCCCCCGCGGCGCTCAGCACCGCGGTCTCGGACAGCACCTCGCGGGCCGTAATGCACGATACCGGCAGAGCCTCGGTGGCGCCGTAGGGCGTGAAGAACTCGGCCTCGGCGGGCATGATGTCGGCCCACTGGGCCATCAGAGCCGGGGCGATGGGCGCCCCGAACGTGAGCAGTCGCTTGAGCGACGGGAGCCGGACATAATGGTCCTGGCACCACTGTCCCACGCGCTTCCAGATGGCCGGCGAGCCCTGCAGGTTGTTGACCTTGAACTCCTGGATCGAGCGCACCAGCTTCTCCGGGTCGCAGGTCGCCGGCCGGCTCGGGTTGAGCTCGGGCAGCACGCACGTCAGCCCCAGAGCGGTCGAGAACAGGGCAAACAGGGGGAACCCGGGCAGGTCGATCTCGCCCGGTCGGAACCCGAAAGTGCCGCGCAACTGCGCCACCTGCGCCTGGAAGATGCCGTGCCGGTAAACCACGCCCTTGGCCGGGCCGGTGCTGCCCGAGGTGAACAGGATGCCGGCCGCCTCGTCCACGTGCGTGTTCACCATGTCCGGCGTGCGCGGCCCGCCGGCGCCGAGCGTGACGGCACCCGGGAACGGGCCATCCACCGCGATCGCTTTGCGGACCGAGCGGAAGGCTCCGCGCATCACGTTGCGCAGCAAGTGCGCCTTGCGGATGCCGATCAGGAAGTCTGGATGGGCGTGCGCCACGCACGCGAGCAGGTTGCCGACCCCCATTCCCGGGTCGATCAGGACGGGCAGCGCCCCCACCCGGAACACCGCGAACGTGAGCGCCACGAAGTCGGGGCCGTTCGGCACCATCATCAGCGCCCGCTGACCGCGCTCCAGGCCCTGCTCGCGCAGAAAGCCGGTGTAGCGGTGGCAGCGCTCCAGGAGGTCGTGGAAGGACATCGTCTCCCAGCGGCTCCCCTGGCGGTAGAGGAGGGCCCGGCCGTCGGGGTTGTCGCGCGTCGCGCGCTCGAGCAACTGGGCGACGTTGAAACTGCTCAGGAGATGAACTCCTTGAGGAACGCGATCACCTCGGGGGAGGCGTCCTGGGCCACCAGGTGGCCGGCCCACGCCAATCGCTGCACTTCGGCCTGGGGGAAGAAGCGCTGGAAGCGTGCGAGGAAGTGGGGGGTGAACACCCAGTCCTTCTCGCCCCAGATGAGCGTGGTGGGCAGGTGGCTGAGGTGGCCGAGACCCTCCTCGACGGCCGCCAGGGCGGCGTAGGACGGGTGGCTGCGGCTCATGGGGATGTCCTGGACGAAGCGCAGGTTGGCCACCCGGTCGTGCCAGTTGCCGTAGGGATAGAGATAGCCCCGCCGGGCGGCGCGCGAGAGCCGGTCGGGACGGGCGATGCCCGTTGCGAGCACCCCGTGCGCGAACGCGCCCAGTCCCCGGATGAGCAGGGAGCCGACGACGGGCACGCGGGCCAGGTGCAGCAGAAACGGCATGCGCTCGCTGGCGAATGCGGCCGTGTTCATGATCACCAGGCGTTTGAAGCGCTCTGGATGGCGCCCCGCCACGCCCAGGCCGATGGGGCCGCCCCAGTCGTGCACCACCAGGGTGATGTCCTGAAGGTCTTGCGCGAGCACCAGCGACTCCAGGTTGCGGATGTGCTGCGCCAGGGTGTAGGGGTACTTCTGGGGTTTGTCCGAGAGCCCGCAGCCGATGTGGTCTGGCGCGATCACCCGGTGCGACTTCCAGAACGCCCGCACCAGGTCGCGGAAGTAGAAGGACCAGTTGGGATTGCCGTGCACCATGAGGATGGGCTGACCGCTACCCTCGTCGAGATAGTGGAGGGCGAGGCCCATGGCCGGCTCGCGGTGGAAGTGCGACTGGAACGGATAGAGGTCGCGCACGTCCACGGGCAGCCCTTCCGCGCCGCGAATCAAGCCTTCTGACGATGCTTTCACCATACGACCTCCTCGAATGCCGGGCCGTCTTTTCGGACGGGGCGCCTGATCCCTTTCCAGACGTGAAAAAGGCGCCCCACCACGGGCGCCTCTTCTCTGACGACGACCTTCCGCTGATTTACGAGCGGATGTAGTCACTCCACTTGTTGAAGGCTTTGTCCTGAGCCTTGGCCTGGTTGACGGAGACGTCTTGCTGGATCTCGAAGATCTTGGTCTGCGTCTCGCGCAGGATCTTCCAGCGCTCGGCCTGCTGCTTCTGCTGATCGGCCTGCATCTGGGTTTGAATCGTCTGAGCCTGGTTCTGGTCGCTCTGCTGCATCTGAGCGCGGTTCGCTGCATCGGCGGCTCCGCCGCCACCTCCACCTACTCCACCCATAGCCATTTCGAATGTACCTCCGTGGTTCTTATGTTGATGTTATTCTCCCACGTCCCCCCCGACCCGACTACCCCCTGGCTTCGCGATTTCTTGTTGCCGATGTTACTTGATTGTTAACAGTTGTGAACTTTGTGTGCTGGAGGGCCCGGGCGGGGCCACCACCTTGAAGCTCAGAGTGCCGACGGGCTTGTCTTCCAGGAACAATCGCAGGGTGTAGTCGCCCGGCGGGTCGCCCGCGGCCACTTTCCAGATGTGGACGAGCCAGCCGCCGAACACTTCTTCCTCGCGCTCGGTCACGCCCACCCGGCGGTCGCCGCCGACCTGGGTATCGGTGCCCCACTTGTCGGGCGCCTTGGGCAGCTCGAGCTCTTCGCGCCACTTGACGTTCTTGCGGGCGGTCTCAAGGTCCATGCGCCAGCCGAAGTACTGTCCCGGACGCAGCGGCACCTCGCGGCTGGGAACGAACGTCAGGCTGCCGTTGGGCTCCTGCTGGAAGAGGCCGAAGGTCACATTGGAGACTTTCAGATCGGGCGCCACCTCGACCACCTCGGCCGTGGCGATCCCCACGACCAGCAACAAACACAGGAGGAAACGCATCATTCTTGGATGTTCGGGCCTAGAGGCCCATCAGCCTCTTGACGTATTTGGGCGCGGGTGAGCCAAAGCTCAGCATGAGGTCGTGCATCTTCTGCATGTCCAGCGGGCCGGGGTTTTTGGCCTGGTAGGCCTGGCGGATGCCGTTCAGCTCCAGGTTGCCCACGAAGTAGGTGGACAGCTGGGTGGAGGACAGGCAGGCGCGTTTCCATTTGCCGGCGGCCTCTCCGTCCTCCTGGAAGCCCTCGTTCATCATCAGCTCCATGGCCTGCTTCTCGGTCATCCCCGCGGTGTGGATCTTCTGGTCCAGGATGCTGTTGATGATCAGGCGCAGGCGCATCTTGAGCTGCTGCATCTTGACCTCGGGGCCGCCGTAGCCGGTCTCCACCATCACCTGCTCGGTGTAGGTGGCCCAGCCCTCGACGAAGGTCCCGCTGCCGTAGATCACCCGGATTTTCGTCGGCGCCTGGAACTGGTTGCCGTGGGCCAGCTGCAGGTAGTGCCCGGGCATCGCTTCATGCACCGTCAGGTCTTGCAGCATGTAGTCGTTGTACTCGCGGAAGAAGGACTCGGCGCGCTCGGCGGTCCAGTCGGCCGGGGTGGGGGAGATGCAGTAGAACGTCTCGGGCTTCTTCTCGAGCGGGCCCGAGCTGTCGCAGTAAGCCACCGCCACGCCGCGGGCGAACTCGGGCATCACCATGACTTTGACCGGATCCTTTGGAACGGTGACAATTTGTGGTCGCGCACCCAGGCGGTGGTCGCGTCCAGGTCGCGGGAGGCTTGCTGCACGATGGTCTCGTTGGTGGGGCGGTCCTGGGCCAGCCGATCGAGGACTCGTTTGATCAGGATCTTGTCGCTGGCCGGCCGGGGCTCCCCGGGGAAGTAGCGCTCGAACAGCGGCCCCGCGGTGCGCGTCATCTCTTGCTGGGTGGCGGCCAGCTCCTCCTGGGCCTTCTGCAGGATCTGCTCCTTGGTCAGGTCCGACTCGAGCGCGAAGCGCAGCTTCTCGCGAAAAAGCTTGTCGCCCAGGCGGAAGTCGCCGTTGGAGCGGGGGAGGAGGTCCTTCTTGAGCCACTCGCCGTAGGCTTTCAGCGCGGCGCTGGCCTTCTGGCGGTGGGGCGCGAGCTCTTGCACGAGGTCAGGCCGGTCCTTGAGGAACGTGTCGATCTCCTCGTCCACGAACGACAGCGCGCCCTGGTTCTGCGAGATGGCCGTCTCGGTGTGGATCTTGGGCGGGTTCTTCAGGTTCTGGCGGGCCTGGCTCAGCAGGGGCTCCACGGCGTCGAGCCGCTGCGCCAGCGATTGGACGCGTTCCGGCAGTGGAGCATAGTCGCGAGCCATCAGGGCGTAGAGCGCGCTTCCCGGGTTGTAGAGCAGCGGATTCCAGTTCTGCTCCTGGACCTGGTCCAACTGGAAGAGCGTGTATTCCAGATTGGACTTCATAATCTCGTAGTCCACCTGGTTCTCGGGCGAAAGCTTCCCGGGGTCGATGGCTCTCAGCGCTTTCAGATAGCGGTTGCTGAGCTCGCGGGCCCGGGCGATACCCTCGGGGCTGTAATCACTGAGCTTCCCGTCATAGCGGTGGTCCCCCAGCGACGTGGCCGTCTCGGGGTTGAGCGCCAGCCACTCGTCCACGAACTTGTCGGCGACCCGGGTAAAATCTTGAGCGTAAGCTTGAAGGCTAAGCAGAAGCAAGAGAACGAGAACCTTTCGCATAGCCGCGCCTTCGTCCTCGACTCCCCGTCGCCTCTCCTGCTTTCCCTGCGATACTCTCGACTCTCAACTCTCGACCCTCAACGGGAGGGCCAACCGCCGACGAATTCAGCTCCGGAAAAAGAGTGCCCCGGCCGTGAGCGGGTTCGGCCGGGGCGGGGGTGGTGTGTGATTGACGCGGCCGCCGGGTGAGGCGTTAGCGCTATAATTATGATACCTCAAGGGGTCCCCCGGGTCTGTGACCTGGATCACAGTCTGGCGGGGTTGTTCACATGACGGTAACCATTCAGCTTTTTTTAAGCCCTTAAAATGGCCAGGCAAAGCCCCAACAGTTTGGAGAACCATCGTGGAAGTCCTGAACGCCGTCAGCCAAGTCAACCTCGAAGCCGCCCGGAAAGCCCTGGCCGCCAAGCAGCCCAAGCAGAAGAAGGAAGCACAGGCCAAGACCGAGCCCAAGACCGAGCCCAAGGAGGTCTTCGAGAAGTCGGAAGCTCCCAAGAGCAAAGCCAGCGGTCAGGTGAGCTACCTGCCCCAGGATGAGGGCATTCTGCCGGTCGAGCAGGGAGAGATGGAGTTCAAGTCCAACGAAGGCGGCCCGTCAAACGACCGCTTCAAGGTCAGCGTGCCCCGCAACTTCCCGGCCGCCAAGCCGGACGGCAACGGCAACATGATCTTCGAGGTGGATGACCCGCGCTTTGACTCGGCCCACAGCTTCTACATCGCCAACAAGTCGCTGGAGGTCGCCGAGGGCTACCTGGGCCGCCAGCTGCCGTGGGGCTTCTCGGAAGACCTGGGCCGCCAGCAGATGCTGATCCACCCGCACGCCGGCGCCAACACGGCCAACGCCTTCTACCACTCCGAGGCGGGCTCGATCAACTTCTTCCACTTCACCGATCCGACCACGAACGAGCTGCACCGCACCGGCGCCAGCGCCGACATCGTCTCGCACGAGACCGGTCACGCCATTCTGGACGGCATCCGCCACAACTATCTCTCCTCGCTGACCATCGCGGCGGGCGGGTTCCACGAGTCGTTCGGCGACATGGTCGCCATTCTCGTGGCCCTGCACGACCCGGCCGTGGTGAGCGCGCTGCAGCAGGAGACCCAGGGCAACCTGGCCATCCCGAACGTCGTCTCCAGCATGGCCGAGAACCTCGGCAGCGTGGCCGGCAAGATGGACGGCATCGACACCAACTGCCTGCGCCAGGCGCTCAACAGCCACAAGTACAAGGACCAGCACTTCCTGCCCTACGTCGACCCGAAGGATCCGTTCAGCGGGCTGGGCCAGGAGCCGCACGCCTACGCCAACCTGTTCACGGGCGCGTTCTACGAGATCCTGTTCGGCCTGCAGGCCGTGACCAGCTCGGACGCCAGCAAGACGTTCGCCGAGTCGCTCTCGGAAGCGCGCGACATGGCCGGCACGCTGCTGTTCCGCGGCACCGAGTTCGCCCCGGTGGGCGAGCCCACTTACAAGGAGATCGCCCTGGCGATGCTCAAGGCCGACCAGGTCGACTTCGGCGGCGCGCTGCGCCCGCTGCTCGAGAACGTCTTCGTGGGGCGCAAGCTCCTGACCGACGCCGATCTGGCCGCCTTCGACCAGCACGAGCAGAGTCTGCCCAAGCTCACCCTGACCCGCGGCGCGGCCGACACCAAGGAAGCGGCCATGACCTTCCTGGACAACAACCGCGAGACGCTGGGCCTGGACAAGACCCTGCCGTTCGAGTTCGAGCAGGCGCACACCAACAATCGCGGCGAGACGTTCATGCTCTACAAGTATCACCAGGACGTCGACCTCGACAGCCCCGACTTCGGCTTGATGGAAGGCGCCCGCGCCCGCATGAACGGCGGACTGGTGATGGCCTTCGACGCCGAAGGCAACCTGGTCGCGTCCAACCACGACAAAGTCACCGAGCGCGAGATTCAGGACGTCAAGGACCACCTCAAATCGGCCGTCTCGGCCGACATGCTGGTGGCCCCCGGAATGAGCCAGAACGGCAACGTCGCTCACGAGTGCAAGGACGGCTGCGGCTGCGGCTCGCTGGGCAAGTTCTCCAGCGGCTACCTGCAGCTGAACATCGTGGGCGAAGGCGGCACCCCCGTGCTGCGCCGGTCCCCGATCGTCACCTGCTAGGGCCGTGATTGCCAGGGGAGGCTATGCCGGCCAGTCTTCCAATGGGAGAAAGCCAGCCAGCCTTTCTGGCGCCTCTTTTCTGTGGATTTCGTAGGACCCCTCGAAGCCCACCAGGAACTTCCAGACAGCGGCGCCGTGCACCAGTAACAGCTTGGGCTTCACGGCCGGCCACCAGCTTCTGGGTGCGCGCCCAGCTCGGAGGTAGGAGGCGCGCGGGGATCTCGTTGGACT
>JBDHVW010000165.1:0-12487 GCA_039809865.1 Vulcanimicrobiota bacterium
GTAGCCTTTTCGAGCGTGCAACTCGTCCAGGCTCGCACCTTCGATTACAACCACGACAATATCGACGACCTGGCAGCCCTGGTCAACGGATTTTTCATCGTCCGCCTGGGGGGCACGACGTGGCCGCTCGTCAGCCAGCCGTTCTTTGGCAAAGGTGGAGACTACCTGGGGATCGGCGACCTGAACGCCGACGGATGGGATGACGTCGTGGTCGGCTTCCAGACCGGCAACTCGATGTTTGCCTTTACACGCGTGCCCACCGGCACCATGACGACGGGCTCGAACTTCACCGGAGCGGCCGTCAATGGAGAGCTCTTCGTAGCCGACCTGAACGGAGACAACTACGGAGATATCTTGATGAGCCAGGTGTCCGGGTTCGGCCTGCTGCTCAGCTCCGCGGGCACTTTCAACGGGATCAGCTTCTTCCCGCCGAACGCCAGGGCATCCGCCCACCTGGTCATCGCCGACCTCAATGGCGACGGCAAGAAAGATGCCGCGGTCGTGGACTACCAGGGCGGAGTCATCGTGCATCTGGGCGATGGGACGGGCGATTTCACCTATGGAAAACGCTTCGAGGAGTCGAACCTGGGCGAGAGCCTGGCGGCCGTCGACTACGACGGCGACGGCAAAGTCGATCTCCTACCCGTCTTTTCGGGATGGATCGGCCTCCTGAAACAGCGCTAAGCAGGAACCGCGCAGGGCGAAAACTAATCCTCCGCCGTCTCTTTCCGCACGGGAAGCTGCTTTTTCAAGGAGGATTACACACATATGGCCACACGCGTTGGCATTAACGGTTTTGGCCGCATCGGCCGTCAGTCCCTCAAAGCCATGATGGAGCGTTATAAGGACATCGAGGTCGTCGCAATCAACGACCTCGTGGCGCCCGAGATGAACGCCCACCTGTTCAAGTACGACTCCAACTACGGCGTGTTCGACGGAGAGGTCAAAGCCGAGGGCGGCGACCTCGTCATCAACGGCAAGCACATCAAAGTCTGCCAGGAGAAAGACCCGGCCAATTTGCCCTGGAAAGACCTCGACGTTCAGATCGTGCTCGAGAGCACGGGCCTGTTCACCGAGAAGGAGAAGGCCGCCAAGCACATCGCGGCCGGCGCCAAGAAAGTCGTCATCAGCGCCCCCGCCAAAGGCGAGGACATCACCATCGTGCTGGGCGTGAACCACGACAACTACGACGCCGACAAGCACCACATCATCTCCAACGCCTCGTGCACCACCAACTGCCTGGCGCCCGCCGCCAAGGTCGTCAACGACAAGTGGGGCATCGTGAACGGGCTGATGACCACCATTCACAGCTACACTAACGACCAGCGCATCCTGGACCTGCCCCACAGCGATCCCCGCCGGGCCCGCGCCGCCGCGCTGAACATCATCCCCACCAGCACCGGAGCCGCCAAGGCCGTGGCGCTGGCCATCCCGGAGCTCAAAGGCAAGTTCGACGGCTTCTCGCTGCGCGTCCCGACGCCCACCGTCAGCATCGTCGACTTCGTCTGCGTGCTGCAGAACCCGACCACCATCGACGAGCTGCGTCAGGCCTTCCGCGACGCCGCCGCCGGCCCGCTCAAGGGAATCCTGGAAGCCTGCGACGAGCCGCTCGTCTCGATGGACTTCAAGGGCAACCCGGCCAGCTCCATCGTCGACCTGGACTCGTGCATGGTCAACGGCAACCTGGCCAAGATCATCACCTGGTACGACAACGAGTGGGGCTACTCGAGCCGCGTGGCCGACCTCATCAACTTCATGACGACCAAGAAGCTCGTCCTCGCCTAGACAGGAGTTGGGAGAAAGGAGTGAATCCGAGCTCCTCTCCCATCTCCCATCTCCCATCTCCCATCTCCCATCTCCCTACTTACGTCAGGAGGCTCGTATGCAACAAGCGACAGTTCGTGATCTCAACTTCCAGGGCCAGCGCGTGCTGGTTCGGGTCGATTACAACGTGCCCCTCGAGGACGGGAAGGTGTCCGACGACACCCGCATCACGGCCTCGCTGCCGACGCTCCAGTATCTGCTGGATCAGGGTGCGTCGCTGGTGCTGATGAGCCATCTGGGCCGGCCCAAGGGCAAGCCCAAGCCCGAATTCTCCCTGAAGCCGGCAGCCGAGAGGCTGTCCGAGCTTCTGGGGAAACCGGTGCAAATGGCGCCCGACTGCATCGGGGCCGAAGCGCTGGCGATGAAGCAGGCACTCCAGCCCGGAGACATTCTCATGCTGGAGAATCTGCGCTTCCACGCCGAGGAGGAAGCCAATGACGCCGCGTTTGCCAAACAGCTGGCCGAGGGCTGCCACAGCTTCGTCAACGACGCCTTCGGGGCAGCCCACCGGGCCCACGCCTCCACGGCCGCCTGCGCCTCGTCGCTGCCGGCCGTGGCGGGCCTGTTGATGGAGCGCGAGCTGGCCGAGTTGGGCAACCTGCTGGCTCAGCCCGAGCGGCCCTTCGTGGCCATCGTGGGGGGAGCCAAGGTGGCCGACAAGATCGCCGTGCTCGAGACGCTGGTCGACAAGGCCGACGCCATCCTGATCGGCGGGGGCATGTCGTTCACGTTCCTGAAGGCGCGCGGCAAAGAGATCGGCAAGTCGCTGCTCGACGACGTCGAGCAGGCCAAGAAGATCGAGGCCGCCGCCAAGGAGCGCGACACGCAGATCCTGCTGCCCAGCGACGTGGTGGTGGCCTCCGAGATCAAGGCCGGCGTCGCGACGGAGACGGTTTCCGTGGATAACATCCCGGCCGACAAGATGGGGCTGGACATCGGTCCCGAGACCGCCAAAGCCTTCGTGACCAAGATCAAGAGCGCGCGCACCATCTTCTGGAACGGCCCGATGGGCGTTTTCGAGGTGGAGCCGTTCGACGCGGGCACCCGGGCCGTGGCCCGGGCCGTGGCCGAAAGCGCCGGACGCAGCTGCGTGGGCGGCGGCGACTCGGTGGCCGCCATCACCCAGATGGGCCTGGCCTCCAAAGTGACGCACGTCTCCACCGGTGGCGGAGCTTCGCTCGAGTTCATGGAAGGCAAGGAGCTGCCCGGCGTGATGGCGCTCAAGACCCGGGCCGCGCTGGCGGGAGGACGCTGACATGAGAACCCCCCTGCTGGCCGCCAACTGGAAGATGCACAAGACCGGACGCGAGGCCCGGGTGCTGGTGGAGGACCTGCTCAAAGCGGTGGGCTCCCCCAGCGGACGCGAAATGGCGCTGTGTCCGCCGTTCCCCTACCTGACCCAGGTGGGCGAGCTGCTGGCCGGCAAGAGCTGGGCCGCGTTGGGCTCGCAAAACCTGTATTGGAAAGACCAGGGTGCCTTCACCGGCGAGGTTTCCCCCCTCATGGTCAAGGACACCGGCTGTAAATACGCCATCATCGGCCATTCCGAGCGCCGGGCGCTCTTCCACGAGACCGATGCCGACTGCCAGAAGAAGGTCGCGGCGGCCCACGCGCACGGGCTGATCCCCATCCTGTGCGTGGGCGAAACCCTGGAGCAGCGCGAGGCCGGTCAGACGGCCGAGGTGGTGCTGGGACAGCTTCGCGGCGCGCTCGCAGGCGCCAGTATTGACTCGGGCTCCAAGTTGGTGGTAGCCTACGAGCCAGTGTGGGCGATCGGGACCGGTAAAACGGATACCCCCGGTGAAGCCAACAAGACGATGGCCCTGCTGCGGGGCGACCTGGCTGCGCAGCTCGGAGAGCGGGTGGCCACGCAAGTGCGCCTGCTCTACGGTGGAAGCGTGAAGCCGAACAATATCGACGGCTTCATGGCTCAGCCGGACATCGACGGCGCCCTGGTGGGCGGTGCCAGCCTCGAAGCCGACAGCTTCGCGCGCATCGTCAACTTCCAGGTCGCGGTAACGAATTAGGAGTAATGCTCAAGTGAACCACGTGATGCTCAAACTTTGGGTCCAGGCCAGTTGCTGGCTGGGACAGGTCTCCAGCCCCTCGCCGGAGGCGCCTCTTCCCGCCGGCTCCCCGATGCCGATCAGCATGCCGCCGTTCGAGGTCACCGAGAACGTGGGTGGACCCAACTTCATGTGGTGGCACTACCTTCTGCTCATCATCCAGATTCTGGTGGCGGGCGGCCTGGTGGCGTGCGTGCTGAGCCAGACCACCAAGAACGAAGGTCTGGGCGGCACCATCAGCGGTGCCGCGCAGCCTGTCTTCCGCGGTAAGAAGAGCTCGGAAGAGAAGCTGTCGGGCCTGACCACCACTCTGGCCATCTCGTTCCTGGTGCTGTCGATCCTGATCTCGATCGCGTTCAACCAGCACAACACCTGATGCTCCGTCGGCGCTGGCTGCTGGTCGCGGCTCTGGCCGCGTGCCTGGTGAGTTGCAGCCGGATGCCCGAGCTGCCTTTCAAACTCCCCCCCAAGGGATTGGTGTTTACCGTGGGCATGCTCGGACCGCCCCAGACCGTCCTCAGCACGGTCGGCCAGACTCCGCAGGAGGCCGAGGTCAGCGCCAATCTCTACCGACCTCTCTGGGACTACGATCCGACCTGGCAGGCCGTGCCCGTGCTGGCCGCCGACCCACCTGCATCCGCCTTGAGCGAGGAGGGTCGCACTCTGACCGCCAGGCTGCGGGGCACCTACCTCTGGAGCGACGGCAGCCCGGTCCAGGGGGGCGATTTCACCACCGCCCGGCTCCTGTCCGAAAACCCGGTGGGCGGCCGCGCCGAGGTCGATTGGAGCCGCTCTCTGGAAGAGGTCAAGACCCAGCAGGGAGTGGTGTCTTTCAAACTGGCCGGATTCTGGCCTCTGGGCGGACTTCAAATCGTGCCCTTTCCCGCCCAGGCCGCCGTGCGTCTCAAAGAGCCCGACCCTCTGGCCGGCTACGGCCGGAATCCGATCTGCTGCGGGCCCTATACCGTCTCCGAGTGGGTGGGCGACGGACGCCTCATCACTCTGACGCCGAACAAGCAGTATCCCTGGGACCCTGCCGCCCGGCAAATCCCCCTCATCCGCTACCGTTTCTATGACGACCCGGACCGGATGGCCAAGGGAATCAAGGCGGGCGACCTGCAGCTCGTGCCGCGCGTGCCCAACAACGTCTTCGAGATGGTCAAGAACAACAACCCATGGCTGCAGCCCCGCTGGGTCCAGAGCGATCGCCTGCAGGCCATCGTGCTGCGGCTGGACTCGCCGATCCTGGCCGATGCCGAGGTGCGGCGGGCACTTTTCGGCGGATTGCGCCGAGCTCAATGGGTGAGCTTGCTCTATGATTCCCCGATTGCGCCCGCCCATTCGTGGATGCCCGACCGGGTCTGGTATTTCCTGAACGTGCTCGACCGGGTGGAGGAAGAGCAGACCGATCCCAACTGGACTCTCGAGCGGGCTGGCTGGCGCGGCAAGCCGGTGCGCAAGAATGGCAAGCAGGTCTTGAGCCTGGAGCTCATCTATGACAAGAACGACTCCCGCGCCGTTCCCATCAAGGACCACGTCGTCAATTACTGGAAGAGGATCGGGGTTGAGGTCAAGCCGGTCCCGGTGGATAACCTGGCCGAGCGCCTGGAAAAGCGTGATTTCGCGCACCTGGCCCTGGCCGAGCTTCCGCTGCAGCCCTGGATGTCGCCGGGGCAGGTGATGGGGAAGGCGGGTCTGCCGGGGGACAAGAACTCCAAAGGACTGAACTTCTCCGGCTGGATCAACGACGAGCACGAGGCGATTTGCCATGCCGTCGACCGGGCGAGGGATCAGGTCGAGCTCAAGCCCCTGATGGCGCGGCAGCAACAACTGTTCGCTCAGGAGATGCCCCTCTTCCCGCTCTACTTCGTGCCCGAGCTGCACCTGGTGGCTCCCTCCCTCTCCGGCTATGACCCCCGCGGATTCGGGGCCGCCAGTTGGAACAGCGAGTCGTGGTCTTACACTCCGCCGGCCGGTCCTCCGCAACCCGGCGCCAATTCCCTGCCGATCGTGCTCGAGTCCCCCTCCGAGAGCCCGTCCGCGTCCGAGAGCCCCGAGCCTTCCTCGAGTGCGAGCCCGAGTGCCTCTCCCTCGGCCAGTCCGTCGCCCTGATTCGACAGGAGCCGCCCGGACAGGCCCAGAACAGGCACCGGCTATGTCCGAACAGCCGCTTTCCTTTGAAACCCTTGCCATTCACGCCGGTCAAGACCCCGAGCCCGTCACCGGGGCGGTGGTCGTGCCGATTTACCAGACCTCGACCTACGCTCAGCACGGCCTGGGCCAACCGCGCGAGGGCTTCGAATACAGCCGCACCGACAATCCGACCCGGCGGGCCTACGAGAAGTGCCTGGCCTCGCTCGAAGGCGGGAAATACGCCCTGGCCTTCGCCTCCGGGATGGCGGCCACGGCCAACACCGTGCAACTCCTGAAGACCGGCGACGAAATCCTCTGCTCCGATGACGTGTACGGAGGGACGTTCCGCTTTTTCACGCGGGTGATGGAGAAATTCGGCCTCACGACGCGCTACGTGGACACCTCCGACCTCGAGGCGGTGCGCCGCACGCTGACCCCGGCCACCAGGCTCGTCTGGGTGGAGACGCCCACCAATCCGATGCTCAAGCTGAGCGATCTCACCGCGCTGAGCGCCATCGCTCACGACAACGGGGCCTACCTGGCGGTGGACAACACCTTCGCCACCCCCTACCTGCAGCGGCCGCTCGAGCTGGGCGCCGACATCGTGGTGCACTCGGCCACCAAATACCTGGGCGGCCACTCGGACGTGGTGGGCGGAGCGCTGATCACGCGCCGCGACGATGTCTACGAGACGATGAAGTTCCACCAGAACGCGATCGGGGCCGTGCCCGGACCGTTCGACTGCTGGCTGGCGATGCGCGGCCTCAAGACCCTGGCGCTGCGCATGGAGCGCCATTGCCAGAATGCCGGCGCTCTGGCCGAGTATCTCCAGAAACACCCGAGCGTGCGCAAGGTGCACTATCCGGGCTTGAAGGATCATCCCCACCACGTTCTGGCCGGAGCTCAGATGCGCGGTTACGGCGGCATGATCGCGTTCGAGGTCGAGGGCGGAGCCGAGGCCGCCAAGAAGCTGGTGGAGTCGACCGAGCTGTTCTTCCTGGCCGAGTCGCTCGGTGGCGTGGAGTCGCTGATCGAGCTCCCGGCCGTGATGACCCACGCCAGCCTTCCCCCCGAGCGTCGCGCCGCCCTGGGCATCTCGGACGGCCTGATCCGGCTCTCGGTCGGCATCGAGAACCTGGACGACCTGCGGGCCGACCTGGACCAGGCCCTCAAAGCCGCCAGCCTCGCGACCCGCTGAGAAATGAAGAAGCCGCCTCGTACGCGCGAGGCGGCTTTCTTGTCCGGAACCCCGTTAACGCTTAGTTCTCGAAGGGCTTGGTGCCGGCGCGCACGACGGGCGGGCAACCGCCACCCGTGCCCAGGGTCTCGAGGTGGGTCGGGTTGCTCGGACCGAAAGGCATGATGTCCGGGAACTCACAGGCGTGAGAGTGGTGCATATCGCCCACGGTCAGGATGGTCGGATTGTTGTTGACGCTGGGGCCATTGCCGCCGCTCGGAGCGGGCTGCTGGCGCAACGTGATTTCGGCCGAGGGGCCGCGGGTGTCCTTGCCGCTGGGGGCCAGCTGGCCGCCACCGAGGGTCACGCCATCGGTGGTGTGGAACTGAGCGCCGGTCTCGGCGGCCGGGTTGCCGGACGCGCTGCTCGGCAGACGGGAGAGCCCGGGGTTGTTGAAGTTCGGGCCACCGATGTTGTTGCTCATGCTCATTTTTGTGTCTTCCTCCTGGGAATATCTCCCGTTAGCGTGGTCATCATACACCTGGACGAAAATGGTAACAAGTAGGATTTGTTAACAGGATGTTACCAAATCGCCATGGCCAAACGGTAACTCTTTGGCAACGAATCAAGCATGAGTGGCAACATTTCGTGAAGGCTTTCACAACCGCGCCGAGCCGGTCTCGGCGATGGTTCCCCCGCCCAGAACCTCGCCACGACGGTAGAACACCGCCGCCTGACCCGGTGTCAAGGCCTTCTGGGGCTGGTCGAAGCGCACCGCCAGCCGGTCGGGTCCCTGCAGCTCGAGAGCCGCGGGGGCTCCTCCGGAGTGGGCCCGGAACTGTACGCGCGCCCGGGCGTGCCGGGTCGGCACGACCCAGCTGAGCTCGTCCACGATCATCGAGCGCTCGAGCAATTCGGCCTGCTCGCCCACCACCATCCGGTTGTTGACGACGTCCAGCTCCAACACGTAGCGCGGGCTGGTGGTCGTGAGGCCCAACCCCTTGCGCTGGCCCACCGTGTAGAAGGGCAGTCCCCGGTGCTGCCCCACGATCTGGCCGCCCGTGTCGCGAATCTCGCCCGGCTGGACGTTCTCCAGCCGACCCGCCAGAAAGCCAGCGGTATCACGGTCCGGGATGAAGCAGAGGTCCATGCTCTCCGCCTTGTCGGCCACCCCCAGCTCCAGCCGCCGGGCCACGTCCCGCACCTCGTCCTTGGTCAGCTCCCCCACCGGAAAGCGGATCCACTCCAATTGCTCCTGACGCAGGCTGGCCAGCACGTAAGACTGGTCCTTGCGCTCGTCCCTGCCCCGCAGCAGGCGCACGTAACCCTGGGCGTGGCGTCGCAGGCGGGCGTAGTGACCGGTCACCACGGCCTCGGCACCGAGGTCGCGAGCGCGCTCGAGCAGGTGGTCGAACTTGATGTGCTGATTGCAGCGGCGGCAGGGGTTGGGCGTGCGTCCCCGGGCATATTCGGCCACGAAGTCGTCGATCACGTGCTTCTCGAACTCGCTGCGCAGGTTGAACACGTAGTGGGGGATCCCGAGCTTCCAGGCCACCTTCTCGGCGTCCGTGACGTCCCAGACCGAGCAGCAGCCACGGGAGGCCGGGGCAGGGGCCCCTGAGGCCGTCAGGCCCTGCGACTCGGACGGGGACAAGGTCATGGTGACCCCGATGACGTCGTAGCCCTCTTGCAGCATCAGGGCTGCCGCCACGCTCGAATCCACGCCGCCGCTCATGGCGACCAGCACGCGTCGCTTCATCGCTTCTGGGCCACCTTCAGTTGGGCGGGCAGCACCTCGAGCACGCGATCCACGTCCGCCTCGGTGCTGTCCCAGCCCAGCGAGAAGCGGATCAGGCCGCGTGACTCCTCCTCGGAGAGGCCCATGGCCTGAAGCACGTGCGAGGGCTCCAGGCTGTGCGACGAGCAGGCCGATCCGCTGGAAGCCGCGATGCCCTCCAGATCGAGCCTCACCAGAATGGGCTCGGCGCGCCAGCCCTCGAAACGCCAGGCCGCGATGTGGGGAGCCTCGCCACTGAGGCGGACGGCGCCGGGCAAAAGAGCCAGGCCCGCCTCCAGGCGACGCTTGAGCGGACTCACATCGGTTCGCGTGCGCTGCAGGGCCATTCCCAGACTGACCAGGCCGCTCAGGTTGGGCGTGCCGGCCCGGCGGTGATCCTCCTGGCCGCCCCCGGCCAGCGCTTGCTTGAGGCGCAGACCGCGCCGCACATACAACAGCCCGGCCCCGCTCAAGCCCCCGAGCTTGTGCCCGGAGAGGCTCAGCAGGTCGATGCCCAGTTGCTCGGGGCGCAGGTCCAGAAAGCCGGCTGCCTGCACGGCGTCGACGTGGAACAGCACGCCGTGCTCGCGACAAAGAGCCGCCAGATCGGCGATCGGCTGCACGGCCCCGGTCTCATTGTTGACCCACATGACCGAGACCAGCTTCGTGGTGCCGGGAACCAGGCGGCGAGCCAGCTCCTCGGGGCGCACGACCCCCCCCTCGTCCACCGGCAGGAGCTCGGCGCCCATCCAGCGGGCCCGCTCGAGGATCGCGGGATGCTCGACCGCGCTCACCAGAAAGTGATCGCCCGGCTCGAGAGTGCCGGTCAGGGCCAGATTGTCGCTTTCGGTAGCGCCAGAGGTGAAGACGATCTCCTCGACCCGGGCGCCCAGGAAGGCGGCGCAGCGCTCGCGGGCGGTCTCGAGCTCCATGCGGGCCTGCCGGCCGTAGCGATGCAAGCTGGAGGGGTTGCCAGCCGAATGGAAGCCGGAATGCGTCAGCCAATCGCGCACTTCGGGCAGAAGAGGCGCGGTGGCCGCGTAGTCGAGATAGACGGGGCGCATAACTGCGCCAAGTTTAACAGAAGGACAGCCATGAAAAAAGCCCCTCGCTCGCGCGAGGGGCTTTTTGACGGACCGGGGGCTCTTACTGGAAGTCGCCGCCGCGAACGCTGCCGTTCGGGTTGCCACCATCGAAGTTGACCGTGTAGAACAGGCGCGTGGCGTCATTCGGCAGAGCCGTGATAACGTCGAACGGGTCCTGCAGGCCGGTGTCGATGAGGGTGTTGCTGACGATCGTCTGGTTGCCGTTGTTGACAATCACGCTACGAACGTTGCCGTTCGGATTGGCGATCGACTCGGTGAAGATGAGCTGGTCCCGGGTGTCGCCGCTGACCACCTCGAGGCCCGACGGGTTGGTCAGGCCGGTGAGGCGGTTGGCGTTGGTGCCCACGTCGGTCACCTGGGTGGCGCCGTTCAGGAGAACCTGAATCTGGCCGTTGGCGGTGCCGAGCGGCGCCAGGCCACCCTGCTCGATGCCCTGGCCCTCTTCGATGTAGATGTCGCCGAAGGCGTTCTGCACGAGCTCGAAGGGCTGACGGATCTGGTTGGCCCCGGGCGCGTTCTGGAAGCGACGCACCGTGTTGCCGTTGTCGGTGCTGCCGTTGACCGGCAGGCCGTTGGCGTCGAGACGGATGCGCACGATGGCGTTGTTTCCGGCCTCGGCGATGTAGAGGAACGTGTCGTCCGCCACCATGTCGGCCGGGAAGGTCAGGTTGTTGGCAAATACGGTGACCACCGGGTTGGTCGGGTCGGCGACGTCGATGCGGCGAACCTGGCCGACGTTGTTACCGCCAAACTCGGACATGAAGAGGGTGGAGGGGGGGACGAACAGCAAGAACGAGGGGTTCTGGGGAACCGTGGCCGCGGCCGTAAGGTTCCGGATGTTGAACTCGAGCTCGGTGCCCGTCGGGAAAATCCCGAGCACCCGGCCGCCATTGTTGACATTGAAGCCGTCCGTGACGAACAGAGCGGCGCCGCTGGAAACGATATCGAACGGATTCGTCAGGCTGGTGTTGAGCGGCGAGCCGTTGGCAGCCGTGATGTTCTTGGGTTGTGCGCCATCGCTGGCGGAGTTGTTGTTGGCGGTATCCAGCGCGAAACGAATCACGCGGCCGTTGTTCTGGCCCGAGTTGAAGCCCACGATTCCGAAGATGAAACCGTTGAACTGGGTCAGACGGGTCGGGTTGTTCAGGCCGGTCAGGATGTTGCGCGGCACGAAGGTGCCCGTGGTGCCCGTGCCGGTGCCGGTACCCGTTCCAGTACCCGTGCCAGTACCGCCACCGCCGGTGGTGGTGCCGCCGCCGGTGCTTCCCCCGTCATCAGCCGGGACGGGAATGGGGTCTGGGACGTTATTGGGCGGATTGTCCCCCACTGAATTACTGCTGGTGCAACCAAACCAGGTCAGGCAACTCAGCAGGCATAGCACGAACAGCGCCGCCAGGCTCTTCCGTAGTCTCACGCTCTTGCTCCTCTCGAAAAACAGACCCAACCCCATGGGGTCGGGTTGGGAAGGTTTGCTCCCCCTACAAAGTTTCCTCTGTTCGCCGCCAGGATGAAAATTCTTCCTGGTTCGGAAGGCCGATTACTCGGCCGCCGCCGCAGCCGCCTTGGCCTGGGCGATGACTCCATCGGCCACCGTCGGGGGCGCTTCTTCGTAATGACTGAACTTCATGTTGAATTCTCCGCGACCCTGGGTCATGGAGCGCAGGTCGATGGAGTAGCGCAGCATCTCCGAGGCCGGCACATTGGCTTTGACCATCTGGCGGCCGCGACCGATGCCCTCCATCCCGAGGATGCGACCGCGCTTGGAGTTGAGGTCGCCCATGATGTCGCCCATGAAGCTCTCGGGGATGATCACTTCCACTTCCATGATCGGCTCGAGCAGCACGGGGTTGGCTTTCACGGCGCCCTCTTTGAACGCCTTGGCGCCCGCGATCTGGAACGCCATGTCGCTCGAGTCGACGTCGTGGTAGCTGCCGTCATAGAGAGTGACGCTCATGTCGACCACCGGGTAGCCGGCCAGGAAGCCCTCTTTGAGAGCGTTCTGGATGCCTTTGTCGACCGAGGGGCGGAAGTTGTTCGGAATCACGCCGCCCACGATCTTGTCGATAAACTCGTAGCCGCCGCCGCGCGGTTTGGGCGCGAGCTCCAGCCAGACGTCGCCGAACTGACCGCGACCTCCGGTCTGCTTCTTGTGACGGCCCTGAATCTTGACGGTGCCGCGGATGGTCTCCTTATAGGACACCTTGGGCGTCTCCAGCTCGACTTCCACGCCCGCGCGCTTGAGGCGCACGACGCAGACATCGATCTGGACGTCGCCCACGCCCTTGAGCAGCGTCTGGTGGATGGTGTCGTCGCGCTCGACCTTCAGCGTGGGGTCTTCGGCCAGGATGTCGTTGAGCTTGGCGGAAAGCTTGTCCTCGTCGGCCTTGGACTTGGGGTGGATGGC
>JBDHVW010000166.1:0-11570 GCA_039809865.1 Vulcanimicrobiota bacterium
GGCCGCCACCGGCATCAAGCTCAGACCGATGACCGTGATCACAGTGCCGGTCACCACCGGTGGGAAGAATCTGATGACCTTGGCGAAGACCGGTGTGAGCAACAATCCGCTGAAGGCGCAGACGGCCAGGGTTCGGCTCGAGCCGGATATCCCCGTGACAGTGACCGCGTGCGGCCACGAGCTGCTGGTCTGCGGCGCCCGCGAGGTCGGTCAGTCTTACAAAGTGCAGGTCGACCCCGGGCTCACCGACATCTACGGCCAGCCACTGGGACACTCCGAGCGGCGCAGCTTCCGTCCCTCCTGGTCCCGTCCTCATCTCTCGCTGCCGGCGCAGATGGTGGCCGTTCGGCCCGGTGAGAAGGTGCCGATCTTCACCGCCGGACTGAAGCGCGTGAGCTGCAACCTCAAGTCGGTGGACCCGGAGCAGTTCGAGGACTACTTCATGGGCCGTCCCGTCAAGGCGCGGGCCGTCAAGAGCTGGACCCAGGTGGTGCCCAACTGGAGCCGCCCCGAGACGAGCTGGCTGGAAGTCGGGCCCGACGTCGGGCATCGCCTGCTGGAAGTGACGGCGGGCCACCTGGTGGCCGTTTTGTGGCTGCAGGTCACCGAGCTCAACCTGCACGCGCAGGCTTACCCCGAGGGACTGAGCGTGGTGGTCACGGGCCCGGACGAGCGCCCGCGCGAGGGCGCCTCGGTGGTCTGGGGCACCTCCAAAGGGCGCACCGGCTGGGACGGGCACTGCCTGCTCGAGCGCCCCGGGCAGGCCTTCCAGGTATCGGCCCGCCTCGGCCACGACTCCGCTCTGCTCATGCTTCCGCCCAGGCACGTTTCCCAGGCGGAGGCGTTCCGCTGGTGCGTCTTCGACGACCGCGGCCTCTACCGCCCGGGCGAGAAGGCGCGCTTGAAGGGCTGGCTGCGCCGCAGCACGGGGGGCATCCCCTCGGGCCTGCTGGAGTACCGGCTCAGCACCGAGAAGGGGGAGCAGGCCGGCCAGGTGGCCCTGAGCGCCCAGGGCGGCTTCGATCTGGAGCTGACGATGGAATGCTCGGGCGGCCTCGAGCTCAAGCTGGACGGGTCGACCTACTACCACTTTCTGCGCGTCGAGGAGTTCCGGCGGCCCGAGTTCGAGCTGACTCTGGACGGGCTGCGCGTGGCGGCCGCCTACCACTCGGGCGGGGCGCTGGGCGGAGCGCCCGTGCGCTGGGCGCACGAGCTCACCGAGCGCGCCTGGACGCCCCCCGGGTGGGAAGCTTTCTTCCGGAGCGGCCATCTCAATCCCGTTGGCTTCGAGAGTGGGGATGCCAACCTGGACGACCAGGGGTTGCTCGAGCTGCCCGCGCCGACGCATCGTCCCAGGCCGGGCACGACGCTCGAGGTCGACACCACGGTCGAGGTCGTGGACGTGAACCGGCAGGTGGTGTCGACCCGATCGTCGCTGCTCGTCCCGAGCAGCGAGCCGATGGTTGGGATGCGCCGCTCGGCCGCGGGCGTCGAGGTCATCGTGGTTTCTCCCGACGGACGGCCTCTCCCGGGCCACGAGGTGCTGCTGGATGACGGGCGGGTGATCCTGTCGCAGACCGCCCCGATCAACGTGGGAGCCGCCCGGACCGCCTCCGTCGGGGACCACCTGGCGCTGCTGTCGAGCCGGCGGGGGCGCCTGCGGCTGCCGGAGGAGCCCGTCTTCCCGGGCGACGAGGTGGCCATCCCGATTGAATCCGGCGAGAGCTATCGCCTGGGCGTCTTGCGCAGCTGGGTCGGTCCGCGCCGGCTGCAGGCGCGCGTCTTTCGTCCCGGGGACGAGGTGCGCCTGAAGGTGCCCGAGGGCGGCGTGGCCTCGATGGAGCTGCACCTGGCGCTGCTCCTCCCGAACGGCCACTGGCAGACCGAGAGCCACGTGCTGCCCATTTCGCTGGAGACGCGCCGCCTGCAGGTGAAGGTGGCCGCCGAGCCGGCGGTGATCCGCCCCGGTGGCGTCGCCCGGTTGGACCTCGAGGTGCGCGACCACCGGGGCCAACCGGTTCCCAACGCCGAGGTGGCGCTGTTCGGCGCCGACGAGGCGGTGCTGCAGGCCGCGTCATACCAGGAGCCGGACCTGCTGGCCGCGTTCTATCCCCAGCTTCGCTCGGGCAGCTCGGGGCAGAGCCTGGACGAGTGGTTCCCGCGGGCCGAGCCTCCCGTTCTGCGCGAGGGACTTCTCTGTGGCCGCTCCGGCATGGTGGACTGCCTCATGATGGTCAGCGACTCCAGGCCCACCTGCGCGGTGGCCCTGCGCTCGGACCTGCGTCCGCTGGCGTTCTTCCACCCCGCCCTGCGCACCGATGCCGAAGGCCGCGTGCGCCTGGAGGAGACCCTGCCCGACAGCCTGACCCGCTTTCGCATCATCGCGCTGGTGACCAGCGGGGGCAGCTACGGGTCGGCGCACACGACCGTCACCACCCGGCTCCCCCTGGCCGTGCGCCCGTGGTTGCCGCGTTTCTTGCACCGGGGCGACCGCTTCGACTTCTGTCTGGGCGTGCAGAACCTCACCGACGAGGAGCGCGACGTGGACGTCGAGGTGCTCGTTTCCGGGCTGACCTTCCTCGAGGGCGTCGAGCGGCATTGTCGGCTGAAGGCGGGGGCGCGGGCCGAAGTACGCCTGCCCTGCCGGGCCCTGCAGTCCGGACCCGTCACCGGCCTGGCGCGGGTCGTCAGCGGAGAGCACGAGGACGCCTGCCGCGTGCAGCTCGAGGTCAAAGAGCCGATCCTGCCCGAGCGCGTGACCCAGCAGGGGCGCGAGGCGCGCCGCCTGCCCGTGAGCGTGCCGGCGGACGCTGACCCGACCTTTGGCGGGCTCGAGCTGGTGGAGTCGGAGACGCCTTTGCCGCTTACGCGCGACGCCTACCTGCAGCTGCGCAACTATCGCATGAGCTGCTCGGAGCAGCTCTCCTCCCGGCTGCTCGGCTGGGTCCTCGGGGGTCCCCAATGGGCTCCCGAGAGCTGGCGCGGACACGCTTCGGAGATCGTGCGGCAGCTGTTCGAGCGCCAGCAGGCGGACGGCCAGTTTCGGCTCTTCCCGGACTATAGCTTCGAGCTGCCGTTCGTTTCGGCGCACGCGGTCCAGGCCTTGCTGCGGGCCTACATGGCCGGCGTCGAGCTGGACCTGCAGAAGCTGAGCCGGGGGATGGATTACCTGGCCTCGCTGGCGGAGGCCACGCCGCTGGAGCAGGCCTACGCGCTGAACGTGCTCTCCCAGGTGGGGCGCGGCGACCCGGAGCGGGCGGAAGCGCTGGCCGGCCACCGGCGGCTGACCACCGAGGGGATGGCCTGGCTGCTGCCGCTGACCCGCGGACGCATCCGCGCCCGGTTGCGCGAGAAGCTGCTGGCGGGTCTACCCGATGGACCGGGACACCAGGGCCTGTTCAGCTCGAGCCGTCGCCCGGCCGCGCTGGCCTGGCTGGCGCTCGGGCCCGAATCGGGACAGCTCGACCGACTGCTGGAGCCGAACCCCTGGGGCTCCACGCAGGACAACGCGTTCACCCTGCTGGCGCTGTCCGAGAACGGCCGGGGGCAAGTGCGCGAGCGCTCGCTCAAGCTCTCCGAGCTGGGCTCGGCGGTGGAGCTGGCGGGGGAGAGCTTCTTCCGCGCCACGCTCACCACGCGTCCGGTGGAGATGCGGCGCGAGGCGATCAACGAAGGGTTCGGGGTCACACGCTCCTACGAGTTGGGGGACGTCGTAAAGATCAAGCTCACGCTGTCTCTGGCCCACTCGCACACGATGGTGGGGCTGATCGACCCGCTGCCCGCGGGCCTGGAGCTGCTGCCTCGCAGCCAGCAACCTTCCGTGTGGAGCGCGATCCACTGCGACTACCGCGACGACTGCACCGAGCTGGCCTGGGCCCGCCTCGAGCGCGGCCGGCACCAGCTCACCTTGCTGGCCCGCGCGACGACGCCGGGCACGTTCCTGGCTCCGGGAACGCGCGTGGAGGAGATGTACAATCCCCAGGTCTTCGGGCTGGGGGCGGCTCAGGAGCTCAACCTCTAAGCGGGAGGTCATGCGTAAAGTGGCTACTTGTCGTCGTCAGGGATCCAGCGGTCCGCGTGGTCGAAGGCCACCAATGACCAATCCTGACCGGGCCCGGGCGGCTTGTTCGTGGCATCGTAGAAGGGTCGCAGGTGCACCCCGTTGGGTATCGTTACCCCGTTCTGGTCGATCACCACCGGCCCGTGGGAGTCGATCATGACCGAAACGTCTCCCGAGCCCCGGCCGATCGAGCCGACCCACTGATCACGTGGGTCGGCTCACTTGATGGACCGCCCGCCCTGCCGGGCGCTAGAAGGTCGTTCCGTTGAAGGTGGACGTTCCCGGAGGGGTATTGAGGTGAATCAGGTTACCGGTCGGCGAGCTCGAGCCGTTGACGGTGCCATTCAGCTTGATCGAGGCGCCCCCCGTCTGGTTGCCGGCCAGTACGCTCAAGCTGCCCGAGGTGATCTGAACCTCGAGTGCGTCGCTCGTGCCCAGGAGGCCAGCGTTGGCGCGAATCGTGGAGCTGAGGCCGGCCACCACGTCAGAGCCCGAATCCACTCCGACCTCGGTGACGTTGAGGGCCGAATCGAGCGTTACAGAGCCCGTCGCCACGATGTCGTCGACCTGGATGCTGCCTGTGGTGTTGGTCTTCAGCGACAGGCCGCCGGCCGCCGATACTCGGTCGGCCCGGATGCTGCCCCCCTGAGCTTCGATCTGGATGGATCCATTGGCGGTCTGCGCGTTCACCACCCTCAGCAGAGTGCTCGCTCCGGATGTGTCGACGAGGTTGATACCCCCCGAACCGGACACGCTCGCATTCAGAGTCTCGGCATCGATTTCGAGCGACCCGGCCGAGCCGATTCCGGTGCCTGCCACCAGAGTCAGAGTGGGCGCGGTGAGATCGACCGCCGGGTCGGCGACCACCTCGTTGATGCTACCTGCCGCGGTCAGCACGATGGTGCCGGCGGCCACATCGCCCACCTGGATATTGCCGGCGCCCTGCGTGGTGCCCGTGACGGTCTTTCCTCCGCCTGCAACGACGTGCCCGAGCTTGAGGAGTCCGTTGGCCGTAACGTTGATGTTGCCGTCGGTCGCGGTCGCTGAAGTGACCTCCAGGTCGTCGGTATCCCGCACGAGAATGCGACCCGCTCCCGAGACGAGGGCATCCATTCGGACGGCCGCCGTCTCCAGAGTGGCGCCGGCGGTGCCCACCCCGCCCAGGCTGACCAGGTGCAGGTCGTCGGCGGTCAAATCGCTGGCAGGATCGACGCCTGACTCGAGAATGGCTCCCGCCGAGTTGAGTGCGATCGTGCCTCGGGGTGCCACGATGCTGCCCACCTGGAGGTCGCCGATTCCGGTGTTGAGCGCCGTGAAGGTTCGGCCCAGCCCGACGGTTGCGCCGGTCACGACCAGACCTCCGTTGGTGGCCTCGATCCTGGCCCATCCGTCAGAAGTGCCCAGGCTCGTGACGGAAAGCCCACCGCCGGTGTCGCGCAGGTCGACGTTGCCTGACCCCAGGACTGACAAGTTGGTCACGGTGTCGGCGGCGATCACAAAGGGAGACAGGGTTCCAATGCCGCTCTGGCTCTGCAGGGCGACGCGTTTCGAATACAAACGGGCGACTCCGGGGGGCGCCAACGAGAACTCCTCGATCTTGCCGGCCGAGACCAGCGAAATCGTCCCATCCAGAGCCGTGGCGATCTTGACCAGAATGTCTCCCGAGCCAAGGGTGCTCAAAGTAACGTTCCGACCGGCTCCGCGAGCTGTCACATCGTTGTTCAGGGTCAGGTTCCCATTCTTCGTGCTGAGGCGGATGAGGCCGTCGACCGTGTCGATGTAATTGACGATCAGTCCTCCACCCCCGATTTCGGCCACGTTGACCGGGCCGACTCCGGTCACGTGCCCGCTGAACTGGACGGCATCCAACTCCAGGGCGTCCCCCGTTCCGATCCCTTTGGCGGCGGTCAGCCGAACTTCTCCGCTGATGACGTCCAGGCCGTCGCCATTGTCGTCCAGGATACTCTCCGAGGTCCTGAAGTCGACCGTACCGCCAGGGTTCACCGCGTGGAGGTGATTGTTGCTGTAGGTAAGCAAGTCGCCATCCGGACTGGTGATCGTCACGTCGCCTCCCGTGCGCGCCTCGGCTTCGATGTCGCTCGTGCCCGGAGCGAGGGTGACGCGCGTGGGGCCGGCTGAACTGGTGGAGAGCAGACCGGTGTCCACCTGGAGGGGCGCCAGGGCGCCCATCTTCCTGCCCGCCACCAGGATGGCGAACGACGAGACGATATCCGCTTGCGGATCCGACCCGAGCTCCTCGATATCGTTCACAGAATTGATTTCGACAGTCGTCCCGGTGACGGAGCCGACGCGCACCGAGCCGGAGCCAAGGGTGTTGAGCTTGGCCCGCGAGGTGACCCCCGAGGTCGAAATCGCGACCGCATCGAGATTCCCGCCCACGGCCGTGATATCGATATTGCCCTTGTTGGAAGTCACCGTCGCCGTCAGGCCACCCGAGAGATCCTTGACGCGGATGTCGCTGCCTGACAAGGTCGTGGTCGCCGTGAGAGTGTCGGCCTCGATTTCGAGAAGGGAGTCCCAGATGTCGTCATGGGCTGTCAAATGCAGATCGGACGCGAGCAGGTCGGCGGCGGGGTCGTCCGTGTATTCATAGATACTGCCGTTGGTTGCGATCAGGTCGATCCGGTTTCCCAGCGCCTCGAGATGATCGACTTCGAGACTGTTCACCCCGGTCAGGTAGATGTTTCCGTTGCCACCGGCCTCGACGTCGAAAGCGTAGTTCACCAGGTCGACATGGATCGAGCCGTCCATCGTCGTGACGGACTGCAACGTGAGGAACTGGCTCGTCGTCAGGTTGATATCGCCGGGGCCGGTGACGGCGGCGGTGACTGTCCCTGAATCGGCCTCCAGAGCGTTGTTGGCTCCAATCCCGCTGACTGCGGTCAGGTTGAAGTTGGAGCCCAGCAGGTCATACTCGGCATCGGGATTCAGCTCCTGAATGGCACCGGCCGAGTCGAGCGTGACCGTGTTGCCATCGGCCAGGCCCACCAGGATGTCCCCGGAGGTGCTCGTCGACGCGGTCAGCCCCGTCGTCAGGCTCGGACCTGCCTTGACGTCCACCAGCGCGACGTCTCCACCGCTGTTCGAGAGCGTCAAATTGCCATTCAGGGCCCGGACGAACGAGGCTTGCAGATCGCCTCCGCCGGACTGGATGTAGGTGAAGGCCTGGCGCGCCGACCCGGTCAGTTGGACGTCGGAAGCGGTCTGGTGGCTGATCGTCACGCTTCCGTTGCTGGCGCTCACGTCCACGATGGAGGCATCCCGCAGGCCGAGCGCGACGCCCGTGACGGTCGTCAACGTGACCGACTGGGCCACGATGTCGGCCGCCGCGTCGCCAACACCGAGCTCGTTCACGCTGGCGCCCTGAATCGAAACCGTGCCGCCCGGGGCCGAGATCAGATCCAGCAAGACCGCCCCTCCCCCTGTGATGCCCACGTTCAAGACGCCCGCTGTCGAGGTCACCTGGTCGTTCAGCGTGACTTTGCCGGCGTTCGTGCCGGCCGTCAGGGTGAGCGTGGCCGTCCCGCCGGCCGTCTTGGCGATGGGGGCGCCCGCCAGCTGAACGATATTGCCCGGGTCGCTCCCCGGCTTGCCCTGCGCGTCCAGGATTACGTTCATACCCCCGTTGAGGGCCGCATTGATGTCGGTATTGAGGAACTCGTTCGTGCCCGGGCTCGAGCTGACGATGGTCAGGTTGGCCGGGTCGACAAGCCAGGTGCCACCCTGGCCGGCTTCGACCCGGCCGGTGAAGACGATATCCTGCCGACCCGAGGTCTCGACCACCCCCCCGTTCGATTGCAACAATCCGGAGACGACGCTGAGCGTGTCCGAATCGATGCGGATGTCGCGCTCGGCCTGCACCACTCCGCCGGCCAGCACGCGTCCTCCCGCGAGCGAGACGTCCCCCGCCTGGATGGTTCCGGTTTGAACCAGGGCCCCGTTCGCTCCGACGAGCTGCAGCTGACCGTTGGCCAGGACCATTTCCCCGGCCGGCACCAGGGCGCCCCCATTCACAGAGTCCGCCAGAGCCTGGCTCACGGCGTCTGGAGTCAAGACCACCGGACCCGCGTCGGTCGAGCTTTGGACCTGGTAGCTGACGAGTCCGCGTCCGTCCAGGTTGAGCGTAAAGGCGTCCCCGGCCCCGAGCTGCACCTTTCCGAGGTTGGCCACGATCAGACCCTCGTTGGAAACGAGCGGCGCCGTGAGAACCACATAGCCCTCGTCGCTGACCTGGATCGTCCCCTGGTTCACCACGGCCCCCGCGGCCAGGCGAGGATCCTGCTCGAACCGGTAGTTTCCGGCCAGGAAGTCCTGGTCGGAAAGGCTCAGAGTGGTGGCCACCAGCGAGCCCACGTCCACCCGAGATTGCGGTCCGAAGAGAATGCCGTTCGGATTGACCAGGAAGAGCTGTCCGTTGGCCTGGAGCTTGCCCAGGATTCGCGAAGGATCGCCTCCTGTCACGCGATTGAGGATGACGGCCGCCGGGCCGGGCTGCACGAACCGGACCAGCTCGGAGGGGGAGATGTTGAAACGCTGCCACTCCAGAATGGCTTGCCGAGTGCTCTGGGTGATGGTGGTCGTCCCCGGAGCCCGCTCAATCGTGGCCGAGCCGGAGCGCACCTCTCCCCCGACGGGCTCGCTCCATGCCGGCGACAGGAGCGAAGCCAAAAGGATGCCAGTGGTCAGAAAGCGCTTGTTCACGGAGCCATTCCCCCTAAAGGATTGAGAAAGAAAGAATTGGCTACCGGAGGCGCATACCCTGCGCCGTTCTAGACATTGATTGGCCCAATGCTCGACGACGGGCTCATCCTGAGCCACCAGCACAGAGTCGGTCAAGGCTCGATGCTGTGAGCCCGGGCAGGAAGCGGGCGCTGCCTCGGAGTAGCTCAAGAAATGAGCGTCGCGGCTGGTTTTGACTGGCGGTTCGAGAACAGCTACGCTGACCTTCCCGGGGAATTCTTCGCCGAGGTGTCGCCGGCTCGATTTCGGGCGCCTCGGGTGTCAATTCTCAACGAGAGCTTCGCGGCCGAGCTCGGCCTGACGATCTGCCCCTCGGACCCGGCGGTCGCGGCTGTCCTCGCGGGGCAGACGCTCCCCGAGGGGGCGCGGCCGATCGCGCAGGCGTACGCCGGCCATCAATTCGGCAGTTTCAGGATGCTCGGTGACGGCCGTGCACTCCTCTTGGGAGAGCACCGGACGCCCTCAGGCCGCCTGGCCGATGTCCAGCTCAAGGGGTCTGGACGGACCCCTTACTCCCGCGGCGGAGATGGACTGGCGGCGCTGGGCCCGATGCTCCGCGAGTACGTCGTCAGCGAAGGGATGCAGGCCCTCGGCATCCCGACCACGCGCAGTCTGGCCGTGGTGACCACAGGCGAAGAGGTCTGGCGCGAAAGGTGGCAGCCGGGTGCCGTCCTGACGCGAGTGGCCGCGAGCCACATCCGGGTTGGAACCTTCGAGTACGCCGCCGCGTTCCTGGACGAGCGGGCCGTGCGGGCACTTGCTGATGCCGCGATTGCCCGGCACTACCCGGAGCTCGCTGCGGAACCTCAAGCATACCTCGCCTTCCTGCGGGCGGTCATCGACCGGCAGGCCGCGCTCGTCGCCAGCTGGCAACTCGTCGGCTTCGTTCACGGGGTGATGAACACTGACAACATGGCCATCTCGGGCGAGACGATCGACTACGGCCCCTGCGCGTTTCTCGACGAATATCACCCGGAAATGGTGTTCAGCTCGATCGACCACGGCGGTCGATACGCCTACAAGAATCAGCCTTCGATCGCTCGGTGGAACCTTTGCCGGTTCGCCGAGACGTTGCTGCCTCTGCTGGACAAGAATACGGACCAGGCGGTCGCGATGGCCACGGACGCGCTCGAGCAGTTCTTTCCTGCCTTCGAGCGTTGCTGGCTTCGCGGGATGCGGCGGAAGCTCGGGTTCCTCCACGAGGACCCCACGGACCGCGACTTGATCCAGGACCTGCTCGAGGGGATGCAGGAAGTTGGGGCGGACTTTACCGAGACCTTCCGGGAGTTGTCCGAGACGGGCGATCTCGAGCGGAACGTGAACCTCGAGAGCTGGCGGGAACGGCTCGAGCGGGAGGGGCAGACTCCAGAATCCGCGGGAGCGGGCATGCGGGCCGTAAACCCGGCGGTCATCCCCCGGAACCACCTCGTTGAAGAGGCTCTCGCGGCGGCAGAGAGCGACGACCTGAGCGTTCTCCACGACCTGCTGTCCGCGCTGGCAAACCCCTCGGCCGCACCTCGCAAGTATCGCCAGCCCCCGCCGTCGAATCGGCCGCGCTACCGCACGTTCTGCGGGACGTAGCGGCCTGGTGGGAGACCAGGCCCTTTTTGTCTGCCTGTAAGACCTTTGCGTCTTCTTTGGCCCGGGCCTGAACAGGTGGCAGGAAGTCCGCCCATTCTACCAGATGACTCGGACGAGCCCCCATTCCTGGATATCGCGGTCTCGGGACATGACCGGGAGGTCGAGGAATCGCGCGGCCGCACAGATGAGTCCGTCGAAAGGATCGTCGTTGGGTCGTTCTTCGTCCGCTAGATAGACCTGTTCAGGAGTGATTTCGAACGGCTGGTAGGCTGGATTGCTGAAGAGCGCTTCGAAGAAGGCTCGCACCGAGCGACCCAGGTCGACTTTACCGACCCTGGCCAGCAGGCTGACCTCCCAGATCACCGCCGCCGGGACATAAACGACCGACTGTTGTGCCTCCGCCGCCTCGAAAATGCGGCTGGCCTCTCTTCCCAACCGCTTGCCCCCGCTGGCAAGAAACAAGAGAGGGTGCGTATCAGAAACAACCGCGTGTTCGGTCACCTTTGGAACAAAGCCCGGACGAGCGCATCCGCTTCCAAGAGATCAGGGTCTGACGGATCGATTTGGATCGTACCGACCACGGACTGAATCGGGGCTCTCTTGCGCGCTTCGGAGATCAGACGGTCAAGCATCTGACTGACACTCCGACACCCTGACGCAGCCGCTCGAGCCCGAAGCCAGGTGAGATTCTCCGGCTCCAGGGTTACCGAAATCGCCTTCTTGTTCATAGGATAATGATACGATAAACCGGGCAGTCGGTCTAGAGCGTGTTGACATTCGACTGCCGCCTCCTGTGGATAATTGAAGGATATTCTCTATCGCCGTCGCATTACCGAGCGCGATTCTGCAGAGGGGGACTTGGCCATGCCGGTGGAGGAGAAAAACCACGGAGCACACGGAGCGCACGGAGGGGTTCTTCTGGAACCTTTGACAGAGGCGATTATCGGTGCGGCAATAGAAGTCCATCGAGAACTTGGCCCGGGTCTGCCTGAGTCCACCTACGAGGCTTGTCTGGCCCACGAACTGTCGATACGGGGACTTCGCGTCGTACGCCAACTCCCTCTCCCCGTAACTTACAAAGGGGTCAAGCTCGATTGCGGATATAGAGTCGACTTGTTGGTGGAAGACCAAGTCGTCCTTGAGTTGAAGGCCGTTGAACATCTGGAAG
>JBDHVW010000167.1:0-11533 GCA_039809865.1 Vulcanimicrobiota bacterium
CTTTGAAGGCCATCACCAGCTACGACGCCGAGGCCCAGCGCCGCTACATGCAGGGAGTCGCCGGTCCCCTCACGGCCGAGTTGCTCAAGCTCCACAAGACGCTGGGCGGCGAGCCCGGCTACTTCCCGGTCTTCCAGGCCGCCTGCAGCCGGCCGACCGACCTTCCCAAGACCATCCAGGACCTCCACACGAAACTGGGGCGAGGCTCCATGAACTGGCAGGACCGCAACGCCGCCGGCACCTGGATGCTGGAGACCCTGGCCAAGCAACCGGCCACGCAGCGGGCCGCCGAGACCGTGCGCAAGTGGCAGACCAACGATCCCTTCCAGGCCGCTGGCATCGTGCTCGAGGACCCGACCCTGAGCGACGATCAGCTCGCGCTGAAAGCCATCACCAGCTACGACGCCGAGGCTCAGCGCCGCTTCCTGCAAGGTCTACCTGGCGGGCTGACGCCCAGGCTCCTGAAGCTGCACCAGAAGCTGGGCGGCGAGCCCGGCTACTATCCCGTCTTCAAGCTTGCCACCTCCCAGCCCGTCGCTGCCCATGGTTTGGAGGCGGCGGCGCACCTGGGCAAGATGCTGGCCGAGGCGCGCCAGGGCTCGCTCAACTGGCAAGACCGCAGCGCGATGGGAGACGGCGTGCTGGACCTGCTGGCCTCGTTCCCGGACACGAAGGCAACCGCCCAGCTGGTGCGCGACTGGAAGCTGCAAGACCCGTTCAGCGCGGCCGAGGCGGTGTGCGCTCATCCTTCGCTGACTACGCCCCAGGAGTTCGACGCGCTGGCTCTGGCCGCCATCGGGACCTGGGACGTGGCCGCCCAGGAACGTCACCTGGCGCAGCTCGTGGCACGCCCGGGCGCGCCCTCGTGGATGGGCCCGATGCAGGAGCTGCACCAGAAGCTCAAGGGCGAGCAGGCCCGCGGCGTGGTCTGGACCCTGGCAGCTCAGGGCAACACGGTGGACCTCAAGCAACTCGAGCAAAAGCTGCGCGCGGCCAACCTGACCTGGGAAGACAGCAAGGTCGTGGAAGGCCTGGCCCGCCGGATCGAAGCCGAGGCGGAGGTGCGCCAGCTGGCCCAGGGCATGCAAGAGAAGAATCAGACCATCGCCGTTGAGCAGGATCGCGTGACGATCGGCGGGGTCGTGATCCGCCGCAAAGCGGAGCGACCGCCGGACTAGAGAAGGGCTTCCTCCAGCCACAGCCTGGCAGGCGGCCAGGCGCCACTCGGGCGTACCCTGGAGCGCTCGCTCTCGCGCGCCTCCAGGGCGGGGCGCCGCACCTGCTCGAGCTCGGGCGCGACGCCCTGCCCGAAACGTCGGGCGAAGACCCGCAGAGTTGCGATCGGAGAATGGGCGGCATGATCGAGCCAGAAATACTGCGAGGCTTCCACGGCGTGGCCCTCGCGAAAACCGACCTTGGCCCAGTCGCGCAACCAGGGTCGGGGGAGGCCTTGGAATCGCTCCAGCATCACAGGTCGAGCTTTTTGGTGAGCTCCAGCGTAGGAGCGAAGAGCTGCTGGTCCCGGGCCGAGGAAGCGCCCAGGTCGGCCAGGTATTCGAGCTGCAGCGCACGGGCCTCGAACAGGGCCTGCCTGGCCTCGGCCGTCTTGCCCTGCTCGAGCCACAGGCTGGCCTGCATCGTCAGCAGCTGCGAGCGAGCCAAACGGGAGAAGTTGGGCAGCTTCAGAAACTCGGCCACGCTCTCTTCAGCCGCCGGGAGATTCCGGGCCTGGCGCATGACCAGGTCAACCGTGATGGCCAGCTCGAGCAAGCCGTCGGCTGTGGGAGAATCGAGCAGCAGCTCCTTGGCCACTCCGAGGTCCGCCACCGGGCTGGTCGTCTGGCCCAGCTCGATGCGAAACAGGGTGTGGATTCCCTGCAGTTCGTTGAGCGTGTCCAGGCAACCGTAGCCTTTCGCTTCGCGCAGACCCTTGTCGAAGGGCAGGAGCGCGGGACGAAACTTCTCGAGGAGCTCCCTCGACTGCCCCAGGGTCTCGGGCCGAGCGGAGCCCATCTGAAGCAGCAGCGAGGCTGTGGCCAGGGTGGCCTCGAACCGGGGCTTCTCCAGCCGCAGAGACCGCTCGGACTGATGGGCCAGCCATTTGATATCCTGGCTCAGGCCGTTCGTCACCGGCCCCATGGCCCCGCACCGGGCGCCCTCCAGAATCCAGGCCACGAGACACTCGGTGAAAGTGTGCCACAGGCCGAAGCTCAAGCCCAGGGTCGCGGGCGCCAGGTCCTGGCGGGGCAGGAGGGCGCTGGCGGCGGCGTAGGCCTCGGCCCACTGGCCGGGGGTCAGGTCCGGATGCCGGGGCACGTACTCGTAAACAAATCCGTAGGTCGCCACTTCGAAGGCGAGGATTCGCCCCCGCTCCCCCGGCACGCGAGCGACCAGCTCTCGGGCGGCGGGCAATTGCTTGCGCACGTCCAGGGGACGCTGCGCCAGGTCGGCGGCCCGCATGGCCAGCACCCGCAGGGCCAGCTCCTGCTCCGCCAGGCCCAGCTCGTGAGCGGCCTGGATCTGAAGCTCGAGGGGGGCGAGCACGCGCCCGTCCTGAAAGACGCGCACGGTTGCCAGAAGGGGCAGCGCCTCGGCCGGCAGCATCCAACGCCCCTCGGGCTCGAGCGCCAACATCCCCGTCTGGGTCTGGCGGGGCAGAAAGGTAGGGATGGTGGCGCCCGTGGTCATCAGGAACTGACGCGCCCCGAGGTCGGCCAGGGTCGCGTAGCTCGCCTCCCTGTCCTCGATGGTCTGGGCCCAGGCCGAAGTCAGCAGCAGAACGACCAGGAGGAGAGCTTTCACAGGCGGTTTGCCAGCACCGCGAACCAGCGCTCATGGCGGTCGATCAGGTGGCCCCGGGCGTCGGTGGCCAGCGTCTTCAGGCTCACCGAATCGAGCACGTTGCCGCCGATCACGTCGATCTCGCCCGGACGCACGTCCACCACCAGGTCGGTGTGCGATTTGTAGGTGTCCTTCTGGTGGTCGAAGTCGACGTCGTCCTGGCGCGCGTAGCAGACCAGGTCCCCCACCCGGGGAGCGCGCTCGGAGAGGCGATAGGCCCAGAACACCTCGTCCTCGTTGCGGTCGCGGCGCGCCCGCATGGCCCGGCGGATATAGTGCGCGTGCCATTCCGAGTAGGTGAAGCGCTTTCCCAGGCCGGCCCGGCGCATGACCCACGACATGAAGGCGGCCGACCAGGGCTCCTCGGTGTCGAGCCCGGTCAGATCGCGGTTGACCGACTCCCAGTAGACCCCGACGCGATCGGCGTAGCCGGCCTCGGTCTCGGTGTGGCCGGCATGGGTGATTCTGCCGTCCTTGATCGTTTGACGGCCGAAATAGTCCCACTCCGCGCGGGCCGTGGCCACCATCTGGTCGGTGATGGGGTCGGCCAGAGCCGTGAGCGCGAGCCAGAGCACCAGGGCCACAATGCGCATCTGGCGGAGATACGCTGTTCGGCAGGTCGGCTCCTGGCCGGCCGCTCAGTCCACCAGGAACTCGGCCAGGGGCCGGCGCGCGGGCGACTTGAGCAACTTCTCCGGGTAACCCATGCGCAGCAACAGGTGCGGCACCGAGCCCGAGGTCCAGCGGGCCAGCCAGTTGCGCGAATCGGGCAACTCCAGCGGCTGGTTGAGGTAGGAAGCCTGCAGGCCGTGCTCCACTCCCTCGAGCAGCACGCGTTGCAAGGCCTGCCCCGCCTGCATCCAGTGGCAGGGCGTGTCTCCCGAGCCCGCGATGAGCACCAGAAGCGGCGACTTGCGCGCCAGCTCTTGATCGCGATAGGCGCGCGCCGACCCGTTCCCGTGGAACTGCATCAGGAGTCTCGGCAGCATGGCCACGAACTCGTCCAGCAGCGTGACCTCGAAGCCCTCCACCACCGGCGCCTCGGCCTGGGCCATGTGGGTCGTCAGCCAGCTCTGCAGGGCTCGCCGATAGCCGGGATCGGTGGCCAGTCGAATGTCGACCTCGCCGATCAAGCCGATCGCCTCGTGGCGCAAGTCGCCGGTCAGCGGAAGAAACCGGCAGTTCTCGGAGCAGGCGGCCTCTTGCAGGGCCCAGATGCTGTTGAGCTCCACGGGTCGCTCGGTAAAAGGCAGCCGGTGCGTGTAACGGCGCGCAACGGCAGGCCAGAGGCGCCCCACGCGGGACTCGTCGGGAGGCTCCGCCAGGCGCACGCGCGCCATCAGGTCGGGCTGCTCGGGCTCGGGCAGCAGCTCGAAGCGCGCTCCGCAGCCATGAGCCTCCAGGGCGACGCGGAGGTTGAACAGGACCGCACCGCAGGAGATGACGAGCTCGCGGTCCTGGGGATCGATCACGGGCAGGCGGCGGCGGCGGTCGGCCAGGATCTCGACGCCCTCCCCGGTCATCCGGAAGAGCCAGGGTTGACTGTTGTGTCCCGAGGGCGCCAGCACACCGGCCTCGAGGGCGAACAGCAGCTGCTCCCGGGGAGTGCCCTCTCGAGGGAACGGGGACATCTTCAAACCACTCTCGTGCTCTTGCATCCCCTTCAGAAAAGCACGCCGCGGGAAGCCTGAAAATGATCCAGATCAGACAATCGAAACCTGATCCTGATCAAAGCGCGCCACCTTGGATCTCGCTATTCTGGGGGTCAGGAAACTTTCACCAGGAGTCCCATGCCCCCGAATATCTCCAGCTTTGGCGGCGAGCTCGACAACCTGACGATGCTGATCACCGTGATCAGCGTCGTTTGTTTGATTCTGGCCGAGGCCGTCCTCTTCTATGCGCTCGTGCGCTACCGCAAACATCCCGGAGGTCACTCCCGTTACCTCACGGGGGAGGGCTGGGCCCAGGCGCGCTGGGTTCTGCTTCCCGTGCTGGTCGTGGTGGCGCTCGACTTTCTGATCGACGTCCAGAACACGCGAGTCTGGAATGACATCAAGACCTCCAGCGCGCCCTCCTCGGGCTACCCGGTCCGCATCATCGGCCAGCAATTCGCCTGGACGTTCGTTCACCCCGGGCCCGACGCCCAGTTGGATACCCCGGACGATGTCACCACCGTGGGCGAGCTCCACGTGCCGCTGATGTACGACGTCGCCTTCGAGCTGCAGGCCCGCGACGTGCTGCACAGCTTCTGGGTTCCCAATCTGCGCCTCAAGCAGGACGCGCTGCCCGGCCGCACCATCCAGGGCTGGTTCCGGGCCGAGAAGACCGGAACCTACGACATCGCCTGCGCCGAGATTTGCGGCGGCGGTCACAGCCTGATGGGCGCCAGGCTGGTGGTCAGCAAGAAGGAGGATCTCAACGCCTGGCTCGCCTCCAAGAGTGCGCCGCTCGGCCCGGGTGAGAAGATGCTCGACGCCAAGGGTTGTCTTGCCTGCCACTCCACCGATGGGACCAAACGCGTCGGCCCGAGCTTCCAGGGTCTGTGGGGCCGTCAGGAGACCGTGCTGACCAACGGTGTCGAGCGCCAGGTCGCGGTCGATGAGGCCTACGTCAAGCACTCGCTGGATGACCCGACCGCGGATGTGGTCAAGGGCTTCCCGCCGGTGATGCCTTCCCAGGCCGGCAAGCTCAACGACGAGGAGTTCGCCCAGTTGATCGAGTTCCTCAAGAGTAAGGAGAAGGCCCCGTGATCGAGACGGTCGTCCACGCCCCCGAGGAGCTCCAGAAGGAGCCCGCGCACCACGAGCCCGAGCACCACCCTGCCAGCTTCTGGAGTCGCTACGTCTTCTCGACCGACCACAAGATGATCGCCATGCAGTACTGCGTGACCAGCATCGTGATGGTCATCGTGGGCGGATTCCTGGCCTACGTCTTCCGCTGGCAGCTGGCCCACCCGGGCGTGCCGGTGCCCTTGTTCGGAAAGATCGACCCCAACATCTACAACACGTTCGTCACGATGCACGGGACCATCATGATCTTCTGGGTGGCCATGCCCCTGCTGCTGGCCGCCTTCGGCAATTTTCTGATCCCGCCGATGATCGGCACGCGCGACATGGCGTTCCCCACGCTCAACATGTTGAGCTACTGGACGTTCTTTATCAGCACGGTCCTCTTGCTGGCTTCGTTCTTTGTGCCCGGCGGGGCATTCGGCGGTGGCTGGACGGCCTACCCGCCCCTCAGCGCCGACGCCTACGCTCGCACCGACTTCTGGCACGGGCTGGGCGGCGACCTCTGGATCCTGGCGGTAGCGCTCGAGTTCGTCGCCTTCCTGATGGGCGGCATCAACTTCCTGGTCACGACCATCAGCATGCGCGCTCCCGGGCTGACCTGGATGCGCCTTCCGATGGTGGTCTGGATGATCGTCATCGCCACCCTGATCTTCATGTTTTCGGTCGGGCCGCTCATCGCGGGCGCCGTGATGCTGCTGCTCGACCGCGTGGCCGGCACCGGCTTCTACAATCCGGCCACGGGTGGCGACCCGATCATGTTCCAGCACTTCTTCTGGTTCTTCGGCCACCCGGAGGTCTACGTGATCCTGTTGCCCACGCTCGGGTTCCTGGCCGAGATCTTCACCACGTTCTCGCGCAAACCGCTGTTCGGCTACAAGATGATCCTGACCAGCACCTGGGTGGCCGCGGGCCTGTCGTTCATCGTCTGGGCCCACCACCAGTTCATCGCCGGCATCGACCCGCGCATGTCGACGTTCTTCTCGATCACGACCATCCTGATCTCGGTGCCCTTCGCCGTCATCATCTTCTCGCTCATGGCCACGCTGTTCCAGGGCCAGATCGAGCTCCCCACACCGATGCTCTTCGCGCTGGGGGTGGTGGCCGAGTTCCTGATCGGCGGGGTGACCGGCATCTACCTGGGAGCCAGCGCCTTCGACATCTACGCCCACGACACGTACTTCGTGGTGGCGCACTTCCATTACACGCTGATCCCGGTGGTCATCTTCGGCGGGGCGGCCGCCATCTACTACTGGTACCCCAAGTTTGTCGGACGCATGCTGGACGAGCGGCTGGGCAAAATCCACTTCTGGGGGACGGCGGTCTTCTTCAATATGATCTTCCTGCCCCTGTTCTGGACCGGCATGATGGGTCAGCACCGTCGCATCTTCAGCTACGAGGCGTTTCCCTCGCTGAACACCCCGCTGGCGCACAACCTGCAGGTCGTCGCCACCACCGGGCTCATCCTGATGGCCCTGTTCCAGATCCCGTTCCTGATCAACCTGGTGCGCAGTGCCCGGCACGGCCGGCCGGCCGGGCGCAATCCCTGGAAGGCCAACTCTCTCGAATGGGCCTGCGAGTCGCCGCCCCCCCATGGCAACTTCCCTACCCAGCCCGAGGTCTACCGTTGGCCCTATGAATACGGAATGCCGGACAGCGCCCAGGACTTCCGGCCCCAGTGGGAGGCTTGTCCATGACGTCGCAAACGGTGCCTTTCGACCGCGTCCCCGCGGGACGATTGGCCATGTGGTGGGTGATCGCGTCGGAGGTCGTCATCTTCGGCGGCCTGATCGCGGCTTATCTGCTCGATCGCATCCGGCATCCCGAATGGGCCGCCCTGGCGCAGCATACCTCGACTCCGCTCGGCGCCCTGAACACGATGGTGCTGCTCAGCTCCAGCCTTTCGGCCGTGCTGGCCCACCAGGCCGCCCAGCGCCACGACCTGGCCAAAGTCACGCGCTACCTGAGCCTGACCATCCTGGGCGGGGCCACCTTCCTGGTGGTCAAGGCTTTCGAGTACAGCAACGAGATCCACCACGGCTTCACCCCCGTCTCGGGTCTGTTCTGGTCGTTCTACTACCTGATGACCGGGCTGCACGCCACCCACGTCGTGATCGGCATGATCGCCCTGTTCATCGTGCTGCTGGGAGCGCGCAAGGGTCTGCACCTGCACCGCGTCGAGATGGCCGGGCTCTACTGGCACTTCGTCGACCTGGTCTGGATCTTCTTGTTCCCCCTGCTGTACGTCGCCAAGTGAGGACCCGATGAACCAAGAGCACGATTATCACGGTCACCCCAATTACGTCCTCACCTGGGCCGGGCTGGTGGCCCTGCTGGTGGTGAGCCTGGCGGCCGCCTCGATGGGCCACAAGGGCCTGGCCCTGCTGGTCATCTTCGGCATCGCCGCCATCAAGGCGGGCATGGTGGTGGCCAACTTCATGCACCTGCGCTACGAACCCAGGCTGATGCTGGGTATCGTGATCTTCGGGCTGTTCGTGGGCCTGGCGTTCTTCCTGGGCGTCTACCCCGACATCGTGCCCATCCCGGCCGTGCTGGCCCGATGAGCCCCGCCCGCCGGGTCGTGCTCGGCATGTCGCTGATGCTGGTGACCGAGGTCATGTTCTTCACCGCTCTGATCAGCGCGTACCTGGTGGCCCGGGCCAACGTGCCCCTGTGGCCCCCGCTCGATCAGCCCCGCCTGCCCGTGCTCGGCACGGCCTTCAACAGCCTGTTCTTGCTGGCCAGCGGCGTCACCATGCTGGTGGCCTTGCGCCGTTCCTCGGCCGGCTGGACGCGTCTCACGGCCGTGCTGGGCCTGGCCTTCGTCACCCTGCAGGGGGCCGAGTGGGTGCGGCTCCTCGGCTACGGCCTGACGACCTCCTCCAGCCTCTACGGTGCCTTCTTTTACACCCTGGTCGGGACCCACGCCCTGCACGTGCTGGTGGGCCTGGTGCTGCTCATCGCGGCCGCCAGCGTGCTGCGCGCGGGACGGCCCTGTTCGAGCCTGCTGATCGCCACCACGATCTACTGGTCGTTCGTAGTGCTGCTCTGGCCCTGCCTGTATGCGCTGGTTTATCTGGTTTAGCCTGCTGCTGGCCAGCGCGCTGCCGGCGGCGGCCTGCGAGTGCATTTCCGGCGAGACCCCTCCGCACCTGGTGCACGCCTACATGATGCTGGCCGCCAGTCTCTCGTTTACCCCGCTGGTGCTGGGCTTCTTCTTGTTCCGCTTCGTGCAGGCTCTATCCACGCCGGAGGCGAGTTAGCGGGTGACGCGGGCCAGGGCCCGGGCCACCAGCTGCCCGTCCAGCGCGGCCGAGACGATGCCACCGGCGTAGCCGGCGCCCTCGCCGCAAGGGTAGAGATTCTCCACCTCCGGATGGGCCAGGCTGTCGGGCCGGCGGGGCACGCGCAGGGGCGAGCTGGTGCGCGACTCCACCCCCACCAGCACCGCCTCCTCGGTGTAGTAGCCGGGCATGCGGCGGCCCAGCTCCACCAGGCCCTGACGCAGGCGGTCGGCCAGCTCGGGAGATAGCACCTCGTGCAACAGGGCCGGGTGCAGCCCGGGGATGTAGGAGCATCTGGGCAGGCTGTCGGACAGCTTGCCGGCCACGAAGTCGGTCAGGCGCTGGCCGGGGGCGCGCTGCCCGTGGGAGCCTCCGGCGCGGAAAGCGGCCTGCTCGATCTGGCGCTGCAGCTCCAGGCCGCCTTCGTGCACCTCCACCACGAGCCCTGAATTCGCAAAGGGAGAGTCGCGCCGCGACAGGCTCATGCCGTTGACCACGATCTCGCCGGGGGCCGTCGAGGCCGGGACGATCAGTCCCCCGGGGCACATGCAGAACGAGTAGACCCCGCGGCCGTCCACCTGACAGGCCAGGCGGTAGCTGGCGGCGGGCAGCTCGGCGGGGCGCGGCTTGAGGCGATACTGCAGCTCGTCGATGAGCGGCTGGGGATGCTCGATGCGCACTCCCATCGCAAACGGCTTGGGCTCGAGCGGCAATCCCAGGCGCTCGAGCATGGCGAAGACATCGCGGGCCGAGTGTCCGGTGGCCAGGATCACGGCCTCGCCCCGGTGCTCCACCTCGCCCACCCTCACTCCCTCCACGCGGCCCCGCGCCAGTAACAGGTCGGTGACCCGGCAGTCGAAATGCACCTCGCCCCCGTGCGCCACGATGGTCTCGCGGATGCGGGCCACGATCTGGGGCAGCTTGTTGGAGCCAATGTGCGGATGCGCGTCCACGCAAATGTCCGGATGGGCGCCGTGCTCCACCAGCCAGCGCAGCACGCGCGAGATATCCCCGCGTTTGTGGGCCCGGGTATAGAGCTTGCCGTCGGAGTACGTGCCCGCGCCGCCCTCGCCGAAGCAGTAGTTGGAATCGGGCGGGACCACGCCCTCCTGCTGCACCTTGCGCAGGTCGTAACGACGGGCCACCACGTCCTTGCCGCGCTCGAAGACGACCGGGCGCAGCCCCAGCTCGAGCAGCTCCAGGGCGGCGAAATAACCGGCCGGGCCGGCGCCGACGATGAGCACGCGAGGTCCGCTGGCAGGCCGCAGGGCCCGCAGCAGCGAGGGGGTCTCGGGCGCCTTCTCGCCCACGTAGACCTCGACCCCGAGCACCATCATGATGGCGCCCTTCTCGCGGCGCGCGTCCAGCGACCGGCGCACCACGCGCACCTCGGTCACCTTCTCGAGCGGAACCCGCGCCCTGACAGCCGCCGCCCGGCGCACGAACGCCTCGTCTGCGGCTTCGGCCGGGCGCAGGCGCAGCTGCAAGGGAATCATCATCGGTCAGGCTTGGCGACGGGCGGGAAGCCTCCCTTCCTGCGAGAAGGAACGGGCCATGAGCTTCATCACGACCCCTGACGAACGAAAACTGGCCTACGTCGAAGTGGGCAATCCGAAGGGACCTCTGGTCCTGCATAACCACGGCGGCCCGAGCAGCCGGCTCGAGGGCCTTTTGTTCGCCGAGGCGGCCACCCGGCACGGCCTGCGGCTGGTGGCGGTCGACCGCCCCGGTATGGGGCAATCAAGCCCCCAGAAGGAGCGCAGCTTCCTGAGTTGGGCCCGCGATCTCACGGCGGTCGCGGACGCGCTGGGATATCCGCAGTTCGCCGTGACCGGCTGGTCGGAAGGCGGGCCCTGGGCGCTGGCGGCCGCGGCCTACATCGATCCCCAGAGGCTGCGGCACGTGACCAACATCGCCGGCGGCTGCTACGGAACGTTCGGCGACGACTGGGCCGCGCCCCATCTCTCCACCACCGACGCCTTCGGGGGCACCCTGGCCCTGCGGTGCCGCCCCGGTTTTCGCCTGATGTACGAAGCGCTGGACATTACCGCCCGGCATTTCCGCTCGACCTACCTCGACCAGTTGCGCCAGATCATGAGCCCGTCCGACCAGGCGGTCCTGGCTCCGGTCGAGGACGCCTTCTACACCGCCAGCGCGGAGTGCTTCGCCCAGGGCTCCGAAGGGCTCGTGCTGGATGCCATCTGCCTCTACCGGCAATGGGAGTTCGATGTGGCGCAGATCGCCCGGCCCGTCCATTTCTGGCAGGGCACGGACGACCTGCTCGTCCCGCCGATCATCAACCGGACCGTGGCCGACAAGATGCCTGCCGCGATCTGGCACCAGGTCGACGGCGTCGGTCACTTCGTCGCGGTTTCCCGGCAAGACGACATCTTCCGGATCGTCGCGGACGACCTCAGAGCCTGAAATCTCGGTCGATGGCCAACCCCGGCAGCTCCATGCCAAGGATGAGCAGGCCCTGCGCGACTTGTTGTCGGTAGACCAGGGCCTGTTGACATTCACTGCTCTTCAATTGGGCGGCACTTGGAAAAACCACGGAGAGCACAGAGAACACGGAGACATTCGCGGGTTGGGCGACATCAATCTACTCCCGGCCCAGTTGAA
>JBDHVW010000168.1:0-11496 GCA_039809865.1 Vulcanimicrobiota bacterium
GACCGAAGATGACCCCGTCACCCTTCCACATGTTGCCGCCGCGCTCGAAGCCCGCCCACACGCCCTCGGCCGAGCGCGTCACGGTGAAATGCATGCAGATCGATGTGGGCTGGAACGTGAGGCTCTTCTCGTTGTAGTGGCGCTTGAAATAAGCCTGGTATTCGTCCTCCCATTCTTCGTAGGGCAGGAGCCAGGGCACCAGGCGGGGCTCGCGCGCGGGCCAGGCGAGCCATTTGCGCGGCATCGGGTGGGCCACGTCGGTGGTGTGCTGGCGCAACCAGCGATGGGCGCCAGCCACATCCTGGCCGTCAGGGCGTCCGTTCAAGGCGAGGAGCAGAGCCAACCACAGCACGGAGAAACTTTCCCCTACCCGGAAAGGAAAGCCTCTTAGCCAGGCGAAAAGCCGGAGTCTATCCCATTTTCGAGGAGCGAGCCGTGTCCAATCCGCACCTGACCGACTACAACGAGAACGAGCGCACCGATTACATGATGGTAGTGGCCTCCATGGCCGGCGCGGACGGAGACGTGACCAGCGAAGAGGTCCTGGCCATCCGCGCTCTCAGCCTGCACTTCGTGCTCGGGCCCGAGGCCCGCGGCCAGGTGATGGCCTCGTGCACGGCCGGCCCCGAAGAGATGGAAGCCGTCATCGGGCGTTTTGCCGAGAGCCGCCTGAAGTTCAGCCTGCTGCTCGACCTGGCCAACATGGCCTGGGCCGACGGCGCCCTCAAGGAGGCCGAAGAGGCCGAGATCCACCGCCTGGGCGGGCTGATGCACGTCGATAACAAGCAGATCAAGGCCATTCTGAGCTTCGCCGAGACGCTCAGTAAGAACCCCACGCAGGAGCAGGTCGAGAAGGCCCTCCAGGGGGTCGAGGCGACCGGCGTGGCCCGCAGCGCCCTGGCCGTGTCGGCCACCCTGTATGCCCAGCAGAGCAAGTACGCCGCGGTGAGCGCTCTGTTCTCGCTGTCCTGATGGAGCTCTCCGCCCGCGTTCAGGCCCTCAAGCCGTCCAGCACCCTGGCCGTGACGGCCAAGGCCAAGGCCCTCAAGGCCGCCGGCAAAGACGTCATCAGCTTCGGGGCGGGCGAGCCCGACTTCGACACTCCCGCCCACATCAAACAGGCCGCCATTCAGGCGCTGGAGCAGGGCAAGACCAAGTACGAGCCCAGCGCCGGCACGCCCGAGGCGCGCGCCGCCGTGGCCCGGTACATGACGAACCGCCACCAGCTCGAGACGAAGCCCGAGAACGTGCTCATCTCTTGCGGCGGCAAGCATTCCCTTTACCTCGCTTTCATGGCCATCCTCAATCCGGGTGACGAGGTGCTGCTGCCGGCGCCCTACTGGGTGAGCTATCCCGAGCAGGCGCGCCTGGCCGGAGCCACGGTCAAGGAGATCCACGCCAGCGTCGAGAGCGACTTCAAGATCACGCCCGAGCAGCTCGAGCAGGCGATCACGCCGCAGAGCCGCGTGTTGGTGATGAACTCGCCCTCCAACCCGACCGGCACCATGTACTCGCCGGCCGAGCAGCGCGCGCTGGCCGAGGTGGTGGCGAAGCATCCCCGCTTGATCGTGTTCGCCGACGACATCTACGAGCGACTGGTCTACGGCGACGAGCCCTTCGTGAGCTTCGCGGCCCAGAATCGCGAGGTGCCCACGGTCACTTTCAATTGCCTGAGCAAGACCTACGCCATGACCGGTTGGCGCGTGGGCTTCACCATCGCCGACACCGGTTTGATCAAAGCGATGGACGGCCTGCAGGGGCAGATGACCTCCAACATCACCAGCTTTTGCCTGGCAGCCGTTTCGGCGGCTCTCGACGGTCCTCAAGACGAGGTGGAGAAGATGCGTCAGGCCTTCGCGGGCCGCGGCCAGCATATCCACCAGCGCCTCAGCGCGCTGCCGGGCTTCAAGTGCCCGCGGCCGACGGGCGCGTTCTATGTCTTCCCCGACGTGAGCGAAGCCGTTTTCGGCAAGGTCGACCCGGCCGGGCGCGTGCTGGACACGGCGGCCGCCTTTGCGGAGAGCCTGCTCGAGCACAGCCAGGTGGCCGTGGTTCCGGGCGAGGATTTTGGCGGTCCCCGCCAGGTCCGGCTCAGCTTTGCGACCTCGATGGAGCTGATCGATAAGGGATTGGACCGCCTGGAGAGCTACCTCTCGAGCTTGAGGCAGGCCGTTCCTCGCTGACGTGAGGCTGCTCGTCCTGCTGCTCCTGCTTACGGGAGCGCTCTGGGCCCAGCCGCCCTCCCCCTCGCCGGACGAGGGTCCCGTGCCGACCCCCGTTTCGACCGAAAGCCCCGACCTGCGGGTCGTCAAGGAAGTGCCCCGGGCCGACGTCCGGGTCGATGGCCTGGCCGCCATCACGGTGGGTCCCGACGGAACGCTGACGGCCGAGCAGCGGGCCAAAGCGATTCAGCAAGAGCTCCAGGAAGCGGTGGACGAGGCGGGCGCCGAGCCCCTCGAGGTGCGGCTCTTCCGCAAGGCCGACGGCGATTACCTCTCGATCGGGGACAAGATGCGGATCCCGATCCTCGAGGCGGACCTGGTCGTCAACGGCCGCACCCGCGACGCTCTCGAGGAATACTGGCTGAGCGAGCTGCGCCGCTCGCTCAAGCTGGCGGCCACCGAGCGGGCCGAGGGCCATTTCACGCGTCTGGCGCAGATGCTGGCACTCTTTACCCTGGTGGCACTGCTGGTCGATCTGGTGGTGACCTGGGCGATCCGGAAATACATGCACCTGCCGGGCTGGGGCGGGCGCATTCTGATCTGGATGACGGTGCTGTGCGTCTGGTTGTCGAGCTATCCCCAGACGCGCGAATTCGGCCTGGCCATGGCCGAGAAGCTGGTGATTCCGGTCTGGTGGATCGTGTTCGTCCTGATTGCGGGCTACATCTCCCTGCGTCTGGGACAGGCCAGTGTGCGCTACTACTTTCGCTCGTTGGAGGCTTTCAACGACAACAGTCCCAGTGCCGGGCCTCGCTGGCGCCAGCGCCTGGCAATGTACGAGCAGGTCACGCAGATTCTGGTCGCTTTCATCGTTGGTCTGTGTACGTTTCTGATCTCTTTCGCGCCCATGAACGTCGACTGGTGGGCGCTGATCACCGGCGCCGGCTTCATCACGGCCGCCATCGGACTGGCCGCCCAGGACCTGCTCAAGGACATGGTGGCCGGGGTGAACATCGTGCTCGAGGACCAATTCGGAGTGGGCGACATGATTCGCGTCGCGGGGGCCGAGGGCCGCGTGGAGGCTTTCACCATGCGGGTCACCCGAATTCGCGACGTGGAAGGGAGCCTGATCACGATCCCGAACTCGAGTTTGCGGATGGTGACCAACCTGTCCAACACCTGGTCGCAGGTCGACCTGAAGATTCCGGTGGGTTACCAGACGGATGTGCGGCGGGCACTGGAGCTCCTCGACGAAGAGGCGCGCAGGTTGCTGGCCGACTGGCCGGAGAAAGTGGCCGAACCGCCCGAGATCATGGGGCTCGACTCTCTGGGAGAGTCGGCGTTGATGATCCGGATGACGGTGCGGACCTTCCCTCTGATGCAGTTTCCGGTGCGCCGGGAGCTGCTCTTGCGGATCAAGGAGCGTTTTGACAAAGAGGGGATCGAGATCCCCTACCCGCAGCGGGTGGTCTGGCTGAAGCAATTGGGAGGCGCGCATGTTCAAGAAGCTGATGGGGATGTTCGGGGGCGGGGACAAGGGGACCGCGACCAAGGACGCGGGTGAGGTCTCCAAGTGGTCCTCGCTGGGTGAGGCCGAGTGGAAGGACCTGTTCGCCGGCCTGGTGCAGAGCGGTGACCTGGAGGGCGTGTTCAAGCACATCCAACTCTCCCCGCTGCACTGGTCGGTGGGTCTGCTGGGCTTCCTGCAGAACTCGGGCTTCACGCCGGCCGACCCGGTCGACCAGCAGCTCTACACGGCGCTGACGAACATCTCCCCGGCTCCCGACTGGCCCCTCATGCTGCCCCAGGCCCTCAGCGTCGGCAGCCTCAGCCACCGGGGCAAGGGCGTCTCGATGATCTTCAGCAAGGACGGCCAGTCGCTGGTGACCATCGACGCGGGCGGCGACATCAACGTCTGGAATGCCCCCGACGAGCGCACCCGCCAGCGCATTCAGCCCACCGCGCCCGTGCCCGTCGAGTCCCGCACCGTTTCGCCGGACATGAAGTTCTGCACCACGTCCTCGCAGGACGCCATCCGGGTTTGGAATCTCGAGAACGGCGAGCTGGTCTCCAAGTTCCGCTGGGAGTGGACCGACGGCACGGCTCCGGCGGTGCTCTCGTCGCCCACCCAGGACATTATCGCCTGCTGGTTCTCCGACGACAAGATCCGCCTCATCGAGCCGCTCACGGGCGAGATCAAGCACACGCTGACGGGCCACGACGACCTCGTGATGACCTGCGCCTTCACGGCCGACGGCAAGCTGCTGATGACCGGTGGTAAGGACGCCAGCGTGCGGATCTGGGACGTCGAGACCGGCCAGATGCTCTACTTCCTCGAGCGCCGGACGGGCGGCGAGTCGGTGACCCACGTGTCGTTCTCGCTGGACGGCAACTTCTTGCTCGTCAAGCGCGAGAACTCGCCGCTCCAGGTCTTCGACCCGCCGACCCGCAATCAGGTGTGCGAGGTTCGCATGGGTAAAGGCGTCGACATGGCCACTCCGGTCTACAGTCCCACCAACGACACGGTGGCCCTGGTGCTGATGAAGGCTCAGGAAGACAAAGAGACCCAGATGAAGATCGCCATCTACGAGCTGGCCACCGGCAAGCAGTTGCGCGATCTTCCGCCCACCTACCTCAACTTCCCCTCGCCCACCTATTCGGCGGATGGCGAGTACATCGCGGCTACGGGTTCCGACCAGACGGTGCTCTGGCCCGTGCGCGGCAGCGGCCAGGACTCGTTCTTGAAGCGCGAGTCGTGGCAGGTCGCCTTCTCGCCCAACGGCCAGCTGATGGCCTCCGGCGAGCGCGACAAGCGTGTGAAGCTTTTCAGCATGCCCGACGGCAAGGAGATCGCCGACCTGGGCTCGTGGCAGCAGTGCCGCTATTTGAGCTTCTCGCCCGACTCGGGCATCCTGGCCTGCGTGGGCGACGATCGCTCGGTCAAGATCTACCGCGTGGCGCTCACGCAGCCCATCGCCCTGATGGGCAAGCGCGAGGTCGACATCGCCAAGAAGGGCATGGCGTTGGAGGGCGAGGTCGGCAAGGCCTGGCAGTATCTCAACGAGGTGCTGGCGGCGCGGCAGCGCAAGCCGGTTTCGTAGGCGTCGACAGTCAACAGTCGACAGTCGACAGCAGAATCGCTTCGAACCGGGCCTCGGGGTCGGGCGGTGTATGGCCCAGCTCCTGGTTGAGGCTCGTCACGCCGGCGTCGGTGATGCCGCACGGCACGATGCGCTCGAACGCGCTCAAATCTGGGCCCACATTCAGAGCCAGGCCGTGGGACGTCACCCAGCGGCTGGCCCTGACCCCAATCGCGCAAATCTTGTTGCCGCCCACCCACACTCCGGTGCGGCCTTCCACGCGCTCGCCTTTCAGGCCGTAGCTTTGCAGCACGTCGATCACCACCTGCTCGAGGAAGCGCAGGTGTTTGTGCAGGTCGGTGACGCGCATGATGGCCCAGGCGACGAGCTGGTCGGGGCCGTGATAGGTGACCTGGCCGCCTCGTTTTGTTTCCACCACGGGGATATCGCCGGGCATCAGCACGTCCTTCAGGTCGCCGCGCGAGCCCACGGTGATGATCGGGGGATGGCGGAGCAATAAAACCGTGTCCGGAATTTCGTCCCGCTGACGCTGTTCGACGACCTCTTGCTGGAGCTCGATGGCCTCCTCGTAGGGGACCAGTCCGAGACGACGGACCATCAATGTCGGGCGGCCCTTTCCTGGGGGCCGGCGACCCCCAAACCCCCAGCTACATGGCTGATTCGGGGAACTCCTGCAGCGTCGCTTTGACCCGGCTCATGAACTTGTCCGCGGTCGCCCCGTCGATGATGCGGTGGTCGAAGCTCAGCGCCATGTAGACCATGTGGCGGATGGCGATGGCGTCCTCCTCGGTTACCACCGCTCGCTTCGTGACCGCCCCCATCCCCAGGATGGCCACCTGCGGCTGGTTGATGACCGGGGTGCCGATCAGCGAGCCGTAGATGCCCGGGTTGGTGATGGTGAACGTGCCCCCGGCCACCTCCTCGGGCGCCAGCTTCTTGATGCGGGCGCGCTCGGCCAGGTCGGCCAGCGAGCGCGTCAGGCCCAGCAGCGACTTCTCCTCCGCCTTGTGCACCACCGGCACGATGAGGCCCCAGTCGAGCGCCACCGCCAGACCGAGGTTGACGTTGGGGTGGTAGTAGACCTTCTTGTCCACGATGGAGCTGTTCAGGATGGGGAACTCGAGCAGCGCATCGATGGCGGCCTTCATCACGAAGGGGGTGAAGGTCAGCTTGACGCCCTTGCTCTCGTAAGCCGCGCGGTGCTTGGAGCGCAGCCTGGCCACGCGGGTCATGTCCACCTCGAAGAACGTGCAGACGTGCGCCGAGATGGCCTGGCTCATCACCATGTGCTCGGCGATCTTCTCGCGCATCGGCGAGAACGGCTCGAACTTCTGACCCGGCGTCGGCGTGTGGAAGAAGCGCGCCGGAACCGTCACGGGCGCTTGCGCCGGGGCCTCCTGGACCGACGGGCCTTTCTCCAGAAACGCCATGATGTCGGTCTTGGTCACCCGCCCGGAGATGCCCGTGCCGGGGCCCACGCGCGCCAGGTCCACCCCGTGCTCGGCGGCGATCTTGCGCACCAGCGGCGAAGACCTCACCCGCCGCAACTCCTCCACCGAGGCCACCCCGTGAGAGTTCGTCCGGGCGGGGGCGGCGGCCGCGACCAGCTCTCTGGCCGGCGCCGTCTTCTCCTGTCGACTGTCGACTGTTGACTGTTGACCCCCCGAAGGCGCCGTCCCCGCTACGCCGATGCGCCCGACAACCTTCCCCACGTCCACCGTGGTGCCCGGCCCCACCAGGATCTCGAGCAGCACGCCCTCGCCCGGCGAGGGGATCTCGGCGTCCACCTTGTCGGTGGACATCTCAAAGAGCGGCTCGTCCTTCTTGACGGGCTGCCCCACCTCTTTGAACCACTTGACGATGGTCCCCTCGGCGATGCTCTCCCCCATCTGGGGCATGATGACGTCGGTCACGATTGTCATTTCCTTTCTTGTTGAGAGTTGAGAGTTGAGAGTTCAGAGGATCATACCCGTGCGGACTCTCGACTCTTAACTCTCGACTGTACGCCCTAGTACGCCAGCAGCTCGCGCGCGGCGTGCAGCACTTGCTCCACGCCCGGCAGCCAGGCTTTCTCCAGAGTCGGGCTATACGGGGTCGGGGAGTCGGGCGCGGCGACGCGCACCACCGGGCCGTCGAGATACTCGAAGGCCTTCTCGGCGATGCGGGCCGAGAGCTCGGCTCCGGGACCCAGGTTGCGCTGCGTTTCGTGCAGCACGATCACTTTGTTGTTGCGGCGCACGCTATCCAGGACCGTGTCCTCGTCCAGCGGCACCAGGGTGCGGAGGTCGACCACCTCGACGGAATGGCCTTCCAGCGCGGCGGCGGCCTCCAGCGCGGTGTGCACGGTGGCCCCGTAGGTGATGATGGTCAGGTCCGTGCCGCGCTGGCGCACGGCCGCCTGGCCGAAGGGGATCGGCCCTCCCAGGTCTCCCCGAACGCGGCGGTACAGGAACTTGTGCTCCAAGAACAGCACCGGGTCGGGGTCCTGGATGGCGGTTCGGAGCAGTCCGTAGGCATCCTCGGCCGTGGCCGGGAAGGCGATCTTGAGGCCCGGCGTGGGCATGAAGTGCGCCTCGGGGCACTGCGAGTGGAACGCGCTGCCGCTGACGCCCGCGCCGCAGGGCCCGCGCACCACGATCGGCACGCCCTGACCCCACCGGTAGCGGCACAGCGCCGCGAAGTTGACCAGCTGGTTGTAACCGCAGGCGATGAAGTCGATGAACTGCATCTCCACCACGACCTTCAGGCCCAGCATCGAAGCGCCGATGGCGGCCCCGATCATGCCGGACTCGCTGATGGGCGTGTCCTTCACGCGGTGGTCGCCGAACTGCTCCTGCAGGCCCGCGGTCACCTTGAAGGCGCCTCCGAAGTGGCCGATGTCCTGGCCGATCAGGTAGACGGACGGATCGGACTCCAGCTCGTCCCAGAGCGCCTGGCGGACACCTTCCAGCAAGGTTACCCCGCGCCCCGTGGCGACCTCGGCGCCGCCCAGATGAGGCTTTTCGGTGGTCGAAGAGCTCACGCGAACACCCTCCCGAAGGCGAAGTCCGGGTCGGGCATCGGCGACTCGTCCGCAATGCGGGCCTCCGCCTCGACCAGCTCGCGCACCTCGTCGTCGATGCCCGCCAGCACGGCCTCCTGGCCCTTCAGGGAGGCCTTCAGGCGTTCCAGCGGGTCTTTCAGCTTCCACTGCTCGAACAGCTCCGCCGGCACGTAGCGGGCGTCGTCGTGCTCGGCGTGGCCGCGCATGCGCATCGTCTCGCAAGTCAGGAAGAACGGCCCTTTTCCGCTGCGCGCGTACTCCACGGCTTTGCGGGCGGCCTCCTGCACGACCAGGACGTCGTTGCCGTCCACCGTCGCGTGGGCCATCCCGTAAGCTTTGGCGCGGTCCGACAGGTCCGTGATCGCCATCTGCGAGTGCGTGGGCGTGCTGTAGGCATACTGGTTGGCCTCGCCCACCACCACCAGGGGGAGCTTCCAGACCGCGGCCAGGTTCATCCCCTCGTGGAAATCGCCGGTGGACGTGCCCCCGTCGCCGATGTAGGTCATCGCCACCAGGTTCTTCTTCTGCTCGCGCCCCGCCCAGGCGATGCCGGCACACACGGGGATCATCGCTCCCAGCATCGAGATCGGCGCGATGACGCCCTTCTGCACATCACCAAAGTGCGTGTTGCAGTCGCGGCCGCCGGTGGGTGACCCGGCCTTGGCCATGTACTGCATGAACAGGTCGCGCGGACGGTAGCCCCGCATCAGGAACACGCCCGCATTGCGGATGAGCGGCGCCACCACGTCTTGCGGCTCGAGCACCGAGGCGGTGCCGATGGAGATGGCCTCCTGACCCAGCGAGCGATAGAGACCGCCCACGACCTTGCTCTGGCGATAGAAATTGACCAGACGCTCCTCGACCATCCGGTTGAGGACCATCCAGCGGTAGAGCTCGAGCGGCTTCACGCGGGCACCGGCTCTTTCTTGCGCACGGGCGGCGGGATGTAATGGATGGGGGTTCCAAACACCCCGTGGGCCGCTTCCATGAGGCCCTCGGACAGCGTCGGATGAGCGTGGATGGTGCGGTACAGCTCCTCCACCGTAGCCTCGCACTGCAGGGCCACGCAGGCCTCGGCGATCAGGTCGGTGGCCGACGGGCCCATGATGTGCACGCCCAAAAGCTCGCCGTATCTGGCCTCGGCCACGATCTTCACCAGGCCCTCGGTCTCGCCGATGACCGCCGCTTTGCCCAGCGCGGCCCAGGGGAAGCGGCCGACCTTGACCTCGTAGCCCTTTTCCCAGGCCTGTTTCTCGGTCATGCCGACGCTGGCGACCTCGGGGTGGGTGTAGGTCGCGCCGGGAATCTTGCCGTAGTCGATCGGGCGCACCTCGTGGCCAGCGGCGTGCTCGACCGCCAGGATGCCTTCGGCGCTGGCTACGTGGGCCAGCTGCGGTCCCGGCGTCAGGTCGCCGATGGCGTAGACGCCCGGCAGGTTGGTGCGGCCGAACTCGTCGACCTTGACGCGGCGCCCGTCCAGCTCGACCGGCAGGCCGTCGCTGTTGGGCTTGCGCCCCACCGACAGCAGCAGCGTCTCGGCTTCGAGCACCTCTTTGTTGTCGAGCGTCAAGCGCACCCCGGTCGCCGTGGTCTCGATCCGCTCGACCTTCGTGGAGGTGCGGATGGGGATGCCCTGCTTGGCGAACGATTTGGTGAGCTCGGCCGAGATCTCCTCATCCTCGGCCGGCAGGGCCCGGGGGAGCATCTCGATGACCTCCACCTTCGTCCCGAAGCGGTTGTAGATCGAGGCGAACTCGAGGCCCACGGCGCCCGCGCCGATGACCAGCATGCTGGCGGGCACCTTCTCGAGCTTGAGGATCTCGTCGCTGGTGAAGACTTTCACTCCATCCGGCGTCACGCCCGGCAGCACGATCGGCGAGCTACCCGTGGCCAGCACGATGGTCCTGGCGTTGACCGTGGTGCCGTCCACCTCCAGGACGCCCTCTTTGACGAGCTTCCCGGTGCCCGTGATGGAGCGGATGCGGTTCTTCTTGATCAGGCCGTCGATGCCGCGCGCCAGGCGCGTGACGGTATCGTTTTTCTTGGCCTGCATCTTCACGATGTCCAGGCGGATGTTGTCGCACAGCACGCCATACTCGGCGGCTCGCTTCATCTCGCCGAAGGTGTGGGCGTAGTGCAGCAGCGCTTTGGTGGGGATGCAGCCCCGGTGCAGACAGGTTCCGCCCAGAAAGGGGTCCTTTTCGATGAGCGCGACGCTCATCCCGAGCTGCGCCCCCCGGATCGCCGCCACATATCCCCCGGGTCCCCCGCCCAGCACCGCCAGATCGACTGTCTCGCTCACGTCAAACGCCCTCCAAAACTGGCGGCAGCTTAGCCAACGGGCGGTTTACTTCCTCTTGAGATAAGCCTTGAGCTTCCCTTTCGCCTCCAGGTCGGCCAGGTTGTCCAGGCCGGGCGAGTTGAATTTGGCGCGGGCTTGCAGCCGTTTGTAGGTTTTGAGCATCAGCTGCACCCCCGCATAGGACTGGTCACCCTTCTTCTCGAGCCGCACCTGCTCGCGCGCGTTGCCACCCATGAAGGCGCCCAGCATCAGCATCCGGACCGGGTCCGGGGTGTCTTTCTCGAGCGGGAAGTTGGTCGGATCCACCGTGACCATCACGTCCGGACTGTCGGTCACGAACTGCACGATGGTCTTGAGCTGCGCGTCCACCTCGGGCGTCAGCGGGTCCTTCTCGAACGCCTCGACAGCCTGAAGGAAGGCCTCCCTGGTCGGCGTTTGAGCCAGGGCGGCCAGGCTCAGGGCTCCGATCAGGAATACGGTGAGAATTGCTCGCATGCGCGAGAGGTTCGGCGTCTCGGCGGGGATTCTTGCGGGTGGCTAGAATCCATTCCTTTATGCGGATGAGACGGTCGCGGCGAGGGGAATCCCGCAAGTTTTGGGCTCGCGTCTTGGTCCTGGCGGGCTTTCTCTTTCTGATGGGGCAATTGAATGGGATGGGCATCGGTGGGACGCGCGTGTTCGTGGGCATGCTGTTCACACTCTTTGGCATCGTGGGCGCCACCGTCTACCTCCTCTGGCCTGAGCGCAGCCAGGAGTCATCGGGCGCAGGGTTGCTCAGCGCAAGCGCTTCAAAGCCGCCAGGGGAGTCTCCTGGCCATAGATCACGCTCAGAAAGCCCGGCAGCCACTGGTCCAGAGCCGTCAGGCTGGACTGCAGAAGCGGCCACAG